>NZ_BALU01000001.1 GCF_000615285.1 Lactobacillus kitasatonis DSM 16761 = JCM 1039 | reverse complement strand
ATACAAACTTTATGTCCCAGATGCATTAAAGCAAAGACGGAATATCAATCGATGTAAAATATCTGACAGTTCTATTCTGGCCTTACTTATTTGGCAGGCTTCATTGGGCATTGAATCTCAAAGAAGATTTTGTGAAAAGCTTGTTAATTTATCTCACTCTCGCTTCAATCGCAGAGCACACATGCCTTTGCCATTGATCTATTTAATTCGACATGGCCTTAATGAGGAAGTAGATCTGTCAGGCGACATTTTGATTATTGATAGCTTTCCTGTGCCAGTCTGTCAGCCAATTCGCAATTGTCGAGCAAATGAGCTATATGCTTTGGACACCATATCGTAAAAATATGAAGAATGCTCAAAAGCACAATAAGCACTATTTAATAACACTCAGAAGGACCATCGAGAGTGATTTTTCGCTTTTGTCTTACTACAACGCTGAAAATAATCGAGCTAGAAGTTTAGCAGGTTTTCAAGAGAGACTCGGAGTTGCCATTTTAGCTTATAATATGGCATATTGTCTAGAACGATTTAACTAGCACCACGCGTAACCAAGTTGAAAATCAACTTGTTTTTTTGGCTTAATTATTAAGATTTTCTAGAGCTACTTATGAATTAATAGCTAAATTTACCAGCATACTGGTAAATGCTACATACAATGTAGTTCTATTACTAACCTCTTTAGTAAAGTTTATTAATATAAAATACGTTCTATCTCGATTTTTCGAACAAAACAACCCATTTTGTAAAAATATTAATTACAATCTTATTTATTAAGTTGAGCAAATAATTCTTTCAAATCATCATCCTTAATAAAGTAGTACGCCATTTTCCCTCTTTTTTCACGACCTAAAATATTCTCGTCGTAAAGCTTTCTTAAATGGTGTGAAGCAGTAGCAATACTACAATCCAAAATATATGCAATATCACAAACACAGAGTGATTCTTGTGCAATCAATGAAAAAACGATTTTTAATTTCTTTTCATCAGAAATCTTAGATAATGCATAAAAGTATTTCTTTATATTTGGTTTGCCAAGAAAGTCTGAAACTTTTATCACTTTATCTGTTTCTACTAATGTTTGGTCACAAGTGATATCAGCTTTATCTAAAACGCCCATAAGTTTACCTCACTCATTATTTGAATAAATTAATTATAAATTGAATTGATCCATTTTCAATTAAAACAGAACCGCCAATAAAAATATAGACGAATCCTATGAACCAACGACTATATTTTTCAAGAACCGCACCTATAGTAGGAACATTAGCCATCTTTTGAGCAACAAAAACTAACAAGAAAATCATTATCAAAAATACAATCAAGGTTATCACTAAATTCAATGGTGTCAAACTAATGAAGTAAGGTACAAATAGTCCAATATTATCAGCCCCACAACTTACGATAGTAATGAACATAAGAGTTCTTATTAAATTCATTTTATTATTACTATTCAGTTCCTTATTGGCCATCTTTTCACCATCGGAGTCACCAAAAATTAAAGCCTTTAATCCTAAAAATATAGGGATTATTCCAAGTAGTCCTAATAACCGCTTATCAGGAACATAGTGCAATATAAAAGCAAAGAATAAACTAACTAATATTAGAACATCAGATCCAAGGAATTGTCCTATATAAATGTCTCTAATACCTTTTTTGTCTTTAATTTTGGCAAAGAAGAGCATCAAAATTATTAATAAATCTATAGCGGTACTACTATATGTGATTGCACTGGTAATAATAGTTTTTAACATTTTATTTCGATTTCCTCCAAATAACATTCAAATCTACATTTGAATGTTATTTTGTAATATTTGAATCTAACTGTCAATACATCTTTATTTTTTTCTTTAAAAAGTAAAAAGATCATGGTCTACATGACCATGATCTTTATCATTACATTATTCCGCTCTTAACACCGTGTGCAAAAATTGCACTTTAAAAATTTAACTGCGTGCACTTAGTGTGCATCATTTTTCTTTACGCAAAAAAATTAACCTCAACTTACCTTCGTAAAACGTTGATAAATCAAGGTTAATCAATCTAAATGAATCTTTATAATGCTGACTAGAGGATTCGAACCTCCGACCTCATCATTACTAGTGACGTGCTCTGCCAACTGAGCTAAGTCAGCAACTCATTTGTTATCTCATCGACAACAGTATTTATTAAACCATATAGATGGGAGTTGTGCAACCCTTTTTTGAAAAAAATTCAAAAAAATCTTCAAAACTATCAAATAAGGCTATTTACGTTTGAATGGAACTAAAAGTGTTGGTCATTCAAGAGGTGATTTTATGTAGACATTCGCTTCCATTACAACTGAACTAGATTGGCTGCTCAGGATTCTCGTCGCCACCTTTTGTGGTGCCCTAATCGGCTATGAACGAGCTATCCAAAGAAAAAACTGCAGGTGTCAGAACGCACATTGTAGTTGCTATTGCTTCCGCCTTGTTCATAATCGTATCTAAATTCGGCTTCACCGATCTGCTCAACATGCACGATCTTTCACTCGACCCTTCAGGAATTGCCGCCCAAATTGTCACCGGTATTTCCTTCATCGGCATCTTATCAACAGCCCTGCTTTTCATCATTCAACTATTCTTTCATGATGACGAAATCGTTGATAAACTTACACCACACATTCGCTTCGACATTTTGATAGATGCTATCAATAAACCAGATGTTTTGCCACAAATAAAGCAAGAGCCAGAAAATAATAAAGTTGAAAATATTTCAATCAAGATTCTCGATGTCAGCGATAAAAAGATCGTTCTTTATGTCGATGGCGTTATCAACAATAAAATTGACGAAAATCAAATCATCATGACTTTACGCAAATATCCTGATATTCGAAAAATCAGTTACACACGCGGTGGCTTATAACATTTATTTTTAGAGTAATAATTAGTAAAATGTCATTATTAACCATGAAAGGATGACTTTATGGCAGGAACTCTTGACTATTTACGTTGGCGAGGAGATTTATCATTTAAAGAGAAGCCATTCAACAGTGTAGATGCATCACTCTTCGCCTCATTTATCTATCTCCCTGTAGATAAATCAGCTAAAGGACACACTCTAAGCGAAGTAGCGGAAAAATTTCGCGTTCTTCCTTCTTTTCAAGTACAAATGCATGATGAAACTGGCGCTCAAGTATTACTTCTTCCAAAAAGTCCACGTTTAGGTAATATTAAAATATTGAATTGGACTAATAGGCTGGAAAAAGACCCATATCCACTTCAATTTACCGCTGCAACTTTTCGGTTAGATGCAACAACTATTTTAATTGTCTATCGCGGCACCGACAGTTCAATTATCGGCTGGAATGAAGATATGAATATGAACTACATGCCTAAGGTTTATGGTCAAGATGTGGCGGCAAATTATCTTAAAGAAATTGCGGCCAAATATCCTGACGACAAGATCTACTTAGCTGGACACTCAAAAGGCGGCAATTACGCAGAATATGCTTTAAGTGTGGCAGAACCTTCCTTGCAAAAACGCATTATCAAAGCACTCAGTTTTGACGGCCCAGGATTTTTCCATCAAGTATGGCGTTCACCCGGCTTTGTTAGAGCACTTCCTAAGATGAAGACTTATCTACCAGAATCTTCAATTATTGGCACTATGTTAGACCACCCAGAACGAGTATTAATTGTTAAAAGTACTGCACCAATGATCCAACAACACGATCCTCGTCGCTGGAGTGTTGGACGAGATAGTTTTGTTTTAGCTGAAGGTCTTACATCAGGTGCAAGATCGCTGCGACATTCCCTTATTGATTTTAATCACACTATTCCCAATGAACAACGTGGTGAATTATGGGACGCATTGTTTCAAGCATTCGACGAATTAAATATTACCGATATGTTCCAAATTACTGCTAACAAATTGCTGGGAACTGTAAGATTCAGCCGCGTAATTATGGCCTTAACCCCAGAAACACGTAAATATGTTTTACACATGGTCGGAGAAATTCTTAATGCGATTCGCGGTAATATCAGCTTGCCATTCAACGAAACTGATTTTGCTTTATATCCTAAGAGTAACGACTCGAACAAGGCTCCTATCTTCTTTGAATTTTACGATAAAACTGTGCCAAGCATCTTACCAGAAGAAATTAAACAGCGCTTCAAAGATGATAAAGAACGTGAACAAAAGAATGAGAATAAATAGTTTCACATGAAACAAAAGCATGCTTACGCATGCTTTTATTATTTCTTATACATTTTTTCGATTGAAGAATCCCAAAACAAATGAGACCACTAATACCAAGATAACTGCCCCTAGTACCGATGGCACTATTGCCATCCCCGCCATTTGCGGTCCCCAGGCGCCAAAGAGTGCTTGACCTAGCGTTGAGCCAACAAGTCCTGCTAAGATATTTGCAAGAAAGCCCATTGAACCACCCCTACCGGTTATGACACCGGCAAGCAGTCCTATTATAGCTCCGACGATTAAAACCCCAAGCCAATATATCATAGGATCACCATGTTTCTAACTAAATTAATTTCTTCAAGGATAATCCTATTAGCAGTCTTCATCGATTTGGTGGTCTGCCTCTATATCATCTTTTACCTGTTTGGCCTTAGCCTTCACTTTACCTTTTGTCTTTTGCGCCTTGCCTTCTACTTCACGCGACTTGTCTCCGGTTAATTTACCTTCAACTTCTTTAGCCTTGCCAATTATTTTGTCTTTTAAGCCACTATCCATATTACTCATAAGCGGCTCCTTTCGTTAATAACGTGATACGTTCTATAGTTAATACTACGCTGATTTACCCCTAATTACGTCAAAAAAGACCCAGCTTACGTCTTTCTTAACGTGCTGAGTCTTTTTCATTGCTTTATTGATCAAAGCGTGTATTTTTATTTGAGTAAATTCTTAGCTAATTCAAAGTCACCAAGAGTTGCGGAACCGTTGTTGGCAACGGCTGGACGAACGATTAACTTGTCCAAATCTGGAGTTGCGATATAGTTGTTGTTAAATTCATTGAAGAACTTTCTAACCTTAACAAGGTCATCTTCATTTAATACAGAACCACCAACAACCATTACATCTGGACGAGCAGTCATGTAAACATTGAAGAGCATTTGTGCGATGTAGTATGCAGAATAAGTGAAGACCTTGTTATCACGTGAAAGCTTTTCACCAGGGATACCGGTTCTGCCTTCAAGACTTGGACCAGCTGCCATACCTTCAACACAGGCGTCGTTGTGAAATGGGCAGTGACCCTTGTAGTCATCACCAGGATAACGACGAACGAGCATGTGACCCATTTCTGGGTGGTTGTTCAAACCAAGAAGCTTACCTGCTTGAACAATACCTGCACCAACACCAGTACCAACAGTTGCGTAGAAGTAACTCTTTGAATCATCCCGGCCACGGGCAACGTACTCACCGTAACAAGATGCGTTAACGTCAGTCGTCATTGCAACTGGAATGCCAAGTTCTTTTTCAAAGAAGCCCTTAACGTTAGTGCCTGACCAGCCTGGCTTAGGAGTGTCCAAAATGTAACCATAAGTGCGTGACTTAGGGTTGATGTCGATTGGACCAAAAGTACCGATACCCAATGCATCAACTGGGTGCTTCTTAAAGAAATCAGCTGTCTTTTGTAAAGTTTCTTTATTAGTTGTAGTAGGAATTCTGTCGCGAGCAACTTCCTTGCCTGTTTCAACGTCTTGAACTGCTACGATAAATTTTGTACCACCGGCTTCGATACTGCCGACATATTTCTTTTCTGCCATTTTCTCATCCTTTTCTTGTATATTTTTATCTCCGAATAGTTTTTGTGCTGATAATATTATAAAGAAAAAAGCCTTTATGTGTAAAGGCTTTCATATGTATGTAATTAATTTTATTTACTTACGCTTTATCTACAACTTCTTCAGAATTGATTTCTTCAATTGGCTTACCATTTTTATCAAAGTAGTCATCAAGATCACGACACCAAATCATTGCCATTGTTCCCTGTCCTACATGGACACCAACTACCGGCCCAATAATACTTTCATCGAACTTATATCTAGGGAACTTAGCACGATAATCTTCAATCCATTCTTCTTTCTTATCAGGATCAAGTGAATCAAAAATTGTGCATTGAATATTGTATGGCATGTTCTTAGTTAGATTGTCAAAATCATTTTGCACATGCTTATATGCACGTTTAGTTTGTCTTTCCTTAGCAATTGCAGAGATCTTACCTTCATCTTGCACATCCATTGAAAGAATTGGCTTAATTTTGAACAATGTTCCCACAAAGCTGGCAGCGTTAGAAAGTCGACCTGTTCTCTTCAAATGGCTCAAATCGTCCACCATAAAGCGCACATCCATCGTTTTCTGCAAGTCAGATAAATCATGCATGATTAGATCTATGTCCGCTCCAGCCTCGACAAGGCGTCCTGCGAGCATCGCATAATCGGCCTCACCAGCACAGGTGATTTTGCTATCAAATGGATGAATCTTGATTCTATCTTCGTCTTTAGCAATACTTTGCACTGTAGAGTAATAACTGGAAATACCACTAGACAAGGTAATTACAATCACATCAGTGTAGCCTTGCTCTACATATTCATCTATTCTTCTTTGCAAGTCACCTGGGGAAGGCTGTGAAGTTGTAGGCAATTCTTTTTCATTAGCTAATTTTTGATAAAACTCTTCAAAGCCGATATCAACCATATCACGGTAAGTCTTATCACCCCAGATAATTGGAATAGGCAAAACATCGATATGATACTTTTCTTGTTGCTCTTTAGTTAAGTAAGCTGAGCTATCGGTTAAAACAGCAATTTTCATAATCTTTCTCCTTTGATTGTTACTTATATTTTAACCGATTTCAGATGGCTTTTAGCAAAAAAATAACCTGCTTTTAAAAAAGCAGGTCTTTTTAATAATCAACTTTAGTTATTATTACTACTGCCGCCAGTAGCTTTGTTAACAATCTTTTGGTATTGACGCAAGCCATCGAAGTCTGAGTCTTTGGCACTTACATAGCCATAATGGTTGTAAATACTTTCAATGATTTGCTTACCCTTCTTAGACTTTGCAATATTCTTGAATGCCTTAGAAAGTTTAGCTCTAAACTTCTTAGGCATGTCTTTTCTAACTGCGATGATGTCGTTAGGAATCCACTTAGTGAAGTAGATTGGCACAACGTCAGTCATGGCCTTCTTATCGTCTTGAGCTGCGATGTTACGTGCATCTGAGAAGACAAATGCGGCATCGACGTCGCCGTTCAATACTGAAAGAACTTCTTGGTCGTCACCCTTGATGTTAACAAGCTTACATTCCTTGGTAACGTTTAAGCCCTTCTTGTAAAGTTCTGCAACTGGGTAAACGTAACCGGATGAAGAACTTGGATCACCGATAGCAATCTTTTTACCTTTAAGGTCCTTCCATGACTTGATTTTAGAACCCTTCTTAACCACGATCATACCGCGGTATTTGTGCATCAAAGTGTGGTTCATCTTACCAGATGGTTCATCATAGCCGTAACGTTCAGCTTGTAAAAGTACGTCCGCAATTCCACGTTTATGAGCAAGAATGTAAGAATATGGTGGCATAAAACCAACGTCAACTTTCTTAGATGACATAGCTTCAACCAAACCACTGTAGTCTGTAGAAACTGTTACGTGAACTGGAATATGCAATTGCTTTTGTAAAAGCGTTCCAAGTGGCTTGGCCTTAGCTTCCATCTTGTTAGCTTGAGTACTTGGTACGAATTCGACATTCAATTCTTTTGGTTCATTTGATGAAGACGAACTACTCTTTTTATTGTTCGAACATGCCGCAAGTGAAACAGTAGCTAAAACTGCTAAAGCTCCAACTAATACTTTTTTAAACTTCATAAACCTGAAATTCCTCCAAAAAATTAATTAATAGGTTTCATCACATAAATAGGTATAACAGAATAAATGCTAGATTTCAATATAAAATGCGAATTATATTATTTATATTTATGACTATTGTTCTGATATTTATTTTATATTTACTGTAATATCAACGTTCATCACTTAATATTCGGATTTTGAATGCTCTTAATAAATAAAAAAGCACATGCTTTTAACATGTGCTTAATTGCCATCAGGATCATCATGAGCATAATCAAGGTTTGAGAAGCGGTTATATGGCTTCGAGAACATTAATTTAACAGTCCCACGACTACCTGAACGGTTCTTTTCAATAATTACTTCAACTTCACCATTATCGTCTTCTGCTCCGACTTCACTACTGCTACCGCTATTTTCACCATCTTCGGGTTCATCACGATAGTAGTCGTCACGATAAAGGAACGAAACAATATCGGCATCCTGTTCAATTGACCCAGATTCACGAATATCGGACAATACAGGTCGTTTATCTTGACGCTGCTCAACTGACCGTGACAACTGTGAAAGGGCAATGACAGGTACGTGAAGCTCCTTAGCAAGCTTCTTAAGTTGTCTAGAAATTGCGGAAACTTCTTGTTGCCGTGATTCACTACGTGGACCTTCAATCAGCTGCAAGTAGTCGACAACAACTAAACCTAAATTGCCTTTTTCTTTAGCCAGTCGCCGTGACTTGGCACGAATTTCACTCATTTTGATACCTGGCGTATCGTCAATGAAAATTTCGGTGCCAGCTAGTGATCCAGCCGCCATAACCAAATTGTGCCATTCTTCCTGATCTAATTGACCAGTTCTAAGATGCTGTGAATCAATCAGCCCTTCAGAAGCTAACATTCTTTGTACAAGCTGTTCACCACTCATTTCTAGTGAGAACATCGCCACAGATTTATCAGTGTGTAAACCGACATATTGAGCCACATTTAATGCAAAAGAAGTTTTACCAACACCAGGACGAGCGGCAATAATGATCAATTCGTCATCGTGAAAACCAGTAGTCATTTTATCTAGCTCATAGAAACCGGTTGGCAAACCCGTAACCATATTATTATCTTCAGGCAAGTTGTTAATATCATTAATCGTTGAGTTAACAACTTCCTTAATTGATCTAAAGCCACCGGTGTTGTTCTCAGACGAGACATTCATGATCTCGCTTTCCGCGTCATCAAGAATATCCGTTACATCGTCTGAACCATTGATGGCATTAGTAATAATATTTTGACTGGCTGAAATCAGTCTTCTGAGCAAGGCCTTTCTGTGCACAATTTGTGCATAAAAGTTAACGTGTGCCGCAGTTGGCGTGGACATTGCTAATTCTGAAACATAGCCAATGCCACCTATATCATCAAGCTGATTACGTTTATTCAGCTCATCCTGAAGAGTCAGTGGATCAATTGCATCCCCACGATCAGACAAGTCCAGCAATGCCTGGAAAATAATCTGATTTGCGCGTTCATAAAAATCTTCAGGCTGAACGACCGCACTAGCATCCGCAATCGCTTCTGGATCAATGAAAATCGCACCTAGAACGGCTTTTTCAGCGTCGGAGTCATGCGGAATTTGTTGAGAAACAATATTATCCATCAATCACAACCACTTTTTATAAAAATAATTAGTCTTGTTCAGTAACGTGAACGCGAATAGTTCCTTCAACGCCCTTGAATAACTTAACGTGAACGTTAGTGTAACCCAAAGTCTTGATTGGTTCTGGAAGGTTCAACTTACGCTTGTCAATCTTGATACCGTATTGCTTTTCAAGGCCTTCAACAATCTTCTTGCTTGAGATTGAACCGAACAAACGAGAATCGTTACCAGCCTTTGACTTGAAGTTAACAATAGTGCTGTCTTTTTCAAGTTCTGCCTTAATCTTTTCGGCTTCAGCCTTTTCTGCTTCATAAGCAGCCTTTTCGTTAGCTTCAACACGCTTCAAAGTGTTCATGTTACCCTTAGTAGCTGCCTTGGCAAGACCACGCTTGATTAAATAGTTTTGTGCATAGCCATCTGGAACTTCCTTAACTTGTCCACGCTTGCCTCGACCTCTAACGTCTTGTGTAAAAATAACTTTCATTCTTGAGTCCCCCTTTAATCATTTTCTTCTTCATATTCATCAATTGCTTTAAGCAATTTTTGTTTTGCCTCTTCAATAGTAACACCCTTGATCTGAGTTGCCGCATTTGAAAGGTGTCCACCACCGCCGAGTTTTTCCATAATAATTTGAACATTGATCTTGCCCATTGAACGAGCAGAAATACCAATCGTATCTGAGCTACGTCTAGTAATGGCAAAGCTTGCACCTACATTTTCCAAATCAAGCGCAGTATCGGCCGCTTGAGCGGTGATGATCGGATCAATAATCTTATCATCAGGACCACAAAGTACGGCCATATGTGGCTTAACCATCTTGAGCGTTGCGACCAAGTGAGTTCGTTCAAGGAAGCTATCAATGTCTTCTTTTAACAACATGCTTACTACGGCTGAATCGGCACCGATTGAACGCAAATAACTTGCGGCATCGAAGGTTCTCGTACCAGTTCTAAGTGAGAATTCCTTTGAGTCAACAACGATACCAGCAAGCATAGCTGTTGCTTCAAGATCAGTCAATACTCGCTTGCCATTAGCTGGCTGTTGATATTCAATCATTTCAGTAACCAATTCACAGGCAGACGATGCATATGGTTCAACATACGTAAGCATTGGATTCTCTGGGAATTCCTCGCCACGTCTGTGGTGGTCAATTACGATAATTCTGTTTTTCAACCGGTCATATAACGGTTGTGAATAAGTAATTGAATACTTAGAATGGTCCACCATTACCAACATTGACTTGTCAGTAACCTCGGACAAAGCCTCTTCAGGACTGATAAAGATATCTTTATCCTGATTCTTTTGTTGCATCCGAGTAACCAAACGACCAACGTCATAATTGGTCTTATTGGTATCAAGGACGAAATTGGCTTTAACGCCGTGAAGACGAGCCAATTTTACTACACCAATACCACTACCGACAGAGTCCATATCAGGACGTTGATGTCCTACTACGAAGACACGATCTGCATCTTTGAACAATTCACTAATTGCTTGAGAAACCATTCTCGCTCTAACACGAGTACGTTTCTCCATTGGGTTGGATTTACCACCGTAGAAACGGGCATCCTTACCTGGCTGACGCAAAACAACCTGATCCCCGCCTCGGCCCAGTGCTAAGTCTAGGTTGGATTGAGCCTGGTTAGCAATTTCGGATAATGAATCACTGCCAAAGGCAATCCCCATCGATAAGGTCAATGGAGTATTGTTACGGCTAGTTTCTTGGCGCACCTTATCCAAAACGGAGAACTTGTCCTTTTCCATTTCTGCCAAATCCTGCATATGAACCAGCAACAGGAAATGATCTTCATCAATCCGTTTTAAATAGGCCTTAAACTTCTTAGCATAATTGCTCAATGTGTTTTGCACATAGGAACTCATGCTGGTCAATTCCTGATCATGCATGGTTTCGCTCAATTCATCGTAGTTATCGATGAAGATTTGACCAATAGCTAGACGCTCAGCCTTATACTTATCTTCAATTTTTGCATAGCGCGTAATATCCAATAGATAAATTACGCCCAAGTTATCTTGAACCACCATCTCAAAGCGATGTCCATCCCAATCGACGATATGATTCTCTGAGGTTTTAGCTTCAATTGCTTCATTAAGCAGCCTATTTAAGTCCGGATCAACAGCCTCAATAGTATGTCCTACCAAATCCGTATCCTTCAAATACAATTGCAAGTATGGATTGACCCATTGAATTTGGTGATCAGAATCATACAGCAAAATACCCAAAGGCATCTTGATCATTGCTTCTTGCTCACTACGCTTTATGCGGTAAGACAAGTTGACTGCGAAGTTATTCGCATTGCCTGCCAAAATATAGGTTCCATAAATTGCAAAAGCAACGGTAAGGATAAAAATCAATACCATTGCCAACCCGAATAACGGATTCATAATCATTGCAATTACGCTTCCCAGTAAGGAAAGTGACAAAATGATTATCATGGAAGCTGTTAGTCTTGAATCCTTAATAAACTCAGGCAATTCAAGCTTATGTAAAAAATCTTTCATGAAGATCCTTCCTATAAGAGTAAACTATATCAGTGTCAATTATACCTTATTAAGTACCTGTATTGAAAAGGTTGAAACTAAAAAATCAAATCCAAGTATTCACTCAGATTTGATATGAAAAAAGGCTAGGAGAATATCTCCTAACCTCTGGTTTTTATTCGATCTAAATTAGTCTTCAGCAACGAATGGCAATAAGCCCATGATACGAGCTCTCTTAATTGCATTAGCTACTTTACGTTGGTTCTTAGCACTAGTGCCAGTAACACGACGTGGTAAAATCTTACCTCTTTCTGAGATAAAACGTTTCAACAGATCGACATCTTTGTAGTCAACGTAATCGATGTGGTTAGCTGCGATGTAGTCAACCTTACGACGACGACGGCCACCTCTTCTTTGTTGAGCCATGTTCTAGAATCCTTTCCTAAATTTATTTTTAGAATGGAAGATCATCATCAGAAATATCAATCGTATCACCTGATCCAGCGAATGGATCTTGTGCATTATTTTGATTGTTATTATTCTGTGGATTATTGTTTTGTGATCCGCCATTATTTTGGAAATCGTTAGTACTTGGTGTACTATTATTTCCATTATTTGGTGTATAACCACCATTTTGACCGCGGGCTTCACGATCCTTGCGTGATTCGAGTAATGCGAAGTTATCAACAACAACTTCAGTTACATATACTCTTTGCCCGTCTTTATTATCATAACTTCTGGTTTGAATTCGGCCATCTACACCAACTAATGAACCTTTAGAGGTAAAGTTGCAGAAGTTTTCTGCTGACTTTCTCCAGATTACACAGCTAATGAAGTCTGCGCCTCTCTCACCTTGACTATTCGTAAATTGACGGTCAACAGCAAGAGTAAACGTAGCAACCGAGATTCCGCTCCCAGTAGTACGCAATTCAGGATCACGTGTTAAACGGCCAACAAGTACAACTCTATTAATCATACTTATGTCCTTCCTTTCCTAAATCACATCGATAATAAATTAAAATTATTTGTCTAACTTAACGGTCATTGAACGTAAGATAGCGCTGTCAATCTTTGACAAACGGCTAAATTCGTTAACTGCGTCAGCGTTGTCAGCAGTGAAAGTCATAATGTGGTAAGTACCTTCACGATACTTATCAATTTCATATGCGAAACGACGCTTGCCCCAGTCTTTGGATTCTACCATAGTACCACCGTTATCAGCGATAACCTTGTCGTAGTTTTCTACGAGAGCCTTCTTGCTGTCTTCGTCAACATCTGGCTTAATGATGTAAGTTACTTCGTACTTTGTAGTTGCCATGACTATTGCACCTCCTTTTGGACTATATGGTTCTTGCTAAAATCAAGAACAAGGAGTAATTGGAATATTACTCGCAGTTTCTAATTCTAGCATATAAACAAAAAATTACCAAACAGTTTTTCACGTGATCCTTGCAGTTTTTACTGCTCACTATTTATTACGCAAAAAAGTTTGATAATTTTTTTAAAAGTTGAATTTTTTGTATTTTTAATTATTTATTCATCGTCGGCATCAGTTCGATTTTGGTCAGCTTCAGTTGAAACAATGGTCAAACTTGCTACCTTACTGTCGTCGTTAACCTTAATCAAACGAACACCCATTGTGCTACGTCCAGTTTGAGAAACGTCCTTAGTCTTGAAACGAATCATAATACCGTTCGTAGTAATTACCATGATGTCCTTGCCTTTATCCACAACAATTACACCGGCAAGAGGACCATTCTTTTCGGTAATGTTGGCAGTTTTAATACCTTTACCGCCACGGCCCTTAACTGGGTAATCAGCAGCAGGGGTACGTTTACCATAACCCTTTTCTGAAATTACTAAGACTTGATCATCCTTGCCCAAAACGCCGGAACCGACAACGTAATCATGGTCACGTAAGTTAATACCACGAACACCGGCAGCGGTTCTACCCATAGCACGAACGTCGCTTTCATTGAAGGTAACGGCGTAGCCCAAGTGAGTACCAATCAAAATATTTTGATTGCCATCAGTGGTCAAAACGTTGCTTAATTCATCCCCATCGCGAAGAGTAAGTGCAATCAAACCACTGTTTCTGATGTTAGAAAATTCGCTGACGTGTGTACGTTTTACGGTTCCCATCTTGGTGATAAAGAACAAGTAATTATCATCGGCATTTTCAGGAATGTTGATAACAGTTTGAACCTTCTCGCCCTTTTCTAGTTGAAGCAAGTTAACTATTGGCAACCCCTTGGCCATTCTACCGTATTCAGGAATTTCGTAGGCCTTCTTTGAGTAAACCTTACCTGCATTGGTAAAGAACAAAAGTATGTCATGCGTACTTGAGTAAATCAAGTGTTCAATAAAGTCGCCATCTTGAACACCCATACCTTTAATACCCTTACCACCACGGTTTTGGGTCTTAAATTCTTGGATAGGCATTCTCTTGATGTAGCCGTTATGCGTTACAGTCAAAAGAATATTTTGCTTTTCAATCAAATCTTCGTCTTCGATTGAAACGACTTCGCTAGCACCAATTTCAGTTCTACGCTTATCACCAAAACGCTTTTGAATATCGAGCAATTCATCGTAAATAATCTTGTCGATTCTTTCTGGCTTAGCAAGAATATCCTTGTAATCAGCGATCTTTGCTTGCAAGTCCTTATATTCAGCTTCAACCTTATCACGTTCCAAGCCGGTCAAACGAACCAAACGCATGTCCAAAATAGCTTGCGATTGCTTGTCATCAAGACCGAAACGGCTGATTAAAGTTGCTTTAGCGATATCACTTGAATGACTGCTACGGATAATGTGGACAATTTCATCGATATTATCTAGAGCAATCTTTAAACCTTCGAGGATGTGTGCTCTTGCTTCAGCTTTAGCTAATTCAAACTTAGTTCTACGAGTTACAACATCTTCTTGGTGATCCAAGTAGTATTGCAACATTTGCTTCAAAGTAAGGTAATGTGGAGCACCGTCAACGATGGCAACCATGTTCATACCAAAGTTAGCTTGCATTTGAGTTTGCTTGAACAAATTGTTCAAAACAACGCTGGCACTTGCATCCCTACGGATATCAATGGTGATCCGCATACCAGTCTGGTCAGATTCATCACGAACACCGGTAATTCCATCGATGATCTTTTCACGAGCCAAATCAGCAATCTTTTTAACCAATTCAGCCTTGTTAACCATAAATGGAATTTCGCTGACGATAATTCTTTCACGACCACTCTTTTCGGTTTCAATGTTGGTCTTAGCACGAACAACAATGTTACCTTTGCCGCTTTCGTAAGCACGGTAGATACCGCCACGGCCCATGATAATTCCGCCTGTTGGGAAGTCTGGACCTGGAATAGCCTTCATCAAGTCCTTAGTAGTTGCATCAGGATTCTTCATCAACATGTGCAAACCACTGATAACTTCACTCAAGTTATGAGGTGGAATGTTAGTAGTCATACCAACGGCGATACCGTTAGCACCGTTAACGAGCAAGTTAGGAATTCTAGCTGGCAAAACTACTGGTTCATTTTCGGTATCATCATAGTTTCTTTGCCAGTCAATTGTGTTCTTGTTGATATCGCGAAGCATTTCCACAGCAATCTTGCTCATTCTTGCTTCGGTATAACGCATTGCGGCTGGTTCATCACCGTCAACAGAACCAAAGTTACCGTGTCCATCAACCAACATGTAACGGTATGAGAAGTCTTGTGCCATGTGAGCCATAGCCAAGTAAATTGATGAGTCACCGTGTGGGTGGAACTTACCCATAACTTCACCAACAATTCTGGCACTCTTCTTGTAAGGCTTGTCAGGCGTTACACCCAATTCACTCATTCCGTAAAGAATACGACGCTGTACTGGTTTTAAACCATCACGAACATCAGGTAAAGCACGTGCCACAATAACTGACATAGCATAGTCCAAGAAGGAACTACGCATCATGCTAGTCAGATCAACATTTCTAATTCTATGATCTTGAGTTTGATTCTCGTCCATTTAAAACCTCCTACGCATCCAAGTTTTCTACGTACTTAGCGTTCTTTTCAATGAAGTTACGTCTAGGTGCAACTTCATTACCCATCAAAAGTTCAAAAACTGCATCAGCATCTCTAGCGTATTCAGGGCTTACACGATCTAATCGTCTGTTTTCAGGATTCATGGTAGTTTCCCAAAGTTGTTCTGGGTCCATTTCACCTAACCCCTTGTAACGTTGAACTACTGGCTTTGGACTTGGTTGCAAACTACCTAAGTAATCATGCAGTTCTTCGTCAGTATCAAGATATTTAACTACCTTACCTTGACGAACTTGGTACAGAGGTGGACGAGCGATATAAACATATCCCTTGTCGATCATTGGACGCATGTAGTTGTAGAACAAAGTCAAAAGAAGTGTTCTAATGTGGGCACCATCGACATCGGCATCAGTCATGATGATCAACTTGTGATAACGTGCCTTTGAAACATCAAAATCTGCACCGAAGCCTGTGCCTAAAGCTGTGAATAAAGATCTAATTTCTTGGTTAGCCAAGATTCGATCCATTGAAGCTTTTTCCACATTCAAAATCTTACCTCTGATTGGTAAGATGGCTTGTGTCAAACGTGATCTACCTTGCTTTGCTGAACCACCGGCTGAGTTACCCTCAACGATAAACAATTCTGAAATGTTAGGGTCATTACTTGTGTTGTCGGCAAGCTTACCTGGCAAGTTAGCAATTTCCAAACCAGATTTCTTACGTGTTACTTCACGAGCACGCTTAGCAGCAGTTCTAGCACGTTCTGCTAATTGACCTTTTTCCACAATCTTACGCCCAACCGATGGGTTTTCCATCAAGAAGCGGCTAAAGGTTTCGGAGAATGACTTATCGACAGCTGTTCTAGCATCTGAGTTACCAAGCTTAGTCTTAGTCTGACCTTCAAATTGTGGATTAGGGTGCTTAACTGAAACAACAGCAGTCATACCTTCACGAATATCTTCACCAGAAAGATTATCGTCCTTATCCTTTAAGATCTTTGCCTTGTGTGCATAATCGTTAACAACACGTGTTAAAGCAGTCTTAAATCCGGCTTCGTGCATCCCACCTTCATAAGTGTGAATGTTGTTAGCAAAGGTCATTAAGGTTGTTTTATAGCCATTTGTATATTGCAAAGCTACTTCAACATCAATACCGTTATAAGTACTTTCCACATAGATAGGTTCATCAAACAATACTTCTTGACCCTCGTTCAAAAAGGCAACGTATTCCTTGATACCGCCTCATACTTATACACATCAGTTTCCGCAGTATCTTTACGCTTATCAGTAAAAGTAAGAGTTAAGCCCTTGTTCAAAAAGGCTAATTCACGAATTCTGTTCTTTAAAATCTTGTCGTCAAAAACAGTAGTTTCAGTAAAGATGTCAGGATCTGGATAGAAATGAACAATAGTGCCGTGTTCGCTAAGTGGAACTGTACCGATTTGTTTCATTTCATCCTTTACGCGGCCGTGATCGAAATCAATGAAGTACTTCTTGCCATCACGCATAACAGTAACATCAAGCTTTGTGGATAAGGCGTTAACAACTGAAGCACCTACACCGTGCAAACCACCTGAAACCTTGTATCCGCCACCGCCGAATTTACCGCCCGCGTGAAGAACAGTGAATACTGTTTCAAGGGCTGGGCGACCAGTTTTTTCTTGGATATCCACAGGAATACCACGACCATCATCTTGAACAGTAACGCTGCCATCTTCGTTGATAGTAACTTCGATTTTGGTAGCAAAACCAGCAAGTCGTTCGTCAATACTGTTATCAATAATTTCCCACACTAAATGGTGCAATCCTTGAGAACTAGTCGAACCGATATACATACCAGGACGCTTGCGGACAGCCTCAAGACCACCTAAGACTTGGATTTGACTGGCATTATACTTGTCGGCCTCTTTTTCATACTTTTTGACCTTATCAAGATTTTCTTTTGATTTATCAGCCATTTAATTCTCCTTCTCCAAATTAATTTTGCCTGATTGAATGTGGTACACGCGTGGCTTCTTGATTATTTCCCAAGAAATCCCCTCTAGATCCGTTGTGGTAATAAATGTTTGGGTCTTTCCATGAATGTAATTAAGAAGTGCACTCTGACGACCATGATCCAATTCGCTCATGACATCATCTAACAGCAATAACGGATATTCATCGGTTAACTGGTGAACCAGCTGAATTTCCGCTAGTTTTACGCTAAGAGCAATGGAGCGCTGCTGCCCTTGCGAAGCATATAAATGAGCATTTTTACCATCAAGCTTAAACTCAATATCATCACGATGCGGACCAGATGTAGTAGTACCCTTGCGTATCTCTGTAGCTTTGTTGCGCTCAAAGCTTGCTAGAATCTTTTGATAGATTGTTTCGGTACTATCATCCGCTTTGATATCTGAAACAGACGGATGATATGCAATAGCTAGTTTTTCACCGCCTAAGCTAATATGTGCATAAGCGTCGCTAGCATAATGACTCAAATATCTAAGAAATTTAAAGCGGCGAGAAATTACTTCTGCCGCAATACCAGCCAACTGATCTGACAAGACATCTAAAAATACTTGATCTTTTGCCTTGCCCTTAGATAGCTGCTTTAAATAATTATTCTTTTGAATCAGCACCTGGCGATACTTGCTGGCAAAATATAAATATTCCGGATTAATTTGACCAAATTCTTGATCCATAAATCTACGTCGCAAAGCTGGTGCACCCTTTATCAACTCCAAATCCTCTGGTGAAAATAAAATTGCATTCAGTTGACCAACGTATTTGGATAACTTGCTTTGTTCAACCCGGTTTATCCACACTTTTTTACCTTTTTTTGTAATTAACACTCGCAAAGTCAGATCAACTTGACTCTTTTGCACATGACCTAATAAATTTGTGTATTCTCCACCAAAACCAATTAATTCTTTATCACTATTCGTTCTATGCGAACGAGTCAATGCCAAAAAATAAATTGCCTCTAGTAAATTGGTTTTACCTTGTGCATTTTTGCCAATAAAAATATTGACGTTAGGATCAAAATCCACATCCAACTTTTTTAAATTGCGAAAGTTTTGCACAGTAAAATGATCAAGATACATTAATTGTCCTGCCGAAACTCGTACTCTTGCCCATTAACGAGCAAACGATCATTTGCAAATATTTTTTTACCGCGTCGTTGTTCGAGTTCTCCATTTAAAGTTACAGGATTATCTTGAAGATAAAACTTTGCCTGTCCCCCGGATGAAATAAAGCTTTCCTCCTTTAGGAATTGTCCTAAAGTGATGTACTCACCTGTAATTGTAAAATACTTGATAATACTCACCTTCAATGCCCTTTATACCTATATAATTATATTAGTTTTCAGCAAAAATAACAAACTTAAAACGCTATTTAACGCGATATTAGCGGTTTTTTAGAAAATAAACTAATCACACTAGGCCGAATAAAAAATTATAGAGGCCGATTTTTGACGCTTTAAACAAAAAATACAAAAATAAAAGCCACCGCAAAGGGTGGCTTTTTAAGAAGCTTAATATTGTGTACTTGATTAATAAGTTCTTACTGGGGTAATCAATTGAACAAAATCCACATCTTCTTTATCAGGATTGATGATAAATGGACGAAGTGGTTTGGTAAAGTTCATAATTACTGAATCAGTAACAGAAGCTCTAAGTGCGTCGCGCATATAATCTGGGTTAAATGAAATTTCCAAATTATTGCCTTCAAGATTTCTGAAGCTAACATCTTCTTCAACATTACCAATTTCAGCTGATTTACCTGATAATTTAGCAGTTTGGTTTTCCACATCCAAAGTCAAGGTTACAACGTTGTTGCGTCCAGCGTGTGTTAACAAACTTGCACGTTCAAGCGCACTTGATAATTCAGGAATGTCGAACTCGATGCTGGTAGTCTTTTCAGTTGGGATCAAACGATCAGTGTCAGGATAATTACCGTCAAGCAAGCGTGAGTAGAATGCAAGGTTACCAATAATAAAGAGTGTTTGGTTATCCCCTGGGCAAACTTTTACTTCTGGATCTGTTTCAGCAATAATTCTTGCCAATTCTTGCAAACTCTTCCCTGGAATAATTAAGTCGGTTTCTGATTGAGGTCCGTTTTCTAAAGCAATAGTTCTTTGTGAAAGACGGTGTGAATCAGTAGCAACAGCTTTAATACTATCAGGATTAAAGAAGAAACGTACACCAGTTAAGATTGCTCTTGTTTGGTCATTTGAAGTAGCAAATTGTGTTTCATTGATAATTTCTCTGAAAGTCTTACCAGAAATTGTAAATGATGCAGCATCTGAAATTTCTGGTAAACGAGGATAATTATTAGCATCCAAACCGTTAATTGTAAATTCACTATTTTCAGATACGATTTGAGTTTGGAAACTTTCTTTTACTTCAAAAGAGAAATCCTTACCTGGCAACTTTTTAACAATTTCACTGAAAAATCTAGCAGGTAAAACAATTGAACCTGTTGATTCTACATTCAAGTCCTCATTTACAGGAATCTTGATTTCAATAGAAATGTCTGTATCGCTACCTGTTAAAGTCAATTCATCATCAGTCAAATCCAATTTAATCCCACTAAGAATTGGAATGGTAGCTCTTGATGAAATGGCACGCATAACATTGTTTAAGTTCTCGATAAACAGGTTGCGATTGATCGTAAATTTCATTTTAATCCTCCTAAACGAAAGTGACTTTTCTTTTTTATTTAATTATATAGTTAATTAGTAGTAGTAGGGCCTGTGAATTCTGTTGAAAACTCTTAAGAAGCCTGAAAATAACGGAATTGTAACGGTTAAAAAAGATGTGTAAAACTTGACGAGTTGTCCACAGTGGATAACTTTGATTAATGCTCAAGCATTTGCTTCAAATCGAAAACAGCCGTTTTGATGTCTGCATCAGTTTTCATTTGCTTATCGATTTTATCATAAGCGTGCATAACTGTCGTGTGATCTTTTCCGCCAAATTCTTGTCCTATCTTAGGTAAGCTTGCGTCAGTTAGTTCGCGAGAAAGATACATCGCAATTTGACGTGGTACTACAATCTGCCGTACACGCTTTTTACCTTTTAGTTCGGCAGTCGAAGTTTGGAAGTAGTTTGCGACGACTTCCTGTATTTTCGAAATTTGTAAACCACGATTCTTTTGTACAAGTTTGAGATCAACCAAGGCTTCTTTAGCTAAGTTCACATCAATGTCAGCCTTTTCGATAGTAGCATATGCCTGTACTTTTACTAAAGCACCTTCGAGTTCTCTAATATTAGTATCTACTTGAGAAGCAATGTAATCGAGTGTGTTGTCATCAATAGTTAGTCCTTCAGATTCAGCTTTGCTTCTCAAAATTGCAATTCGAGTTTCCAAATCTGGAGGAGTAATTTCAACTTGTAAGCCCCATGTAAATCGAGAAACTAAACGTTCTGACAAATCTGGAATTTCTGTCGGTAAACGATCACTTGTCATTACAATTTGCTTTTGGTCATTATAAAGGGTCTCAAAAGTATGGAAGAATTCTTCTTGAATTCCCTCTTTTTTAGCAAAGAATTGAATATCGTCAACTAGTAATAAGTCACAGGTTCGGTATTTTTCGCGAAATTGGTCCTGTGTTTTATTTTTTATTGAATTAATAAAGTCATTGACGAAGGTTTCACTCTGTATATAAACTACTTTAGCGTTGGGTCTTTCAAGCAGCATTTGATGACCAATTGCTTGCATCAAGTGCGTTTTTCCAAGGCCGACTCCCCCGAAGATAAATAAAGGATTATAAAAACTACCGGGACTGTCTGCGACAGCCAATGCGGCACCGGCAGCTAATTTGTTTCCTTCACCTTGAACGAAATTATCAAACGTATATTTTTCGTTTAATTTTAAATCCTTAGTAAATTCTTGTTGTTCCCTATTTCTAGTTTGAACTCGAATATCATGTTGCGGTTCAGGCGTAACAATTCTTTCAGGAGTATCACTGTCTTCAGATATCTTAAATACAGGTAGAATTTCAATTCCAGCATAACCATATGCGGACTGAATTAATTGTGATGAAAGATTTTTTTCCCAATAACCTTTTGCAACAGGATTTTGAACTAAGATTTTTAGTTCATGAATTTTTTTATCATAAGAAATAGGTTTAGTATTTTTAAACCATGCATTATAGGCAACTTCATTAAAACGAGCACGCATTTCATCGTTAAAATGTTGCCAAAATTTCTCAATGTCGAACAATTTGCATTCCTCCATGTTGATAAAAAGCACATTTATTTTAGCATGTTAATAAAAAGTTTTCCACAAATGAAATAAATATCAACAGTATAAACATCCTGTGGATATTTTATAATTCAATATGCACAATTTGACATGATAGAAGAGAAACAATTACTTTATGCACAGTCACAGTGTGGATAGCAAAAGCTATTGTACCAATAGTTTAGCTTAAAATCCATATGCGTTATCCACATGGTGTGAATTAAGTTTTTAACACGATGTGAGTTGTGGAAAAACATAGGGATTAATTTGTGAATTTTACTTTGTGGAAAAATAAAAATATTTTTTATCCACACAAAAATAGTCAAAAAAGTTAAAAATGTGGAGTAAAGAACGCAGTATTATTTTCAATAAATACTTGGTTTTTATTGCTATTCGTGCTATCCTTAATAATAAATTGTGCAGTTGGCACAAAGAATTTATGGAGGTGCAGTTTATAATGACAACTAAAAGAACTTACCAACCTAAGAAGCGTCACCGTTCACGTGTTCACGGTTTTATGAAGCGCATGAGCACATCAAATGGCCGTAAGGTTTTAGCAAGACGCCGTGCAAAAGGTAGAAAAGTCTTATCTGCTTAAACCACTGAATCCCAGTGGTTTTTTTAGTCTACTAGAGTGGAATGAAACGTTTTGAGAAAGTCTTATCGAGTAAAATCTGAAAAAGATTTCCAGCAAGTTTTCGAATCTGGCGACTCCGTCGCTAACCGTGCTTTTGTCATATATGTAGTAGAAAAACCTGAGAATAAACATTTTCGGGTAGGAATTTCTGTAGGCAAGAAGGTTGGTCATACCGCTGTCGCACGTAATCGACTCAAGCGTTATATTCGGGCCGTAATTGATGAAGAAAAATTGCAGATTAATCCAAATGTTGATTTTTTAATCATTACGCGGCCTTATGCTCGCGATTTTGATATGGTTAAAGTGCGCAAGAACTTGCTACATGCGTTAGCTTTGGCACATATTATTGAAGAAATGCCAGATGAAGTTGAGGAAAATTAGATTGAAGGACATTCTGACTAAAAGAAATGTCAAGCGTCTTCTTGCAGTCCTAGCTGTAATCACCTTGGCTGTTGTTTTGACAGGGTGTGCAGCTCAGGGTGCAAACGGTCAAGTGGCACCAATATCACATACAAGTGGTAACTGGTGGGACCGCTGGATTGTTTATTACATGTCAGCTTTCATTTTGTGGCTAGCTAAATTAATGGGCAATAGCTATGGTTGGGCAATTATTGTCTTTACCATTATTGTTCGTGTCATCTTGTTACCTTTGAATGCTATTTCTATTCGAAGCACAACTAAGATGCAAAGCATTCAACCACAAATTAATGAGCTACGTAAGAAGTATCCAGGACGTGACACGGAATCAAGAACGTTATTACAACAAGAAACTAACAAACTGTATAAAGAAGCAGGCGTAAATCCATATGCTGGATGCTTGCCATTAATTATTCAGTTGCCAGTTATGTATGCTTTGTATGGTGCGATTTTACGTACACCACAATTACAAACTGGACGCTTTTTATGGATGGATTTGAGTAAACCAGACCCATACTATATCATGCCTATTTTGGCGATGGCGTTTACTTTCTTGTCAACATACATTAGTCAATTATCAACACCTGCGTCATCTCAAAACGGAATGACTAAGATAATGACTTACGGAATGTCCATTATGGTTGGTGTAATGGCTTTGCAATTCCAATCAGCCATCACACTTTACTGGGTAATTTCTAACTTATTCCAGGCAGTTCAAACCTTTATTTTGCAAAATCCTATCAAGTATAAGAAGGAACAAGAAGCAAAAGCTGAGGCAGAACGCGAACGTAAACGTAAGCTAAGAAGAACCTACAAGCGTTTAGGGCGCAAACAAAAATAAAAGAATATTTAATCTAAAAAATGATTTTAGATAAAGTAGTCAAAGTGCTTTATCCATCATGTTTATTCGTGGTGGTGTAATGCACTTTTTTTATTGGAAAAAGGGGAAGATTATGGCTCAAACTCTAACAGAATTTGATACAATTGCAGCAATTTCCACTCCTATTGGTGAAGGTGGAATTTCCATAGTACGAATGTCCGGTGAAGATGCGATCAAAATTGCTAATGAAGTTTTTAAGGGCGCTGACTTAGCTAAAGTGCCAACTCATACGATCCACTACGGTCATATTATTGACCCTGATACTGGTGAAACCATTGATGAAGCAATGGTTACTGCGCCTAAGACTTTTACCCGTGAAGATATTGTAGAAATCAATTGTCACGGTGGTATTGTTGTTACTAACCATATCTTGCAGCTTCTTTTGAGCCACGGTGCACGAATGGCCGATCCTGGCGAATTTACCAAGCGTGCCTTTGTAAATGGTCGAATTGATTTGACTCAAGCTGAAAGTGTTATGGACATCGTCCGTGCTAAAACTGATAAGGCACGTCAAGTTGCCGAAAGACAACTTGAAGGTGGACTTATGCACAAGATACATGCAATGCGTCAAGAAATTTTGGATACGTTAGCTAACGTAGAAGTTAATATTGACTACCCAGAATATGATGCTGATACTGTAACTGCTAAGCAAATGGCTGACACAGCTAACTCAGTAATTAAGAAAATCGATCGCCTTTTGAGTACTGCCCAAGAAGGTAAAATCTTGCGTAATGGCCTTGTAACGGCGATTGTAGGACAACCAAACGTTGGTAAATCTTCATTGCTGAACTACTTAACTCAAAGTGATAAAGCCATCGTAACGGATGTAGCTGGTACTACGCGTGACACTCTTGAAGAATACGTATCTGTAAAAGGTGTACCTCTAGAATTAATTGATACTGCGGGTATCCACCATACTGATGATAAAGTGGAAAAAATCGGTGTGGAAAGATCTAAAAAAGCTCTTGAACGAGCAGACCTTGTCCTCTTATTGATAGATGCAAGTAAAGATTTAACAGATGAAGATAAAGCACTTATTGAAGAAACTAAAGACAAGAAGCGGATTATTATTTTAAACAAATCTGATTTGGGTCAAAAGCTTACAGTTGATCAAATGAAGAAATTGACTGGCAGTGAAGTCATTTCAACTTCAATCTTGAAGGAAAAGAATTTGGATGAACTTGAAGAATTAATCAACAAGTTGTTCTTCTCAGGTATTGAAAATTCTAACGATCAAGTTATGGTTACTAACCAACGTCAAACTTCACTTTTGAACAAGGCAAAAAGTGAATTACAAGATGTGGTTAAAGCTGTTAACGATGGTGTGCCTGTGGATATTGCACAGATTGATTTCACTGGTGCGTGGGATACACTTGGTGAAATTACTGGTGAAAGTGCACCGGATGAATTGATCACAACATTGTTTAGTCAATTCTGTTTAGGAAAGTAGGGGAAATAATGATTAAGACATATGATTCAAATGAATATGATGTAATCGTTGTAGGAGCAGGTCATGCAGGTTGTGAAGCTGCTCTTGCTAGTGCACATATGGGCCAAAAGACATTGCTTTTAACTATTGGGCTTGATATGGTAGCTTTCATGCCATGTAACCCATCTGTAGGTGGTCCAGCTAAGGGTACTGTTGTTAGAGAAATCGATGCTTTGGGTGGCCAAATGGGTAAAAACATTGATGCTACCTACATTCAAATGAGAATGCTTAACACAGGTAAAGGCCCTGCAGTGCGTGCACTTCGTGCTCAAGCTGATAAGTGGCAATATCATGAACACATGAAGGACACCATTGAAAACACACCTAACTTGACTTTGCGTCAAGCAATTGTGGATGAATTGGTTGTTGAAGATGGCGTCTGCAAAGGTGTAATTACCAACACTGGTGCTAAGTACCATGCTAAGAGTGTTGTATTAACTACTGGTACTGCTGCTCGCGGTAAAATTATTATTGGTGAACTTACTTATTCATCAGGTCCTAACAACACTACACCTTCAATTAAGTTGTCTGAAAACTTGGAAAAGCTTGGCTTCAAGCTTCGTCGTTTCAAGACTGGTACTCCTCCACGCGTTAACGGTAATACTATTGACTACTCAAAGACTGAAGAAGAACCTGGAGATAAGACTCCACGTCACTTCTCATTTGAAACTAAGGATGCTGATTATTTACAACACCAAATCTCTTGCTGGATGACATACACTAATCCAACTACTCATGAGATTATCCGTAATAACCTTGATCGTGCACCTATGTTTACTGGTGTAATTAAGGGTGTAGGACCTCGTTATTGCCCATCTATTGAAGATAAGGTTGTACGTTTTGCTGATAAGAATCGTCACCAAATCTTCCTTGAACCAGAAGGTAAGACTACTAAGGAAGTTTATGTAGGTGACTTCTCAACTTCAATGCCAGAAGAAGTTCAATTAAAGATGGTTCACTCTGTTGCTGGACTTGAACACGCTGAAATGATGCGTCCAGGTTACGCAATTGAATATGACGTTGTTGAACCTTGGCAATTGAAGCATACTTTGGAAACCAAGAATATAAAGCACTTGTTTACTGCTGGTCAAATGAACGGTACTTCTGGTTATGAGGAAGCTGCCGGTCAAGGTTTGATCGCCGGAATTAACGCTGCACTTTCTGCACAAGACAAGCCTGGCTTTACTTTAGGTAGAAACGATGCTTACATTGGCGTTTTGATTGATGACTTGGTAACCAAGGGTACTAACGAACCATATCGTTTGCTTACTAGTCGTGCAGAATACCGTTTGATTTTGCGTACTGATAACGCTGACTTGCGCTTGACTGAATATGGTCATGAATTAGGCCTTATCTCTGATGATCGTTACAAGAGATTCGAAGAAAAAAAGCAAGCTATCAAGGAAGCTAAGGAAAGATTGCATGAAATCACAGTTCACTTAACTGATGATGTACAAGACTTTTTGAAGAGCATTGGTCAAGAGACAATGAAGGCCGGCGTTAAGGCAGATGTCTTCTTGCGTCGTCCTAACGTAAAGATCGCTGATATCGAAAGATTAACTGGTGAAAAGATTCCTGGTGACCGTTACGTAAAGGAACAAGTAGAAATTGCTATTAAATATGCCGGTTACATCAAGAAAGAGGAAACTCGTATTGCTCGTTTGAAGCGTCAAGAAGCTAAGAAGATTCCAGCAAATATTGATTATGAAGCAATTGAAGGCTTGGCAACTGAAGCACGTCAAAAGTTTGAAAAGATTCGTCCAGAGACTTTGGCCCAAGCAGAGCGTATTTCCGGGGTAAACCCAGCTGATTTGGCTATTTTGAGTGTTTACATTCAAAACGGACGCTATTCAAGAGTTAAAAAATAATTTTTGCTAAAAGATAAAGAGGGGTATGATTCAAAAATAATCATGTCCCTCTTTTTTTACTGGAAATAAGATAACCCAGGAAATAATTAGGGCCAAGGAAAAAAATAATTGAAAAATTTTTCTTAAATTTTAGCTATAAATAAATAAAAAAATATATAAAATAAAAAAGTTTTAGTATAATAATGTTCATTGAATCACAATGTAAAACGCTATCATTTAGCAAGGCGTAAGTAATAATTTATCTGAGCTTGTGAAATGATTATTATCACAAAAGCGTTTTCATCCGCATAATAACAATACTTTTGGCGCCTTGCAAATGTGAAAAAATGTGTTTTAATACATTATGAAAGAAACGAAACTAAGGAGATGCACTTATATGACTAAAATTAATGGTTCTGATGCAATGCTTAAAGTTATTTATGACTGGGGAATTGATCATATCTATGGTTTCCCAGGTGGATCATTCGACTCCAGCATGAATGCTATTTATGACTTCAGAGATAAGATGAAATTTATCGAAGTTCGTCACGAAGAAGCTGGCGCACTTGCTGCTTCATCTGAATACAAAGTTACTGGTAAATTGGGTGTATGTTTTGGCTCAGCTGGTCCTGGTGCTGCCCACTTGTTCAACGGCTTGTACGACGCTAAGTTTGACAAGACTCCAATGCTTGCCATCGTAGCTAATGTTCCAACTAGCAGACAAGACATCGACTTCTTCCAAGCCTTTGATGAAGATAAATGGTTCTTAGACGCTAGCGTTTGGTGCGCTTCAGCTAAGACTCCAGAGCTTATTCCAGTATTGACTGACGAAGCTATCCGTCAAGCCTACGCAAGAAAAGGTCCTGCAGTTTTAATCATTCCTAAGGACTACGGTTGGCAAAAGATTGAGGATAACTTCCGTGTAAACAAGGATGCTCATCCAGAGCCAAACTACCCAGCACCAACTAAGACTTCAGTTGATGAAGCTGTTAAGCTTTTGAGGGAAGCAAAGAATCCAACAATGTACATTGGTTTAGGTGCTAAGGATGCTGGGGAAGAAGTTAAGGAATTCGCTGAAAAGTTCAAGACACCTATTATGTCATCATACTTAGGCAAGGGTATTGTTGAAGACAAGTTCCCAGCATACATAGGTACTATCGGCCGTATCGGACCTAAGGCTGCACAAGAAGTTCAAGGTGCAACCGACTTAGTTGTTTGGGTCGGCAATAACTCACCATTCTCAGTATTATGGTTCCCTAAGAACGCTAAGGTTATCCAAATTGATGTTGACCCTGCTAAGTTTGGTAAGCGTCACTCAACTGATGTATCAATGTTGGCTGATGCTAAGAAGGCTTTAAGAGCAATTATTGACGCTGGTGAAGAAAGAAGAGAATCTCCACTTTACAAGGCTGCTATTGCAGACCGTGAAAATTGGGATGCATGGCAAGCTAGCTTCAAAGACTCAGATGAAATGCCTGTACGTCCAGAGCCAATCTGGGATGTAATCAACAAGAAGGCTGACGACAACGCTGTCTTTGCAATTGATGTTGGTAACGTAAACGTTGACTCTTGCCGTCTTTTGAACTTGCATGATGATCAAAAGTGGACTACTTCTGGCTTACACGCAACGATGGGCTATGGTGCTCCAGCTGCTTTGATGGCTGCAACTGTTTACCCAGATCGTGAAGTATGGCAATTAGCTGGTGATGGTGGTTTTGCATGATGAACCAAGAACTCTTAACTATGGCACGCTACAACATGCATATTTTGAATGTTGTCTTCACTAACGAGACTTTAGGTTACATTCAAGCTGAACAAGAGGATGAATCTAACCAACCATTATCAGGTGTTATTATCCCTGACAACGACTGGGCTAAGGTTGCTGAAGGTATGAACGTCAAGGGCGTTGTAGTCCGCACTAAGAAAGAATTCGAAGAAGCAGTTGATGAATTCAAGAAGATGGATGGACCAATGTTAATTGACGTTAAGTACACTCACAACATGCCTTACTCAACTGAATTGAATTCACTGGATGATCCAGCATTCGTTAAGAAGTATGAAGCAGAAGACTTGAAGCCATTCAGCTACTTTGCTGAAAGTATGGCTTGGAAGCTGACGCTGCAACCGGTGCATCTCAACATGAAGAATCAGAACCTGAAGAAGATACTGCTCCTGATACAGTTTCAGGTGCTTCGCAACACTAATTTGGCTGAGTAATATGAAGAAGCGAGACGTTTGTCCCGCTTTTTTTGTTGGGATTGATATTTCTTGGGAAATATCCTTATTTTATATATGATTTTAAACATAGATAGCTAATAAATAAAGTACAGATGCTTATAATAGGCAGTGTTGGATATGAATTAATGCTTATTAGCCAATAAGCACTATGTGTAAAAAGAGGCTAAATTATGAAATCTAAAAAGGCTCTAATTAGTTTACTTGCTACTGCTTCACTTGCAGCATTATTTTCAGCATCATCTGTCACTGCCAACGCTGCAGACAACAGCAATTCAACTGTAGTAGCTAAGTTTGATAAAGCTATAACAATTAAAAATATTCCTCGACTTAGCAAGTGGGGCTACATTGTAACTGTAAACTCTGATTCTCAACCTATTTCAGTGGGCAAAGATAGTTATCAAAAAATGCTAAATGACTCTGAATTTAGAAGTGGAAATACTATCAGTCCTAAAAAGGTGAAGAATGTTAAATTCAAAGTGGTAAAAATTGCATATGCTAAACATCATAACGGTGCGTTGATGTATTTAATTACTTCTAAAGACAACAAATATAGCACCTGGACTACTAATCCTGGTATGCAATACTGTGCTTTTAATAGCAAAGCACTTCAAGGAGTAGTTAAACCACTTAACAGAATAAGCAAGAGAGCTACCGCTCAATTTCCAACTTATAAATGGCAAAAGATTTCTAAAAAAGCTAGAGCTACTAGAATTAGAAAAAATAAGCATGACTTTAATTTAGCTGTTAAAGCAGCCCAAAAACTAAAGGGTCAACAACGTAAATTCGTTCTAGCATCTTTAAAGCAGGCCAAAAAGGAAGGGTATATTACCAAGCTAACATTACCATTAGCCTTTAATATCTTGCTCTGGGGAATTGATCAATAGAAACAATATTTCCTAGGAAATAAGTCTAAAGCTAGTGTGAAACATTTTTGCCCAATAACAAAAAGATTATTAAGCGGAATTGAAAAGCGGAGCCTTTTGGCTTCGCTTTTTTGCGTGCATGAACGTATAATAATACTTGATGAATTTTGATTAATGGAGGAATTATTAAACATGCAACAATTCGGCGTTATTGGTTTGTCTGTTATGGGCAAAAACCTTGCTTTAAATGTTAGAAACCATGGCTTTTCCGTTTCAGGTTTCTCAATTGATAAGCCAGAAGTTGATGCTTTCGCAAAATACGAAGATGATAAATTAAAGCCTTGCTACACTTGGGAAGAATTTGTAAATTCACTTGAAAAGCCACGCAAGATTTTGATTCAAATTATGGCGGGCGATCCAGTGGATCAAACTTTGCAAAAATTGCTGCCACTTTTGGATAAAGGTGATATTTTAATTGATGGTGGTAATTCAAATTACCACGACACTAACCGTCGTTTCCACGAAATGGAAAAGCATAGCATCCACTTCATCGGTATGGGTGTTTCCGGTGGTGAAGAAGGTGCCTTAAACGGTCCAGCTCTTATGCCAGGTGGTGACGAAGAAGCTTACAAAGAAGTTTCTCCTATTCTTGAAGCTATTGCTGCTAAGAACAAGGAAGGCAAGCCTTGTGTAAGTTACATGGGACCTGAAGGTGCAGGTCACTACGTAAAGATGGTTCACAACGGTATTGAATATGCCATCATGCAAGAATTCTCAGAAGTTTACAGCTTGCTTCGTGATGTTGCTCATAAGAGTGATGATGAAATGTCAGAAATCTTTGACAAGTGGAACCACAGCGTAGTACAAGCATACTTAAGTGAAATCACTTCAAAGGTTTTGAAGCAAAAAGACGATCTTACTTCAGACAACATTATTGATCACATTTTGAACGTTGCTTCATACAAGGGTACTGGTAACTGGACTCTTGAAGATGGTGTAGCTCTTGGCGCACCTGTAACTGTTATTGCCGAAGCCGTTATGGCACGTTTCATGAGTAAACAAACTCACTTGGCACTTAAAAGCGGCATTAAGCCAACTGGATTTAAGTACGATGGTGAAATTCCTGATGACTTAGTTGATGAATTTGGTAAGACTTTGCAATTAGCTCAAGCTGTCGCATATGCTCAAGGTTTCCAAGAATTAACTATGGCTGCTAAGGCTTACAACTGGGATCTTAGATACAAGTCAATTGCCCAAGGCTGGGAAGCAGGCTGTATCATTCGTTCTGCAATGCTTAAGGATATTGAAGATGCTTACTCAGACAAGAAGGAACTTACTAACTTGTTTGAAGATGGCTACTTCAGAAAGTTGATGGAAGACAACCTTCCAGCTTTAAGAAAGTCAGTTGAATTTGCTACCAAGGCCGGCGTTCCAACTCCAACTTTGAGTGCAGCTCTTAACTACTTAGAATCAATCTTTAACCCTAAGTTGCCAGCTAACATGATCCAAGGTCAACGTGACTACTTCGGTGCGCATACTTACCTTAGAAATGACCGTAAGGGTACATTCCACACTGAATGGTATGAAGAAAAATAATTAGGTTTCATGTGAAACTAAAAAAGCCAGTTAGACGTATTCTAGCTGGCTTTTTAGTGTACAATAAATATCGGCATATTTTTACGATTTAAAGAGAGGATTCTATGAAAGACGAGGGAAATCAAACTAATATAAAGCTACTATTGCAGGCTTTAGTAGTTGGTATTTGTACGGGGATAGTAGTCGGGCTATTTAGATTTGGCATTGAACAAACATCCGCTTTTTGGTTGCATTTGTTCCAATTAGCTCACCAAAATCCAGTGTGGTTTATTGCAATTATTGTTGGCTTTATTGCAGTAGCGGTAATTGCTGGCTATTTTGTTAAGCAATATCCGCACGTAGGTGGATCTGGTATTCCAGAAGTAAAATTGCAGCTGCAAGGTAAATTAACTTTGCAATGGTTCCCAATTTTATGGCGTAAGCTAATCGGAGGAATTCTGGTCATCGGTACTGGGCTATTTTTAGGACCAGAGGGTCCATCCTTGCAATTGGGTTCTACAATTGGTCAAGGCGTAGGTGAAGGCTTTAAACAAAATAAGCTTAATACAAGAGTTTTATTAGCTACAGGTGCTTCTAGTGGTTTATCTGCCGCATTTGGTGCACCTTTGAGTGGCGCACTCTTTGTCTTAGAAGAAGTCTTTCATAATTTTGCTCCTCTTGTATGGATGAATGCTTTAGCTGGTGCACTTGCTTCAAACTTTGTGGTTTCCAACTTATTCGGTTTGCACCATGCATTGGCAATTCCATATAATTATTCTTTTCCAATTAATCTTTATTGGCATTTAATTATTTTAGGCGTTTTATTGGGACTATTGGGTCACCTCTACAAGGTGGGCTTATTTAGCCTAAAAAAGGTCTATGCTAAAATCACCTTTTTACCACGTTGGTTACATGGTCTTATTCCTTTAGCACTTTTGATTCCAATCGCTTATTTCTGGCCTTTAATTACTGGTCCAGGTAATCGCTTGATTTTGTCACTTCCTAACATGATTACCAAAACAGGTTGGGGCTTAGTGGGGCTTTTGGCCTTTTACTACGTAATGAGAATCGTCTTTTCAATTGTAGCTTATGATTCAGGTTTACCAAGTGGTATCTTCTTACCAATTCTGACGATGGGTGCCTTGATTGGTGCTACTTACGGTGTGTTTATGGTTCAACTTGGATTATTACCACAACGCTTGGTAGTTAACCTGGTCATCTTTTCAATGGCAGGCTATTTTGCTGCAATTATCCGGGCACCATTTACTGCAATTATTTTGATTACCGAAATGGTTGGTTCGTTGCTTCACTTAATGCCATTAGCAGTTGTTGCGTTTATTGCACTTTTGGTTGATGAACTACTTGGTGGCAAGCCAATTTACGGTCTTCTCGCAGCCGCTATGGACACTAGCAGCGATAGCAAGGCTAACTATACTGGCGAGGCCGATCAAATGGTTCTGCCGGTCTATGAGAGCAGTAAATTAGTTGATAAAAAGGTCGCAGATATTAAGTGGCCTGAAGACACAAGAGTTAGAACTATTCGCCGTGATGGGGATGAAATAATCCCGACTGGTCAAACAATAGTCCGTGGTGGCGATATGCTCATTCTGGAGTTTGATTCAAGTCAACGCGGGCGAGTTTACAGCAGTATGAAAAAGCTGCAGGGTGTCGAACTTGACGGTTAGCAAAAGCGGCAAATAAGATGCCGCTTTTTTCTTGCACAAAAATAAGGAATGGTAGATACTTAAGCTCATGTAGAAAAGAGGGATGAGATTGGATAATCTAGTACAGATTACGTTAAACGCAGATCAAGAAAAATATAATATCGACGGGGATGCCAGCATTACTTTTATCGATGCAACTTCTTACTACATAGGCAAAATTATTACCCGTAAACATGGTTGGATTACTCTGGAGTCTGTTGATCAAGATGGTAATCGCGGTGGCGTCGTCTTTATCAAAGAAGATCAAGTTGCCAAGATCGAAGATAATACGCCAACTTTGCACTATTATGCGTTAGCTAACATTCATGATCCGTTCCATATGAAACAATTGAATGCAAAAGTGCTTAATTGGGACTTTACCAATATTTATGATCTTTTACTGAATGCGGCCGATTCTCAGCTATTTATCACGTTTGAAACCAAGACAGGGATTAATTATACTGGCCTGATCACGCAGCTGGATAAAGACGAAATACGCATCCTTGAAAAGAATGAACAGACACTAGAACAATACGCTACTGTCATCCCATTAACTGATATTGTCTGTGTCGACATTAACAGCATAGATAATCGCCTGTTTATCCATTATTTGAAGCAACATAAAGATTATGGCAATGATCTAGAACTGGCAGAAATTTATTTTGATTATACTTTTGATGACCAATTTGGCAGTTTTGCAATTGGCAGAATCGTTAAGTATGATGATGAAAATATGATTCTTGAAAGCTTGAATGATTTGGGTCAAGTCGAATCCATCGCAGTAATTGCACGTAATCACATCGCCCATTTAACTGAGAAATCCGAGAGACTTAATTACTTTAACTACCTAGTTAATTGGCAAAAAGAAAATGGCAGTTTTGATCCGGATCATTTGGAGCATTCTGTTAATCTGCAGGGGGAGATTAGGTCAATACCTGAAGTAATTGAAGAATGGCCAGAAGACAAAATAATCAAGGTTAGCGATTCAATTTATCATTATCCTGACCGTTTGGGACTCATTTCATCTTATAACGATGATGGCTTTGATTTGAAAATTGCAACTGAATACGCTGTAGGTGATGTCAGTGATCATGATTATGAGGACGTGATCAGCGTTGATTTGGCCGGCTCAGAGATGATTAGAATGCAAAAATTCCTCGATAATCGTGGGTAAATAAGTTGGCAGTGAATAAAAGTTTTTTATATAATTAAACAAACGAAAGGAAGATGTTCTATGGGATTAACATTTGACAACCCTAACAATTTACAAAAGATGCTTGATCGCTTTGCGACAGTTCCAGATCCAAAGAAGACACCAAAGCACAAGGATCCAGAAGAATTGCTTAATAAAGATTCAAAAGACAAAAAGAAGAAAAAAGATAAGTAAATTAAAAGCAGGTTGCAAACGCAATCTGCTTTTTCTCTAGGAGTAAGAAATATGAAAAAACATTCGGCAGTAATTTGTATCAGTAGGGCAGATTTATTTTCATCCTTATCACCTGATGCCCTAAAGAAAATTGCAGCAATTTCAACCCATCAGGAGTATTTCCCGAGAAATACTATTATTCGTCAACCAGGTGATGGCAAAGAAGGCATGATCTTCATGGATGAGGGGAGTGCCAAGATCTATAGTTTGAATGAGGACGGCAAAGAAACAGTGCTAGGCGTGATTAATAAGGGTGATTATGCTGGGCAACAGAGTCTTTTTAAAGAACCAAATCATGAAAATTATATTCAAGCATTGCAAGATACTTATGTCTGCTCAATTAATCGCGATGACTTTCAGAATCTACTTAAAAAGACGCCGGATTTAGTAATTAGTTTGCTTAATAATTTTGGCGAAAAACTGGTTGCGGCAGAAACAAATTCAATTCGAAGAAATTCGATGAATGCCAAAGATCGTTTGATGGACTATTTAGTTGAACAGAGTCAAAAGCTGGGAACGGTAAGGTTTACTCTACCTTTGAAAAAGAAAGATCTGGCGAGTTATTTAGGAACTAGTCCTGAGACCTTGAGTAGACAATTGAAGTTGCTAGAAAAAGAAGGCAGGATAAAAGTTAATCGCCGGGAAATTACTATTGTCGAAAATTAGTAACTCATCATATTTGTAAAAATATAATACATTATTGCCAGGGCAGTATTTATGAAGGCAAAGAGTCCAATAATGCTGAGCTGCATCTTTTTAGTAATTACTAAGTAGGCAATAAATTCACGAATAAAGGCGTTTAAAGTGAAGTACCACTTAGTTTTGGCACCATAGCCGATACACTTTAAGCCTTGACGTTTAGCCAAAACGAGCGCTCTGTAGACGTGATATGAATTAGTGACGATACAAAGCGTGCTGTTAGGAGCCATCAGTTGATGTGAAAACTTGATGTTCTGATTAGTTGTCATGGATCTGTCTTCAATGATGATGTCAGACTTGGGTACGCCATGTTCTTCTGCATAGGCAGCCATAGCGTGGCTTTCAGGAATTTCTTCATCGGGGCCTTGGCCACCAGACATAATTAGTTTAGAGCCTGGATTCTTGTGGTAAATTTCAATTCCACGATCGATACGACTAGCTAGTAACGGTGTAACCTTTTTACCAATTAAACCAGCACCTAAAACGATCGAAAATTGGGTAAACAAAGATCAATAAAATGATGGCGACACCCATGCCTAAGGATAAGAAATTAGTCCATCTAGTGCCTTCTTTGATCAAAATTTTGATGCCGTTATAGAGAAAGATAGCGATTAAAAGAAATACGAAGGCAAAGATGAATAGGGCAATACCTATGGCTACTAAGAGTAAGAATCCAGAAATTAATTGATGCTGTTCGGGGTGCTCAGTGTCGACAGCGATTAGAAAATCGACAGCTAGAAGAGCCAGAAACATCAAAGTGGAGGTTAGTGTTAAACCGGCCCACATTGAACGGCGCTCATGTGTTAATACAAAGATGAAAATTCCGAGATTGATGAGGAAGATGGCTAATAGCCAATAGAAAAGAGACAACATTTTAATAAACTCCTTTAATTGTTAATTTGATTATACGGAGTTCACGGAATATCTAAAAGAAAAAGTAAAAATAAAAACGCATTCTCAAGGGATGCGTTTTTAGATATTTTATGCTGCTTCACCAGCAATTTTAGTCTTGTTTAAAAGAAGAGAGCTGGTCACAACTGATACGGAACTGAAGGCCATTGCTAAACCTGCAAGTTCAGGACTCAAGGTCAAACCTAAGCCCATGAAGAGGCCGGCGGCAATAGGGATGCCAATAGTGTTGTAAATAAGAGCCCAGAACAAGTTTAATTTGATTCTGTTGAAAGTCTTCTTAGAAATGTCCAAAGCTCTTACAACGCCCATTAAATCGTTCTGAACGAGGACGATACCACCGGATTCAATAGCGACATCTGTACCAGAACCCATCGCAATACCAACATCAGCAGTAGACAAGGCAGGAGCATCATTGATACCGTCACCTACGAAGGCAACCTTTCTACCTTCATCTTGCAACTTCTTAATTTCAGCAGCCTTTTCAGTTGGCAAAACGCCAGCGATAACTTGATCAATGCCAACTTCCTTACCGATAGCGTTAGCTACGTTAGGGTTATCACCAGTAAGCATGATAGTCTTTAAACCACGCTTCTTAAGCTCGGCAATAGCAGCCTTTGAACTTGGCTTAGGAACATCTTGAATAGCAATTAAACCGATGATTTCTTGACCTAAACCAACATAAACAACAGTCTTAGCTTCTTTTTGTAGTTTAATTGCTTGATCTTTCATTTCCTGGGAAATGGAAATATCTTCAAGCAATCTGTCGCTACCTACGAAAGCAGTTTGACCATCATAACTAGCTCTAACTCCCTTACCTTCGATTGCAGCAAACTTTTTAACTTGAGCTAAAGCAATTTTGTCTTCCTTAGCTTTCTTAACTACAGCTGTCGCAAGTGGGTGTTCAGAGTTTTCTTCCAAACTTGCGGCAATAGTCAAAACCTTGTTTTGATCACCAACAACATCGGTTACTTGAGGCTTACCAACGGTAATAGTACCGGTCTTGTCAAAGACAACAGTATCAAGGTCGCTAACTTCTTCAAGAACTTCACCGTTTTTGATTAAAACGCCCATCTTAGCGCTACGTGCAGTACCAACCATCAATGCAGTAGGAGTGGCAAGTCCAAGGGCACAAGGACAGGCAATAACTACAACAGAAACTGCAAATAGCAATGCAGTAACTAATGGAGCGTTCAAGAATACGTACCAAATAACGAATGTAATAATCGCAATAATTAAAACAGCAGGTACGAAGATGTTGGAGATTTTATCAGTCAAGTTTTGGATAGGGGCGTGACTAGTTTGCGCCTTCTTAACTAAATCGACGATTTGTGAAAGCATCGTGTCGCTACCAACTTTGGTTGCTTTAAAATTAAATGTACCGTTAATGTTGATAGTTGAACCTACAACGTCATCGCCTTTTTTCTTAGTTACTGGCATACTTTCACCGGTAACCATTGATTCATCAATAGTAGTTGAACCGTCGACGATAACACCATCAACTGGAACCTTTTCACCAGGCTTAACGCGGATAATATCGCCAACCTTAACTTGATCAAGTGGCACCTTAACGAATTCACCGTTACGTTCAACTTCGGCATCCTTAGCTTGCAAGTCAATCAACTTAGCTAAAGCGTTAGATGCGTTATTGTGCATCTGCTCTTCCATAGCGTCGCCCAAAAGAACGAAGACCGTTACAAATGCGGCACTTTCAAAGTAAACTTCATGTCCGGTGAACATAGCGAAGATACTGTAGAAATAGGCAACAGCAGTACCAACAGCAACCAGCGTATTCATATTAGCGCTATGATGCTTGAAAGCGGCCCAGGCACTACTCCAGTATGGAGCGGCTGAAATAGCCATAATAATCGTTGTCGTTATAAATGCGATCCAATTGTAGCCAGGCATCATCCAATGGAATGGCATGGCAAACATTTGGATAAGCATTGGAATTGATAAGATAAATGAAATCCAAAACCGTTTAATGTTTGAAAGTTTCATTACTTAACGACGACCTTCCCATGGAACATGTCCATTCCGCAAGCGTAGTTGTAAGTACCTGGTTTGTCGGTTGGAACATCAATAGTAACTTCTTTTTTACCGTCTAATTTTTCGTCAAAGTTTAAGTCCTTTGAAACGACTTCGTTCATACATCCCATATTGTCTGAAGAAATAAACTTCAATTGAGCAGGCTTGCCTTGCTTGAAAGTAACAATATCAGGCTTGTAACCATGATTTTTTGCGTTTACGACAACTTTTTTAGTTTGATTCTTTGAAAAAATACTCATTATTTAACAACAACCTTTCCATGAAACATATCCATACCACAAGCAAAGTTATAAGTGCCTTTCTTGTCAGTGGGAATATCAATAGTAGTAATTTTTTGCTTAGTTAAATCCTTATCAACACCAAGTTGTTCAAAAACAACGTGAGACAAACATGCTGTTGAATCATTCATATCGAAGTTTACTTTGGCAGGTACGCCTTGCTTAAGCACAACGGTTGAAGGGGAGTAGCCACCTTTAACGACGATGTTTGCTTCTTGCGTACCTTGGTCAACTGTGGCTGTGCCGACGGCTTCTTGGTGTTTACCGAAGAACCACCAAAGAATGAAGCCGATCAGCAAGATAGCCACGATCAAAGTGATAATTTGTGAAATACCCATATCTTTTCCTCCTAGCAGACGTGCTCTTTATCTGGCAAACAGTTGCAAGGAACCATGTCAGGGGCACTTTTTTCTTTTTCAGAAATTACTTGCTGCATTTTTGCTAAATCACTTTTTGAAATAGGAGAATCGGTTAACAGCTGCAAGAGAACTTCACCTTTATGCATATCACACATGCGGTCTAGCAGCTCTTGTGCGGCTTCTGTCATCACCTGCGTTTGATTAACCTTAGCTGTATAAACGAAGTGTCTACCTTCTTTTTTAGTGCTCAGCAGGTTCTTTTTAACCAAACGTCGCAATAAAGTTTTAATTGTCGATTCGGACCAATCTTTTTTGGCTTGCAGCTCTTCAATGATCTTGGTTGAGCTGACAGGCTCAAGGGTCCAAATGATACGCATGGCTTCCCACTCGCTGTTGGAAATCGTGCTTTCTTTTTCTTGAAGTTTAACCATTTCTTTCCCCCCTCTATCGTTTACAAATGTAATTATACAGCCAAAATCTACATTTGTAAACACTGAAACTATAAAAAAAGAAAGACGTGTGTCTTTCTTAAGATTATTAGCCTAAATAAACGTTCTTAAAGTCATATGGTACACCGGTCGGATTAAAGGATACATTCTTAACATCAGTTTTAAGAAGTTGAGGGTGGGCTACTTGAACTAATGGAATGGTACCTTGATCTTTCATTAAGATCTTTTCAGCGGCTACTAATCTGCTCCAACGTTTAACAGGATTATTACCGTAGACATTTTCAGATTGATCTAACAATTTGTTAAATTGATTGTTGTTCCAACCGTTGTTAAGGTAGCTTGATCCTTTTTGGAAAACATCTAAGAAGTTGATTGGATCGCCGAAAACAGCTTGCCAATTCTTTAAGGTGATTTCGTAGTTTCCTGCAGTTTGACGAGAAATCAATTGAGTAAATGGAATACTTTGCACTGAAATATTGACGTTAGGCAAACGATCTAATTGGCTTTGTAAGAATTCGGCAGTTTGCTTTGAAGTATCGTCATCACTAGCTAATAAGGTGACATTGATAGACTTGGTTCCAGTTTCTTTATAGCCTTGTTTCAATAATGATTTTGCCTTCTGTAAGTCATAACTTACATCGCTCTTTACGTAGGCATCATCTTCAAACTGAGCGCCAGTTTTTGGATTGGTACCCATGCCTGATGGAACAAAGCCCTTAGCTGGAATAGAACCGTCTTTCAAAATGTTGTTAGCCAATTGCTGACGGTTGATTGCATATGAGAATGCTTGTCTAATTTTCAAATTCTTAAATGCCTTAACCTTGTTTTGGTTTAATTCAAGACGGCGAATAGCTGAAGAAAGTCTAGCGTGATAGCCGGACTTATTCTTGTTGGAAGCTACTTGTTGACCGGTTAAGCCTGTTTCGTCAGCTTTTCCGGCTTGGAAAAGGTTGTAGCTAGTGGTAGTTGATTCACTAACTTGTTCGTTAACTTTACTTAATTTAACGTCTTTTGTATCCCAGTAATTCTTATTTTTGACTAAAGTCCAAGTCTTATTATTGCCGGTCCATTTAGTTAAAATGAAGGGACCAGAAGAAACGGTGTACTTAGCTTGTGTGCCGTAAAGTTTGCCGTACTTTTGAACTACTTTTTGGTTTTGTGGGAAGAATAGTGGCCAAGCAAGTAAATTCTTGAAGTAACTGAGTGGGCGAGTGAGCTCTATACGCAAATGATATTTAGAAGGTGCGGTTACCCCAAGAGTAGATGGCTGCTTCTTGCCACTGTTGATTGCTTGAGCATTCTTAATTTGGTAGAGGTAGAAAGCCATTTGCGATTTGGTAGCTGGGTTGACAGTTCTTTGGTAAGAATAAACGAAATCTTTAGCAGTAAGAGGATCGCCGTTTGACCACTTAGAATTTTTACGTAAAACGAAATCATAAACTCTGCCGCCTTTAGAGATCTTAACAGATTTGGCTAAAGATAGTTTAGGCTTGTTGTTTTTATCTAAACGGTAAAGGCCATCACCAGTGTTTAATAGGGCTTGAAAACTAGTAGTGTCAGTAGCTAAAGATGGATCCTGAGTTGATAACTGGGTGGTTTCTGACCAATTTAAAACTTGCTTTTTCTTTTGTGAAGCTGATTGATTACCACAAGCTGCAAGAGCTAATGCTGAAACGATAATTGTACCTGTTGCTAAAATCTTCTTTGATATTTTCATTGCTAAACTCCTTTACGATAGACGAAAATTAAGCAATGAAAAAGAAAAAACGCCTTACTAGATCATGTCGATCTAATAGGGCGTTTATCACGCGGTACCACCTATTCTTTATGGAAGTTCCACCTCGGTTCATGTACAGCCCAAAAGGCGATACACTACCGCGATAGAGGGCGGACCCTGAATCTGCTAAATATCGCAGGTTCATGCTCGAAGGCCATTTTCAAAAATAAAAACAGACATTTCTTCTCACCAAACTAGAAACTCTCTGTAGAAAGTTTTATTTTTTACTTTCCTTGTCATTGCTTAATTTGCTTTTAATGTTGCTATCATAATATAGTCTAGGAAATAATTTGTCAACAAAAAATTTAAAAAAGGCAAAATAAAAGAGACCCATACGGATCTCTTTTGTTTTATAAATTAGTAACCAGGAAGAAGATGATGAATACCACGAATAAGATGTACATCATCGGAGTAACTTCCTTAGCACGCTTAGAAGCGATCATAGTGATAGGGTAAGCGATCAATCCTAAAGCCAAACCATCTGAAATACTGTAAGTTAATGGCATCCCTACAACTGTCAAAAATGCTGGGAAAGCAATTTCGAACTTGTCCCAATCGATCTTTCTCAAGTTGCTTGCCATCAAGACACCAACAATGATCAAAGCCGGAGCTGTTACGGCAGTAGGAATAACGGAAAGAAGTGGACTGAAGATCATACTGATGATAAAGAAAATACCAACAAAGATCGCAGTTAAACCAGTTCTACCGCCCATTGCGATACCGGCACTAGATTCTACTGAAGTACCAAGTGGAGCAGTACCAAAGACAGCACCTTCAACCATGGCAGTTGAGTCAGCTAAAAAGGCACGACCGATTCGTGGAATCTTACCATCTTTATCAACCATACCGGCTTGTTCAGTCATACCGATCAAAGTACCAGCAGTATCAAAGAAAGTAACAAGTAAGAAGGTCAAAACAACCATCCAAAGTTGTGCGGTATTAATATCCTTCAAGTGGAAAACAGCTTGACCAAATGTTGGTGCAATACCTGGTGCACCTGAAACAATAGCATGTGGCAATGGAATTTGACCGATGATCATACCAAAGATAGCAGTAACAATCATACCGATAAAGATTGAACCAGGTACGTTTAAACACATTAAGACAACGGTTAAAACTAAACCGAATAAAGTAATCCAAACAGCAGGATTGCTGAATTTACCTAATGTAACTAAAGTTGAGTCACTGTTGACGATTAATTGACCATTTTTCAAACCGATAAAGGCAATGAATAAACCAATACCAGCTGAAATGGCATATTTCATATCTTGTGGAATTGCATTAACCACCATTTCACGTAATTTGAAAACAGTGATTAAGATGAACAAGATTGAAGCAACAAGTACAGCAGCTAAAGCTGTTTCCCAGGAAATATGCATTCCGACACATACGTTGTATGCAAAGAAGGCACCACTACCCAAGGTTGGGGCTAACGCAATAGGATAATTAGCAATAAAACCCATCAAGAAACAACCAATTGCAGTTGCTACTGCGGTAACAGTAAAGGCTGCACCTTTTGGAATACCAGCTGCGTGCAAAATGTTAGGGTTAACAAATAGGATGTAGGAGAGACTAACAAACGTAGTTAATGCAGCGATTAACTCGCGCTTAACAGTGGTATGAGCATCCTGTAAATGAAAGACTTTATCTAATGTCTGCATTTTTCCTCCAAAACAAATGAAAAAAGGACCCAGTTACCCACCAACTATGGGTAAAAGATGTCCTTTAAACGATTTGTGACGTCTAATACCTATAGTCCTGAATTTATGGTTCAGGGTAGACACTGTCGACCTTATCTCGACGATATATAGATATATTGATTGTTAAGTATTCTAGCAGAAATCTAGTAGATAAGCAAATTGGGGTTGGGAGGAGATGTATTATAGTTATTTCCTGAGAAATAAAAAACAAGTAGCTGTTAACTACTTGTTTTTGAAAGAGGTATTTTACTAGTGAAATTAGCTAGACATTTAAAACAATGTAATAGATAACGAATACTACAAATAGAATCCACATCATTGGCGTAATCTCTTTGAAACGCTTGGCTGCGATCATTGAAATTGGGTAAACGATAATTCCCCAACCTAAACCGTCTGAGATAGAGTATGTAAGAGGCATTCCGATGGCAATAAGGAAACATGGAATGGCGATTTCGAGGTTGGTCCAATGTACGTTAGCCAAGTTTTCGGCCATCAGTACACCAACAATGATTAAGGCAGGAGCAGTTACTTGAGTGGTAAAGACACTTAAGATTGGACTAAAGATTGTAGAAATGAGGAAGAAGATACCTACCCAAACTGCGGTTAAACCGGTTCTACCACCAACGGCAATACCAGAACTTGATTCCACAAATGCACCAACTGGTGAAGTACCAAGAACTGAACCAACAAGCATACCAGATGAGTCGGCAGCTAAAGCTTCACCGGCACGTGGCATCTTGTTGTCTTTCATCAAACCAGCTTGTTGAACCAAACCGATCAAGGTACCAGTGGTATCGAAGAAGGTAACAAGCAAGAAGGTGAAGACAACTACCCACATTTGAACGGTGTTGATGTCACCGATATGGAAGATTGCTTGACCAAAGGTTGGGGCGATACTTGGAACAGATGAAACGATACCTTTAGGCATTGGAATTTGACCAATAACGACACCGAAGACAGCAGATATAATCATACCGATGAAGATGGCACCCGGTACACGGGCAATCATCAAGAAGATAGTAATGAATAAACCGAAAATAGTGATCCAAACAGTTGGATTGTTAAGGCTACCGATAGTAACCAAAGTTGAGTCACTGTTTTGAATTAACTTACCACCTTGAAGACCGATGAAGGCGATGAATAAACCGATACCGGCAGAAATAGCATATTTAATGTCTGCCGGTATCGCATCAATAATCATCTCACGAACTTTAAAGACAGTTAGTAAAATGAAAAGAATTGATGCAACAAAAACGGCAGCTAAAGCTGTTTGCCATTTAACGTGCATGCCAAGACAAACTGTGTAAGTGAAGAATGCGTTCAAACCTAACGTTGGAGCTGAAGCGATTGGATAGTTGGCAACAAGTCCCATCACGATACAGGTGAATGCTGCAGATAATGCAGTAACGGTGAACAATGCACCTTTATCCATACCACTAGCGCCCAAAACGTTTGGGTTAACGAAAAGAATGTATGACATACTTACGAAAGTAGTCAAACCGGCTAAAAGCTCGGTCTTAAAGGAGGTATTGTTCTCCTTTAAATGAAAGAAATTACTGATTGCGTTCATTTAGTCCTCCGAAATTTGTATAAAGTGAACATTCACTTAAAATTATACAGTTAACGTTAATAATTTCAATAGGAAAAGAGTAAAATATTTGCTTTTTGAAGTTTTTTCAGGAAAATTTAGCTTATTCTTGACTCTGACGTAGCGTAAACCCGTATATTTAAGTTGTGAGGTGAGAAAGTAATGTCAGAATATACAATCGGAGATTTAGCAAAGAAGTTGAACATAACCACTAGAACCATTCGCTATTATGATCAAAAAGGTTTGGTAAAACCTAGCAGAGTAAGTGAAAGTGGCTATCGCTTATATTCTGCTAAGCAGGTAAAGCAATTAAAACTGATTATCTTTTTAAAAGAATTAGGCTTTTCATTAAAAGATATTCAAAAAATATTAGAGGATAAAAATGGTGATAAGTTGATCGATCTTTTGCTTGAAGATCAGCTAAAAAGAAATAAAGCAGAAACACAAAAACTGGAAGAACAAAATAAGAAAATTGTTCAACTTCAAAAAGTTTTAAGCAAACCAAATAATATTGCGGAAGTTACTGACATTACGAAGATTATGAATAATGAAACTAGATATAAAGAAGTAACACGGTCAGTGTGGAAGCTGTCAGCGGTAGAAATCGCTGTTGAATTAATGGGGATGGCATTTATCGCATACTTTATCATCAATAAAATGAACACTGCAGTCTATATTTCGGTGACTGTTTTAGTAGCAATTTTAATTGCAATGTCAGTTGTGCTACTTAAAATTTACTATCAAAAAGTGGCATATATTTGTCCTAATTGCGATTACAAATTTGTTCCAGAACTAAAGACGTTTATGTTTGCGGCACACACGCCACATACTAGAAGATTGCGCTGTCCAAACTGCCATAAAAAATCATATTGTTTAGAAACTGTCCGTTAATATTTCCTAGGCAATAAAGGCCGATACGAATAATGTATCGACCTGTTTTAGTTAAATTTATCTGCAATAATGTAAAATATAATTTACATTTGTAAAAATATGTATTATAATGTGATCAAATTTGAAAGGGAATGATAAAAATGGATACACTAAATATAATTATCTTTGTATTTTTCTTGGCATTGGGCTACATGTTAGTAACCTATAGAAAGAATCGAAAAAGCGAGAAGTATGATGAACGTCAAGCGGTAATTCGTGGTCGAGGCTACAAGTATGCCTTTATTGCAATAGCAGTTAGTGATTTTCTGTTATTATTTCTTGTAGATAATCTTAACGTGAAAATAACACCAGTCTTTTTGTTATTGGCTCCGCTTTTGATTGGATGTATGGTGTTTACTGGATATACGATTTTCAAAGGTGCGTATATTGCCATGCACGAAAAGAACTTACTATTGAGTTCCATAACTTTCATTTTATTGGGAGTATGCGAATTGGTTTTTGGTATTCTAGGTCTTATCGAAAATGCTGCTAAATGGGATCATAACGTATTATTGCTATTATTTGGTTTGTTTTTACTCCTGGTTGGTGTTAACTATGTATATCAGCTCTACATTAGTAAGGTGAGAAAATGAAAAATTTAAAAATGAAGGCGGCTCGTGCAGGTAAAGACCTGTCGCAACAGGAGTTAGCCGACATAGTAAATGTTTCTAGGCAAACAATTTCAGCAATTGAAAAAGGGGATTATAATCCGACGGTAAATCTGTGTATCCGAATTTGTGAAGCACTTGATAAGACATTAGATGATTTGTTTTGGCCAAAGTAAAAGCAGAATTCCACGTGGATTCTGCTTTTTTTGTGCTATCTTTAAAAATTAGCTAAAAATAAAAAATATTGAAAATGTTAGTACTATAAATTAATATGTTATTAACATATATTTAATATAAAAAGTAGCTGCAATTACTTTGGAGGTAGCACTATGGAAATCAAAGAATTGTTCAGACAAAATATTCCGCGAGCCATTCTAATCATCTTCCTATTTGTCTTATACACACTAGGAGGAACAGTTAATGAATATCTATTTAAATATGCGCTAAATGATATTACAGCTGGCAACTTGACAGGATATGTTCAGTGGCAAGCTATCGAATTAGCTCTAGAACTGCTAGTAGCCTTATTGCTGCCGGTTGCCACCCAAACAATGACCAGGCAAGTACAGAACTATATTCACCAGATCAGAAAAGACCTTACACATCACTATTATGCAGGTGGGGATGAAAAAGTCTCTAAAATGCAGAATGAACTAACAGCTAATTTAAAATTGCTTGATAATGATTATGCAACTCCGTGGATTGATATCCTAAGCGCAGTTTTACAGATCGTTTTTGGTGTTGCTCTTTTAATCAGTATGAATTGGCTACTTCTTTTGTTTACTGCTATTTTGGCTGTCGTTACGCTTTTATTACCCAAAATAATGGAGAAAAAAACTTCAGCTGCAGTGAAGGAAGTTAATGTCAAAAATGAGAAGCTGTTAAATACAATTGAGCATTGGCTGGGTGGTTTACAAGAATTGAGAAGATACACTGCTTATGCACGCTTAAGCCGCGAACTACATAAAGCTAGCCACTCATACGTTGATGCAAATAAGCAAAGCTACAAATATCGCAGTATTTCTTATATTATCAATACTTTTGGTAATGCAATTGCTCAAATAGGGATGAGCGCTTTAGCCGGCTTTCTATTTATTTTTCATCAGATTTCTTTCGGTGATTGGGCTGTAGCCGGATCATTTGCCTTCTTAATCTTTTCATCGATCTTTAATATGACTAGTGCTATTACTCGGGTCAAGTCAACTAAAGAATTACGTGAACAAACTTTTTTGCTTCGTAAAAAGATTAAGGACGAATCTGAAAATAAGCAGCTAGCCTATGGCATTACTGTTTCGAATTTATCTGCCAAATATGAAAATGGTGAACAAATCTCTTATCCAGACTTTAGTATTAAGCCAGGAGCAAAGGTTCTGCTTACAGGGGATTCAGGCACAGGTAAATCGACCTTGTTTAAATTACTTTTAGGCAAGATGAAACCTGAAAGTGGCGAAATAAAGTTTACTGATCAAGCCGGCAATTTAATTCCATTTGCTGAAGCCAAAGTTGGTTACTTACCACAAGATCCAATTGTTTTTCCAGCTTCAATTAGCGATAACATCACAATGTTTAATGAAAAGTTAGCTGATAAAGTTGAAACCGTAGTAAGTGGTATGCAGCTTGCTCCAGATCTAGCCAAGATGCCGAATGGTGTTCAAACCGTTATTGATGTCAAAAATGAGAACATTTCCGGTGGTCAAAGACAAAAAGTGGTCTTAGCCAGAAGTGTAATTCATGATCAGCCATTTGTTTTGATGGACGAAGTCACCAGCGCAATTGATCGTGCAGGATCAGAAAAGATCATCGACAATCTTTTGCATAGTAACCGAACCATTCTGATGATTGCTCATAATTTGTCACCAGAAGTTAAAGCTAAATTTGATCAAGAAATTAAGTTCACTAGAACAAGAAAAGAGGCAAACAGATGAATCTGAAAAAATTTATTCAAGTTAATCCTTTCCGCTTCTACCTATATCTTTTAGGCGCAATTCTTGTTCCTGCATTAAATGTTCTTAACACCTTTTTGGTGCAATTAGAGGCTGATATTGTCTTATCAAGGAACCTTAGAAACTTTATCTTGATCACAGTAATTACATTTGTGATTATTCTAGTTTCATATTTAATAAATAGCGGCATTATCTATTTGAATAAGTCGCAAGAACAAGATCTTAATGATCAAATAAGAACTAAGATTGTTAGTCATTATTATCATGATGGCAAAAATCATGAAGTCGGTGCAATGCAAAATCGCCTAACTAATGACCTATCAATGATTAATGACAACTACTATGAACCAATCTTTAATTTGATTTATGGGATTGTAACAATGATTGCGGTGTTAATTTATCTGATTTTGCTCAATTGGCAACTCCTTATTGTGATTGCGCTGATGGTTGCTGTCTCCCTTGTTTTGCCTAAGATAACTGAGAAGCCGCTTCAAAAGGCAACGCAATTAATTTCTGATCGAAATCAGGCTTACCTCGATAGTTTGAATGATTGGTTATCCGGTCTTGAACAGATTCGTCAATTCTTGGCAGGAGCTAAATTATTTGCCGTTACGGAAAATGCATCTAAGAAGCTAGAAGATGCTACTGTTAAGCAAACATATTACATCAAATTGCTTAATGCCTTTAATGGAATTGTTTCCGCATTATTTGGTTTTATTCTTTTTGTATTAACCGGTTATTTGGTTAAAAACGGTGCCGTTACGGTTGGTACACTGCTGATCGTTGGTAACTTTCGCTTCTATCTAAATGCATCTATTGAATATATTTCTAATTCTTGGGGCCAGATGAAGGGAACCAAGAAGTTAATTGAGGAAGTTAATGAAACTGCTGCTGCGGTACCTGCTCAATCTAATGAAGATGAAGCTACACCTAAGGGATTTGCTACACAGGACCTAGAGCTGCAGTTTCCCAATGGTGAAAAACTGACTTATCCAGATATTCAAGTTAAAAACGGTGAAAAAATTCTATTAACAGGTGATTCTGGCGCAGGTAAATCAACTTTATTTAAATTGATTTTTGGTGAGCTTAAGCCAACTAATGGTAAAGTAATTTTCCAAGACGAAGATGGACAAGCAATTAAACCAGATATGAGCCGAATCGACTATATTCCGCAAGATCCGGTTGTCTTTCCAGCTACAATTGCTGACAATATTACAATGTTCGATGATCAATTGAATAATCAGGTTGAACAAGTTGTTCAAGAAGTTAACTTTATTGCTGATATTAATAAATTTAAAGATGGGCTTAAGCAAGAACTTAATCTAGATAATTTGAATATTTCTGGTGGTCAACGGCAAAAGATCGTCCTTGCTCGTGCTAAAATTCATGATTCAGATATCATTCTGATTGATGAGGGTACGAGTGCAATTGATTCAAAGGAAACTAAAGAAATTTTGAATAATTTGCTGAAAAGTAAGGCGACGATTGTCTTTATTGCTCATAATTTCAGCTCAGAATTACAAAAGATCTTTGATCGTGAAATTCATTTAAGTAAGAATTAGTTTTATAAGAAAAAAGCCTTTATCGAGTATATTCGATAAAAGGCTCTTTTTTTGGCAATCTTATCGATTATAATCGATATAAATGAGGTGAGCGCATGATTAAACGAACCATATATTTAAATCGAATTAATCCATTTATTGATAAAGACATCATTAAGGTAATTACTGGCATTCGTCGTAGTGGGAAATCAGTTCTACTGCAACAAATTCAGGATGAATTAGTACAACGTGGTAAAAACAAAGCCAATTTCATTTATATTAATTTTGAAGATTTGCAATATGAATCATTACTTAACTACAGAGAGCTTAATCGGGAATTAGTTAAACGGATCAAGCAGATTGATGGAAAAGCCTATCTTTTTCTAGATGAAATTCAGAAAGTTAAATCCTGGGAAAAAACGATTAATTCTTTACGTGCCACTTATAATTGCGATATCTACATTACTGGTTCAAATTCTCAATTACTATCAGGTGAGTTAGCAACTGAAATTGCTGGTCGATATGTCGAAATTAAGGTTTATCCTTTTTCTTTCAGAGAATTTCTAGAAGTAATAAATTCCGATCAACAAAATATAGATCAAGATTTCACTACTTATGTGGAAGTAGGAGGAATGCCTTTCTTGTCGCTGATCTATTCTGATCAACAAGCATGTGATACCTACTTGCAGGATATTTATAGTTCTGTGGTTTTAAAAGATATTGTTGATCGACATGCGATTAGAAACGTGGATTTGCTTAGAAGAATAAACAGCTATCTAAGTAGTGAAATAGGGCATCCTATTTCAGCTACAGGTATAGCTAAATTTCTTAAGAGTAAGCACAGAGGTAGTTCTGCGGATACGATTCTTGACTATATTTCATACACTTGTGATGCATATTTATTTACGCGTGTTCCTAGAACCGATCTACGTGGTAAAGAGAACCTGAGAGTTAACGATAAATACTACATTACCGATCATGGCTTACGACAAACTATTGTTGGCAATAATCAGCAAAATATTGATCAAATTCTTGAAAATATTGTTTTTATTGAACTGTTACGTCGTGGATATCACGTTTCGGTTGGACTAAATGACAAAAAAGAGATTGATTTTGTAGCTCAAAAGGGTAATGATAAACGGTACTATCAAGTGACTTACATGCTGGGAAGTCAGACAACAATTGACCGCGAATTTGGCGCATATGATGATATTGTAGATAATTATCCTAAATATGTGCTTTCAATGGATAAATTTGATATGAGTCGTAATGGAATTATTCATCAAAATATTATTGATTTTTTGCTAGAAAAGTAAGAAAAGGTGTAAGCAAAAAGGATAAATTTCAAGTTCGAACTTTATCCTTTTCTTTATATATTCTTTTTTAGCTAAAAGTTCAGTACCCACAGGAAGATGATGAATACGAAGAACAGTACCCACATCATCGGGCTGATTTCTTTACCACGCTTAGCTGCAAGCATGCAGATGGGGTAAGTGATCATACCCCATGACAAACCATCAGAAATTGAGTAAGTAAGTGGCATACCCAAAATGATTAAGAATGATGGAACCGCAATTTCCAACTTGTTCCAGTGGATGTGAGCAGTATTTTGTGCCATCAAGACACCAACGATAATCAAAGCTGGTGCAGTAACTTGACTAGTAAACACGCCCAAAAGTGGACTGAAGATCATTGAAATCAAGAAGAAGATAGCAACGAACACTGCAGTCAAACCGGTTCTACCACCAACAGCAATACCGGCACTTGATTCAACGAACGCACCAACTGGTGAAGTACCAAGAACTGAACCAACAGCCATCGCACTTGAGTCGGCAGCTAAAGCTTTACCAACACGTGGCATCTTGTTGTTCTCCATGAAGCCAGCTTGTTGTGCCAAACCGATCAAAGTACCAGCAGTATCGAAGAAGGTAACAAGCAAGAAGGTTAAAACAACAACCCACATTTGAACAGTGTTAATGTCTTTAACGTGGAAGATAGCTTGACCAAAAGTTGGAGCCAAACTTGGAGCAGTTGAGATTACCTTATGTGGCAATGCAATTTGACCGGTACAAATACCGAAGATAGCTGCCAAAACCATACCGATGAAGATGGCACCAGGAACGTTTAAGATCATCAAGATAACAGTTACAAGCAAACCAAAAATGGTAATCCAAACAAGTGGATCGTGAAGTGAACCTAAACCAACCAAAGTTGATTTATTTGCAACGATTAACTTGCCGTTTTGTAAGCCTAAGAAAGCAATGAACAAACCAATACCTGATGAAATAGCGAACTTCAAGTCAGCTGGAATTGAATCAATAATCTTTTCACGTAACTTAAATAAAGTGATTAAAATAAAGATAATTGATGCAACGAAAACACTAGCCAAAGCTGTTTGCCATTTAACGTGCATGCCCACACAAACCGTGTAAGCAAAAAATGCGTTAATACCAAGGGCTGGAGCTTCACCAATTGGGTAGTTAGCAACAATACCCATGATGGCAGTACCAAGAGCACTGGCCAAAGCGGTAGCAGTAAAGACAGCGCCTGTATTCATGCCACTAGCACCCAAAACACTAGGGTTAACAAATAAAATGTATGACATACTAATGAAAGTAGTCAAACCAGCAATAAATTCGACTTTAATGCTGGTGTTGTATTTATCTAATTGAAAATATTTCCTAATAAAATCCATAAAACTCTCTCCAAAGAATTGTTCGTGTTTTTGCTTTTTAAAGCAACTCTTATACTTTAGCATTCATGATTAAATTTGTAAACACGAATTATTATTGAAAGATCATACGAATTTATTATAAATTGCTGTACAAAAATAGTTTTACAGGGCTAAATTACTTTCATTCTTAGTTTTTTAGCATTATTCTAAGTTACATAGATTAAACAGATTAAGGGTGAAAAAATGTCCGCAAAACTTATTTTTTCAGATATCGATGGCACGCTAATTAACAATGAATTAAAGGTAACGCCTAAAACGCGTGACGCAATCAGACATCAAATTATCAATGGTAATATTTTTATACCAGCTTCAGCTCGTCTTCCTAAAGGCATTATGACGGCAGTAGGACAGATTCTTAAGGTCCTTCCGATGATTGCCTATAATGGTGCCTTAGCGCTAGATGAGACCGGTAGAGCGCTAATTACGCGCTTTTTTAACGCAAAAGAAGCTGCAGAGATCTGTCGTTACGTTGAAGAGCAAAATAGCGGTGCAGCTTGGAATATTTATAGCGGCTATGTGTGGTATAGCTCAGAAAAAGAGAACGATTGGGTCAAAAAAGAAGAAAGCATCGTCGGTGTGAAATCTACCAAGACAAGTATCGATCAAATTGCAAAACTTCAAGGTGTACATAAAGGTTTAATCATGGGTAAACCCGAAGAAATTGACCGTATGCAAAAAGAATTGGCAAAGAAGTACACTGACCTTGATTTTGTAAAATCTTCGCCTACATTACTTGAAATTGTCTTAAAGGGTGTAAGCAAAAAGAGTGCACTTGAGATCGTAGCCCAAGAATATGGCGTAGATTTAAAAGATTGTATTGCCTTTGGTGACAACTACAACGATGAGGCAATGTTAAAAGCAGTAGGTCATCCATTCTTGATGGGTAATGCACCAGAAGATTTGAAGAAGCAATTTAAATCAGAAGATATTACCTTGGATAATAATCATGATGGTATTGCTAAGGCGCTAGAAAATATTAAGTAAACAAAATATAATGCATACGAAAAGAGCTAGGACGTTAAATCCTAGCTCTTTTCATTTATCACCTGGGAAATTAAGCTTCAATTTGAATATCAGTTGACTTATTCCAGTCCATTGGCAATTTGCCAACTTCTTTCAATTTATCAACGATCTGATCAAGCACGACTTCACGATCTTCTTCAGAAGACATGAAGTCATATTTGTCACCATCAATTTCCATCTTAGGTGAGTAATCGTATTTTTCGTACCATGGCTTGTAGTAACGAAGCAATCTCTTGTAGTAGTCTTCAAGAGTTGAATCGTAACTTAATTGTTCATATGGACGGCCACGTTTTTGAATTCGCTTGATCATCGTGTCATAAGAAACGTTGATGTGAACAAGCAAGTCTGGGTTCTTCTTAGGCATTCTGTCTAATTCGCCCATCATGTTGTGTAAAAGTTCATAGTAAGTATCAACTTCCTCAGGAGTAGCACGACCGATGTCGGCATTCATTTGGAAGAAGAGCGCATCTTCATAGATAGAACGGTCTAACACGTTATTATCTTCAGTCAATGCGTCTTTAATACTGTGAAAGCGTGTATTCAAGAAATATACTTGCAATAAGAATGCGTATTTTTTAGGATCAGCATAGAAAAGTGGCAAAACTGGATTGTCATCAACACTTTCGTAGAATGGCTTAGTTCCTAAATAGTTGGATAAAATACCTGTTAAACTGGATTTACCGGCTCCAATTGGCCCGCTTAAAACAATAACTGTCATCACGTTCCTTCTTTTTTTATTTCATTCACTAAGACTATAAGTTGCCGATTTGGTGCAACTTATCATCAATTTCAGACAATACTTCTCTTTGAGCATCCATGTTAGTAACGAAATCAAGCTTATTGCCATCGATTTCCATCTTAGGGGATGCATTGTAGTTTTCGTACCATGGTTCGTAGTATTTCAAAAGGCGAGCATAGTAATCCTTTAAACCTGGATCAGTGCTGATTTGTTCAAAGGATCTGCCGCGTTTCTTAATTCTAGCAAGCATAGTATCAAGGGAAACATGGATGTAGATAAGCAAATCTGGCTTCTTACTTGGATTGCCGGGGGTATCTTCCATCATGTTTTCAAGCAAATCGTCATAGATCTTGAATTCTGTAGGATCAGCGACCTTGCTGTCAGCGTTCATCTTAAAGAACAATGCATCTTCATAGATAGAACGGTCAGAAACACTGTTTTTCTCCTTAATAGCTTGGTTAATTTGTGCTAAACGGTGGTTAAGTAAGTATGTATTGAGCAAAAAGGTGTAACGCTTCATGTCCTTGTAGTACAAAGGAAGTACTGGGTTGCTGTCGACGCCTTCGTAAAAGGCTTGCGTACCTAAATGTTCAGCTAAAATACTGGTTAAACTGGATTTACCGGCTCCAATTGGCCCACTTAAAACAATAACTTGAATCACATTCTTTCTACCATATATTGGGTTGCTTTAATAGTTTAATCAATATCTGGTAGTGGTGCAAGGATTTTTTTAATTAGGTAAAAATCAGAATTGTCAATATGTTAGGGATAAAAAACGGATAGGATTGAAAAAAAGGCTAGGCAAATTTGCCTAACCGTTTTTCTATTGGTATTGTTTTTAGTTCTTAGTTCTTGTATTTGTCATCCAATTCTTGAGCAGCTGCTTCGTCAACGATAACAGTTACATCTGGGTGCTTTTGTAAAATTGATGCAGGAACTTCTTCAGTGATAGGTCCTTCGATCATTTCTTTGATAGCTTTAGCTTTCTTTTCACCAAAGGCCATCAAAACGACCTTCTTAGCATCCATGATGTTAGCAGTACCCATGCAGATAGCGCTCTTTGGTACTTCATCTTCATTGTCGAAGAAACGAGAGTTGGCCTTAATTGTGTTTTCAGTTAATTTAACTTCGTGAGTACCGGTGTCAAATGGAGTACCTGGTTCATTGAAGGCAATGTGACCATTACGGCCGATACCTAATAATTGAATGTCGATAGGATTTTCTTTAATGATTTGATCGTATTCTTTGCAAACTGCAGGAATATCTTTTGCCGTACCATTAGGAATGTAAGATTTCTTAAATGGCTTCTTATCAAATAAGTGTTTTTGCATGAAATAATGGTAACTTTGAGGATTGTCTGGTGTTAAGCCAACATATTCATCAAGGTTGATACTAGTAAGATTTTCACAGTTAAGGTCACTCTTTACCCAGTTTTGGTAAAGAGTTTCAGGGGTAGAACCAGTTGCCAAGCCTAATACCTTAGCACCGTTCTTAATACCTTTTTCAAAAATTTCGAATGCCTTTGCTCCGCCTTGAATTTTGTTTTCTGTAACGATAACTTTCATAATAAATCCTCCTCATTTATTGGTCTAGCCCATTATAAAATGGAATAGACCATTTTGTCAATTAATAAAAAGAAATAATCTTAACTATGGTAGAATTTGAGGTGAAGGAAGTGAATAAGGATGGATTTTGAAAAGTTAACGGGATTAGGTATAGGGACATGGAATATTGGTGAAGATCCCAAGAAGAAAAAGGATGAAATAGCCGCAATTCGCTATGGACTAGATAATGGGGTAAATATTATTGATACTGCTGAAATGTATGGTGAAGGCAAAAGTGAAAAGTTGGTAGGTGAAGCCATCAAAGGCTATGATAGAAGCAAACTATTTTTAATTTCAAAATTCTATCCCTATCATGCAACGCCAGAATTAGAGCGCCAAAGTTTGGAAGCTAGTTTAGACAGACTAGGTACAGATTATTTGGACTTATACTTACTTCACTGGCGTGGCAATCATCGTTTGTCGGATACGATTCGCGGTCTTGAAGCTTTGCAAAAAGAAGGTTTGATTCATCATTGGGGCGTTTCAAACTTTGACACTAGCGATATGGAGGAATTGTTCTCAGTACCTGGTGGAGATAAGTGCTTTGTTAATGAAGACTTATATAATTTAAATGAGCGCGGAACCGAGTTTGATTTGCAAGACTGGCAGGAAAAGCATGGTGTAAGTTTTATCGGTTACTCACCATTTAATTCAGGCAAAGGTGATACGATTCGTGTTACGCGTAACTTAAAGATTGTTGCGCGTGATCATGGCGTTACACCACATCAAATTATGCTGGCTTGGACAATGCGTAATGGCAATGTTTTGGCTATTCCTAAAGCTGCGAAAGTTAAGCATATGAAGGAAAACATTGAAGCGCAGGATATCAAATTAACTGAAGATGAACTTCGTTTAATTAACAGTGATTTTCCAGTTCCTACTGAGAAAACACCACTAGCAGTCATCTAATTACTAGATATAGTATTTAAAAATATGCTATTCACCATATCTTGTGGATAACTTTGTGCATATGTGTAAAAAAGATCTGTTTCATGTGAAACAGATCTTTTCTTTTACTTAGATTTGATGTAATTAACCCCATCAGCTGCAGGTGCAACAGATTTCCCTAAGAAGAGGACTAAAACGATGATTGTCAGCACGTAAGGTGCAATTTGCATGTAAACAGCAGGCACGTTTGAGATGACCGGCAATTGATTTCCGATGATACTTAAACTTTGAGCAAAACCAAAGAATAGTGAGGAAAGCATTGCGCCAATTGGATTCCATTTACCGAAAATCACAGCAGCTAAAGCCATGAACCCTTGACCAACAATGGTTGAGATTGAGAAGTTACCTGCGATAGCTTCCGCAAAGATGGCACCACCAAGTCCACCCATAAAACCAGATGTTAAAACGCCGATATAGCGCATCTTGTAAACATTGATCCCCATAGTGTCGGCTGCTTGAGGATTTTCACCACAAGAGCGAAGGCGTAAACCAAAGCGCGTCTTATATAAAAGCCACCACATAAAAATTGCAAGAATAATGGCGATCCAGGCAGGAGCTGAAGTGTTCTTGAAGAAAATAGGTCCAATTACAGGAATGCCGCTTAAACCAGGAAAACTGAAGTAACCGAAGTTAGCAGTAATATTTTCGGTTTGACCTTTATCATAAAGCGCTTTGATTAAGAATACTCCAAGAGGTGGTGCCATGATGTTTAGCACTGTTCCTGAAATGATGTGGTCGGCGTGAAAGTTAATAGTTGCTACAGCGTGAAGAATTGAAAAGATTAAACCGGCAATACCACCAATTAAAGCACCAACCCATGGGGTTAAGCTACCCATTGATGGAGCAAAGGTTAGATTAAATACTATAGCGGCAAAAGCTCCTATAGTCATAATTCCTTCAAGACCGATATTAACGATCCCAGAATTTTCACTATAGACACCGCCTAAGGAAGTAAGGATTAGTGGTGCAGAATAAACCAGTGTTGATGAAACAATTAAGGCCATTATGGTGATGAAGTTCATTAGTTGGTGCTCCCTTCAATTACTTTTTTACCAGGACCATCGACACCATTGTTTGGTCCCTTTTCTTTACGGGTAGGGATGTGGTATTTACTTTTATTTGTCTTGGTTTTAAAGATTTTACCGATAACGTAGTTGATTGCGATAAAGAAAATGATAGCGGCAATTACGATAGAAACGATTTCGTAAGGGATGCCGGCGATAGTTTGCATCCCCAAACCACCAATTTTTAAAACTGAGAATAAAATAGCAGCAATTAAAATGCCCCAAGCAGTTCCACCACCTAAAAGTGCAACTGAAAGGCCGTCCCAACCGATATCTACACTACTTGTTTGAGTGAAGTAGTTTTGGTATGTTCCCAAACCTTGTGCAACACCGCCAAGTCCTGCGAATGCTCCCGAAATTAACATTGAAATGATAATGTTTTTCTTAGATGACATACCTGCGTAGCGACTAGCAAATGAGTTAAGACCAACAGCTTTAATTTCAAATCCTGCGGTGGTCTTTTTCATGAAGTACCAGTACAAAACTAAACCGATAAGTGCTAAGAAAATACCACCATTAATTCTGGAATCACCAAACATGGTTGATAACCAGCCGATTTTTAAACTGCCATTTGGAGAAATAGTCTTGGTTGTATCAGTACCAATGCGCAAGCTTGCAGGCATTACTTGTTGCATCAAGTATTGGCAAACGTATAACACAATGTAGTTAAGCATGATAGTTGTAATAACTTCGTTGGTGCCAAATTGCGCTCTCAAGTATCCGGCAATTCCGGCAACGATAGCTCCGGCAATTGCACCGCTGATGATTGCAAATGGTAAAAGAATATAACCAGGTAATTTAGGAAAGGCAAGAACAATCCAAATTGATGTCAGCCAACCAGCTTGTGCTTGTCCTGGTAAACCAATGTTGAAAAAGCCTGCTTTAGAAGCAATTGCAAAACCAACCGCAATAAAGATTAGGGGAGTGGCTTCTCTGATTGTTTCACCAATTCCGTTCATGTTGCCAAGCGCACTTGAAAACATTGAACTATAAGCTTCTATTGGGTTGTAGCTCCATGCGAGCATGATCAACGCACCAACTAAAAATCCGGCAATAATTGAAACCGTTGGTACGAGTATATTTTTAACTTTAGGAGTGACTTTAATCATTCACTGCTCCTTCTTTCTTGATTCCAGTCATTAAGAGACCGAGCTCTGTATCGTTTGTGTCTTCAGGTTTAACTTCTCCTGAAATTTTTCCGTCGTGCAATACTGCGATTCGATCAGACAATTGCATGATTTCATCAAGCTCATATGACACAAGCAAGACGGCCTTTCCTGCATCTCGTTCTGCTAAAAGCTGCTTATGAATATATTCGATAGCGCCGACGTCTAATCCACGTGTTGGTTGGAAAGCGATAATTAAATCACTATTTCGATCTAATTCTCTAGCAATGATTGCTTTTTGTTGGTTACCACCTGAAAGATCACTTGCTGGCAGTTCAGCGCTGGTAGTTCGAATGTCGTATTTTTTAATTAACTCTTCGGCATGTTCATAGATTGCTTGATGGTTGATGATTCCGTGTTTTGAATATGGTTGCTTGTAGTAAGTTTGCAAAACCAGATTTTCAGCTAATGGAAGATTTAAGATCAGGCCGTATTTTTGACGGTCGGCAGGGATGTGAGCAACCCCAGCTTCAGTTATTTGGCGAACTTTTTTATTCGTCATGTTTTGATTATTGATAATAACTTTTCCGCTGTTAACGTGACGCAACCCTGTGATTGCTTCGACAAGCTCATCTTGACCGTTACCGTCGATTCCGGCTAAGCCTAAGATTTCACCACCATGAATGTTAAGCGAAAGCTTTTTGACGGCGAATGAGCCACGAGTATTTTTAACCTTCAGATTTTCAACTTTAAGGATTTCACGTCCTAGCTTCACGCTCTTTTTGTTAAGCTTCATGTTAACGTGGTGGCCAACCATTAATTCAGCCAAACGATTATCGTCAACGTTAGCTACTTCAAAAGTACCAACATCGCGTCCGCGGCGAATAATAGTTACTTGATCTGCCACTGCCTTGATTTCACTAAGCTTGTGCGTGATCAGAATGATTGATTTTCCTTCTTTAGCTAAGTTTTTGATAATTTGAATAAACTCAGTGATTTCTTGTGGAGTTAAAACCGCAGTAGGTTCGTCGAAGATAAGGATGTCAGCACCACGGTAGAGCACTTTAAGGATTTCTACTCGTTGTTGTTGAGCAACAGTAATATTTGAAATTTGAGCATCAGGATCAATTGCGAGGCCGTATTTTTCGGAGAGTTTTAAGATTTGTTCGCGTGCCTTTTTTATATCAAGGGCAACGCCATTAGTAGGTTCATGACCTAAAATAATGTTTTCTAATACTGTGAATGATTCCATCAGCATGAAGTGCTGGTGAACCATACCAATACCGAGTTCTTTTGCTTTAGTTGGGCTATTAATTTCTACTTTTTTACCTTTTACAAAAATTTCACCAGAAGTAGGTTCAAGCAGTCCTGATAAAATGCGCATCAAAGTAGATTTACCAGCACCGTTTTCACCAAGTAAGGCTAAAATTTCACCTTGATGAAGTGTGAGGTTGATATCGTCATTGGCTTTAAAATCACCGAATTTTTTAACGATATGTCTCATTTCAATTGCATTTGTTTTTTCTGTCGTCATATTTTATCTTTCTATGAATAAAAACTCTTCACTAAAAAGTGAAGAGTTCAATGGATACTAAGTTTTTACTTAGAAGGAGCGGTAGCAACCTTGATTTTGCCGTCAATAATTTGCGTACGTGCTTTTTGAACTGCTGCCCAAGTCTTAGCGTCTAAATTACCTTTGGTGATAGAAACACCATTGCCTTTTAAGCTGTAAACTAAGTGCTTGCCGCCAGGGAACTTGCCCTTGTAAGCATCGTTAGCAATGCTCTTAGTAGCGATGTTCAAACCTTTCAATACAGAAGTTAAAGTAAGGTTTTCTTTCTTGCCATCTTTTGAAGTGTAGTTACCCAAGTTGCTTTGGTCAACGTCAACACCGATTACCCAAGCCTTCTTTGAAGCTGGACGAGCTTGGTCGTAGTCTTTAGCTTCTTGGAACACACCGTTACCAGCGTTACCAGCTGCTTGGTAGATGATGTCTGCTTTGTTTGCGTACATTGATTGAGCAATTGATTTTGCTTTATCAGTTGAAGTGAAGTTACCAATGTATTGAGTTTGAACAGAGATCTTCTTGTGAAGAGCTTTGGCACCATCTGCGACACCTTGCTTAAAGCCTGCTTCGAATAAGTCGATTACGGCTGACTTAGCACCACCGATGAAACCAACTTTGTTAGTCTTAGTAGTGTATGCTGCAGCTAAACCACCTAAGTATGATGATTGGTTACTTTCAAAAGTAGCAGAAGCGACGTTCTTTTTACCAGATACGACACTATCTACGATAACGAAGTTCTTCTTAGGATTCTTTTGTGCAGCTTCTTTAACTGCGTCTGCTAATTGGAAACCTACACCGAAGATTGTTTGATAGCCTGCTTTTGCAGCTTGATCAAAGTTAGGTGTATAGTCAGCAGCACTACTTGATTGGAAATATTGGTAGCCGCCGCGGCCCTTTTGTAAGTTGTGTTCCTTACCGTAGGCCTTGAAACCTTCCCATGCAGCTTGGTTGAATGAGTGGTCGTCAACACCGTTTTCGTCAGTGATTAAAGCAATGCCGTGTTTAGTATCTTTATTTGCAGTTTCGTTGCTCTTCTTACCCGAACAAGCTGTAAGGAGTAAGCCAACTGAAGCTAAAACGATACCGAATGAAAAGACTTTTTTGAACTTTGAGTTCATTTTAAAATGTACCTCCAAAATATATACGAATGATTTAATAAAATAATACAGAATAATACGTATTACGTCAATGTAATACCAAAAAATAGTCCGTTTAAAATTAAATATTCGTATTATGCTAGTAATTCATTAAAATAAAAAGCGAACGTTAAGAACTGTGTACGTTTTCAAAATAAAAACCTATCTGAATATATAAATCCAGATAGGCTTAATTCTATATTTTGATTTTTCCAGCTAATATTTTGTTTCTAGCTATTTGAACATATTTCCAAGTGGCAGGATCTATTTGACCAGGTAGGATAGAAACTGCATTATTTTTTAAATCATAGGTAATCGTTTTTCCACCAGGAAATTTATCTTGATAGCTGCGACTGGCAATATCCTTGGTAGCCACATTAATTCCGGTAATGACAGACGTTAAAACAAAGTTGGCTTCTTGGCCGCCTTTAGCATCATATTTGCCCAAGTTAGATTGATCGGCATCAACACCAATTACCCAAACGCGATCTTTAGCGGGGCGAGCTTGATTAATAAATCTGGCTTCTTGGAATAGTCCGCTTCCGGCCTTACCGGCTGCGTGGAAAATAATATCTGCGTTTTTACCATACATGGTAGCCGCGATAGTTCTCGCCTTAAACGTATTAGTAAAAGTACCAATATTTTGGCTATAGATAATGACTTTCTTGTGCATCTTTTTAGCTTGATCGTTTACGCCCTTAGTAAATCCACGCTTAAATGAACGAATCACACTACTATTTTCGCCACCAATAAAACCAACTTTTCCAGTTTTAGTTTGACTTGCGGCCGCAACGCCAGCTAAGTATGCACCTTCGTCTTTTTTGAATCTTACAGAAGCAATATTAGGATAACCTTTGATAGTGTCATCCATGATTACAAAGTTCCTGTTAGGATGTTTTTTTGCGGCAGAAGTAATGGAATTTTTTGCTTCGCTGCCAAGACCAAAAATAGTTTGATATTTTTGCTTGATCGCTTTACTAATACCAGTTTTCAAGTTATCTTTATTTTTAACTTGAAAATATTGATAGCCATCCGCACCCTTATTTAATTTATATTCTGTGCCGTAAGCTTCTAGTCCTTCCCAAGCAGATTGATTAAAAGAATGATCGTTAATATTGCCATCCGTAATCAATGCGGCAGATTTAGAGGCATTATCGACCGCACTATTTGAAGTAGAGCATGCAGTTAACGTTAATGAAGCTAGAAATGCTATAAAAATATTTTTTGAATTTTCATAATTTGTCCTTTTCGTTCAATACGTTAATTGTACAAGAAAGTCTTTTTAGTGAAAAATTTTTCCATTCATGATTTAATTAAAAACGTATTTTTAATGAATTGGAGAATATGAATGAGACGAGAAGAAACGAAGAGAATGGCAATTACTGCCGTCTTTGCAGCGCTATTGATTATTCAAACTTTCGTGCCTAATATCGGCTACATTAGAATTGTTCCGGCGCTTCCTGCCATCACTACTATTCCACTAACAATTGCAGTTTATGGCACATTAATGGGGCCAAAAGCCGGCTTTATCTTTGGCCTTTTTTGGGGAATTACTCGATTGATTGTTGCTTACACCCAACCGGGAGACATGGTTAGTTTGATGCTATTCCAAAATCCGGTGATTTCACTTGTACCAAGTATTTTAGCTGGGTATTTCCCGGGAATTATTGGCAGATATTTGATCAAAATAAATATGACAAGGTAGGTTATATCGTGAGTGGTGCTGCAACCTCTCTGACCAACACGGTTATGGTTATCGTATTAACTAGCTTATTCTTTATGCATGATCCTGCTAGTTTGGTACAACATTTAGGTAACTATAATTCTAGCTCACCACTGATCTTGATTTTAATCTCAGCTCTGGGATTAAACGGATTGTTTGAAGCGGCATTCACAGCAATCGTTACGCCATTGATTGTAACGCCGCTTAAAATAGTAATGAAAAGACGCTAAAAAAGCTGATTATCTTCGTTTCTAAAACGTCGATATATCAGCTTTTTAATTTCTAATTCTTTTTGTTATTGGAGTTCTTTTTGGTTAATTTTATTTTCTCCCAGAAATATAAAACAGGGATCATAACCAAAAGGATTATGATATTAACAATTAATGCATGAAAATCAGGGTATTGGTAATAGAGAAATATTACTAACACAATTGTCTCAAGTATTTTCCAAAACATTGTTTTCCAGATTGATTTCATGATGTTTTACCTGTTATGTTAAATCCATAGAGGGTACATCCAATCTATTCACTTCTAAGTGCAATTGCGGCATCCTTCTTGGCTGCCATTCTTGCAGGAATATGACCACCAAGCAAAGTAAGTACTGTTGAAACGATGATCAAAATAATCGCTGCTTTTGGATCAAGCTGTGCCACATTTGATAAATCTGTAAGGTTGTAAATCACAGTGTTGATTGGGAAGGTGAGCAGGTAGGCAATAAAGATACCAAGTACACCAGAGAAGACGCCTAAAATAAAAGTCTCTGCGTCAAATACGCGAGTGATGTCTTTCTTACGAGCACCTAATGCCTTTAATACACCGATTTCTTTAGTTCTCTCAAGAACTGAAGTGTAAGTCAAAATACCGATCATGATCATTGAGGTAATCAATGAGATAGCAGCAAAGGCAACCAAGATAGTGGTGATACTATTCAGCAAGCCACCAGTCATCGTTGTAACGGCGCTAGACATATCGGTATAAACAATCTTGTCAGCTTTCTTCTTACCCTTGTTCCACTTGTCTAAGTAGTCGAGCACTTTGTCTTTGTCATCGAAGTTGTTAGGGTAGATCATGATGCCAGTAGGGATGCTGGAGCCACCCAAAGTTTGCATTGTCATCTTCTTTTCGTTGGCGTTAAGTTTTTGGTTGGTTAAAATGCTACGGCTACTCTTCTTTTGTGCTTTAACAACATCAGAATTCTTGTTGTCGTTGATAACTTTTTGAGAGAGCTTGTCGCTGTATGCAATACCAGTTGAAAGCAGAGCCATTGAATCTTCGTTCTTAGGTCTGATTACACCAACTAATTTCAACTTAGTCTTGGCATCGTTGTACATTGAACTATTAACTTTTTTAGGGATAAACATTCCGTTAGGTAGTTCTTGGTAGTAGTCGTTGTTAGAAACTACCTTGAAAGTTTTACCGACAAGCTTATCGAATTTAATTTGATCATTTTCAGAAACATCAAAGCCTAAGTTCTTCAAGGAGTTGATGTTAACAGTGTTCTTGTTGTCAGTTACCAAAACTAGATCCGTTGCCTTGCTTGGCCAAGTACCAGATAAAATTTGGTAGTTTTGCTTTAAGAATGCACCCTTGTTTTTATTCAAAGTTGTTGGGAAAACTGAAGAGCCGATACCCATTGAACTCATAGCTTGAGCACGTGCTTGCATGACTGATGAGCCTTGGCTAGGATCAGAATTTGAAAATTGTACCCACTCAGTTTTGCCTTTTACTTTAGATAAAAGGTTTAAATTAACGCCACGTTGGTAAGAAATATTATTAGCGTAGTTCGGGTTGATCTTTTTAACGTAGTAACATACTTTTGACTAATCTTGTTGGTATGTTGAGCTTGCTCGCTTTGATCTTTTTTAGCCGTTACATAACCACGATTTTTAACGTTCTTATCTGACTCGTTGCGCTCGTTCATTGATGTCATATCGGTGGCCGTTTGACTAATCGAGATAGGTATTTAGCTAAAGCTTTGCTCATCGTGGTGTTGATCTGCTTTTGGAAACCATTGGAGATGGCCAAAACAACCGCGATGGAAATGATACCGATACTGGAAGCAAAAGCGGTTAAAATCGTCCGACCTTTTTTGGTCATGATATTGGTAAAACTAAGCTTAATCGCGTTCCAGTAGGACATCTTAGTCCGTTTTAGATTGAAGGTGTCTTCTTCAGCTTCAGGTTTAAAAGGTTCAGAATCGTCTAAGATTTTACCGTCTTGGAAGTTAACAATTCTAGTTGCATATTCTTTAGCCAGCTCTGGGTTGTGCGTAACCATAATGACTAAACGATCCTTAGATAGCTTTTTGATTAGCTTCATGATTTGCACAGACGTCTCTGTATCAAGGGCTCCTGTCGGTTCGTCACAAAGCAAAATATCAGGATCGTTAGCAATGGCACGAGCGATCGCTACACGCTGCATTTGACCACCGGATAATTGGTTGGGACGCTTATTAATGTGATCTTTTAAACCAACCTCGGTTAAAGCAGCGACGGCCTTTTCATGGCGCTCCTTTTTAGGCACGCCTGAAAGGTTCATCCTAATTCCACATTATCCATAATGGACAAGTGCGGGATTAAATTATAGTTTTGAAAAATAAAACCAACGGTGTTGTTACGGTAAGCGTCCCAGTCAGTTTCTTTAAAGTTCTTGGTTGCTTTACCGTTGATGATCAAATCACCTTTATCATAGCGATCTAAACCACCAATAACGTTCAGCATTGTCGTTTTACCAGAACCACTTGGCCCTAAAATAGCCACGAATTCTTGGTCACGGAAAGAAATAGTAACGTCATCTAGAGCGTGTGTAACGGTGTCGCCCACATGGTATGACTTAAAAATGTGTTTTAGTTGTAGCATTTCTCGTCTTCTTTCTAATGAGATTAGACAACGTTAAATTTAACGATGCCTGCTGCAGCCAAAATAGCTTGCAGAATAAAGAATAAAATTATTACTCCCATGATAACGAAATAGCGGCGTTTATGCATGACAAATACACCGGCAAATTCACGAATAATTGCGTTAGGCAAGTAGTAAAAACGGGTAAAAGCACCAACGCCATTAGCTTTTAGACCCACTTCTTTGGCCAAAAGAGCAGCTCTGAAAATGTGGTAATTGTTGCTGAAGAAGGCAGCTTTGAATTTATCGCTACCAAAATCTTTAGTGGCAACTCGCTTTGAAAAAAGCATATTTTGATAAGTATTCTTAGATTGATCCTCAATTAAAATTTCACTAGGCGAAATACCGCGATGTTGTGCAAATCTGGCCATGGCTACAGCTTCGGGTATTTTTTCATCAGGCCCTTGGCCGCCAGACATAATAATGATGGGACGCTTTCTGCCTTTTTGATATTGGCGGTTAGAAAATTGAATCGCACGGTTGATTCTAGCAGCTAATAATTTGGAAACCTGATCACCATTGAGTAAACCTGCACCAAGAACGATTAAATAATCTTGCTTATAGTGGCGAGGGTAGATTTGATATAGTAGTAAGTTTATCAAGAAGTTATATAAAACTAAGCCAAGGTAGAGGGCAATTGCTGGAATTGATGCAAGCAGTGCACTTAACCAGTGTGGTAAATATCTTCCGGGACCGACTAGAACTAAAATACTGAAAATAAGAGCGATGAAGCCAATAATTAAAGTTAATAAGTTAGGCAAAGTGTGGCTTTCATATTTCCAGACGAAGTAGGCGTTCCAGAACAAAAAGATCCAGGCAAAGATTAAAAGAGCGGTGATGCCAAAAAGTGCGACTAGGAAAAGAAGATCGTAGGCTCGCTGCAGTCCGTGACTGGTACTTTTATGGATCATGACTGTTGTCCAAGATAATAATGAAACTAAGAAGATGGTGAAAAAGACGCCATTAATTAAACGACGCGGCTCAATTAGCCAAGAAATTAGGAAGACAAAGAAGATCACCAGCATAAAAACTGAGATGTAGAAAAATTCACCACGTCTTCCTAGAAAAGCAACAATTTCGTTTAGCACAGATACTCCTCCTTATGCTTTTTAGCTTATTAATATTATAATGAAAACATCGATTAAAAGAGGAAAGAATCAAGGTGTGAACGAGAAAAATGAAAAAAATAGGACATTACCTGGGAAATATTGCAGGGGCAATTTTAGCTTTTGCCCTATATATGTTGCTTGAAATAGCTTATTTTGCACCAAAAAGAATAAATTTGGGCAAGGGCAATTTACGAGTATTTGCTACATCTTTGATGACTGTGGTGATTTTATTCGTCATCTTTTATTTATATCGCCGACAGTTAAAAGAGGAGAATCTTTGGGGCTTTAATGAGAGTCCGCACTGGGATGCACGTAGATTAGGAATTGCGGTAATTGGCTTTATCTTGATCGTGGTTGGATCTGTTGTGATGCTTAACCTAGTTGGTGGCGGTGTATCTGAAAACCAACAAAGCTTGAATAAGATAGAACAAGGTAATGAAGGGCTATTTAGAATTTTGGTAGTTTTTATTGCACCATCTTGTGAGGAAACGATTTTTAGAGGGATGTTCTTTAACATCTTCTTTACTAAGCCAACGACATTAAATAAATGGTTGGGAATTATCACAAGTGGATTTCTATTCGGCTATATGCATGATCCGATGTTGAGCAAGTACATCTTGGTTTATTGGGTGTTAGGTATCATCTTGGCCTGGGTGTACACAACGACGAAGGACTTGCGTTACTCGATACTAGTACACATGTGTTATAACGCGATGGGATTTATTTAAATTGGATGCAAATTAAAACGCCGGAAATTTTCCGACGTTTTTGTGTTTAGTGTGCAAATAATCTGATAATGATAGTAAGTATCAATGTAATTGAAAATATAATCATACTAGAATCCCAATTATCAAAGGCAAATCCGCAGATAAAATAGATTGCTCCAGCAATTGCCCAAATAGCAGAATTAAGGCGCCCAAATTGAATCCATGAAAGGCTGAAGTGATGCTTATTAGTTGATTTATTACTCTTTTCTTCATTGTCATCTTTGAGTAAATAATCAGTTGAAACATCAAAAATATTAGATAAAGCAATGATTTTGTCTAGATCAGGTTTAGCTTGTCCGCTCTCCCATTTAGAAACGGATTGTCGACTAACATTTAATTTCTCGGCTAATTCTTCTTGTGACCAGTTATTATCATTTCGTAATTGTGATATTTTTTGATTTAAGTTCATACTCGTTACCTCGATTGGTTTAATTTTATCAAAATGATACTGCGAGGAATGGTTGCATTCTACCAATTTTGCGATAAATTTTGTCAACTTGAGGTTGCAATGCTTATTTAGTAGGACGAGCATAAGTGATACTTCCCTCTTTAAGAAGGCTTTGAAAAGATTGCGCAATTGTTGAACGATGGACCGCACCCATTGGATCGATTCCACCGATTTCGATAATTTGCGTTTTTCTGCCGTGATATGAACCATCAATAATTGCTGTGTGGCCATTTGGACCATAACCAGTTCCAACATTAACAATGACAATATCACCTGGTTTCACATTTTTAGCATGAATTTGTCTAAAGTATTGATGAGCATTTTTAGCATCATTTTCCATTTCAGGAGTAGAAAAGGCTGTTTGTCCAACATTATAACCGGCCTGCTTCATCACTAACCAAACGAGGCTTGAGCAATCAGCAAAACCATTTTTATTTGGATGTTGTAAATTGCCCAAATTCATTCTTCGCTCATCAGTACCGTAATTGAAATATCCGATCAAGCGGCGACTATATTTGATAATTGTGTTTTGATAATGTGAGTCATCAGTGAATTGAGTAGGAGAAGGAATGTTCATTGTTTTGCTCCCTATAAAAAATATGCTAAATAGAATTAAGAGACTGATTAAGACGAGAATAAATTTATTCTTTAATGTAGACTTATCTGCTGCGACGATCAACCTTTCATTATTGGGCTTAATTTGATTAGTATTCTATAACAAATTGCTTTTTTAATTTAATATTTTGACTTTTTCAAAGATATTTTTAAATGTATCTGCAGATTCGTTCATTCCCATAGCTTGAGCATTATTGATAAAACTTAGAATAGAATCTTCATCTTTAGTTTTTAAATATTGCAGTGTCTTTTCTAAGAATGTCAAAGTCACTTTAAAGAATTCTAGGTATTGTGGTAGTTCGATGCTTTTAAAAGTATTAATTAATTTATGTGCATGGATTATATCTTTGCGAAAAATTAGCGATATCGTTGCATCTGATAGAACCCCCATCATGGAAATTAAACCGATGGAACTAGAATTTTTTTGAATTAAATCTTGGTTGTTTAAAACGTTCATCGCAATAGCATAGACTTTGTCAGTTTTGATCATGAAAACACAGTTGCCAAAAAAGCCTAAATTATAGGTGCTCCACAAGGTGATCTTGGATAAATAAGTGTAAAGGTGCATTTGATCAGAAAATGGTAAGAGGTTTTCACCCTTGATTAGTAGGTATTGATTGCAAAGTATCACGGCAAGATATAGATCGTGTGCATTTCGCTTAGCATGGTACTTATCTAATTGTACGTAGATAAGTTCCTTTATTGCACTAGCATCTTCTTCTTCAATTGCTTTCAGTATTTCTGTTGGAAGATCATTTTCTTGCACAATATCTGCATAACCAATAAATTCAGTAGGGCTAATGTGAATCCGGCTTAAAAGAGCCAGTACTTTGTTGAACTCTAGCGTAATTTTACCGTTCTCCCAGCGAGATAAATTCGAAGTAGCACAAATACCTTTGGCTGCTTGTGCTAAGGTAATAGATTGTTCTTTTCGTAATTCTTTGTATTTTTCACCAATTGCCATTTCGGTTTTCTCCTATATTGATATTGCATATATGCAATTTATCATTTTTGAATAAAAAATGCATGCAATAATATCCCCAATAACAAACAGGGGAGTTGAATTTCATGCTTTACAAATACTCAAATCATTTTAAGTTCATTGCAATGATCATAACAGGATTTATTGCAAGTTGTTCCACTATCATCTCAGCATATATGGTGCAAACCTTGACCAATATTGCAACACAAAAGAAGTGGGATCAAGTAGGAAATTTTTTAATTATCATGATTACTGGCTTTCTTCTTACTTTTATAGCAAGCTTAATTTTCAATCGCTTAAAAACTGCCGCAATTCAAGAAACTAATGCATATTTGAGAACTAACATCTTCAAAGGGATGCTCAATACTGATAGGGATGAGAATTCTGATGGGCTTGGCTTTTTAACCAATGACTTTAAGTTGCTCGAAACTAATCGCTTTGATGCACAGATTGAAATTATTATGCAGGCTTGTGCATTAGTGCTGGCCTTAGGCTATGCATTATCAGTTAATTGGCTAGTTACTATTTTGTTTTTAGTTGGTTCATTTGTACCAATGCTCATTTCTAATTTCTTCCAAAAATCAATTCAAAATGCCTCAGAAAATTGGACTAAAGCCAATGGTCAGTATGTAAATCAAACTAAGAATTTTTTAGCTGGCAGCGAAACTTTGAGTTTATACAATGGGCGAGAAAATGCAGCGAAGAAAAACCAAGTAAAAGTATTCAATCTTGAGGCTGCATTAAGAAAAATGAATCTATTGAATTTAGATACTGGTTCTTGGATTAGTCTGATCGGTAATCTTGTTACATTCTTAGTTCCGTTTTTAACAGGTGTCTACATGGTAATCCATGGTATGACAACGTTAGGTTCGTTGTTTGCTATTGTGCAGTTGGCTAACTCTTTTGTAAATCCAATCTTAACTATCTTGAATGATCGTAATGAATTATCAACTACCAAAAAGATCGTTGAAAAGACAAATAAGTATTTAGCTTTGGCAAAAGGTGAAAAAGCCGATAACAATAAAGTGGCCTTTAAGGATCTTGTTTTAACAGACGTTTCACTTAATAGAAAAGGCCAACAGTTAATCCAAAATCTTGATTTAACAATTAAAAGAAAAACTAAGCAGGCAATTATTGGTCCATCAGGGACAGGTAAATCAACGTTGCTGCAGTTCTTGATGAAAGGTAAATATGGTGAAGCAAAAGAAATTTTGTTAAACGGGAAAATTGAAAAAGCAGGTAACTTTGAAAATATTTTTGCTTATGCAAGTCAGGCACCAGTTATTTTCGCAGATACTTTATGGTTCAATCTGACTTTAGGTAAAGATATTCCCCAGGAAATAGTTGAGCAAGTTTGTTCTAAGCTTCAACTTACTAATGTAATTAAAGAAAAAGGGTTTGATTATTCCCTGGGTGATAATGCAGATCAATTATCAGGCGGTCAGCTTGCAAGAATTGAGTTGGCTAGAGCGATTTTATCAAGACGCCCTGTGCTTTTGCTTGATGAAATTAATGCCTCTCTTGATAAAAAGACATCAGATAAGATTCATCAATATTTGTTAAATTCTGATTTAACCTTTGTAGAAGTGACCCACCATTATGAAGCAAATGAGTTAGGAAACTATGATAACGTAATTGACTTGAAAGGGTATATGGAGTGATGAGAAAAATGTTGATATTAATATTTATAGTTGTAATTGCCATTGGAGGAGTTTATTTCTTGTACAATTCAAATGATATAAAGACAGTTAATAAAAACTTTTCGGTAGAATCCTTTAATCAAATAAAAGTTGATAACTCGATCGACAACATTAGATTAGTGACTGGTGATCGCTATAGTGTAAGTTACACAGGACAAGAAAAATTAGAGCCATCTGTAAAGGTGAAAAATGGTATTTTGACTATTGATTCGCCAGAAAGGTCTATAACAATTAATGGCAGCATTTTTAATGCGAAAAAGTTAAAACAGGAGTTAACTATTAAAATGCCTAAGAAAGAATTGAAGTACCTTTCAATTGATACCTCAAATGGCAATATATCAGCTGATAATTTAGAAGTTCAAAAGGGAACAATTGATACTTCAAACGGTAAAGTTAATCTTAAAAATCTGATAACGAAAAACGGCTTCAAAATCGATACTTCAAACGGCACGGTAAAAGTTGGAAAGACTAATGTAGAAGGATATGATCTGTCTACTTCAAATGGTCATATTACTGTTGAAGGAGAAAATAAATCTGATGAGTTTGAGAAAAATACTGATGCTAAAAATGTGCTAAGTATCGATACTTCAAATGGTAATATTTCTGTTAATTGATTGTCTACATGCCATGTAGTTGATATAATGAGTATGAAAAAAGAGGCCGACTAAGTCAAACCTCTTTAGTGTAGAATCGCATTAGCGACGACTATTTGAAAATTATTACAATTTACTAAATAACTGCCAGCTTTGCAGAGCTAAAGCAGTTATTTTTTCGCTGATCATGTAGTTTGATCAGCTCAACAACCAATGAAATCAGTAAAACGACAAACGAGCCGAAACTGAACATTAGTTGCAACGCATCTGAAACAGACACGATGGCGTCTCCTTTCTAACAGGGTTGTGGTAGAGTCAAAAAATCTTCATAAGCACCATTTCCTTGGGATAGCCGCCGCTTCAACTTTTCTACGCATGAAATTATACTGATTCGTATTTGCGTCTACAAGCGAACACGAAAAAAGCCTAGCATCCACTAGGCTTTTAATTTACATAAATTCTGTATCTTGCTTACTCTTCTTAATGAAGTGATTCAAGATAAATGGTGAAAGCACAGTCGTTACAATGATTACCAAAATCAAACTGGAGTAAATATCTTCAGGGAATAAGTGATGTGTGATCCCGATCTGTGCCACAATTAACGCAACTTCACCACGTGATACCATTCCGGCACCTACGATATTACCTTCGTTATTAGTAAAGCCAAAGACTTCACTGGAGTATTTACCAGCCCAGAACTTGGATAGAACGGCTAAAACGGTCATCGCAATAATGAACCAGATGTCCTTGAAAAAGCTGGCAAAGGTCATTGAAAGACCGATATCAGCGAAGAATACTGGAATGAAGATGGAATAACCGATTGCTGAAACGGATGATTGAACTTCTTTATGTTGCGGCGTTTGACGAATTGCCAAACCACCAAAGAACGCACCTACAACGGCAGACAAGCCAACGAAGTCGGCAGCCCAAGCCATTGTTAATGCCAATACTAATGAACCAATGGCTACAGAGTAATCAACAGAAATTTTTTCTGAAACCTTCATAAAGTATGGCGCAACAAATTTGAAGATGATCCAAACAACGACGAAGTAGACGATTTCGATCAAGATGTTAAGGAAGAAATTGTTGGTTAAACCGCTCTTTCCGCCTTCGTGACTGAATGTAGTGAATAAACTTAAAACTACCACAGCCAAGATGTCATCGACTACAGCGGCCCCTAAAATTGCTGTACCGGCACGTGTATGAAGTTGGTTAGCTTCTTGCAATACCACAACCGAAATAGAAACACTGGTTGCCGCAAAAACGATCCCGATAAAGAGTGCTTCAAGTGGCTTCATGCCAAAGAAGTAACTGGCCAGTCCCATGAAAACAACTGGCAAAATGACACCGACACTAGCTACCGTAAAACTCAACTTGAAGTATTTCTTTAATAAGTCCAAATCACTTTCAAGACCGGCTAAGAACATTAATAAAATGACCCCAAATTCAGAGAATAAGCTGATTATTTCATTTGGATGAATCCAGTTTAAGATAGCTGGTCCTAATAAAATACCTGAAAGCAATTGTCCGATAACTGATGGCATGTTAAAGCGGGCAAATAATTGCCCGAGCAATACTGTTGTCAGCAGGATTAAAATTAATTCCCCTAAGAAATGCATATCGTCCTCTTTTCCTTAAAAAAACAAAAAAACTTTCAAGCGCTTCTTGACCCAAAGAAGCAAATCTTGAAAGTTTTTATTTTGTGTAAAAACCCAACCACTAAATAAATATTCAGTTGAGTTTAATTTTAATATTTTTTTAAGTCAGATGCAAATTACTCTTCAAGTCCAAATTGCTTTTTACTTGGAGTAGTCTTAGCAAGAAGTCCCAAACTGATAGTGATCATGTCGACAACTTCCTGCAAAATAGCACCCCAGAATGCTGGAATAACACCAGTGAAGGCAATCAATTCGATGATAATTACGACACCGATCGCAGTCAAAACGTCGATATTAGCAACCTTCATAGTGTGCTTAGAAATAGCAACAGCATCATTGATCTTAGACAAATCGTTAACCATGATAACTGCATCAGCACTTTCACTGGCAGCAGTAGCACCTTTGGCACCCATAGCGATACCAACATCAGCAGCAGTTAAACTTGGGGCGTCGTTAACACCGTCACCAGTCATAACAACAGGACGCAAGTCTTTAGGTACTTCCTTGATAGCCTTAATCTTTTCAGATGGTAAAAGATCAGCACGAATATCGGTAATACCGGCTTTGTTACCAACTTTTTCGGCAACAGCCTTGTGGTCACCAGTAAGCATCATAATATCTTGTGCACCTTGACGCTTCAATCTAGCAATTGTGTCAGGTGTTTCTGAACGCATTTCGTCCATCAAGGTAATGTAGCCAGCAAATTGATCATTGATTGAGACAAAGACAGCAGTTGAGTTAATATCGATCTTTTCATGATCAGGTGCAACGAACTTTAATTTACCGACTTTAACGTGCTTGCCGTCAACGTCGCCTTCAACACCTTGAGCAGTAGTTTCCTTTAAGTTGGTTACCGGCTTGATTAAGTCTTTGTTAGTGGCCTTTACAAGTGAGCTAGCGATAACGTGGCTTGATAGTTGTTCAACGCTGGCAGCTAAACCTTGTAATTCATCCTTACTTACAGAATCTTCTGCAGGTACAACTTGATCAACTACCAATTGGTTTTCAGTTAAAGTACCAGTTTTATCGAAAGCAAAAGTCTTGGCACGAGCTAATTTTTCAAGAGTTGGACCAGACTTCACAATGATGTGGTGAGCTGACATTGAACTCATACCACTGACCAAAGCAACTGGAGCTGCAATCAAAAGTGGACATGGAGAAGCAACAACCATAACCTCGGCGAATCTAGTTGCATCCCCTGAAGTAGCCCATGCAGCTGCACCAATAATCAATGAAATGATGGTAAATGGAACAGCATAACGGTCGGCCATTTTAACGAACTTAGCAGGTTGTGCTTGTGCTGACTTAACCAAAGCAACGATTGACTGATACTCAGAGTTTTTAGCTTCCTTGGTAACCTTCATTTGCACTGCGGCATCACCGTTAACGGAACCTGACATCAGGTTGTCGCCTGGCTTTTTAGTTACAGGAACAGATTCACCAGTCAATGATGATTGGTCAAAACTAGAAGTACCCTTAACAATTTCACCGTCGACAGGAACTTGTTGACCTGGTTTGATCAAAACGATGTCGCCAATGCGCAATTCATCAACTTTGACCTCAGTAATTTGACCATTAACCAACTTGTTGGCAATACGTGGCGTATTGTTCAAAAGGGAACGTAATTCCTTGCTGGCTTGTCCTGTAGCGTAGTCTTCCAGTGTTTCACCACCAGTGGACATTACCAAAATCATCCATTCAGCCCAGTAGTTGTTGATCAAAATAGTAGAAACAATCGCAATAACTGCTAGAATATCAACACCATAGCGTCCAGATTTCCAATCTTCAACGATCTCCATTAATAAGAGGACAGAAATCCAAATACCTAGGATGTCGATAATAATTGCTTGAGGATTCATCTGTAATTTAAGAAATGGTGTGGTAAATAACGTAGAAGCGTGCACGCCAAATTCAAAGAACAGACTTATTACCCCGGCAATTAAAACGACAATAAATTTCCATTGACGTTTCATGATTCAAACCTCCAAAAAAGTCTGTAATATTACTTTACTCACACCATTCTAACATTCTTTTTTGGTATAGACTGTATAAATGATTTATTATTGTTTTGTAATTAAAAAGTGGCTTGAAATCTTTATTCAAGCCACTTTTTGGTTATTTAATTTTTTCAGATTTATAGTGTTTATCATAAGTGTGAACGACATAGTTGAAAGCCTTGATCCATTCACGTCTGGTGAGAAGACCTTGAAAGACGCCGCGATCATCTACGACGGGCAGGAAGGCATTGTTAATCAGTAAATGTAGCTGCGTTTCAAGTGTAGTTTCAACAAAATTTATTTTATCGAAATCCGTTTGCATTACGTCTTTAACTTTTAAAGTATCAAGTGGCACGGTAGAAATTGTGTCATTGGTTAGCATTTTGTTCGTAATCATGGCCAAGCTAAGTAAACCAACTACTCTTTTATCTTTATCTAAAACTGGAATTTTGGAATATTTAACTTTAGTCAGAATTAAAAATGCATGATAAAGTGGGTTGTCTTCTTGAACAAAGGCAATACGACTAGCGGGAATTAAGAATGATCCCGATTTTTCTTCAATTAAATGTTGGATCGATGGTGAAAACATGATACGCCTCTTTTCTGACTAAAATTATACTAGAAAAAAGGAAAAGGCCCGCAAAATTTTGCGGACCTTATTAGTTTCATCTACTTTGGAGGAGTAAGAATGAATGAAATAAAAAAGTGGGAGTATTGTAGCAAGTTTCTACCGCCTTGCTACGATTTATATAGTACAGAGTAAATGTGAATTAAAAATGTTCAAATTCTTATGAAAAGGTAAAGATTTGCTTGAGAACTAGTTAAGAAGAAAATTTTTGCATAAGAAAAGCCCACGCAACGCACGTGAGCCGAAAGGGATAGATATGAAATTGACTAATTGGAGTAAGTCAATTCTTTTTATTTTCATTATTTACTTGGAGGAGTATGAATGAAAAACAAAAAAGTTGAGTTGTAATGGGAAGATGTTTTCCTCCTCACTACATTAAGTAGTATAACCTGAAATTGTGAAAAAAGTGTGACGAAATGCACTTTATTTTCAAAAAAAGCTATATTTTTGCTAAAAAGCCTGAGTTTATGCACTTATAAAGAAAAATAAATTTTTTTGGTTATAATGTAAGACATGATAAAAACGGAAAAATAGAAGGGTGTAATTTTTTGAAAAGAATAGGCAGATTTATCCTGCGTCTGTTTTTAGTACTCCTTTTATTAGCTGGAGTTGGAGCAGGCGGATATTTCGGTTATCAATGGTGGCAAAAACAGCAGATGCTGCGAGATAGGCCAAAGGTAGTCAAAGCAAAGGATGGTACTAACACGAGTGCTGCTTGGCACAATTTTTCTAGTTACCAAAGATCTTTGCGTAAAAATTATTCTTTCATTAATAAGGTTTCAAATTATGTTCCACCAAGAACGTGGGATGGTAAGGACTTTGTCGTTCCGGGCTTAGTTTCGACTAAGAGCTATGATTTTGCCACAAAAAAATACAATACGGCAACCGCAATGACGCCGCAGGGGATTACTGTAGCTGGTAAATATATTTTGCTCACGGCATATGATGGCGAGCACCGGCATGCTTCAGTCGTTTATGTGCTGGACAAAAAGACTGGAAAATACATTAAGACGATCCAGGTTCACGGCCGTCCTCACTTAGGCGGTATTGCTTATGATCCAGTTGCCAAAAATATTTGGGTAACCGGTAAAATGGGTAAGTCCTCAGCTCTTGCTTCATTTACATTAAAAGAAATGAAGGACTATAAAGATGGCAGTCGCATCCCGATCAAGTACAATCACCAGATTGCGATTCCTGCCGTTGAAAAAGCCTCTACTGTTACTTACTACGATGGTCAACTGTTCGTCGGCTTCTTTAACATGTATGGCCGGGGGAAAGTTGCCGCATATTCAATTGCCCGTAGCGGTAAAAACAAGGGCTCCATTACTAATAATGAAGTGAAATCCGTTACTGGTACTTTGCAGTGGTCAGATCCTACCGGTGAAACATCAATGGATAAGCAGATTCAGGGGATTGCGATTTATCAAGATAAAATCTTCTTGAGTCAGTCATACGGCAGCGGTAATTCTAAACTGTATGTGTTCCCAACTTCGGCATTGAACGCGCTTGACGAAAAGAATGCGGAGCTAGTTGTCGATATGCCGCCATATTTGGAACAAATTACTGCTTACAAGGGGCAGCTGCTTTGTGTATTTGAATCAGCTTCAAGTATTTATGCTAGACCAGACATCACGGTAATGGATAGAATACTATCGATGAATATCAATGCCTTGTTTGGCAGCTAGTTTGGAAAGGAAAAACAAATGAATGTAGATTATCGAAGAAGAGAGATCTTTCTTTTGCGTTTTTCTGGTTGGTTCTGTTTATTCCCAGCGTCAGTTTATCTCTACCTTTATCAAATGACTCATATGATGTTCTGCCTTGGCGAATTAGTTATTATTGTGCTTTTTGCTGTATATTTGCTGACTACCGCCAAGAGCGAGCGCTGGACTAAACCGCAAAATGTGATGCGACTATCGATTTTTGCCTTAATCTTTGTAGCAATCGTAATTTTCATCCCATTATATTTTGCATATTGCAACTGTAAGAAATTACAATAAAGAAATCGCTTTTTTGTATTTTTTCAAAAATAGATTGGATTTCAGAAAAAGTTTAGATTTGTTAAAATGTACAACGATAGTGCGTCTAGTGTTGCTATTTGTAGTAATATAAGGCAAAAGTAAAAGATATATGTTACTTGAGGGAGAAAAAATGGATAAAAAAACACAAATTGACTCTCGAAGCAAACGCATTGGAAAGTTTGTTTTAAAGACAATTGTTTATTTTGCAATCCTGATGGCCCTTATCTATTTGTATGAATATAGTGGACTTACGTCAGTCCATTTCATTTACAACGAATTTTAAGGTAGGTGCTGTTACGTGATTCAAGATGTTATTAAGAAGATCGATGAGATAGCAGAACAAGAACCAGATCGTATTGTTTACGACTATCTTGGCAAAACTAATACATATGGTGACCTTAAGAAGCGTTCTAACGCTTGGGCACACAAGATTGCTAGCTTAGATATTTCAGATGATGCTCCAATTATGATTTGGGGTGGTCAAACCTTTGAAATGATCGCTAGTTTTTTAGGCTGTGTTAAAACTGGTCACGCTTATATTCCAATTGCTAGTTACTCAAACGCTGAACGTTTGACCATGATTCAAGATGTTTCAAAGTCACCATTGGTTTTGGAAATTGACCCATTGCCAGACGTTAATTTAGACAACGTTAAGGTACTTAAGGCTAGTGAAGTTGAAGATGGCGACTTCACTGTTGACGAAAGCAAATTTGTTGAAGGCGATGAAAACTACTACATCATCTTCACTTCAGGTACTACTGGTAAGCCTAAGGGTGTACAAATCAGTCACGATAACTTACTCAGCTTTGTAAACTGGGAGTTATCAGACTTTAATTTGCCAGAACACCCAAGTTTCTTGGCCCAAGCTCCATACTCATTCGACTTGTCAGTAATGAGTCTTTACCCTGCACTTGTTTCAGCAGGTAAGCTTGTTGTATTGCCACACGATGTAACGCAAAACTTTGGTCAATTGTTCCAAACTTTGCCAAAGATGCAATTTAATGTTTGGGTATCAACCCCGTCATTTGCACAAATGTGTTTCTTGGATAAGACTTTTGATTCTGAACATCACCCAGACCTTAGTCACTTCTTATTCTGTGGTGAAGAATTACCACACAGTGAAGCAGACATGCTTAAGAAGAGATTCCCAGAAAGCCATATCTTCAACACTTACGGTCCAACTGAAACTACAGTTGCCGTAACGCAAGTTGAAATTACTGACGACGTTCTTAAGAAGTACGACCGTTTACCAATTGGTAAGGTTAAGGAAGACACTAAGATCACTATTGATACTTCAAAGGGTGATAAGCCTGGCGAAGGTGAAATTATCATTAGCGGTCCTAGCGTTTCAAAGGGTTACATGAACAACCCTGAAAAAACTGAAGCAGCCTTCTTCCAAAAGGATGGCGACAAGTACCGTAGCTACCGCAGTGGGGATGCCGGATTCTTTGACGGCGACATGCTCTTCTATCGTGGTAGAATTGACTTCCAAATCAAGTTCAACGGTTACAGAATCGAACTTGAAGAAATCAACTTCTACTTGAGCAAGAACAAATACGTCCGTTATGGCGTTGCAGCACCAAAATACAATAAAGATCACACCGTTAAGCAAATTGTTGCGGAGATCGAATTGAAGCACGGCGTAGCGCGTCAATACTCAGAGGCCGCTTTAACTAAGGCTATTCGTGAAGATTTGGCTAAGAACATCATGCCATACATGCTTCCACAACGTTTTATCTACCAAGACAAGTTGCCTATTTCTCAAAACGGCAAGGTTGATATCAAGGCGGTTATTAAGGAGGTTAATAAGTAGTGAATTTTAATTTCATTAACTTACAACCTTACTCAAATCCGCAATACTTCGTTTACTTGATGATCGCTTTAATTCCAATCATTATTGGTCTTTATAACGGTCGTCGTCTCAAGATATATGAAGCAATTTTCTCAATTGTCTTCTTGTTCTTGATCTTTGATGGTAGTCACTGGCAACAAGGTGTGAACTTGATCGTTTGGTTGATTTACGAATTTGCTTTGACCTTTGCTTATCAGTATTATCGTCATCACGGTAAAAATAAGACTTGGGTTTTCAGTTTAACTGTAATTTTGGCAATCATACCATTAGCCGTAGTTAAATATTTGACCGCCTTTCCTGATAATTCAATTAACTTCGTGATCGGTTTCTTGGGTATTTCATATGTAACATTCAAGACTGTCCAAGTTATTATGGAAATGCGTGATGGGACAATCAAGAAGGTAGATCCTGTAACTTATGCAAGGTTCTTACTCTTCTTCCCAACCATTTCATCAGGTCCTATTGATAGATATCGCAGATTTAAGAAAGATTACGATAAAGTTCCTACAAGAGACGCATATATTACAGACTTACAATATGCTGTAAGATATTTGTTCCAAGGATTCTTATATAAATTCGTTATTGGTTGGTTCTTTGGTACTTACTGGCTTCCAAAAATCAGCACTGCTGCTTTAGCAGTAGGTAACGCAAACGGTGGTTTGAAGTTATCCTGGTGGTTGCTTGCTTATATGTACTGCTACAGTATGTATTTGTTCTTTGACTTCGCAGGTTACTCACTATTTGCGGTATCAATTTCATACTTCATGGGTATTCATACCCCAATGAACTTCAACAAGCCATTTATTTCCAAGAACATCAAAGACTTCTGGAACCGTTGGCACATGACGCTTTCATTCTGGTTCCGTGACTATATCTACATGCGATTCACTTTCTTTGCAATGAAGAATAAGTTGTTCAAGAATCGTATTAGATTGTCACAGGTATCATACTTCCTGTTATTCCTAATAATGGGATTCTGGCATGGTTTAACATGGTATTATATTGTGTATGGCTTATTCCATGCCACTGCTATCTGTGTCAACGATATGTGGCTAAGATTTAAGAGAAAACACAAGAAGCAAATTCCACATAACAAGTTCACTGAATGGTTCGCCATTTTCTTAACTTTCAACGTGGTATGTTTCAGTTTCTTGATTTTCTCAGGATTCCTTAGCCAATTATGGTTTGGCTGGAAGTAAAAAATAGAGTAGATTTTTTGAGAGGTATTAATTATGGACACTAAACAAGGCGTATTAGATATTTTGAATGATTTAACTGGTGAAGATTTATCAGACTCAATGGATGAAAACATCTTTGACAATGGTTTGATGGACTCAATGGCAAGTGTACAAATGCTTTTGAGCTTACAAGAAAAATTTGATATCGATGTTCCTGTATCAGAATTCAACCGTGCTGAATGGGACACTCCTAACAAAATTGTTGCAAAGGTGGAAAGCTTAGAAAATGAGTAATAAACGCCGGCTGTGGCAAATTTTTGGCCCAGTCCTTTGCGCTTTTATCCTTTTATTAGTTGTATTCCTTATTCCCTGGGAAAGAACTTTTTCTAAGCAAACTATCTACGAAGCTGCTGCTTCACAAAACACTACTGTCTTTAAGGGCAGCACAATGAAGCAAGAAGCATATGAAGATGGTTATGTACCTTTCTATGGTTCAAGTGAATTGTCTAGATTCGATCCACTTCACCCCAGTGTTATTGCAGAAAAGTACCACAGAAATTATCGTCCATTCTTACTTGGTGGACCAGGTAGTCAATCTTTGGCTCAATTCTTGGGGATGCAAGGTACAACTAAACAGCTTAAAAACAAGAAGGCTGTAGTGATCATTTCACCACAATGGTTCACTAAGAAGGGCCAAGATCCTAATGCCTTTGCTTTGTATTATTCACCACTTCAAGCATGTAACTTCTTGTTAAGTGCTAAGAATAATAAGACTGACCGTTATGCTGCACAACGTCTGCTTGATATGCCAGACGTAAAGGGTGAAATCAGAATTAGTCTTAAACAAATTGCTGCAGGTAAGAAGTTAACTGGCTTCGAAAGATTTTACTTAGAAAATCGCCGCAGAATGTTGGTTAACGAAGACAACTTCTTTAGTTCATTCCAATTGCGTGACCGTGTAAACAAGATCCGTAACAGAGCTAAGGTTTTGCCTAGTGCTTATTCTGTTGCTGCCTTGAACAAGGTTGCTGAAGAACAAGCTGCAGCACATACTACTTCAAACAACTTGGGAATCGACAATACTTTCTTTAGAACTCGTTTGCCTAAGAAGATATTGAAGAACCTCAAGGGCAGTCAACGTCACTTTAACTACGTAAAATCAGTTGAATACGCTGACTTCCAATTGATGCTTGAACAATTTGCTAAGCAACATACCAATGTGTTGTTCATCATTCCACCTATCAACGGTAAGTGGATGAAGTACACTGGTTTGTCCAGCAAGATGTACCAAGAATCAGTTGCTAAGATGGAACAACAATTAACCAGCCAAGGCTTTGAAAACATTGCTGATCTTTCAAGACGTGGTAATGAAAAGTACTTCATGCAAGATACTATTCACCTTGGTTGGAAAGGTTGGGTAGCTGTTGATCAAGCCGTTAGACCATTTATGAAATTGCCTAACGAGCGTTACAACTACGATATGTCTAACTACTATTACTCAAAGAAGTGGCAGAACAAGGACAATGTTAAGCGAGTAAATTTAACTAGCAAAGATCGTTTAAAAGTGAAGTAGTGCGACGGGCTATTAATAGATTAGGTATTAAGGGTTCCGTATTGGTAACAAGCAATATGAAGCCTGTGCTGAACTATGCAACAGACAATAGTACTGACACTAGCTACTTGATAAATTCAGTTCAAAAGTCAATGACCGCTGCGATGGTAATGCGTGAGGTGCAGAAAGGTAAGCTTAGCTTAAAAGATAAGCTTTCTAAGTATTATCCAAACGTATCTGGAGCACAGAAGGTTAGAATCAGCAATCTGCTGGATATGACTTCAGGACTTGATTTAGAGAAGGGCCAAGAGTTAGGCACAAAGAAGTTTATTTCTGACAAGGCTAATATTGACCATGATCAGAAATACACCGTGTTTGATGCTAAGGAGCTTGGCCAATGGCACTATACTTCAGTTAACTACATTTATCTCTGTGGTATTTTATCCAAGCTTGAACATAAGACTTACGAGCAATTGTTCCGTGAGACTTATATCGAGCCGCTTCACCTTAAGAGAACTGAGTTCTTATGGTCTAACATGTCCAAATTACGCGCCGTTAATTGGGTGCCTGGATATGAGATGAAAAAGGGCCGGTACGTAAAGGTAAAGCGTAAGACCGCAGTAAAGGATGTACATAATGAGTTAGGTGCTGGATCGATTGTAATGTCAAATGGCGATTTAGCTAAAACGATTGAATACATTCTACATGGCAAAATGTTAACCAAACGTAGCAAGCAGATCCTGTTTAAAGGAAAGGCTCCTACCTTCTATAATGGCGGCTTCTATAACTTAAAGAAGTATAAGGCAGCTAATGGTGCCGGCGAAGGTTATTACACCTTTATGCGTAGTACCAAGGATGGTAAGAACATGATTATCATTCAAGATAATCACACTACTACTGGTGAGTTTGGTAAGATTAAGAAAAAAGTAAATCGCATCATGTCAATCATGATGGAATTATAAAAAGAGGTCTGATTCCGATTTAATTCGGAGTCAGGCCTTTTTTGGTGGCATATAATTAAGTCAGATAATCAACTTTAGAAAGTGTAAAGTATCATGGAAAAGTTCATGCCTACAATCATAGGAATAGTATTAATTTTATGTGGTGTGTTGGAACTTTATCTGACTTATCGGCATTCTCAAAATATTAAAAAATTGAAGAATCAACCACCAACGGCTCCTTTTGCCATTTGGAGTGGATTAATATTTGGCCTATTTTTCATTGTAGGGCCTATCATTGCTATGGCTGGCGGTCTTAAAAATATGAATCAAATGGCGTCAATTGTTGGCGGTATTCTGTTCTGGATAGCAGCAATTTTCTCCTTAGCTAGGGCAGAAAAAATTAGAAAGAAACTTAAGGCGGAAAATAAACCATTATCCAGTTCACCCCAAGCGGTTGCGACGTATGTAATTGTAATTGCTGCCGCTATATCGGGCTTGATTGCAATTTTTTAGCAAAAAAAATTACAATATTTGCGATTAACGCCATATCGCTTGTTTTTTATTTTTTTGAATGCTAAAATCTTCATGTACCGCCGCTGATAGTAGTCATTTTCTCCGGTAGCGAAAATGTTATCTTCTATATGTGGTCAGAGGTGGCGGTCAACACTGTGTGAGCCTAGTTCCGTTGTTGGTGGAATTAGGCTTTTTTGATGCTATTTTTTCTGATAATTGTATATAATTGAAGAGTATATTTATAAAAAAGTTAGGAGAAATTTATGTCTACTACACGAAAGAAACTAAAGGATAGCGCTAAGCAAGTTCTTCGCGGTAATTGGCCTTGGGCTGTTGTAATCGCTTTGATTAATAGGTTAGTTGTATGGATTTTGACTTCAGGTGGTCACAAGCTTGATGGTTTTTATATGAATTACGATGGAAATAATGTATTTTTCCAATTCCTTAGCCCAATGGGTGGCATCTTAGCTTGGATTGCTGATTTTATTGCATTGAGTTTGGCAATTTCATTTTTGAACTTAAGAGATAACGCAGATACAAGTGAAGAGAAGCCATACATTGCTGCCTTCTCGGTTTTCACTGAAAACCGCTTTGGTCCAGAATGTATTAACTATGTTATGACCAGTATCTTCACTTTCTTGTGGAGCTTATTATTGATCATCCCAGGTATTATTAAGAGCTATTCATACGCAATGACGACATACATCGTTAGTGACATGGTAGCTAGTGGCAAGTCCGTTGGCGCTACCGATGGTATTAACGCCAGCAAGGAATTGATGAATGGCCACAAGATGGATTTATTTATCTTTGACTTAAGTTTCCTTGGCTGGTTTATTATTGGTAGTATTCCAGCCGGTATTGGTCTTTTATGGGTTATCCCATACTACCAAACTGCTAAGGCTAATTTCTACCGCAACTTAGCTGGTGACAGATACTTAAAATAAAAAATAAATTAAGCATGAAAAAACACCAGGTAAATTTCTTACCTGGTGTTTTTTGATTAGTCTTTATTAGTATTAGTAGAGGTTAGCTGCCTTAACGTAAGCATTCTTACCGATACGGTAGTACTTAACACCATTGATGGTCTTCTTCTTACCGTGGGTAGTAACAGTAGTGTTCTTCTTCAATGACTTACGGTTTAACTTGTGGTTACCGTTCTTGTCGTAAACGCGAGCAGTGTGCTTTACTACACGAGCCTTAGTTGACCTCTTAGTAGGAGCTTGAGAAACGGCGCTACCTGATGCAGTAAGTGGTAAAACGTTGATGTTACCATCTACATTAAGACCACGCCAGTTATCAGTAAATTGCCAAATTGAAACACCCTTCATTGATGGAAAGTAGCTGAAGTTTGGCTTGTCGATACGGCCAGCAACTGCGTATGAAGCAACCCATAAACTGTTAGGGAATTGGTTAACAACAGCGTTAGTATTGATATTGTTTCTCAAAACTGATGAACTTGCGTATAAAAGTGGCTTGTAGCCAGCTGCTTTAACTTGTTGCATGAAGGCAATGATTGCGTTAGCAGTAACGCCCTTACCCATGTTAATGTTGTTACCATCGCCAGATTCATAGTCACAAGCAAGGTATGAACCTGGTGCAAGACCTACGGCCTTAGCTGAAGCGACTGCGTAGTTTGCTTCGCGCTTAGCAGCAGCGCTGTTAGCACTGAAAGTAGCGAAGTGGTAGCCCATTGGCATCATGTTTTGTGCACGTGCACTAGCAACTTGTGCGCTTGCCTTTGTGTTTCTGTAGCTGGTACCTTCACTTACCTTAACTATGGCAAACTTAGCACCTGATCTTGCATGAGCTGAAAGATCAGCACTTTGGTAACTTGCAACGTCGATACCAAGTGAACGAGCAGCAACTGAAGTAGTTGAAGCTTGAACAGTCTTGGTTTGAGTATGTAAGGTGTTAACTGCGGCAACTGAAGTAGTTGATAATGCAGCAACAAGTGCTAATTTTGTAATAAATCTCTTCTTTAATGACAACTTTATTCCCCCGAATATTATTCTTTAATTGTTAGTCTAAATTTTATCTTCATAGAAACATTACAAGGATAATAAGAATAACGTACTGGGTCAAGAGAACTAACGGTAAAATAAACTAGAAGTAACATTATAGTAAATAATGTAATCAAATTGTATTATTTGAAGAAGAAAATAAGCTAAATTTTTTCTAAAAAAGTTCGGCTTTTATCCACTTTATTCCCAAAAAATCGAATTTCCACGTATAATTAAGAAGGCAATATTGAAACTAACGTAGATTTGAGGCTTTTCTGTTGAATAAAAAAATTTTATCCGGCTCTTTCTGGCTATCATTTGGTAGTATCGTATCTAGAATACTGGGAGTCGTTTATTTAATTCCGTGGTTAATCATGCTTGGCAGTTACCACAACCAATTAAACGCACAGGCTCTGTTCAATTCTTCATACACCCCATATGCGCTTTTTTTGTCTATTGGTACTGCAGGGCTTCCTTCAGTTATTGCCCGGGAAGTATCACAGTTAAATTCGCAAAATAGATACAAGGATAGTTTATATATTACTAAACTGGGACTGATCATCATGTTCGTCATGGGACTAGCCTGTGGTGTTTTGCTTTATGTAACGGCACCAATTATTGCTAAAAACAGTCCGGTAGATTCCGTTGCCAGTGCGACTATTTCCATTCGTGTATTGGTTCCAGCCGTAGTAATTTTGCCATCAATGAGTATGGTGAGAGGCTGGTTCCAGGGAAATAACGATATGAAGCCGTACGGAATTTCCCAATTATGGGAACAGTTCGCCAGAATCCTCTTTATCCTTTTATCTACGTTCTTAGTTATCGAAGTCTTTCACCATGATTATGTGACTGCCGTTTACTTTAGTGTATTCGGTGCCTGTGTCGGCGCTATTGCCAGTTATTTGTACCTCTTTGCGTATATGCGCAAGCAGTGGGGGCATTACAAGGGCCTAATCGATAAAAGCACTCCACGTGCCTTAAACAACGTCTCACGGAGTTTGCTTAATTTATGGTATGCCTCAATTCCATTTGTTTTGCTTGGCTCATTTATTACCGTTACGCAATTGGTCGATCAGCTTTTGTTCAAACAAATCTTAATTAGCTTCAACCATATGAGCACTAGCTACGTTAGTTACCTCTACACGATTTTCTCAGCTAACCCAAGTAAGATTACTACGGTAATTATTTCACTCGCTACAGCCGTTTCTGAGACGAGTCTGCCGCTTTTAGCTGGGCTTAGGTATAAATCCAAGGATAGCATCGAAAGCATCAGAAAACTGCTCTTAGAGAACTATAGACTACTTCTGTTTGTCCTTCTTCCGGTAGTCGCACTTGGAGCATTTGCATCATCGCCAGTTTATACAGTGCTATTTTCACATGATAGTCTTGGTGCATATTACCTTGTAGAAAATATCGTGCAGAGTCTACTTGCAGGATTGGTCATGAACTCACTGACTTTGCTCCTTGCTTTAAATATGAATAAATTAGCTGTGATTTACATGATGTGGGGCATCTTGGCAAAAATCATTTTGCAGGTGCCAATGACCTTCATGATGAGTGCAGACGGTGCGATCCTTTCAACTGATATTTCATTCTTGATCGTAATTTTGCTCAGCTACCACAAGTTAAATAAGACTTATGGCGTAAAGCTGAGAAGCTTAGTCCAATTATCGTTTCTAACGAAATTTATATTGTTTTGTTATTCGTTTACCAATTTCTTTTTGGCTATCGTTTCAATAATTTGGGCCGCATGGGCAGTTTTATCTACCTCGCAATTTTCGGTTTGGCATTCTTAGGCATTTATATTTTGATTGCCAACTGGATGGGAACGTCCGAAACAATCTTTGGCAAAAAGATTGGGTATCGCTATTACAGATACAAGCATTACCAATAAAATGAAAATTTAGCCACAAAAAAACCAACAAGAAATTGTTCTTGTCGGCTTTTTGTTTTGCTCTAGAAATTACGGTTGATGTCACCCATGCTGGAACGCATCGCTTCATCAATATATTTCGATGCTTCAATATCAGCTTCATTTAAAGCATCTTTAACATCCTTATAGTTCATTTGGTTAACAAGGTAGAATTTCAAAGCCTTGTTGATTAAGTCGCTAAATTCAACATCATGATTCTCGCTATATTTATCGATTAATTTACGAACATCACTGTTCATTTCAAAGTGTTTTCTTGCCATTTTTTTACTCCACCTTTTCTTATGGAAATAATTATAGCATAGTAGCCATTAATCGATAGATGACAAAGCATCTAGCATGTTGATGCGTTTGATCTTTTGGTGAACGACGATGGCCAATGCGGCCGTGATCATGGCAGGGATGAGGGCCGAGAAGACGAAGTTCATTGGATACATATTCGGATCAAACATTGCTACATCTGGCGGCAGACTCGTGATGATAAAGTGGTGCAGCCACCAACCAAAGCCGAAGCCTACGATGATGCCAAGACCAGACAAAATGATCGTTTCACGGTAGATGTACATAGTCGTTTCATTATCGTAGAAGCCTAGCACTTTAATCGTGGAGAGCTCACGGATTCTTTCAGCTACGTTAATGTTAGTCAAGTTGTAGATAACCACAACGGCTAGCATTCCTGAAATCAAAATGAAGATAACTTCGTTCAAACTACCTGTGAAGCTACCTAGCAATCTTCTGCTGGCGGAACTGGAAATCACTGTTTCAATTGCAGCAGACTTAACCAGCTTACGACCGACGCGATTGATGAAAGTAGAAGAGTGTTTTCTCATGGTGACCAAATATGCATTAGTAGCATATTTTTTGCCAGTAGCTTTTTCATATTCTTGTTGATTCATGAAAATGTAGTGCCCTAGGTACATTTCACAAATGCCGTTGACTTTGAAGTGGCATGTTTTTAAGAGAAATGGTCGAACCGCTGCTGGCAATGTGCTTGGTTAATTGTTGGTACTGGATTGCATTAGACTGCTTAATATTTTTTTCTTTTAGCAGATTATCTAATTTATTTTGTTCTTTCTTTGTGACATTACTGCTTTTTAACGCAATTATGTCATTTTTTTGAATATCAGAATACTGAATGCCGCCAATGCCTTGCAGCGAATCGCGGATACCGAAGCCCATTACTAAAAGTCCGGTACAACCGGCAACACCAATGATGGTCATAAGCATTCTGCTCTTATAGCGGAAAATGTTGCACGCAGTAACTTTAGCCGAAAAGCTCATGTGGTTCCATAGCCAACTCCAATATTCCAGCAAGATTCTTGAACCATTTTTTAGTGGTTTTGGTAAAAGCAAAGCAGATGGTTGCTCACGTAGCGTCTGGTGCAAGGTAAAAATTGAAATCACGGTGGTAGAAATCAATGCAACCAATAGGGAAATGAGTAGTGGACCCCAGGCAAAATTAATCTCATAACCGGTACCTAGCGTAGAAGGGGCTAAATAGGCCTTGATGATGAGATCGGGTAGGAACGTGTAACCCCAAAGCTGGCACCCAAAATAACGCCTAAGATTGCAGCTGAGGTGCTATAGAGCAAAAATTTAATAGCAATGGCACCATTGCTGTAGCCAAGTGCTTTTAGCGTCCCAATATTTGTCCGTTCTTCTTTGACAAAGCGCATCATGGTAGTCCAACTGACAAAGGCTGCTACGGCGAAGAGAAAGCCAGGGAAGACATTAGCGAGGACTTCGACACGTTCTGAATCAGCACGGTTCTTGTTTAAAGCAGTTTGCAGCTTGCCTTGATCGTGGTAGACGCGGTTACGGTAAGTTACGCTAAATGGGCTCAAATTCCGGGTATTTTTAAACGTTACACGTGAAACTTGGTACACAGGAGAAGCAAATGCACTTGGAGTAGTAACTGCAATCCAATTAAACTACCGTTGCCAATGTTAGTTTGTCCAATTTGATTCTTGTCCAAAAACTCGCTTGCTTTGACAAAGTCAACAATTTTAAAAGTTTTATTCTTTAAAATACCAGGCTTAGTAAAAGTGATTTTTTGTCCGATGCGATATTTTTGCCCGCAACGATAACATCACCACTGCTATTAGGCTCCATGCCGCCTAAAATGTTAAGCAAAGTAGATTTGCCGGCACCAGATGAGCCAAGGATGATGACTAATTCTCCTTTGGCGACAGAGAAGGTGATATCTTTGTTGGCATGGATTTGCGTATCGCCGGATTGATAAATTTGGGTATTATTTTTAAGTTCAATGTAAGCCATGATTATCATCTTTCTAGCATAATTGTATAATGTCGTTATAACTTTATTTAAACATAATTGTAAGCGCTATATAAAGGGAAATACTATGGTAGATAAGTTAGCAAATTTGCTATTAACAATAAGAAGATTATCGATCTTCAGAGTCTTTCAGCGAACGCTGGTTATACTGATGCCGATCGCAATTATTGGTGCATACTTTCAACTTATGCGAAATGCTGTTTTTTCACCAGATAGCTTTATTTATAATATTTTGAATTTTGATGAAACTATGCCAGACGATATTTGGTATACTGGTGCTTTTATCAGCAGCGGAATGGTGCGAGCTGCTTTTGGGCTATTTGGCTTATATGCAGCATATTTTTCGGCAAGATATACGGCGCGTTTATATAAGAAAGATTCCACTTCGGCCGGTATGACCGCCGTTATTGTAATTATGTTCTGTGCCTATGCTAATAATTTGGGCGACACAACCGGTAATCGCTCGCCGTTTTCTGCCAGTATTTTAAAAGTAAATGCTATGTTGCTGGCTTTGCTGATAGGGTATGTTGTTGGCCAGATTTTTCACTGGTTAGGTAAAGATCATGAGCTGATTGAGTTTGAACATACTAGCCGCATTCGAAAAAGGGCGTGGGATGCGCTATTACCAGCGTCAGTATCGATCTTCGGCGGTCTGATTTTAGGTGTTTCAATTTATGAACTGCAAATCAGAATTATGAGTTCGGATACTTTTAAGACCTTGGTAGCGCAGGTGGAAAATTCAAATAATTTATTTAAAATTATCCTACTATTGATAGTAGTAATGTTCCTAAGCTGGATTGGTATTGGCTATCCACTGAATGCTTTGTCTAATTCAGCCGTTAATACTGCCGCAATGGCAAATTTGAATTATGCTTTAAAACATGGCAGCGCTGGGACGTTCCCCACAAATTCCTGGGTAGTTCGTTAGTTTATCCATATGCTTGGATGGGCGGAGCCAGTGTTGGTCTTGCTTTGATAGTAATTATTCTGCTTGTACGTGAAAATAAGCAAAATGAGAATATTGCCAAAATTAACTTATTGCCGGTAGTCTTTAACTCTAATTGGGGCTTCATGGTAGGGATGCCGATTATTTTGAATCCAGTTTTGTTTTTACCATTTATTATTATTCCCGTGGTCAATGTTTTATTAGCTTCAGCGGCAATTGCACTGCATATTATTGCTCCATGCGTGTATCCAGTGCTAAGAGGGACGCCAGGTATCTTAATTTCATTTTTTGGCTCTAACGGGAACTGGGTTAATTTAGTATTTTCAATCTTGCTATTTATATTGGATATCGTGATGCTTATCCCAATTGGCTCATTGGGCCAAAGAATCGAGAAAGGTCTGAGAGAACGTGAACAAAAGAATGAGTAAAAATCCCAACCTAAAATGGTTAATCCTAACTTTATTGCTGGTTATTCTTTTAGCTATTCCGGGCTACTCTTGGATGAAAAAAGATAACTGGGCTCGAGCACAAAGGCAAAAGTCCGTGTTATCACCAGTTATTATGGTGCCAGGCTCAAGTGCTACCACGGAACGATTCAATCAATTAGTTAGGCAACTGAATAGCAAAACAGCAACTAAGCATAGTGTGTTAAAGATTAAGGTTTCAACAAAAGGCACATTGTCTTATTCCGGTGCCATTGATAAAGATGATAATGAACCAATTATTGTAGTAGGTTTTCAAAATAATCATGACGGCTATAGCAACATCAAAAAGCAAGCAGGATGGCTTGATCAGGCTTTTTACACATTGACGCAAAATTATCATTTCAATAATTTCAAGGCATTTGGTCACTCAAATGGCGGTCTGATTTGGACATATTGGCTGGAGCATTACTATTCTAGTTATGCTAATGAAATCAAAATGAAGCGCCTGATGACGTTGGGGACGCCATATAATTTTAGTGAAAGCAATTTGAAGTACAGAACGCAAATGCTTGAAGACTTTATCAAGAATAAAAATAAGTTGCCAAAGAATTTGGTTGTTTATTCTTTATCCGGTGGTAAAAGCTATGAATCCGACGGAATTGTGCCGGAAGCAAGTGTTGCAGCCGGAAAGTATATTTTCCAAAATCAGGTAAAGAGCTACACGGCCATGACAGTTACCGGTTCGGAAGCCGATCACTCGGACCTGCCACAGAATGAACAGGTTGTGCGCTTGATCAAACAATATTTACTAGAAAAGAAGAATAAAAACTTGCGGCCCCCTAGACAAGCTAATAAGAAAAGACAATAATGTAGGTGTCATGAAATAAGAGCTTTTTTCTTATTATCCTGTGGATAAGTCTCTTTGGAAGTCCAACAAAAATTAGTGATAAACTGATTATCTTAAGAAAATCTTTATAATTTGTGAAGTGCAATAAACGCTGGTATAACAACGCTTATTGCACTTTTTATTTTATAAATCACAAAAAATAAATAAACTGTGGAAAACTCACTAAAAAAACTTGCATTCTGTGGATAACCTGCTATACTAATAAATGTAACAAGTTAGCACTCAAAGACGTCGAGTGCTAAAAGACTTAAATTTATTTATAGGGAGTGTTTGCATATATGGCATACTTTGACAATGATTTTGACAACTTATTTAACGAATTGAACAGCTCATTCTTTAATGACGACTTCGGCAAGAAAAGTGGCAACTCAGGTTCAATTCCAATTAACTACTCAAGCAACATGGGAGCAACCCCACAAACTATTCAACAAAATCCTCAAAAGCAAAATGAAAAAACAATTGGTGAAGATTTAGTTGAAAAAGCAAAGAACAACAAATTCGACCCAGTTATCGGTCGTGATGAACAAATCGATAACGTAATCGAAATTTTATCAAGACGTAAGAAGAACAATCCAGTTTTAATTGGACCTGCTGGTGTTGGTAAAACCTCTATCGTAGAAGGCTTGGCTGAAAGAATTGCTTCTGGCAACATTCCAGCTAAGATGGCAAACATGCACATTATTTCAGTAAATATTAACGACATGGTTGCTGGTTCAAGCCTTCGTGGTAGCTTTGAAGAGAGACTTAAGAAAGTTATCGACAAAGCTAAGAGTGATCCTAACATTGTTTTATTCATCGACGAATTACACAACATTGTAGGTGCAGGTTCTACTGATTCAGAAAACAACAACGGTGACGCTGCTAACATCTTGAAGCCAGCTCTTGCAAGCGGTGACTTGAAGTTAATCGGTGCTACTACTACAAGCGAATTCCAAAGAATTGAAAAAGACCCAGCATTATCACGTAGATTCCAAGCTGTACAAGTTCCAGAACCTACTACTGATGTAGCTGTTAAGATTTTGGAAGGCTTGAAGAAGAAATACGAGGACTACCACCACGTAAAATACACTGACGACAGCCTTAAATTAGCCGTTGAATTATCAGAAAGATACATTCAAGGTCGTTACTTACCAGACAAGGCCATCGACTTGATGGATGAAGCTGGTGCTAAGAAAGCTTTGCTTGTACAACCAACTGATGAAAAGAGCTTGAAGAATCAAATCAATGCTCTTGAAGCTAGGAAGGTGGAAGCTGCTAAGGCTGAAGACTACGACAAGGCTTCAGAAATTAAGAACAAGATTGCTGACCTTGAAAAGCAACTTAAGAACGTAGACACTAAGAATACTCCAGAAGTAACTGAGAAAGACATCTACGAAATTATTGAGCAAAAGACTAAGATTCCTATGAGCGAACTCCACGCTGACGAAGCTCAAAAGAACTTAGACCTTGCTAAGAAGTTAAAGCAAAACGTTATTGACCAAGACAGAGCAATCGATGTAATTACTGACGCTATTGCTCGTAAGCAAATCTTTAAAGACAGCGATCGTCCTACTGGTTCATTCTTACTTACTGGTCCTACTGGTGTTGGTAAGACTGAACTTGCTAAGCAATTAGCTATCCAATTATTTGGTAACAAAGACCACTTAATCCGTTTGGATATGAGTGAATACCAAGACGAGATGGCTGTTAACAAGTTAATCGGTTCAGCTCCTGGTTACGTTGCTACGGTGAAGGTGGTCAATTAACTGAAAAAGTTCGTCACCAACCATACTCATTGATCTTGTTCGATGAAATTGAAAAGGCCAACCCACAAGTCTTCAACGCACTTCTCCAAATTATGGACGATGGTCGTTTGACTGACGCACAAGGCAGAACCGTTTCATTCAAAGACACTATCTTGATTATGACTTCAAACGCAGGCTTCTCAGACAAGCTTCTTGAAGACGGCAAGGTTGACCAAGACAAGTTAATCTCAGCTCTTGAAAACTACTTCAGACCTGAATTCTTGAACCGTTTGGACGCAATCGTTCCATTCAACTCACTTACTGAACAAGACATGGGCAAGATCATCAACATTTACTTGAAGAAGATGTCCCACGTACTTGCTAAGAAGGGTGTAACTGTTGAAGTTTCAGACAAAGCTAAGGCATTCTTGGCAGAAAAGGGTTACGACAAGAAGTTCGGTGCTCGTCCACTTAGAAGAGTTGTTGAACAAAACCTTGAAACTTCAGCTGCTAAGTTGATCTTAAGAGAACCTGACACTAAGAAGGTTGAATTTACTGCTGACGACAAGCACTTGTACTTGAACGGCAAAGCAATCTTCGACATTTCTCCAAAGATTGAAGAAAAGGTTAAGGAAGACGAAGCTAAGGCTGACGACAAAAAAGAAGACTAATTAGTAGTTAATTATTAAAAGGATATTTCCCCGGGAATATCCTTTTTTTGTATCACGGCTTTTTTGCTAAATTTTGTGTTTAGCTGTATTCTAAGTAAAAAAACTATTGGAGATTTATATGGCTAAACAAAAAGAAGAAAATGAATCATGGGGCAGATTTGTCCTTGATGTAGTAATTATTTGGGCCGTGTTAATGGGAATCTTTTTCTTGCTCTTCCGCTTTGTCTTGAGCAACGATACAGTTTCCGGCCCATCAATGGAACCGAGTTTTGAAAACGGACAACGTTTAATTTCTGTGCGTCATGCCGCAATTAAACGTGGTGAAGTAGTAATCGTTAAGGCACCGGATGAACCAGGTGCTTTGTATATTAAGCGTGTGATCGGTCTTCCTGGCGAAAAGATCGTCAGCAAGAACAATCAAATTTATATCAATGGCAAGAAGTTGGCTCAACCATGGCTGACTCAAGGCCGGAAGATGGAAGACACTGCAACTGATACTAGCTTTGCAGCTACGCAAAACTTCACAATGAAGTCACTTGCTAGATCACGCCAATTTGCGCAATACTACACCAAGTCGCAATTAACGTATATTAATCAACAAAACCGTATTCCTAAAGGAACCTACTTCGTAATGGGTGACCACCGAAGTGTTTCAAAGGATAGTCGTTATATCGGTACGATCAAGCGTAAGAACATTGTGGGTGTCGTTAAGCTAAGATACTGGCCATTCAATCAATTCAAAGTATATTAAACTGAAAGGATATTTCTTCGGAAATATCCTTTTTGTTATAATGAAAGTAATACAATTCGAGTAAAGAGATAGGAATATGAATAAGAAAACATTTGATTTAATTATCAAAATAATATTGTCAGTTTTGGCCATTGCATCAGGAATCCTAGCTTTCATTTTGCGCTGGCCAAGTTATTCAGCTGTTGAAGCAGCCATTTTTGGAATTGCATATTTTATTGCGGCTATTTCGTTTTGGTTTGCGGATAAAAAATATTGGGTTCGAGTAGTGATGATTGTAGCTTTGATGGTTACGATTTTCTTTACGCTTGCCCAAGCTCTATCAGGAATGCCACTGGGTATAGGACAAATTAATAGCGCACTTTATTCACTATTTATGGTTCTACTTGCTTCGCCTGCGATTCTGGGCCTAATCTACTTTAACTTAGAGATGGATCACAACAACATGGAACTGTTACTAGTGTTTATGCGTATCGTGCTCAGCCTGGAAGTAGGACTTATTGCATTTATGTTGATCATTATGCTAGAAACAAGTGGCGCATCAATTTGGGCTTTGCCACTTTGGAGACAATATGTCTTTGTTTATGGAATCTTGCTTCTGGTAGTTTTAGACATCGTTTACGCGGTGATCAATTGGTTGAAGTTTTATCGCGGTAAAGTGGCCTGGATTACTACCGCTTTGATGGTGCTTGAGATCATTGTTTGCTTCCCAATGATGGGAGTACTAGATGTAAGTGCAATCGTCTTTGGCTTGGTAGCGATCGCAATTCTGATTTTTACTGCTTACTTGAACAATCATGCCAAAAAAGAATTGCGCAAAAAGTAAGATGGCTTTATAATTCAAAACAAAAAGAATTTTGATGGAGCGTCCGTTTCATTGTCGGTCGCTCCTTTTTTCTACTTAGGTAAGGTGACACTGTGAATGAGAGTAAAAAGTTAAAACGGGGACTGAAAAGCCGTCATGTAACAATGATCGCAATAGGGGGCGTCATTGGTACAGGCTTATTCTAAGGGGCAGGTTCGGCCATTCACAGTGCCGGATCCTCGATTATTTTGTCGTATTTGATCGTCGGGATTATCACGTTCTTTATGATGCGTGCGTTAGGCGAATTGATTTTAGCCGATCCCAACAGCCACTCATTTTTGGAATCGATTAAAAAGTATTTAGGTAAGCGTGCCGAATTTTTAGCAGGCTGAACCTATTGGGCCTGCTGGCTTAGTTTGGCCATGGCCGATTTGACCGCTACAGGGATCTATCTGCGTTACTGGTTTCCATGGCTGCCGCAATGGGTCGGATCACTGGTCATCGTCGTTTTATTAATGCTAATTAACATGGTTAATGTCGGTCTATTTGGGGAGCTTGAAAGCTGGTTCTCCATGATCAAAGTGATCGCTATCGTTGCACTAATCGTTACGGGTGCTGTGATGATCGTGCTGCAAACCAAGGTTAAGGGCGGCACCGCAGCTGATCCGCATAAAGATATTCCAATGAATGCTTTAATGACTTCATCAACGATTTTATTTGTAGTGGTAATATTGAACTATGTCATGCCAGCTAAGATCTTCGATGTGGTCTCGACAGTTTCTACCATCTGTTTCGTTATCGTTTGGATCATGATCATGGCTGCGCATGTTGTGTACCGTAGACAAAATAAGGACAACCTCGGTGAATTTAGAATGCCTGGTTATCCTTTGACTAGCTGGGTCACAATTGTATTTTATGTTGCAATTTTAATTTTGCTGTTCTTTATTGAATCAACAAAATTGGCTTTAATTATTTCGATTATTTTTATCGTAATTTTGGCGATTAGTTATAGTTTTATCAAGAAGAATGAAAGTATTTCCTAGGTGATTTTTTGCAGATGCTAAGAAGGGGAGTTGTGTATGGCGAAGAAAGCACCTGAATTAAAGCGGTCGATGACGGCCGGACAAATGGAAATGATCTCGCTCGGGGGAGCGATCGGAGTGGGTCTATTTATGGGATCAGCTTCAACTATTAAGTGGACTGGCCCATCAGTACTGCTTGCTTACATGTTTGTAGGATTGATTTTATATATCGTAATGCGAGCTCTGGGAGAAATGCTCTATGTTGATCCTGGTACCGGATCTTTTGCGGATTATGCATCAGCACACGTGCATCCAATTGCTGGATATTTGGCAGAATGGGCAAATGTCTTTCAATATATCGTCGTAGGTATTTCAGAAGTTGTTGCGACTACGGAATACTTACGTTTCTGGTGGCCAGGAACAAGTGACTGGATCGCTGGTGTGGTTATAATTTTGTTCTTGTTATTAGCTAATTTGGCTAGTGCTAGGGCTTATGCAACGCTGGAATTCTGGTTTGCGATGATTAAAGTAGTTACGATCATTTTGATGATTGTATTGGGCTTTATGGTCATCTTATTTGGCTTCGGTAATGGCGGTCATCCAGTTGGCTTTTCAAACTTATGGAGTCACGGCGGCTTTTTCACTGGCGGAGTTAAAGGCTTTATTTTCTCAATGGCCATTATCGTTGGCTCTTACCAAGGAATCGAATTAGTTGGGATTTCTGCTGGTGAAGTAGCCAATCCTCAAGAAGCAATCGTGAAAAGTGTTAAGTCTGTTTTATGGCGTATTTTAATCTTCTATGTGGGTGCTATTTTTGTCATTGTGACAATTTATCCATGGAATGAACTTGGAAGCATTGGTTCACCATTTGTTAATACGTTTGCCAAAGTAGGAATTACGGCTGCGGCTTCAGTAATTAACTTTGTTGTATTAACTGCAGCCTTATCAGGTGCCAACTCAGGTATTTATTCTTCAAGTCGAATGCTTTATAAACTAGCTCATGAAGGTGAAGCACCTAAGACATTTAAGTATGTTTCAAAGAGAATTGTTCCAAGTCATGCCATTATTGGGATTACGTCAGGAATTTTCATCGGCTTTATGTTGAATGTGATTATTCAATTCTTTAATAAATCCTTGGCAAATGTCTTCGTCGTTGTATATAGTTCCTCAGTTTTACCAGGAATGGTGGCATGGTTCGTTATCTTGCTTGCAGAATTAAGATTTAGACGTAAGAATCCGCATTTAATGGAAAAGCATCCATTTAAATTGCCACTATATCCATATTCGAATTACTTTGCTTTGCTCATATTAACTTTAATCGTAATCTTCATGTTCATTAATCCGGAGACACGTGTTTCAGTTACAGTTGGTGCCATTGTTTTGATCGTGGCAGCTGTAGTTTATGTAATTAAGCATCGTAAAAAGGCTAAATAGACATCAAAATTTAGAATAAGTCAAACTTATAAGTCCAATTACAAATAGTGATTGGACTTTTTTGTTAGATTAATTATAATATTAATCACATATAAAAAGTAAGTGAGGAGGAGTACAGTATGAACAAACCAATTATTGGAATCTCTGGTTCCGTAATTATAGACAATGGAGGTATTTTCCCAGGCTATCATCGTAGCTATGTCAACGAGGACTACGTTGATTCAGTAGTGCAAAATGGTGGTGTACCTTATATCATTCCATTCACTGAAGACGAAGAGGTAATTAGGGAACAACTTAACCATGTACAAGGTTTAATCCTTTCTGGTGGCCACGACGTTGATCCACATGGTTACGGTGAAGAACCTTTACAAAAAATTGGCGCAACTTGGCCAGAGCGTGATCACTTTGATATGCGCTTGCTTAAATTGGCCGAAGAAAATGGAATTCCGGTTCTTGGTATTTGTCGTGGCGTTCAAATCATTAACGTTGCGCACGGCGGCACGCTTTATCAAGATCTTTCTTACCGCAAGGAATTAACTTTGAAGCATATGCAAGGCCATACGCCAGATTTACCAACTCACGGAATGAAAGTTAAGCCAGATAGTAAACTTGCTGAAATTTTAGGTAAGACTGAATTTCAAGTTAATTCTTTCCACCATCAATTGATTAAGGATATTGCACCAGATTTAATTGCTTCTGCTGTAGCTCCAGATGGTGTTGTTGAAGGATTAGAAAACAAAAAAGGTAACGTAATTGCGGTTCAATGGCATCCGGAAATGCTGCACCGTAATCCTAAAGTTGCCTTCATGAATAATTTATTCAAATTTGTAATTGAGAATGCAAAATAGGGAGAGAAAACATTAAATGAATGAGAAAACAGGAGATAAATTAGGCTTCTGGTCAATCGTCTTGTTAGCCATTAACGCCATCATCGGTTCAGGTATTTTCTTGACACCAGGTAGCGTGGTTCAACAAGCCGGTTCTAAAGCACTAATTGTTTACTTTATTGCTGCAATCTTTGCCGCAATTTTGGCAGTTTCTTTTGCGGCTGCATCAAAATATGTATCTAAGTCAGGTGCCGCTTATGCCTATTCTAAGGCCGCTTTTGGTGACAAGGTAGGCTTTTACATGGGTGTACTCCGTTACTTTTCAGCCAGCGTTGCATGGGGCGTAATGGCTGTCGGAGTTATCAAGTCAACCATTTCCATCTTTGGTGGCGATCCAAATAAGGCATTGAACGTAACGATTGGATTCTTGATCTTGATGGCAATCATTACAATCATCAACTTGTTTGGTCAACGTGTATTAAAGTGGGTTATGAACTTAGCCACTATTGGTAAGCTTGCAGCCTTAGTTTTGATCATTATTGCCGGGGTAATATTGTTAATTACCACTGGTGCTTCAAGCAACTTGTCAGAAGTTGATCAAATTACTCAAAACGGTCAAAAGATCGTATCTACTTTAACCACTACTACTTTCGTTATGGCTATCGTTTCAGCCTTTTATGCCTTTACCGGTTTTGAATCAGTAGCTTCAGGTTCTGAAGATATGAAGGATCCAGAAAAGAACTTGCCACGTGCCATTCCTTTGGCAATTTTAATTATTGCGGCGGTTTACATCGGCGTTGTAGCGGTAGCTATGGTGCTTAATCCAAAGGCTCTTATGACTACAAAGCAAGTAGTTGCTATTGCTGCAATTTTCAATAATGAGATTTTGCGTGACGTGATCTTAGTTGGTGCACTTGTTTCTATGTTTGGTATCAACGTAGCATCCAGTTTTAACGCACCACGTATTTTGGAAGCAATGGCTCGTGAAGGTCAAATGTCAAAGGCTCTTACTAAGAGAACTAAAAATAACTTTCCAATTAGAACCTTCTTTATCTCAGTTGGTTTGGCAATTTTAATTCCAATGGCCTTTGAATACAACATGGTTAACTTGATCACTTTAAGTGCGATGGTTAGATTCTTGGGCTTCATCGTTGTGCCAATTGCGGTTATCCAATTCTACCGTGGCAAGACCAAGGAAGAAATTTTAAAGGCTAACAAGAATATCTGGACTGACGTTGTTGTGCCAATTTTATCAATTGTGATTGTTGCCTTCTTGCTTGTCGAATACAACTGGAAAGCCCAATTCGGTGTAGCTAATGCGGCAGGTCAAATTGTTGGCGTTAACTGGTATGCCATCGCAATGATGGTCTTCGGCTTCGTAATTTTGCCATTGATCATGTCTTGGATTTCAAGAAGCGAACGGAAATAATTGAGTAAAAAATAAAAGTGCATCAGCTGATGCACTTTTTTTATTGCGTTTTTTAAAGTACATGAATGTGGTCTGCTTCACACTTTTCAACCATGTCTTTTGGCCAGATGCTTGCTTGTACTTCGCCGATGTGGGCTTTACCAAGTAAAAGCATGCAGAGACGTGATTGACCAATACCACCACCGATAGTGTATGGTAATTCACCCTTTAGAAGCATTTGGTGGAATGGCAACTTAGCACGTTCTTCGCAGTGTGCCTTCTTGAGTTGTTCGCGTAAGCTTTCTTCACTAACACGAATACCCATTGAAGAAATTTCAAGTTTCTTTTGTAAAGGTTCATACCAGAAGATTAAGTCACCATTTAATTGCCAATCATCGTAGTCAGGTGCACGGCCGTCATGTGGCTTACCGCTACGCTTTAATTTATCACCGATCTTCATGATGAAGACTGCCTTTTCTTCCTTAGCAATCTTGTCTTCACGTTCTTCTGGTGAAAGTTCAGGCCAGCGGTCTTCCAATTCTTGAGTAGTAATGAATGAAACGTGATCGCCTAAACGGTAAGTAGAACCAGGGTAACGAGCTGAAACTAATTTTTCAGTTTCTTTGATTGCCTTGAAGACCTTGTTAACAGTAATTTCCAAAGTATCAGTGTTACGTTCTTCCTTGCGGATGATCTTTTCCCAATCCCACTGGTCAACGTAGATTGAGTGGAAGTTGTCAAGGTCTTCATCACGACGAATGGCGTTCATGTTAGTGTAGAGACCTTCATGCGTACCGAAGCCGTATCTCTTAAGAGCTAATCTCTTCCATTTAGCAAGAGAGTGAACAACTTCGATTGTATCGTCTTTTGGCATAGCCTTCATGTCAAAAGCTACAGGACGTTCAACACCGTTTAAGTTGTCGTTTAAACCAGTGTTTTTCTCAACGAACATTGGTGCAGACATTCTTTGTACGCCTAAAATAGAAGCAAGCTTGTCTTGGAAAGTTTCACGAATGTAAACAATTGCGGCTTCGGTATCACGAACAGTTAAGGTTGGATGATAATCTTTAGGTAAAATAAGTTCCATAAAAATCCTCTTTCTGAAAATAACTTCTTTATTTAGTTGAGAGTAAAGAAAAAGCCCTTCGCTCCCCAGTTGTTAGGGACGAAAGGCTTTTTCCGCGGTACCACCCATGTTGTCTATAAATAGACCTCCTCATGAAGCACTATCATGCTCCACCGGCGTGGTAACGTACCGGAGACGTCTCAACCTACTATAAGAATTGTTAGTTCGGTGAGCTGCTAAAAGTGTTTTTCAATAATCCAGGGTCTATTAGTTTCGCACTAGCACTAATTCACTGGAAAGAATTAGATTATTTACTCGTCTTTTTCATAGCTTTTTAATTTATTTATATGTATTTAACAATATTTCAAACAAAAAAGCAAGAAAAATTTGTGCTATGATAGTTGAGAAAACGTTTTACTTATAGATATAAAAGATATTCATAAATTTAGAGGATAAGAATGTTAGGTTTTTCAGTTTATCTCGCACATGATTTAACTTCCGAGGATTACAATTATTTATTAGCGATGCGAAATAGTGGCTTCAAGTGTGTATTTACGCAGCTTGAAGCGGCAGATACCGATAGTGAAACTATTTTAAAGAGATTAGCTAATTTAACTGATTGGTGTCAAAAATTAGATTTAAAAATTATAGCAGATGTTTCAGAACCAATTCTGCAGAATTTAGATATTAATGTTAATAGTGTTCAACAAATTGAAAGCTTGAATTTGACAGGCATTCGGGTAGATGAGGCTTTTCAATCGAAATGATCGCCAAGCTTTCTAAAGAGATTCCGGTAGTACTTAATGCTAGCACTATTACGCAGGACGATATTGATAATTTAAAATACAGCAATGCTAATTTTGAAAAGCTGACTGCAGGCCATAACTTCTACCCACGGCCTGAAACTGGGCTTGAAGCACACTGGATGCATGAGAAAAATAAGTGGCTGCACAAATACGATTTAAAGACCGCGGCCTTTATTGCAGGGAATGGCAAGTTGCGTGGTCCAATCTTTGCTGGATTGCCAACGCTTGAAAAGCAAAGATATGAGAATCCATTGGCTGCAATTTTGGAATTAAAGCGATATGATTGTGACTACATTTTTGTAGGGGATCCGCAATTAACTAGGGATGCAATCGAGACAATCACTAATTACGAAAAAGAAGACGCAATTACGCTTCATTTGGATACTGAAATTCCAGAATTATTTGAAAATGAATGGCATAATAGATCTGATGTAGCTCGTGATGTTGTTAGATTAAAAGAGAGTAGGGAAAAGAGAATTTTGCCTACTGAGCCTCAAGACAATATTTATGCACGACCAAAGGGTAGCGTGACTATCGATAATAACTTATATCAGCGCTATGAAGGCGAGATTCAGATTACTAAGCGTGATTTACCATGTGACCAAAAAGTTAACGTCTTAGGGCAAGTTAAGACGTACGATTTAGCTCTGCTTGATTATATCGGCTCGAATACACGCGTAATCTTTAGAAAATCAGCCAAGCAGGATTAAAACAGAAGAATAAAAACAAAAAAGAAGTATTTCCTAGGAAATACTTCTTTTAATATTATCGGGAAAACAGGATTCGAACCTGCGACCCCCTGGTCCCAAACCAGGTGCTCTACCAAACTGAGCCATTTCCCGTTTTTAAGTGCGCCCTGAAGGATTTGAACCTTCAACCTTCTGATTCGTAGTCAGACACTCTATCCAGTTGCGCTAAGGGCGCGTCTTTTCTTTCAACTCAATTAGTATAACACAAATACGATTGATGTCCAATTATTTTGGAAAAAATATAAAAAAAGCCTAGTTACTGTCTACCCTCCAGTAACTAGACCTATACTATTCTATCGAAAAAATGGCAATAAAACTATACTATCTCAAAATTATTAACAAGAAAATAATGAAATTGTAAAGAAAGCGATTAGTATTCGCTTATCTATCACCATCAAAAATATTGTCTTTAACAATAACGTAGTCGACTAATTTAATAGAATTAAGATCGCGACCACCTGCGTAAGAAATTGATGATTGTAAATCTTCTTGCATTTCACGCAGAGTATCTTTAATTGAGCCGCGGAATGGTACTAACATTTGTTTACCTTCCACGTTTTTGTAAGCACCTTTTTGTACTTCTGAAGCTGAACCCCAGTATTGCTTATAAGTCTTGCCGTCAATCTTAATGACGTTACCTGGAGATTCTTGGTGTCCTGCAAGCATTGAACCAATCATTACCATTGTAGCGCCGAAACGAACTGACTTCGCAATATCACCGTTATGACGAATACCACCGTCTGCGATAAGTGGCTTAGAAGCAACCTTACTACACATACGAAGTGCAGCAAGTTGCCAACCACCAGTACCAAAACCAGTCTTAAGTTTAGTGATACATGCACGACCTGGGCCAACACCAACTTTAGTGGCATCTGCACCAGCATTTTCGAGTTCACGAACAGCTTCTGGTGTAGCAATGTTACCAGCAGTTAAAAATGAATCAGGCAATTTTTCTTTAATGTACTTGATCATTTTGATTACATAAACTGAATGACCATGTGCCACATCAATAGTGATGTATTCAGGCTTAAGGTTTTGCTTAACTAATTCATCGATAAAATCATATTCGCTGTCTTTAATACCAACTGAAATAGAAGCAAAGAGGCCTTTCTTGTGCATCATCTTAATGAAAGGAATTCTCTTTTCTGGTTGGAAACGGTGCATAACGTAGTAATAGCCGTTTTCTGCTAGCCAAACGGCTAAATCATCATTAATGACGCTTTCCATGTTAGCTGGGACAACCGGTATTTTAAATGTTCGGTTTCCGAACTTAACGCTGGTATCCGCGTCACGACGGCTTTTGATGATTCCCTTATTAGGAATAAGTTGGATATCATCATAATCAAAGGCTTCCATACTAAAATAATTACTCAATTTAATTTGCTCCCTTAATGATAGTGCTTTACCAAACGAGAACTACTATATGGGATGAAATTCGATTTGTCAATATAGAAATCGAACTATGAAAGAAAATGAAAATAAAATAATTCGGGTTTCGCATTGACTAATAATTCACAAATTGCTAGACTAGCTTACGTAATATTTATAGAGATTTTTTTATGAGGTGAATTTCAAATGACAGCAGTTGCAGTCGTAGGTAGTCAATGGGGCGATGAAGGGAAAGGAAAGATTACTGACTTTTTGAGTAAAGATGCCACAATGGCAGTTCGCTCAAATGGTGGTAACAACGCAGGCCACACAATTGATATTGATGGTAAAGAATTCAAGATGCGTTTGATTCCTTCCGGTATTTTTGCCGCATCTAAGGGTGCAGTAATCGGTAACGGTGTAGTTATCAATCCAGAAGTTATGTTTGGTGAAATTGATAACTTGGAAAAGAACGGAATCGACACCAGCAAGTTAAGAATTTCTAACCGTGCTCACATCATTATGCCTTACGACGTTAAGCAAGATGAATACCAAGAAGAATCTAAGGGTGCTAACAAGATTGGTACTACAAAGAATGGTATTGGACCAACTTACATGGACAAGGCTTCAAGAATTGGTATCCGCGTTTGTGATTTACTTGAAAAAGATACTTTTGAAGAAAAATTACGTCTTAACTTAAAGCTTAAGAATGAATTATTTACTAAGGTTTACGGTAAGCCAGCTCTTAAGTTTGAAGACATCTTTGACAAGTACTATGAATACGGCCAAAGAATGAAGAAATACGTTACCGATACTTCAGTTTTAGTTAACGATGCACTTGATAATGGCGAAAAGGTCCTCTTTGAAGGTGCACAAGGTACCATGCTTGATATTGACGAAGGTACTTATCCATACGTAACTTCATCAAACACTATTTCAGGTGGTATTGCTTCAGGTATTGGTATGGGTGCTAACCGTTTGAACACTGTAATTGGTGTATGTAAGGCTTACACCACTCGTGTTGGTGAAGGTCCATTCCCAACTGAACTTCTTGATGAAGTTGGTGACAGAATTCGTGACACTGCTCATGAATACGGTACTGTTACTGGTCGTCCACGTCGTGTTGGTTGGTTTGACTCAGTTGCTCTTCGTCACGCTAAGCGTGTATCAGGTATTAATGGCTTAAGCTTGAACTTACTTGATGTCTTCTCAGGTTTTGACAAGATTAAGATTGCTACTGCTTACGAACTTGATGGTAAGAAGATTGATTACTACCCAGCAAGTTTGAAAGAACTCTACCGCTGCAAACCTGTTTATGAAGAACTTCCAGCATGGGATGAAGATATTACTCAAGTTAAGACTTGGGATGCACTTCCAGAAAATGCTAAGAAGTTCTTGAACCGCGTTTCAGAATTGGTTGGTGTACCACTTGTTACTGTTTCAGTTGGTCCTGACCGTGAACAAACTATCGTTTTAAAGAATCCATGGGAAATGTAAAGACTTATGATTGATCGTTATACTCGTCCCGAAATGGGCAAAATTTGGACTGATGAAAATAAATACGCAGCTTGGCTTGAAGTAGAAATTGCTGCTACTAGAGCTTGGGCTGAACAAGGCGAAGTGCCAAAAGAAGATGCAGAAAAGATTGCTAAGAATGCTAAATTTACTGCAGAACGTGTGGCAGAACTTGAACAAGTTACTCATCATGACGTTGTAGCCTTCACCCGTACGGTTTCTGAAAGCCTTGGTCCTGAAAAGAAGTGGGTTCACTTCGGCCTTACTTCTACTGATGTAGTAGATACTGCACAAGGACTTTTGCTTAAGCAAGCCGATGAAATCATTAGAAAAGATTTGCATGAATTAAAGGAAACCATTGCGGAAAAGGCTAGAAAGTACAAGTACACTGTTGAAATGGGTCGTACCCACGGTGTGCAAGCTGAACCTACTACTTTTGGTTTGAAGCTTGCTCGTTGGTATGCCGAAATTAACCGTGATATTAAACGTTTTGAACACGCGGCCAAAGGGGTAGAATCAGGCAAGATTTCAGGTGCTGTTGGTACTTTTGCTAACGTTCCACCTGAGATTGAAACGAGCGTTATGAAGCAACTTGGTTTAACGCAACAACCAATTACTAGCCAAGTATTGCCACGTGATTTGCACGCAGAATACATTGCAATGCTTGCTTTGATTGCAACCAGTATTGAAAACTGGGCTACTGAAATTCGTGGACTTCAAAGAAGTGAAATTCATGAAGTTGAAGAACACTTCCGTGCAGGTCAAAAGGGTTCTTCCGCAATGCCTCACAAGCGTAACCCAATTGGTTCAGAAAACCTTTGTGGTATGGCCCGGGTATTGCGTGGTCATGTCGTTACAGCTTATGAAGATGTTGCCCTTTGGCACGAACGTGATATTTCTCACTCAAGTGCTGAACGTGTAATTTTGCCTGATACCACAATCGGTATCGACTACATGTTGCACCGCTTCAACCGTATTTTGAGCAACTTGGATGTCTTCCCAGAAACTATGCTCAAGAACATGGATCGTACCTACGGTTTGATTTACTCACAACGTGTGCTTCTTAAGTTGATTGATGAAGCAGGACTTTCTCGCGAAAAGGCCTACGATATGGTTCAAAAGTTGACTGCTAAGTCATGGAACGAGCAAAAACAATTTAAACCTCTAGTAGAAAATAGCGAAATTATGAACTACCTTTCTAAAAAAGACGTTGATGATGCCTTTGATTATCACTATCACTTACGTCATGTTGATGAAATCTTCAAGAAATGTGGTTTGGACTAATTAATAAATACCTATCAAAATAAGCGTTTGGAGAAATTCCAAGCGCTTTTTTGGTACAATGGGAACATATTAGAGGGGACATATTTATGAAAAAATTTGGTTCATTTTTTGTTAGATTAATCGTATTGCTTGCAGGTATTGCCTTAGCTTGCTTTCTTGTTTGGCAATTATTCACCGATGCAACTTTACTTGACGTTGACGTGCAAACTAAGGGACCGGTCATTGTTGTAATTTATAGTTTGATCGCATTGATTTCATTAGGCGCCGGCGCTAGCTTTTTTACCGATAAAAATTTAGGTTCAACGATCTTTTTAGGAGCAGTCTTAGCAGTAATTGCTTTAGTTCTGTGGGTTCAAAACCAAGATTTAGCTAATATCTATCGCTGGTACTTCATTTACGGCTTATTAGTCTCACTATTAAGTCCATTTTTCAGAAAAGAAGACTAAATTTCAAAAAAATTTTACGCCTTTTTTGCGTAATAAATAGTAGAGGGTAAAAACTTTACTATTTTTTTGGAATGAGGTTTTATTATGTTAAACAACGAACTGTCGGCAGAGATGGTGGACCATTTAACCGCTGGAATTTTGAAGAAGTATAATGATAAATTACTTTCTGCGGTGCAGCGAATGTTTCCAGAGCTTGATATCAAAGAAGTGCAATCGCTTGATGACGTGAACAGAAATGCTTTGGGAGAACGAGCAGTGGTTCACGTAATCGCACGGGATGCAAAACGCGGCAAGTATGGTTTGATCATCCAAGTAGGTTCACAACGAGCAGGTGAAAACATTCTTGAAGTGGCTAATGGCTATCAGGAAGAAATTATCTTCGGTAGATTGGGTTGCCCTGAAGAAGAATTTAAGGCAGCTTATGTTGTGTTTTTATGCCGTGAAGATCCATTTGGTAAAGGAAAATTTCGTTATGAATATTTTGGCGGTAAGTATGATAAACGAACTGGAAAGACTACACCGGCACCTAATGTAATTTTCTTCAATTTAGATAATGAAGATGAAGAAATTTTTTAGAAAATATAGCTATGTATTTGTTTAAGAAACACAATTAGAACAAAATGATAATAAATATCGAGCTATCAGATGTATATATCTGAATTTAAATACTTAAATCAAGTCATTAAAAATGTATATATAGTTGAAAATAACACGTAGAAAAGGCAAAAATATAGGGATTTTACGCCTTTTTATTTTTTAGAAAAAATGATGGACAAATCGAAAAGAGGGAATATAATTCTAGTTAAATTAGACAAAGGATTAGAAAAGAGTGAGAATATGAATGGACAAATGGACGACCACATGAACAAGCAAGAGCTTAATCATTGGTTACATAGTCGTAAATGGAAGAGAGTATTGTTGATCTCAGAATTCGTTTATGTAGTAATTCTGATGTTGACACTAGTTTTCAACTTTTCTGTTTTCATGCATTTAGTAGTATTTCAAGGGATAGCAATTTTCATTTATTTATTAGTCGGTTGGATCTTCGATAAAGGTGATACAGCTGTTAGCTTTAAAAAGCGTGATACATTATGGGAAACGATCACTAGCATTCGTCTCAATCGTTTATTCTTTATCAGATTTTTCGAAATAGTTACTTTCTGGGTAAACGTAGCAGCAGACAGTGCATTTGGACGTAAACTCTGGGACGATATTTTGAATGCACCATTAAAAATCCAACACGCGACTGCGCTTGAGAATGCGTCACTTTACGGCGATTTTGCTTGTGTAATCTTGCTAGCAATAGTCTTTATTGCTATTATTGTTGCAAATAAAAAGACGATGCGTGTTTCTGCGATTTTAGCAATAGTATTTTTACTCGCAGTTTTACTTATCCAGCATGAGATGTTGGTTCCTGTTATTATAGGAATTATTGGTAGTGTTAGTGCAATCGTGCTTTCCTTACAAGCTAAACTGTAAAAATTTAAAATGAATAAAAAATTAACGGACTAGTTCAAGCTAGTCCGTTTTTGTTATGATATAGGTTGCTAGTTTAGTATAGTTGAGGGTTAAGAAGAATGGTTACACAAAAACAACGTCGTCTTTGGGCATTCTTGGCTGCCCTAGCCTGTGTTATGTGGGGAATCTCAGGTTTATTTGCCAAGAGCTTATTTAATACGAGTCCGTCCATCACGCCAATGTGGCTTTCACAAATCAGAATGGTCACATCTGGTATTATCTTGTTGATCGTAGCTGGATTTTTAAAGCAAAAGCCAATCGCCACGATGAAGAATAAACATGATGCTTGGGTAATTATTGCTTACGGTATTTTTGGTTTATTACCCGTGCAATTATTTTACTTTATCGTTGTGCAACAAGCTAACGCTTCAATTGCCACAATTTTACAGTTCATCGGTCCATTTTTCGTAATGGCATATTTAGCCTTTACGCATAAACAAGTAATGCGCCGGATTGATGTGATTGCAGCGATCTGTGCCTTTATTGGGGTTGTTTTGCTTGCAACACACGGTCGTTTTAATCACTTTGCCATTACGCCAAGCGTTTTATTCTGGGGCTTGCTCTCAGCCGTTGGTGTAGCAACTAATACCTTGATTCCGATCGGCGTTTTAAAACGCGTTTCAAGCTTAGTCGTTACAGGTTGGGGCCTTTTATCTGCAGGAATCTGCTTGATGATTGTTCACCCACAGATGCCACATATTCCTAATACGCCACACGTTTGGCTTTATGTGGCTGCCGTAATTGTAATTGGTACCCTGATTCCATTCCAGCTAATGACTAATTCACTTAGATTCATCAAAGCTTCTACGGCAAGTTTGCTTGATGCGTTTGAACCATTCTCTGCAACGGTTGGTTCAGTTATCTGCTTTGGCTTAGTAATGACGCCAATGGACTGGATTGGCTCAATCTTAGTTGTTGTAGCTGCAATGGCTTTGAATATTTCTCCAAGAAAGAAAAAGGGAAAATTGAATAATGGTTGATCCAAAAACACGTAGACTGTGGATCTTTCTGGCAGCACTAGCCGCTGTCATGTGGGGAATCTCTGGTCTTTTTGCTAAAGGTTTATTCAATATTAGTGCTAAAATCACGCCGATGTGGTTGACCCAAATTCGGTTGATTATTTCAGGAATCGTACTTCTGCTTTTGGCAGGAGCTTTAAAGCAAAAGCCACTTGCTACATTGAAGAATAAGCATGATGCCTTAGTAATTTTTGCTTACGGAATCTTCGGACTATTGCCCGTGCAATTATTCTATTTCATGTGTATTCAGGTAGCTAACGCTTCGATCGCTACTATCTTACAATTCATCGGCCCATTTTTCGTATTAGGATATTTAGCTTTTACTCATAAGCAAGTTATGCGTAGGTTGGATATCTTGGCTGCGATTGCGGCTTTCATCGGTGTCTTTTTGCTGTCAACGCACGGGCAATTTGATCATTTGGCCATTACGCCGGTCGCATTATTCTGGGGTCTGCTTTCAGCAGTAGGTGAAGCAACATATACTTTGATCCCAGTCAATATTGTTAAAAGAGTGTCTAGTATGGTTGTAACAGGCTGGGGGATGCTGTTTGCAGGAATCAGTTTGGTGATTATCTATCCGCAATTCCAAGCTATTCCTAATAAGCCAGCTGTTTGGTTATATACCAGTGCCGTAATTATCATTGGAACGATTATCCCATTTCAAATTATGGCGAATGCTTTGCGTTACGTTATTCCATCCACAGCCAGCTTGCTTGATGCATTTGAACCGTTCTCCGCAACGGTAGGCTCAGTTCTCTGTTTTGGTTTAGTTATGATGCCAATGGACTGGGTAGGTTCAATTCTGGTTGTGCTAGCAGCTATGGCTTTGAACTTAACGCCAAAACAGCCAAAGAAACATAAAGTACATGAATAAAAAAGAGAGGTTTTAATCGACCTCTTTTTTTTTGAAATAAACTAAATTAGTTAAACAGACAAGTAATGTAATAATACCGTAAATAATAAAAATTACGATGATTAAGGCAAGAGATGAAAACTCAATCCAAAAGAAGACGGAAACCGAGATTAAGATGCCTGCTAGGATGATAGTTACTAGATTCAGCTTCTTGAATTGTAAGGTGATTCCTGAAGCAAAGGTGCAGGCGGTTGCGATAGATAGGCAGACTAGGTTGATCATTGATGGGGCATAGTTTGCTAAATCACGGAATTCTGAGACCAAAGAAAGCCCCAGAATTAAGGCGATAAGTATTAAAAAATGTCGTGCATAACTGTCTATTTTCTCCATATTGTTTGTTCAACTCCTGTAATCAATGTTAATAGCATATAGAAAAGTGAAAAATTTTTCAAGTTGAGCAAAAAGAGATAGGCGTTTTCTTGTCAAAATTACAAAATGAGACATTTTCTGTAATTTTGCTTAATTTGATAGTATTAATTTTAAAACATAGTTGTAATATTTCTCAGGTAATATATAAAGCGTCGAAAGATAAAAAGTATTTAAGGAGAAATATCAATTGAGTTTTAGACGTAATTTAGTTAAGCTTGCCGCAGTTTTATCAGTATTTTTCACAGGAATTTCTTTTATTAATGTTCCTAATCAAACACAAACTGTGCACGCAGCAGATCAAAGTACTACAGAAAAACGTGAAGCAGTTGCTGATCTTGCTAAAAAACAAGTAGGTAAGCGTTACGTTTACGGCGCTACTGGCCCATCTGCATTTGACTGCTCAGGCTTGACCCAATACGTTTATAAGAAAGCAGCTAACAAGTCATTGCCTAGAACTACTTACACTCAAGTAAACAAGGGGAAGCATGTTTCAATGAAGAACCTTAAGAAGGGGGACTTGTTGTTTTGGGGCTCAACCTCATCTCCATACCACGTAGGTATTTATGTTGGTGACAATAAGTATGTTCACGCTGCAACACCAGGTCAAGGTGTGATTAAGCAAGCTTTGAGTTCATACTTTTACCCATCAGCAGCCAAGCGTGTATTAAACTAATTTGACAAAATAAGCCTAAAAGAAAAGATCAATCGGAAATAATCCGGTTGATCTTTTTATTTTATTCAGCTACTTTTTCTTGTTCGCTAACGCGTTGCTTGTGCCAATCTAAAATCATGTTAACGATGGCGTTTGCTACATTAGTGTTTTTAAGAAGTGGGCCATGTGAATATGAACCGATAAAGTTGCGGTAACGTAAACCTTCAACGTGGTCTTGTGGGTTGTTGCCGTAGCCTTCGATCATGTCGCCGAGGGGATGCAACTTGTTTTTGTTGTCGAAGTAGGTTTGACCTGAGTGGTTTTCAAAAGCCTTAACTTCGCCCCATTCGGTCATGTAACGAGTATCACCGATCATTCTCTTGTCTGACTTGAAGACAGTGTGTAATGGCAAAATATCAAGTCCTGGAATAGTTACACCAGAGTTGGTCTTGTAGTAGCTGCCCATGAGTTGGTAACCACCACAGATGCAGAGCATTGGCTTGTCACTGTTGATGTATTTTTCAAGAGTTTCTTTGTGTCTTGGTAAATCTTTGGCAACCACAGTTTGTTCAAAGTCTTGGCCACCACCAAAGAATACGAAATCGTAGTCAAAAGCATTGAAATCGTCGCCAAGTGAAATGTTATCAACTTGTGTGTCATAGCCTTCACGCTTAAGCAAAAAACGAAGAATTTTAACGTCGCCGGAATCACCATAGGTGTTCATCAAGTCTTCGTAAAGATATGCAATTTTGATTAATTTATCGCTCATTTTATCGTCCCTTAATATGCTAGAAATTTATGTACTTAGTATAACTTAAATCAATAAGTTTTTGCGATAAAACATCTTGAATTCATGTTTCAGTTATAACTGATAAAAATATGCTAAAAGTTTCAGATATAATCGAAACTTTTGCGGTAAATCTTTCAGATATAATAAAAAGAAAATAAATTTTAGGTAAAAAAGATAATTTCATGACCGGAGACTTGTCTATGAAAAATGAAATATATGGTATTAAATTCCGCAAGCTACGTAAACAACAACATCTAAGTCTGAAAAAAGTCGCTGAGGGTATTACTTCAAGACAAACCTTAGGAAACTGGGAATTGGGTAAGGGTGAAATGGATTTTACTAAAGTGTTGCTTTTACTAAGAAAAATCCACGTACAACCAATTGATTTTTTAGAAAATAGTGTATCGGAATATCTACGACAAATTACAAGTGAAATTTCTGGTATGTATGTAAACGATCAAACAGATAGTTTACATCAATATGCACAATATGCTTTAAATGTTAGCCATGATAATGTTAAGGATAAGATTGTTTTCTTTCGAGCATGTGTTGCCTGTAACTATCTATTGGATTCAACTGGAAACGATCTAATGAATAAGAGTGATAAGCTTCGGCTGAATTCATATTTTAATAAAATACAAAATGAGGATGAAAATTGGCACTACGAAGATGTATATTTCTTTGGAAATACGCAAAGTGTTTTGAAGGCAAGAAAAATTTATGAATTAGCTTATTCACTTAGTTATTATGCAAAGGAACATTCAACCCAAAATAAAGAATGGACTACGGCGGTGTTAAATACATTAATTAATGCATTGTTTGTACTTATCAAAAAGGACATTGGTTTAGCACAAAAGTTAGATTCAATTTTAAGTGAGAATTTAAAGCAAATATCGGATGGCTATTCTTTTGAAAAAATCAGATTTAATTTTATGCATAGCTTAATTGAATACATTTTTACCAAAGATAATGCCGAGATACTAAGGCAGTTTGATTTTTTGCAATTTGAAAATCTAGCAGATTTAGAGTCAGGATTTAGAACCGCTTATAAGCAGGTTGAAAGAATTTATTTTGGCTAATATATTGGCATTTTTATAGAGCGACCTATAAAATATGGTATTTTTAAATAAAAATTAGGTAATGTCTTAGGTGTAAACCATTGGGATTGGTGACAATTATGAAAAAGGATCTAAGAATACTGTATTTTGTAATAGCATTTACTCTTTTTGAAGTATTGTATACTACTTACGTTTCACCACATTTGTCTAATTTTTGGATTAATGCTTTGGTGAGTGCATTATGTGGTGGAGTTTTAGCTATTATCCTTTACAAAATTTTTGAAAGTGAGAAATAAATAAAGTTAGAGAACAAAAATAAGCATCGTTAAATAGGATATATATGGATTTGAATGGCACTTTCAACATTCTTTTTGTACATTTTAAATAAAAAGGAGAATAAAATGAATCTTGGCATAATTGTGGGAATAATATTCGTGATAGTTATGTTAGTGCTAGCTTTTACACCGGCTTATCATGAATACAGAAATACATATATAGAAAAAGTGGGATACTGGGATATCCTAATTCAGTTTCTGGTAATTGCTGGGATTAATTTGTATACATATATAAATTATGGCCCTGGGGCGTTATTCTTATTAATTGTTCCAATTCCATTAGATATTATCTTTTTAGGGATGATGATTGCATCGTATTTACGGGTAAGAAAATACGAGCAAGAACATTGAAAATAAGCATCTAGTCGAGAAAAAACTAAAAAATCCTATTAAATCAAGGTTTATTAATACCGAGATTTAGTAGGATTCTTTTAATTTGTGAGTCTTTCTTGTGTTGCTATTTTCTCTTTAAAATAACAAACCAAACTATATAACCAATAATGACAGGAATTGCGAAAATAAGCCAAATTAGTAATGTTATCTCTTTCAGCTGAACTGTCTGAGCTACTCCTGCTCCGTCAACATTTCTAAACCAAATAAGAGCTGCAACTACTATCCAGATTATCAAAACAATTAATCCGCTAATTTTCCATGCTTTCATAATTTTTCTCCATCTAAAAAGAATTACTTACTGTCTACTAACTTAAGTATTGAACTAACAATAGTACAAATAAATGCAACTGTTATCATCCAACCAATAATTCCTTGCGGTCTATTATAAGCAATAAAAGGTGTTAATTGCCAAAACTGATGTCTCGCAATAGCAATTACTATCACTAAAATTACCACAATCCACAATACGACGGCCATAATGCCTACCAATTTTTGTAAAGTTTTAATCATAACTATCCCTTTTCAATTAATCTTACTTCTGTAATAATTGTTGCAACTTTCTTTTTCTTCTAATTGCAACCTTATGCTTGATTTCTTTAGCTTCATCAAAATAGACAATTCTATTTTGATAATCAAAGCTTTTAACAGTATTTACATTAATCAAAGTCTCGCGGTCTACAAAAACCAGGCTTTCATATTGATGCTCTAAGTTCTTTAATACTCCGCTACAATCGAAGATCATATCCTTAGCATAGACACGCAATTGGCCGTACTTCTTCTCATGTAATTCAACATAATAAACCTGGTTCAATGGAATTCTTTCAATCATGCCATTAATTCTACTATACGTAAAATATTGTTCTTTCTCAGAATTATTAATCAACTGAAGATACCATTGATAACCTAAATCAACAGTTTCATAGATACGGTTTTGAATCTCTTCAGGCTCTGCATCTTTAGTGATGTAATCCAATGGAGCAACATGACGCTGAATCGTGTAACGTAAAGAGTCTGCATCCCCAGTAACAAAAACAATTTGGCTATTCAAATTCGATCCTTTAATTCGACTAGCAACTTCAATACCATCAACTGTGGTTTTTAAATCAATATCCAAATAAGCTAGAATTTCTTTTTCATTATTTTCTTTTACAAATGAAATTACTTCCTGCGGCTCTCCTGTACTCAAAACAACCTTGGCATCATATTCTTCAGGGGAGTTATTCACGCTAATTCGATTTTCAATCATTTTTTGAATAATTTTACGTTCGTTTTCATTATCCTCAAGTACGATTATCGCTAGCATTAATTCACCTCCTGAATTAACAATTCAAATGAAATTTGTTTATCAGTTTGTTTTATTTCCAATGATAAATTTGGGTCATTATTCACCATTTCATTTAAATTAGCTAACCCTAGACCTGAATGATGATCTTTACTAGAAAAACCAGTCCGCAAAATTTGTTGGACATCTAGCTTATGACTAATAGAATTCTGAATTGCCAAAGAATAAACGTTTTTACCATACTTTGTCAGCAAAAAATTTAACCATGGATTTGTTTGGCCATCACAAGCTTCAACGGCATTATCAAGTAAAATTCCTACTGCTTTGATAAGCGTAACTATACTTCCAGGTAATTTTGTAATCTCTTGATTTACTTCGGCTTTCACTTTGATATGTTCATCTTGAGCTTTTTGTAGTTTCTCAATGACTAGATATTTTAATTCTTTAATTTTTAAATTAGATAGTTCTAAAGTCATTGTTCTGCTGGCATTTTGGGCCTGATCACTTTCGCCGATAATTTTGGCTAAGTATTTCTTGGCACCATCGACATCATTTTCAAGTAAATAGCCATTTAAGCCCAGAAGACTATTTTTATAATCGTGTCGTGCTTTTCGAAGCGACATATTGGCTTGCTCTAAGCGTTCAGAATATTCTTGAATTTGTTTTAACTCTGCTTTCTTAATTAAAGCATTCATATATTTTTTATTTTGCCGGATGGCTTGATATAAATTGGCTATCGCTACAAAAATCAAAATAAACCATGCTGCAATTATCGCTGTATTTTCACTGAAATATAATGCGATTTCTACAGTAAGTACAGCTAATGTTAATGAAAAGATAACCCAATTAATCGATCTTATAAAAGAAATATTTTGCCCATCAAAAGAGATTACCTTTTTAAAATTAAATCTTCGATAATCTAAGAATTTGAAAATGGCTAAAAGTAGAATTAATGTTGCAAGTCCAGCAATCCAATTGATTTGAAAGTGATCTAAGTATGTATGAAAGAACGTTTTGGCTATTAGCTCAATGATACCTGCAACTCCTTCGGCCAATGAAGGTGTAACTAAAATAGAAATATAATAGGCTATATTCCAATCAAATAATTCTGGATATTTCTTTGAGAAAATGACAACTATGATTTGCATGATAATCAAGAAAGCTAATTGGGCATATGGGTAAAATATATCAGGAATAAACAACAATACTGCAAGTGGAATTTGCCATTTAACAGGTTTAATCAAATAAAAAAATACTAGTGTTTCTAACAAAAATGGCACATAAGCTACAGTATTAAAGAAGTCATAAATTGCCTGCCCCATTATGATGTCCTCCTCAAATAGACTTTTATTTATCATAGCAAAAATTGAGCTTGTTACTTAAAATTTGCGTTCATTGCCTATTTTTCGACGTTCATTATATATTTTCTTTTAAACGTAATTTTCTCAGTAAACTATAGCCAACTGATAGGGATAGAACGGTGGAGAAAGAAAATGAAAAAGAAATTTGTAGTAGCTTTATTAATTTTATGTGGCTGTCTTAGTTTAACAGGGTGTCATATTATATCTGATCTAGCAAGTGCTAATTTTGTGTTAAATAAAGGACCTATGATTACTAAAACATATCGTGAAAAAGTATTTCATAGTATTAATATCGATAGCATCAATGGAGATATTCATTTTAAGAACGCCAATCATTGTCGTGTAATTTACAAAGGTAATAAAAATTTAATGCCAACAGTAAAAATGTACGGAACTACATTAAACATAAAAAACAAGAGAGTAGCCCGTATAAATTCGATACAAGATATCACTGTGGAGATGCCTAAAAGATATCTAAATTTTGTTGACGCTAATGCCTCTAATGGTGATATTTATGGTTCAACAATAATGATGCGTACGGGGACAATTACTTCTGACAATGGAGATGTAGATATAAAAAATCTATTTTTAAAGAAAAAAGTAAAACTCGATTCAGCTAATGGGGATATTAATGTAGATTATTGCAACGCAAAAGGATATAACCTTTCTGCCGATAATGGTGATGTTACCTTCAACGATAAAAACATGGACGACAGTTATAATAAGAATTCTTCAAGTCAGCAATTGTTATCTGCATATTCTGATAATGGAGATGTTAGTGTTAATTAAAAAAGAGTAGTACGAAATTTCATTCGTATTGCTCTTTTGCTTTTTTAAATAGTTATTTATTCCTTCTCATTATTTTGTGCAGCCAAGTGATTGATTGGTCCCCATTTAGAACCAACGTCAATTGGATGTGAAATCGCCTCATAGGTGAAGTCCTTAGCAATTTTTACACTGTCAATCAAGTCGTTACCTTTTGCCAGTTCAGCAGCAATAACGGCAGATAATGTGTCGCCAGTACCGTTTACGCGGTCAGTCTTAAAGTATGGCTTGGTAAAGGTATGAAATTCGCCATCTTCAGTCAACAAAATATCAGTTACCTCAGTTTGCTTTCCGTCATGACGACCCTTCATCAAAACGTTCTTGGCACCCATGTCTTGCAACATTTTAGCACCTTTTTTAACCTCATCTAAATCGTTTAATTCAAGGCCGGTTAATTTTCTTTGTTCATAGAAATTAGGCGTAATGATGTCCGCAAGTGGTACCAGGCGCTTGATAAAGGTGTTGTAAGAATCATCGTCCATTAAGGTATTACCGTGTTTAGTAGAAATCACGGGATCGATGACAATTTTACCGAAGTCGTATTTCTCAAGGTTATCGGCAACTACGTTCATCACTTTAGAATCGGCAACCATGCCAGTCTTAGCGGCATTAATCGTGAAGTCGTCAGCTAAAACATCGAATTGCTTTTGAATGAAATCAAGTGGCATCACTTGTTGAGCATAAATTCCAGTTGTATTTCCCGCAACGGCTGCAGTTAATAAACCCATGCCGTAAACGCCACGTGCATAAAATGAGTGTAAGTCTGCAGGCATCCCTGCGCTACCATCACTGTCATTACCAGCAATAGTTACTGCAATTTTTTGATTTTGATCTTTCATTTGAAGGCCTCTCTTATTAGATATTCACCAAAAATTATAACGCGATTAATTGGACAACTGCTAGCAACTACACTTTAAAAACTGTAAACTAATAAGAAAGCGCTTTTGATAGGAAGAAATAATATGAAAGAAAAATATATTTTATCGATTGATGAGGGAACTACATCAACTAGAGCAATTATTTTTGATCATAATGGAAAAGAAATAGCCTCAGCTCAAAAAGAAATTAAGCAATACTTTCCTGAACCAGGCTGGGTTGAACACGACGCCAATGAAATTTGGATGGCAGTGCAGACCACAATAGCCAATGCTTTTATCCAATCAGGCATTTGGCCAGGACAAATCGCGGCAATCGGAATTACTAACCAACGTGAAACCACCGTTGTTTGGGATAAAGATACTGGCGAACCAATTTATCACGCAATTGTATGGCAATCACGTCAAACCACTGAATTAGCCGAGAAATTAAAAGAAGAAGGCTATGGTGAAAAGATAAGAGAAAAAACGGGTTTAATTATTGACCCATATTTCAGTGCAACAAAGATTCGTTGGATTCTTGATCATGTGCCAGGTGCGCAAGAAAAGGCAGAGCAGGGCAAGCTTTTATTCGGTACAATCGATAGCTGGCTTGTTTGGAAATTGACCGATGGACAAAAGCACGTGACTGACTACACCAACGCTTCAAGAACCATGCTCTTTAACATTCATACTCTTAAGTGGGATAAAGACATTTTGAAGCTGCTCAATATTCCGGAGCAAATGTTGCCAGAGGTGCGTTCTAACTCTGAAGTTTATGGCAAGACTGCAACTTACATGTTCTTTGGTGGAGAAGTACCAATTGCCGGCATGGCAGGTGACCAACAGGCTGCTTTGTTTGGTCAGCTCGCTTTGAAACCAGGCATGGTGAAAAACACTTATGGAACAGGTGCCTTTATCGTGATGAACACTGGGAGCAAACCAACCAGGTCTAACAATAATTTACTAACGACGATCGGCTATGGCATCAATGGCAAAATTACTTATGCCTTAGAAGGTTCAATCTTTGTGGCAGGTAGTGCAATTCAATGGCTACGTGATTCGATGAAACTAATTAAAAATGCGCCTGATTCTGAAAAGGCGGCGTATGAATCAACTTCTGAAAACGAAGTCTACGTTGTGCCTGCATTTACAGGACTTGGCGCACCATATTGGGATGCGGAAGCACGTGGTGCAATTTTTGGTGTTACACGTGGAACTACTGACAAAGATATGATTAAAGCAACGCTGCAATCACTTGCCTATCAAACTAGGGATGTGGTTGATACGATGCAAAAAGATTCTGGTATTGATATTCCATCCCTTCGCGTTGATGGCGGTGCAAGTAACAACAACTATTTGATGCAATTCCAAGCAGATATTTTAGGTAAAAAGATTGAACGTACTAAAGTGCTTGAAACAACGAGTATGGGTGCCGCGTTTTTAGCTGGTCTTGCAGTTGGCTATTGGAAAAATATTGATGAATTGAAACACATTTTTACAATTGGTCAGGCCTTTGAATCTAAGATGGGTAATCTAGAACGAGAGAAGCTATATAACGGCTGGCAGCGTGCGATCAAAGCTACACGTGTTTTTGCTCATGGTGAATAAATATGAATTTGAGTTGACAGCTGTCAGCTCTTTTTTTGGTATAATAAAAGTAATATATTAATTCTTTCACAAGGAAGGCGAGACGCATGGAGCACGATAGAATAGTAGCTTTAGATGGGCCACTTAACTTTAGAGATATTGGCGGCTACAAAAATAATAAAGGCCAGCATGTAAAGTGGAATAAAATTTATCGTTCCGATTCGCTTAGTTCTTTATCAAAAGAAGATGAACAAAAACTAGCTGATCGCCGGATTGTTGTAGATATCGATTTGCGTTCTACCTATGAACAAAATGCCGCTCCAGACAAGCAATGGCCTGGTGTTAGATATGTAGATGCACATATTTATTCGGATAATCCTAAGGAAAATAAGGGTGATAATAAGCTGTTTCGCTTTATTCACCATATCCCCGACATGGGTGACAATTTCCTAGGTAAAATTTACCAACAGGTTTTGCTTAATTCACACAGCCAAGAAGAATTTGCAAAAATCTTCGCGGAGTTAATTGAACTGCCTGAAGAAGATGCTCTTGTCTATCACTGTAGTGCCGGCAAAGACCGTACCGGTATGACATCAGCCTTGATTTTGACTGCACTCGACGTTGATGATGATACGATTGCACAAGATTATCTGTTGACCAATGAACTTTACGATTTTGCTATTTCCAAGCAATATCCTGATGAAAATCAAATTGCTAAGCTTGTTTCAAAGATGAATTTAACTAAAGGTGAAGGACCAGCTATCCGCGGCATTACCGAAACTATTCGTAAAGGTTGGGGCAGTTTTGATAACTTCTTCAAAAAAGAGCTTGGTTTTAGTCAAAAAGATCTAGATAGATTTAGAAAGATGTACTTAGAATAGGAACAAAATGACAACTTTATCTGATGTAGCTAAAGAAGCAAACGTCTCCAAAATGACGGTATCACGGGTAATCAACCACCCTGAACAAGTAACGCCAGAATTGCGTGCCATGGTTGAAAAGGCGATGGAGTCTTTAAACTATCATCCAAATTCTATCGCGCAGGCTTTAGTCAATAATCGTTCTAACGTGGTTAAGTTCGTTACACTAGAAGATATCGATACAACAGAGCCATATTATATGAACCTGCTGTTTGGTTTTGCTCGCGGCTTGAATTCTAAGCAATATGCGATGCAACTGGTAACGGATCCTGATCAGATTGAAAAGGGCCGTGCCGATGGCTATTTGATTACTGGTGCCCGTAACAAAAACTACGATATGTTTGATAAGCTGGATAAGCCATTTGTTTTATTTGGTGAAAATCACCGCGGCTATGATTTCGTTGATAGCGATAATCAAATGGCAGAAAAAATGGCCACGCAGTATGCCTTAGATCGCCTGTATAAGCACGTTATTTTTATCGGGATCGATATTAAGGAACCATTCGAATATTCGCGTGAAGCCGGTTATATCAACACTTTGCAACAACACCAGCTTATTCCACAGATTTACCGTGTAGCTAACCATAGTCATATAGCAGAGAAACTTGTCCATGAGCACTTTAAAGAATTCAAAAAAGATACTTGTTTTATCTGCGCTAGTGATCGTATTGCAATAGGTGTAGTGCGTGCATTGCAAAATGAGGATGCACGTATCCCAGAAGATTTCGGTGTAATTGGCTTTGATGGCGTCTTCTTGGATCAAGTTTCAAATCCTAAGTTAACAACGATTAAGCAGCCAATTTTTGAAATGGGTGAAATGCTAGCTAAGATGCTTTTACAAAAGATCGCTCAATCAGGTTCACCTCAAGGCGAGATTATGCTCAAGCCCAAATTAATTAGACGACAAACAACTAGATAAATGAAAATGCACATTTGACACAAGTCATGTGCATTTTTTGATTTGAAAAAACTTTTCACCTCGTAAATGAAAGCGCTATACTTAAAACTAAGAGATAAATTATAGAGAATCAATTCGGAAACAGAGGTCAGGTTATGAAAAAAGTTTTAGCAATTAATTCAGGCAGTTCATCTTTTAAATACAAGCTATTTTCTTTTCCAGATGAAAGAGTAATCGCTTCAGGTATGGCTGACCGTGTGGGAATGGAAAACGCAGTATTTAAGATTAAACTTAGCAACGGTAGAGAATACATCAGAAACACTGCAATTCCTAATCAAGCTGCAGCCGTTAAATTATTAATGGATGACTTGAAGAAATTCAATGTCGTTAAAGATTTAAAGGAAATTGCTGGTGTAGGCCACAGAGTCGTTAATGGTGGTGAAATCTTTAAGGATTCAGCTGTCATTAATCAAAAGAAACTTCAACAAATTTTTGATTTAGGCGAATTAGCACCATTGCACAATATTCCCGAAGCAACGGGTATTAAAGCCTTTATGGAAACAGTTCCTAATGTACCGCAAGTAGCAGTTTTTGATACTTCTTATCACACAAGCCTTGATCAAGTTCACTATCTTTACTCGATTCCTTATAAATATTATGAAGAAGATGCCATTCGTAAGTACGGTGCTCATGGTATTTCAGTTGAATATGTAGCTCGCCGCGCCGCTAGAATGATGGGCAAAAACCCTAACATTGTTAAATTGATCGTGTGCCACTTAGGTTCAGGTGCTTCAGTTACTGCCGTTAAACATGGTAAGTCATTCGATACTTCAATGGGCTTCAGTCCTTTAACCGGTGTAACGATGGGTACGCGTAGCGGTGACTTTGATCCATCTGCTTTGCAACAATTAATGCATAAAAATAATATGTCAATCGATGATGCGATTGATATGCTTAACCATGAATCCGGCTTGCTCGGTATCTCAGGCGTTTCATCTGATATGCGTGATTTGATTGAGAGTAAAGAAAAGAGAGCTAAGCTTGCTCGTCGTATCTTTATCAACCGCGTTGTCCGCTATGTTGGTGCATATGCCGCAGAAATGGATGGTGTTGATGGTATTATCTTTACGGCCGGTGTTGGTGAACACGATCCAGGTGTCCGTGCCGGTGTAATGTCATATTTGAAGTATTTAGGCTTAAAGCCAGACTACAAAGCTAATAGAACTGACGGTGAAAAGTTTATTTCAATGCCTGATTCAAAGGTGAAAGCATTGATTGTGCCAACTAATGAAGAGCTAATGATTGCTCGTGAGGTTATTCGTTTGACGCGTTAACAATGAAAATAATGCAAGAAGATGAGTGCATCCCCCAACAGGGATGCACTTTTTTGATACCGCTAACATATCGCTACATATTGAAAACGGTTTCTTTAATCAACTAAAATATGCATGGAGGAAAAAATTATGGCACATTGGTACGATCACGCAATTATTTATCAAATTTATCCTAAGTCTTTCCAAGATAGCAACGATGACGGTATCGGCGATCTTAACGGTATTCGCAAACGCATCCCATATTTAAAGAATTTGGGAATCAACGCAGTATGGTTGAATCCGGTCTTCGTTTCACCTCAAGTAGACAACGGCTATGACGTTTCAAACTACTTTGCTATCGATCCTCACATGGGGACGATGGAGGACATGGAGAACTTAATTAAAGACTTACACAAAGCAGGTATCCACATCATCATGGATTTTGTTTTGAACCACACTTCAGACCAACACCCCTGGTTCCAAGATGCGATTAAGAATCCAGACAGCTTGTATCGTGATTATTACATTTTTGCTGGCCACGACAACAAGCGTCTAATAACTGGGGTTCATTCTTTGGTGGCAGTGTATGGGAACCAGATCCAGCAGGTACTGGTCAATCATATTTCCACTTGTTTGATAAGCGCATGCCTGACCTTAATTGGAAGAACCCAGAAGTTCGTCACGGGATGCTTGAAGTGGCTGAATTTTGGCTTAAGAAGGGGATTGATGGTTTACGTCTTGATGCCTTTATTCATATCGGCAAGGCAGATTTAAGACAAAACTATCCTAACGCTGACGGCAGTAATGAACCTGTTATTGCGGAACCATTCTTTGCCAACTTACCACAGGTACAAGAATGGATGAGACCATTCTGTGAACAAATCAAGCAAGATTACCCTGACGCATTGCTTTTAGGTGAAGCTGCTAGCGCAAGTGTCAACTTAGCGGTTGACTATACTTCAAAACGCAATCATTTAATGGATAGCGTAATCACATTCCGTTACTTCACAGAAGATGAAAAAAATGTTGATAAACGCTATTCTGCACAATATCAACCTAAAGAACTGGATATGACGGCTTTTAAGCAAAATCAAGTTGTTTGGCAGCAGACTTTAGCTGGTGTATCTAAACCTACGCTTTACTGGAACAACCATGACATGGCTAGAATCGCAACTAGAGTTGCTAAGACACAAACCCAAGCTAAGAGTTTAGCAATGCTTATGTACTTACAACGCGGTATTCCAGTTATTTATTACGGTGAAGAACTTGGCCTGAAGAACTTGCACTTCAATAGCGTTGACCAATTTGAAGATCAAACTGTTGGTCCTTGGCTTAAAGATGCAGAAAAAGTTATTGGCAAAGATAAAGCACTAGCGATGGTTAGCGACACGCATAAGTTGCCAGCTCGTGGTCCAATGCCATGGAATGACACTAAGAATCATGGCTTTACTGAAGGTACGCCATGGATAAGCGGTACTAGCCAAAATGATGCCACTGTAGCTAGTGAAGTTAATGCCGATGGCAGTATGTTTACTTTCTATAAAGATATGCTGGAACTTAAGAAAGAGAATTTGTTCCAAGACGGTACTTACTACATGATCTCAACTGATAGAGACAGTTACGTATATCAACGAGATTTAAACGACGAAAGTGCCGTCGTAGCCGTTTCATTGAGTGATAAAAAGACAAAAATTAAACTTCCTGCTGGCTATACAACAGAAGTTTTGAAAGCCGGAGAATCCAAATTAACTGACGGAGTATTGACCTTGATGCCTTATGCAGGCGTTGTGTTGAAAAAGGAGAATTAAAATATGCAATTAGCTGCTTTAAAGCACCGAACTGAAAGTGAAGATAGTTTTGTAGTTGATCCAAAGCACGTTCGTGTTCGTTTTCACAGTGCAAAGAACGATGTTGAAAAAGTAATCGTACACTACTGTGATAACTATTTGCCATTGAAATATGCCAAGACGATCGAAATGAAAAAAATCGGTGAAGGTCAAGTAGAAGATCACTGGGGCGTTACACTTGAAGCACCATTTCATCGTTTAAAGTACACCTTTGAAGTTATCGGCAAAGATGGTACTAGCGTAGTTTACGGCGATCGTGCTATCAGTAGCGATGTCGAAGCTGCAGTTAACGAGGATGGCGCATACTTTAAGATTCCTTACTGTCACGAAATCGATATGGTTAAGACACCAGAATGGGTTAAGCACACTGTTTGGTATCAAATCTTCCCTGAACGTTTCGCTAACGGCGACAAGTCTAACGATCCTAAGAATGTAAAGCCATGGAATCCATCCGATCACCCTGGCCGTGAAGACTACTACGGCGGCGACTTACAAGGTGTTTTAGATCACTTGGATTACCTTAAAAAGTTAGGCGTAAATGGTTTATACTTCTGCCCAATTTTTAAGGCAAGTTCTAACCATAAGTACGACACTATTGACTACTTGCAAGTTGATCAAGAATTTGGTGATAAAGACTTATTTGCTAAAGTTGTCAACGAAGCCCATGCACGCGGCATGAAAGTAATGCTTGATGCAGTCTTTAACCACTTGGGTGACCAATCAATGCAATGGCAAGATGTAGTTAAAAACGGTCCAAGTTCTCGTTTTGCTAACTGGTTCCACATTAATGAATATCCGGTTGAACCATATCATGATCCATTGAAGGGCGAAGGCGATCCTCAATACGATACTTTTGCCTTTGAAAAGCACATGCCAAAATTGAACACTGCTAATCCAGAAGTTCAAGATTTCTTGCTTGAAATTGCAACTTACTGGGTAAAATACTTCGATATCGATGCATGGCGTTTGGATGTTGCTAACGAAGTAGACCACCACTTCTGGAAGAAGTTCCACAAGGCAGTTACTGACATTAAGCCAGACTTTTACATTGTCGGTGAAATTTGGCACTCAGCTCGTCCATGGCTTAACGGCGATGAATTCACTGGTGTTATGAACTACCCTTACACTTTGCAAATCGAAGATCACTTCTTTAAGAACAAGTTGACTGCTACGCAATTGACTAGAAGATTGACCGATCAATTGATGAAGTACAGGGATGAAACTAATGCAGGCATGATGAATATGCTTGATTCACACGACACTGCTAGAATTTTGACTGTAGCTAATGGCGATCAAGATTTGGCTTTACAAGCTCTTGCCTTTGAATTTATGCAAAAAGGCAGTCCATGTATTTATTACGGTACTGAAATGGGCATGTCTGGTGGCAACGATCCAGATTGCCGCAAGCCAATGGATTGGTCAAAGGAAGATGGTCCAGTATGGCAAAGAGTTCATAACTTAATTGAATTCCGTTTAAAGCATGATGAAACCTTCGGAAAAGGCAGAATTCAGTTACACGTAACAGAAGATGGCCTAATTGAGGTCGATAGAACGGGCAAAGAACATATTCATGCATACTTTAATACCACAAAAAAGAATGTAAAAATTTCTTGTGAAAATGCATTTAGTCAAAATTATGAAAATGGAGAATTAGCTCCAAAAGGCTTTGTAGTAGAGGTTCACTAAAAGTTACTTTTAATAAGCAATCAAAAAGAAGACAGATTAAGTTCTGTCTTCTTTTTTTATTAATTAATTCTGATACCGGTAACAGGGGTTTTAATATTGTAAACCGCTTTCAATTCAAGGATAATGTAAGCGTAAACAAATGAGACCTCAATATTTGCGGGAGATATGTAATTTATGAAACGAATTTTTGAAATTGACCCTTGGAAAGTAATTACCCATAACTTCGATCCAAAAGATAAAAGATTGCAAGAAAGTATGACTGCAATCGGTAACGACTACATGGGTATGAGAGGAAACTTTGAAGAAGGCTACTCAGGTGACAGTCTTCAAGGTACATACTTAGCTGGTGTTTGGTTCCCAGACAAAACTGTAGTTGGTTGGTGGAAGAACGGTTATCCAAAATACTTTGGTAAGACCCCTAACGCACCAAGTTTTATCGGAATCGGAATTACAGTAAATGGTGAAAAGATCGACTTAGCTAAAGTAAAATTTGATGATTTTGAATTAGCACTCGATATGCACCAAGGCCTTCTTACAAGAAGCTTCGTTTATGAAGGCAAGGACGTTAAAGTAAAATTTGAATTTGAACGTTTCCTTCACATCATTCAAAAAGAAGCTGCTTTGATCAAAGTTAAGGCAACTGTACTTGAAGGTCATGCAAAGATTGACTTTGATTCAACTTTAGACGGTACTGTTGTTAACGAAGACAGTAACTACGGTGATCGCTTCTGGATTCCACTTGGCGAAGACAAGGATGAAAGGAGCATCCAAGTTAAAACTAAGGCAAATCCTTATGACGTTCCACAATTCACTGTTTTGCTTAAGGAAAGCTTACGTCATAACGGTGAAGCAGTTAACGGCGACGTTACTACTGAAGATGCAAAATTAAGCGAAAAGTTCTCAGTAGACTTAAATGAAAACGAAAGCTATGAACTTGAAAAAGATGTCATTGTTGTAACTAGCCGTGACGTTGAAGACAAAGATCAACCTGCTGTAGCTGACAACTTAATGAAGAAACTTCAATCAAAGAGCTTCGATGAAAACTTAGCAGATCATACAGAAGCTTGGAAGAAGCGCTGGGAAACTAGTGATGTCGCAATTGCTGGTGACGATGCAGCTCAACAAGGTATTCGTTTCAACATTTGTCAATTGTTCATGACTTACTACGGTGAAGACAAGCGTTTGAACGTTGGTCCTAAAGGATTTACCGGTGAAAAATATGGTGGTGCTACTTACTGGGACACTGAAGCTTACATCGTTCCAATGTACTTAGCTGTAACTAAGCCAAGCGTTACAAGAGCACTTCTTCAATATCGTCACGATCAATTGCCAGGTGCTTACCACAACGCTAAGGAACAAGGACTTCCAGGTGCATTGTTCCCAATGGTTACCTTCAACGGTATTGAATGCCACAACGAATGGGAAATCACTTTTGAAGAAATCCACAGAAATGCGGACATTCCTCACGCAATCGCTATGTACACTGATTACACTGGCGACGATAGCTACGTTAAGAACGAAGGTATGGACGTTTTAGTTGGTACCGCAAGATTCTGGGCAGCTAGAGTTCACTGGTCAAAGTGGCGTAACAAGTACGTAATGCACGGTGTAACGGGTCCTAATGAATACGAAAACAACGTAAATAACAACTGGTTCACCAACACCATGGCAAGATGGCTTCTCAAATACACTTTGGAACGTTTGCCACTTGCTACTAAGGAAGCTCAAGAAAGAGTTCGCGTAACTGACGAAGAAAAGGCTAAATGGCAAGACATCGTAGATAACATGTACTTACCAGAAGACAAGGAACGAGGCATCTTCTTACAACAAGATGACTTCCTAGACAAGGATATTCGTCCAGTTAGCGAAATCGAAGATCAACGTCCAATTAACCAACACTGGTCATGGGACAAGATCTTGAGATCACCATTCATCAAGCAAGCCGATGTTTTACAAGGTATCTACTTCTTGAACGATGAATACACTATGGAACAAAAGGAAAAGAACTTCGACTTCTACGAACCATTAACAGTTCACGAAAGTTCACTTTCACCATGTATTCACTCAATCTTAGCTGCTGAACTTGGCAAGCAAGAAAAAGCTGTAGAGCTTTACCAAAGAACTGCTCGTCTTGACCTTGATAACTACAACAACGATACAGTTGATGGTTTGCACATCACTTCAATGAGTGGTTCATGGCTTGCAATTGTTCAAGGTTTCGCAGGCATGCGTTACGATCACAACCAATTGAAGTTCAACCCATTTGTTCCTGAAGGTTGGGATCACTACAGCTTCAAGATCAACTACCGTGGTCGCTTGATCGAAGTTTATGTTGATCATGAAGGAACTAAGCTTACTTTGCTTAAAGGTGAAGATTTAGACGTATTAGTTCACGATAAGAAAATTACTCTTAAAGAAGGTGAAACTACAAATGCTTAAAGGATTACTTTTCGATTTAGATGGTGTTTTAACTAACTCAGCTAAGTTTCACCTCACAGCTTGGAATAATTTAGCCAAGGAATTAGGCATTACTTTAACAGATGCTCAACTTGACAGTTTACGTGGTATTTCAAGAATGGATTCACTTAACCTGATCTTGAAGTACGGTGGTCAAGAAGACAAATACACCGAAGCAGAAAAAGAAAAGTTTGCTGCTGAAAAGAACGCTAAGTTTGTTGAACAAGTTGAAACTATGACACCAAAGGATATCTTGCCTGGTATTCCTGAATTGTTAGCAGATGCTAAGAAGCAAAACTTAAAGATGGTAATTGCTTCTGCTTCAAAGAATGCACCTAAGATTTTAACTAGATTGGGTATCATGGATGAATTTGATGGGATCGTTGATCCAGCAACTCTTCACCATGGTAAGCCAGATCCGGAAATCTACATTAAGGCGCAAGAAATTGCCGGCTTAAAGGCAGACGAAGTAATCAGCTTTGAAGATGCCAAGGCTGGTGTTGAAGCGATCAAGGCTGCTCATCAATTTGCAGTTGGTATTGGTGATAAAGAGCTTTTAAAGGAAGCTGACTACATCGTTCCAACAACTGCTGATCTTAAGCTTAGTGAAATTGAAAAAGTTTTTGAAGAAAAAGAATAAAAGTTAGAGAGTAGGGGAAACAATGGTTGAGGTTGATTTAAACCATATTTACAAGAAATACGAAGGCAACGATAAGTATTCTGTAAATGACTTTGACTTACATATTAAAGATAAGGAGTTCATCGTTTTCGTTGGACCTTCTGGTTGTGGTAAGTCAACAACGTTAAGAATGGTTGCCGGCTTGGAAGATATCAGTGAAGGTACCTTGGAAATTGATCACAAGGTAATGAATGATGTCGCTCCAAAGGATAGACACATTGCGATGGTTTTCCAGAACTACGCTTTGTATCCACACATGACTATTTATGACAATATTGCTTTCAGCCTTAAATTACGTCACGTAGATAAAGCTGAAATTGATAAACGTGTTCATAAGGCCGCTAAGATGTTGGGCTTGGAAGAATACTTAGATAAAAAGCCAGGCGCTTTGTCCGGTGGTCAACGTCAGCGTGTTGCTTTAGGGCGTGCGATTGTACGTAGTGCCCCTATTCTATTAATGGATGAACCTCTTTCTAATTTGGACGCTAAGCTTCGTGTATCAATGCGTGCCAACATTGCCAAGCTGCACCAACAACTTGGCACAACCACTATTTACGTAACTCACGACCAGACTGAAGCCATGACTTTGGCTGACAGAATCGTAGTTATGTCAGTAGGTAAGGTTGAACAAATTGGCACACCACTTGAGGTTTACAACCACCCAGTTAACCAATTCGTTGCTGGATTTATCGGTTCACCTCAAATGAACTTCTTTAACGTCCATTACAAAGACCAAAGAATTTCTGATGGCAAGGGTCTGGATATCGAAATCCCTGAAGGTAAAGCTAAGATGCTTGAACAAAAGGGATACAACGATAAGGATGTTGTCTTTGGTATTCGTCCAGAAGACATCCACTCAGAAGAAGCATTTATGGAAACTTGGCCAAACTCAGTTGTTGAATCTAAGGTTGTTGTTTCAGAACTTTTGGGTTCAACCATCCAACTTTATCAAGAAGTTGACGGAACTGAATTTGTAGCCTTGGTAAACGCTCGTGATTATCACAAGCCAGGCGATAAGGTAAAGATGGGCTTCGATGTTAACAAAGCTCACTTCTTTGATAAAGACACCACAAAGGCTATCGTTAACTAATTTTAATTAAAGCTTACAACCATATGTAGCAAAGGCTACTGTTGTTAAGAATTGTTTATTGTTTTGATTTTTAGGAGGAAAAAAGTCATGAAGTTTTGGAAGAAAATGGCTTTAGGTAGTACTGCTGTTTTAGCTGCTATGTCACTTGCAGCTTGTTCAAACGGCTCATCAAATTCATCAAGTAGTAATGGAAGCTCAAGTAAGAGTGCAAATTTGACTCTTTGGGTAGATACTGAACAAGTTCCTTACTACAAGCAAATTGCTAAGGACTTCACTAAGAAGAACAAAAACATCAAGGTTCGTGTTGTTCAAAGTCCTAACGGTTCAGCTAACGCTAAGACTGATGTTGGTAAGGACCCATCAAAGGCTGCCGATGTATTTGAAGTTCCTAACGACCAATTAGGTCAAATGGCTGAAGCTGGTTACATTAACCCACTTTCACCTTCAGCAACTAAAGACATTAAGGCTAACTACATTAGCGTTGCATCACAAGGTGTAACTTGGAAGAACAAGATTTACGCATTCCCATACGCACAACAAGCACAAACTATTTACTACAACAAGTCTAAGCTTTCTGCCAACGACGTTAAGGACTGGAAGACTTTAACCTCTAAGGGTGTTGTAGCTACTGACTTCACTAACGCGTACGTAATGTGGCCAGTAATGTTCTCAGCAGGTACAAAGCTTTACGGTGACAATGGTGAAGACCTTAAGGGCTCAACATTTAACTCAACTAACGGTGTAAACGCATTGAAGTGGTACGCAGCTCAAAAGAACAACAAGGGCGTAATGCAAACTTCAAACGCTTTGAACCAATTGAAGAAGGGTAACGCACAAGCTATTCTTGATGGTCCATGGAACGCAGCTAACATTAAGAAGATCTTAGGCAAGAACTTCGCAGTTGCTAAGTATCCTAAGATTGACGTTGGTGGTAAGAACGTACAAATGGAAGCATTCCTTGGTATCGAAGGCTTCGCAGTTAACTCACACACCAAGAACGCTAAGGCTGCTTCAGATTTAGCTGCTTACATCACTAACAAGAAAGCTCAATTAATTGCCCACAAGGAAGCTGGTCAAATTCCTGTACTTAAGGCTGCTGTAAACTCAAGCGCTGTTAAGAGTGACCCAGTTGCTGAATCTGTAATTGAAATGGCTAAGCCAGGTAACTCAGTATTGCAACCAATGCTTCCACAAATGGCAACATTCTGGAACGAAGCAGCTCCACTTATCAGTGGTACTTACGACGGCAAGATCAAGCCAGCACAATACAAAGCAAAGCTTGCTAAATTGCAAAAAGATATTTCAAAGAAATAATTTAAATCAAATATTTCTTAAAGCATAAGCAAAGGTTGGCAAAAAATTCCAACCTTTTTGCCTAAGAAGGGGAGAAGTTATGTTTCTAAAGAAAAAGCATGTAGCTCCTAAAGCAACATATCGCGAAGTATGGTCTAAGGGTGACATTGCTACCAAATTATCATTCTTCATAATGGGTAGTAATGCTTTAGCCAACAAGCAATGGGTAAAAGGTCTTGCATTCTTAATCTCAGAGATCGTATTCATCGCTTGGTTCATATTAAGTGGTATTCCTACTTTAAACTCATTAGCTACATTAGGTACTGTTAAAACAAAAAAAGTTGTCTACGATGCCGCTCAAGGTGTTTATGTTACTAAACAACCTTCAAACTCAGTTCTGATTTTGTTATTCGGTGTTTTAGCAATTATCTTGTGTATTGCAATAATTGCTCTTTACATCGTTAACTTAAAATCAACAAAACATAATTATATTTTGAAGCGTGACGGTGAACATATTCCTACTAACGTTGAAGAACTTAAGAGTTTGCTTGACACTCGTTTGCATACAACCTTAATGTGTATTCCATTACTTGGTATCTTGTTCTTCACGATTTTGCCAACGGTCTTCATGATTTCGATGGCTTTTACCAACTATGATCGTCAACACCCAATTGCCTTTTCTTGGACAGGTTTTCAAGCATTCGGCAATGTGCTTAGTGGTGACCTTGCTGGTACTTTCTTCCCAGTATTAGGCTGGACTTTGATTTGGGCTGTAGCTGCTACTGCTACTACCTTCTTCTTCGGAGTATTACTTGCCTTATTGATTGAATCAAAAGGTATTAAGTACAAGGCATTCTGGAGAACTGTCTTTGTAATTATTTGGGCTGTCCCACAATTCGTATCACTTTTGATGATGGCTCAATTCTTGGATTACCAAGGTGCTTTAAACAACATCTTGATGAACTTGCACTGGATTAGTTCGCCAATTCACTTTATTGACAACCAAGCTTCTCCATTAGTTGCAAGATTAACCGTTATTATCGTTAACATGTGGATTGGTATCCCAGTTTCAATGTTAGTTTCAACTGCGATTATCCAAAACTTACCACAGGATCAAATTGAAGCTGCCAAGATTGACGGTGCTAATGCAGCACAAATTTTCAGATCAATTACTTTCCCACAAATCTTATTCGTTATGGCACCTTCACTTATTCAACAATTCATTGGTAACATCAACAACTTCAACGTTATCTTCTTGCTGACGGGTGGTGCACCAATGAACAGTAAATATAACGGCGCCGGATCGACTGACTTGCTGGTAACGTGGCTATATAACTTGACCTTCGGTCAAGAGCAACGTTATAACGCATCAGCGGTACTAGGTATCTTAATCTTCATTATTAGTGCGGTTGTCTCGCTGATAGCTTACAGACACACTAATGCTTACAAGGAGGGCTAGACATGAAGTCATATTCAAATCAAAGACGGCTCTCATTAATCTTTCGGTATGTCCTTTTAACAATTTTAGCTATTCTTTGGATTTTACCAATTGTGTGGATCGTCTTAGCAAGTTTTTCATATAACGATACTGGATTTGTTTCGACCTTCTGGCCAGAACAATTCACGTTGCAGAACTATATTGGAATTTTTACAAACCCACAATATCCATTTGGTAACTGGATCATTAACACTTTAGTTGTCTCAATTGCATCAATGATCGTTTCAACATTCTTAACTATTTCAGTTGCTTATGTTCTGTCACGACTTCGTTTTAGATTTAGAAAACCATTCTTGCAAATTGCTTTGGTTCTTGGGATGTTCCCAGGCTTCATGGCAATGATCGCTTTGTACTACATCTTAAAGGGTCTTAACATGTTAAACCTCTTCGGTTTATTCTTGGTTTACGTTGGTGGTGCCGGCCTTGGCTTCTACGTTGCTAAAGGATTCTTCGATACTATTCCTAGATCAATCGACGAAGCTGCCGAAATCGACGGTGCTACTAAATGGCAAGTATTCATCCACATTGGTTTACCACTTTCAAAGCCAATGATCGTTTATACTGCTTTGACTGCCTTCATCGCTCCATGGACAGACTTCATTTTCTCAGGTATTATTCTTTCAACCTCAGGAAATGCCAAGACCTACACGGTTGCCTATGGTTTGTACAACATGGTGCACACAGCCAAAGGTAATGCGACTGCATACTTCGCACAATTCGTTGCAGGGTGTGTAATCATCGCTATCCCTATCACTATCTTGTTCGTATTCATGCAGAAATTCTACGTTAACGGTATTACTGCTGGTGCTGACAAGGGCTAATCAAAAATTTGCTTATGCTAATAATAAAACGTCTTGCTTCGGCAAGGCGCTTTTTGTATATCTTAAAATATGAACAGTTATTTAAGGTCTATTCTAATTATTTGAAGTCTTTAGGTGCTAGAATTAGGGCGGAAGGAAACCAGATTAGTTTCCTAAGGATATAAAAGAATGACAAACATAAAAATAATTCAAGGTGATATTACTAAGATGAAGGCAGATGCAATCGTGAATGCGGCCAATAACTCGCTTCTTGGTGGGGGCGGTGTTGATGGTGCGATTCATGCGGCTGCTGGTCCTCATTTGCTTGAAGAATGTATGACACTGCATGGTTGCCATACAGGGGATGCTAAGATCACATTAGGCTATGATTTACCTGCTAAGCATGTGATTCATACTGTTGGTCCAGTATATTCTGGTGCTCGTAGCGATGATGAGATGCTGGAAGCTTGCTACCGTAATTCACTAGATGTAGCTAAAAATGCGGATTTACATAGCATTATTTTCCCAGCAATCTCAACTGGAGCATTTGGCTTTCCTGCCAAAATGGCAGCTCAAATCGCCTATAAGACGATTACAGACTGGCAAAAGAAAAACAAAACATATAAAATCAAGGTTGCTCTTTGTGCGTATGATGATAAAACTTATCAATTGTACAAACAAATTGCGGCATAATAAAAAGCTGTTTAGTTCAAAACTAAACAGCCTTTTATTTTATCTATCGCGGTAGGATATTCCCCAGGCAAAGATTAATACTAAAATGAAGTTAAGTAAAAGTGTGAATCCTGTTACCCAGAATACTGTCGCATAATTGGATAAACCTGAAATCATAGATCCCATTAACGAACCAAGTACGGCACCAACCGCCTGGAAAGACTGGTTATAAGAGAAAATACGGCCAAAACTTTCACTAGGTGTGTTTAAGGTTAAAACGGTCTGTGCAGCGGGCAACATTCCCGCACTGGCAATTCCTAACAAGAATCTCAAACCTGCCAGAACCCACGGATTATTAGTTAATGCCATTGGAATAAATAGGATAAAGCCAACAATTAAACCAATTCTTAATACTCTCAAAGGTCCAACTTCATCCATCTTATGTCCAATCTTTGATGCAGCAATCAAAGTACCAAGTCCTGGTGTTGCGGCAACAACACCGGCAACCAAAGCCACGTTTTTACCGTTAGGCATCATCGATTTAACATAGAGCGAAACAATAGGATCGATTGACATGGTTGATGATTGAACAAGCATGGTAGTGATGAACATAACGATGATCAATTTTACACTAGGCAAACTCTTCATGATTTCACTCATAGGTTTCATCTTTTCACGAGAAATTGGAGTGAATTCTTCATGAACTAAGAATGTAGTGCCTAAAAAGACGAGGAACATTAAAAGTCCAGTGATAAAGAATGAGATTCGGTAGCCCCAAGCACCGCCAAGCCAGTTACCAAAGAAACTTGATAAAGCACCACCAAGTAATGGGCCAACTAAGTTACCAGCGGTTCCGGCAGTCATCATCTGGCTCATTACCCAGCCGCTTCTTTGGTGAGGCGTTTCACCAGCCATTAATGCCGTTGCATTATTGATATAACCGGAAAAAGCTCCCTGAATAAAACGCATAACGACAATATAAATAGCGTTTGGTGCAAAACCGGTTAAGGTGATGGTCAATGCCATAACACCAGAGGCACGCATACACATTAACTTTCTGCCTTTACGGTCAGCTAAGTTTCCCCAATATGGAGAAACAATTGCCTGAGCAATAAAGGTCATGGCAAAGGCTAAACCAGAGTAGAGGTTGATTTGAAATTTTGAGTAATTACCTAAATCAGAAATAAACAGCGAAACAAATGGCATAGTCATTGAGTAACCCATACCGGTAATAAAACAGCCTAGCCATAGGGTATAAAAGGCCTTATGCCAGCCAGCAGGAAAGGCACTAGATTTTGCAGTTGTCAAAAAGTCATCTCTTTCAAATTAAAAACAATGATTAATTAATAATATTCATTTTAGCACATACAAAAAAGCTAAATTTTCCTCAAATTCTTTCATAAAGCATAACTATTACAATTATAATGTGCTACGATAATGATTCGAGGAAGGAGTTGTCAAAGATGGCACATATGTCACGGCGAGAATACCGGATGAAAAAAGAGCATGGCCAAGCAGGTACTAATCAATCCCGGATTAATTATTCAAGAAGTAAAGTAAATAGCCGAGAAGAATTTAGAAGTAGAAAGATTAGCAATCCTCAACCAATTGATCATGCTAATGTTGCTCGTGCATCTAGAGAAAACACCTCTAGAGAGAATTATCATCACGTTAAGCTAAACTTTTGGACGATTTTCTCAGACCGTCCTTATGTTTCTGTAGCGATCATTGTTCTAGCGCTATTCTTCATCATGATTAAAATGTGGTGGGGTCTAGCTGCTTTATTCGTACTTGTCATCATTGGAATTTTTATTATCGGGCGCAGTCATCACCCAAATCGTGTACTGAGTCTAGAATTCCATATGAAGGCTTCTAGAAAATTGAGCATGCTACGTGCCTTTGAACTTGGTGGTTCAATGGTTATGTTTTTGGCAACTTACATGAAGCAGGTTGTAACGGTTGACTTCTCATCGGCAGGTTCAACCGATAGTTTCCAAATTGTGCAAGGTGTGCTTTCCAATAATGGTGGTTACTACGGCCAACAAGGATCTTATTTCTTAAGTTTGCTTAACACCATAACGGGTGGACAGCTTTGGAGCTCATATCGTTACGCAACTAACAGTGCACAAATGATGAGTAGTAGTTCTGGGCGCTGGATCATTATTTGGATCATGCTTTTGATGATTGCGCCAGCTATTTGCGTTTTGGCTCAATTCTTTAAAGAGCCATATTCAAGAAATGCCACTTTGATTACGTCATTAATTACAACGATCAGTTTTGTTCTAACGCCAGTTTTGATGCGTAGATGGGTTGTCGGTTATGCCATGGAAAATCAAATGACCAGAGCAGGCGCTAATAATGCGGTACACATCGGAACAATGGCTTATGTCGGTATGGCTTGCTCAATCATGGTGTTGGTCATTGCAATTTATCGGTTTGTAAAACAAGATAATTTTGAATAAGGAAAAAACTTTAATTTAGTGTTAGATGAGGATTTGATGGAATCCTCATCTAGCATTTTTATTTTGTCTAAAATAGTCAGCTTACGAATTCATAGATTTATGATCCACCATTTAGTCTAGGAAAATAAAAATACTACTAAAACTTGAATTAATAAAATCAAATGGCCGATTGTAAAATTAAAAGGAATTGGATCGTATCTATCAAACAGCATAAGTGTTCAATTTACGGAGAAATTTATTTACAAGATAATAAATAATGTTATACCTATTGTGGGATGGAGGTGAATCTTCATCCCACAAATTTTTGCCCAAAATAAGATTTAAACGTAACAAAAAAAAGCTTAGTCAATTGGACTAAACTGTTTTTTCTTTTATTTTTCTGGGAATTAAGTAGTGAATAATAAACCTTTATTTTTAATACCAGTTGTGAGCTAACCAAAACTTCTTGGCATTTACCCATGAACCGTAACGGCCGTAAACGTAGTTGTCAGCAGTACGTTCTTGGTTCTTTGGTGATAAGTTGCCACGTAAGTAACTGATATTTAATTGGTACTTACCGTAACAAACACCGTTTCTGGCAGTGTAGCTACCACCTGATTCGCGCATTGCGATCCAGTTCTTAGCAGCTTTTTCTTTCTTTGAAAGCTTTCTGGTTGCGGCTTGTACAGTTTGATTGCCTGAGTTGGTAGAAAAAGTTTCGGCAACTGCGACACATGCAAAGGCAAGTGCTAATGCAGCTAAGATTTTTACTAAAGTAGATTTAACGTGTTTATTCAATTTATTCATTCCTTATTTAAAACTTAAAAAAATTATTTATTTCTTAATGACTATAATTATATAGTACAAGGTCAATGTGACAGCAGTGTTACAAAATGACAACGCCACTCTTACAATCAAGAATAATTAGCCTTTTTTAAGCGTTTACGTCCTTAGTTTGGTAAAATTTAAGGGAAATATGTATTATTTAGGAGGTCAAAATGGCTGTAAAACGTTTTTATGAAATTTTTCACCCAGAACATTACGATTTGCGCATCAATGTAAACCGTAAGAATAAAGAGATTAACGGTACTTCTACTATTACTGGTGACGTAATTGAAAACCCAGTATTCATTAATCAAAAGTTTATGACCATCGACAGCGTTAAGGTTGATGGCAAGGACGTTGATTTTGAAGTAGTTGAAAAAGACGAAGCAATCAAGATTGAAACTGGCGTAACTGGCAGAGCCGTAATCGAAATTGCTTATAGCGCACCACTTACCGACACTATGATGGGTATTTACCCTTCATACTACGAATTAGAAGGTAAGAAGAAGCAAATTATCGGTACGCAATTTGAAACTACTTTTGCTCGTCAAGCATTCCCATGTGTTGACGAACCAGAAGCTAAGGCTACCTTCACCCTTGCCCTTAAGTGGGATGAAGAAGACGGCGAAGTTGCACTTGCCAACATGCCAGAAGTTGAAGTTGACCAAGATGGCTACCACCACTTTGAAGAAACTGTTCGGATGTCAAGCTACCTTGTCGCATTTGCCTTTGGTGACTTACAATCAAAGACTACTCACACTAAGGATGGCGTTTTGATTGGTGTTTACGCAACTAAAGCCACAAGCCTAAGGAATTAGACTTTGCTTTGGATATTGCTAAACGCGCAATTGAATTTTACGAAGAATTCTACCAAACTAAGTACCCACTTCCACAATCATTGCAACTTGCTTTGCCAGACTTCAGTGCTGGTGCCATGGAAAACTGGGGTCTTGTAACTTACCGTGAAGCTTACTTATTGCTTGATCCGGACAACACTAGTCTTGAAATGAAGAAGCTTGTTGCCACTGTTATTACTCACGAATTGGCTCACCAATGGTTTGGTGACTTGGTAACCATGAAGTGGTGGGACAACTTATGGCTTAACGAAAGTTTCGCTAACATGATGGAATACTTGTCAGTTGACGCTTTGGAACCTGACTGGCACATCTGGGAAATGTTCCAAACTAGTGAAGCCGCTGCCGCATTATCACGTGATGCTACAGACGGTGTTCAACCAATTCAAATGGAAATTAACGACCCAGCTGATATTGACTCTGTCTTTGACGGTGCCATCGTTTACGCTAAGGGTTCAAGAATGTTAGTCATGGTTCGTTCACTTCTTGGCGACGATGCTTTGAGAAAGGGCCTTAAGTACTACTTCGATCACCACAAGTTTGGCAATGCCACTGGTGACGATCTTTGGGATGCACTTTCAACTGCTACTGATCTTGATATCGGTAAGATTATGCACTCATGGCTTAAGCAACCAGGTTACCCTGTAGTTAACGCATTTATCGATGAAGATGGTCACTTGAAGCTTACTCAAAAGCAATTCTTCGTTGGTGAAGGTGAAGACAAGGGTAGACAATGGCAAATTCCATTGAACGCAAACTTCGACGCTCCTAAGATTATGTCTGAAAAAGAATTAGACTTAGGTAACTACAAGGTTATCCGTGAAGAAGTAGGTCACCCACTTAGACTTAACATTGGCAACAACTCACACTTCATCGTTAAGTACGACAAGACTTTGCTTGATGATATATTGTCAGAGGTTGACGAACTTGAACCAATTGATAAGTTGCAATTATTGCAAGACCTTAGACTTTTGGCAGAAGGTAAGCAAATTTCATACGCTTCAATCGTGCCACTTCTTACTAAGTTCGCAGATTCTAAGTCAAGTTTGGTAATCAACGCATTGTACACTACTGCTGCTAAATTGCGTCAATTCGTTGAACCAGATTCTGCCGCAGAAAAGAACTTGAAGAAGCTTTACGATCTCTTATCTAAGGATCAAGTTGCTCGCTTAGGCTGGAAGGTTAAGGCTGGCGAAAGCGATGAAGATATTCAAATTCGTCCATACGAATTAAGCGCAAGTCTTTACGCTGAAAATGTGGACTCAATTAAGGCAGCTCACCAAATCTTTACTGAAAATGAAGATAACTTGGAAGCATTGAATGCAGATATTCGTCCATACGTTTTAATCAATGAAGTTAAGAACTTTGGCAATGCTGAATTAGTTGATAAGTTAATTAAGGAATACCAAAGAACAGCTGACCCATCATACAAGGTTGACTTACGCAGCGCTGTAACCAGCACCAAGGATCTTGCAGCTATCAAGGCTATTGTTGGCGACTTTGAAAATGCTGACGTAGTTAAGCCACAAGATTTACGTGGTTGGTACCGTGGTTTACTTGCTAACCATTATGGTCAACAAGCAGCTTGGGACTGGATCAGAGAAGACTGGGATTGGCTTGACAAGACTGTTGGTGGTGACATGGAATTTGCTACATTTATCACTGCTACTACAGGCGTCTTCCATACCCCAGAAAGACTTAAGGAATTCAAGGAATTCTTTGAACCCAAGATTAATGTTCCACTTCTTAGTCGTGAAATTAAGATGGACATTAAGGTCATCGAAGGCAAGGTTAACTTGATCGAAGACGAAAAAGATGCTGTAAACAGTGCAGTTGCTAAGGCAATTGACTAGAAAATAAATAGCTAAAAAGAATAAGGATTCACTCTGTAGAAAGTGGATCCTTATTTTTTCGTGGTATAATAACTTTTATTGCTTACCTTAGATAAGAAGGGAGTTTTTCTTTGGGTAAACGAGATTTAGATACAGCATTTTTCGGACAACCAAAGGGTTTGTCCACTTTATTCTTTACTGAAATGTGGGAGCGCTTCAGTTACTACGGCATGCGTGCCATCTTACTTTTCTACATGTATTACGCAGTTACCAAGGGTGGTCTTGGTATGGACCAAACTACCGCTGCTTCAATCATGTCAATTTATGGTTCGCTTGTTTATTTATCTACCTTAGTTGGTGGTTGGCTCTCAGATAGAGTATGGGGTTCAAGAAAGACCGTCTTTTATGGTGGTGTCTTGATCATGCTCGGTCACATTGTTTTGGCCTTGCCAGCTGGTGTTAGTGCATTGTATGCCTCAATCGCTTTGATCGTGGTTGGTACCGGGTTACTTAAGCCTAACGTATCTTCAATGGTTGGTGGCCTTTATTCTGTAGAAGATCGTCGTCGAGACGCTGGTTTTAGTATTTTTGTTTTTGGTATTAATATTGGTTCATTCCTTGCACCACTCCTTGTACCATGGGCAGCACAAGGCTTCGGCTTTAACGTTTTTGGCACCGAATGGAACTTCCATGCCGGCTTCTCACTTGCCGCTGTTGGTATGTTCTTAGGGTTAGTGCAATATGCTCTTGGCGGTAGAAAGTATCTTTCAACTGATAGTTTGACGCCAAATGATCCTATTGATAAAGGCGACTTGCTCAACATTATTAAATGGGTAGTTATTGGTATTGTCGCAATCGCTATTGCATTAGCTGCAATGGCTGGTGTAGGTCAATTAAACGTTAATAACGTTATTACTTTGCTTACTATTTTGGCTATTGCGTTGCCAATCTACTACTTCGTCATGATGCTCCGGAGCCCTAAGGTTACTAAGATTGAACGTTCACGTGTTAAAGCTTATATTCCATTATTCTTCGCCGCAGCTATTTTCTGGGGAATAGAAGAATCTGGTTCAGTTGTTTTAGCACTTTTTGCGGAACAAAGAACTGTGCTTCATGTTGGCAGCTGGCACTTTGCGGCAGCTAACTTCCAGTCACTTAATCCATTGTTTATTATGATTTTGACACCAGTATTTGTTTGGCTTTGGGAACACTGGAAGAAGCAACCAAGTGCACCAGGTAAGTTTGCTGCAGGTCTTGTATTTGCAGGTCTTTCATACATGTGGATGGCTTTGCCAGGGATGCTCTTCGGCACCAGTGGTCGAGTTAGTCCATTATGGCTTGTGGGTTCATGGTTCTTAGTTGAAATCGCTGAAATGTTAATTTCACCAATTGGTTTATCAATCACCACGAAACTTGCACCAAATGCATTCCGTTCACAAATGATGAGTATGTGGTTCATGGCCGATGCGACCGGTCAGGCTGTTAACGCCCAAATTGTTAAATTCTATTCTTCTGGCACCGAAATACAATACTTCTTGGCTGTCGGTGTAGTTAGTGTAATCTTTGGTATAATCATGTTTGCACTAGTTAAGAAGATTAATGTTTTAATGGAAGGTATTCACTAATTAATTAAATAATTGAAAAATAATCCTACTGAAAAAGTAGGATTATTTTTATTTGTTAAAAAGCGAATATTAATTCAAAATTAAACACCAAAAAGGGGAAGAAATTATGAAAAAGAAAAAGATTAATTGGGCGAATATTGCTATAAGACATTAATGTCGTTTATTGGTGTTGCCATTTTATCAATGGGGAACCACGTTCTTACGTGGAGGTAATGTGAGTCTAGATCCATTTACTGCGGTTAACACGGGTATTTCTAATTGGACTTGGTGTTTATCAATTAGCCGTAAACTTGGTAATATTCATTTTTATTTTGTGGCTTGACCGTAAACAAATCGATATCGAGACTATTTTAAACATGGTCTTGGTCGGATTTGAAATTCAATGGTTTACTACGATTTATCACCAATTATTTGGCTATCGTACCACTTTCTTGATTGTGGCGGCCGATACTTTGAATGGTTTAATTTTGTTCACACTTGGTGCGTCACTTTACATGGCACCAGACTTGGGCGCTGCACCATATGATGCCATTGCGCCAATTATTACGTAGAGAACCAAGCTATCTTACAGAACTGCTAGAATTACACAAGATGTTTTATTCATGGTTGCTGCCGTTATTGTGGGTGGTCCTGTTGGCTTCGGTACCATCATCGTTGCCTTCTTTACTGGTCCGCTTATCTCATGGTGGAATGATCACGTATCTAACCCAATGGTTAAGACAATTAATGACGCTACTAAGCCTAAGGAAGAGTGTAATCAAAACTCTGCCGTTATGCTTTTGTCTCACATCGGTAAGCATACTTATCACACCATCTATAACGCATTACAAACAACTGAAACGATGCGTAACCATATGGATCAATACTTCACTTCTGAATTAAGAAGTCAATTGAAAATTGTTCGTCGTAACATGGCCAACTCTAAGGAAATGTATGATTCATTTGTTGAACAAGAAAAGCTTTTGCAAAATCAATTGAATAAGAGAATAGCTAAAGCAAAGAATAAGTAAATAAAATCAAAAAAATAAAGCTCTACGAAAGTAGGACTTTTTTTGCCACTTAGAAACAAAAAATGACCACTTAGTTCAAAAGGGTAGAAAATAGACAAAAATTATATTTTAATTAAAATATCAAGTGGAAGGAGTGAGAAACATGAAAGTAAAACTTGAAATTGATCCTGATGCAGATGAAACAGAAGTTGTGATCAAAGCTAAAAGTATTTCCTCGGAAATAAAACAGCTCTACCAAAGTTTGCAAAAGAAGCAACATGCTGATGAAATTGAATGTTTCAAGAATCATGTTTCTTACTATTTGCCAATTGATGACATTTTGTTCTTCGAAACGGATGCTAAACAGGTAATGGTACATACGAAAAATCAGGCCTATTTAGTGAAATATAAATTGTATGAACTTGAAAATTTGTTGGGTACAGGTTTTATGCGAATATCCAAATCAACGATTGTAAATCTGGATAATATTTATGGCTTAACGCGTTCGATTTCAAATTGTAAGATTCAATTCCACGATTCGTATAAAACAATTTATGCTTCACGGCGTTATTACAAAGATTTGTGTCATCGCTTAAATGAAAGAAGGTTTTAATGATGAAAAAGAATTTTAGCAGGATTCTCCTGGGTGTAGGATTCATTGCAGCAGCTGTACTGTTGGTAGTTGATCAACTGCAACTATTTGATTTTCAAATTGGCTTCACAACCATTATTTTTACTGCGATTTTTGTAGCTTTATTCATTAAAGGATTGTTTGATCGTAGTATTTATCTATCGGTCTTCTCACTCGCATTTTTAGCAATTTTGTACTCGAAAAAGCTTCATTTTGCTTCCATGCTATCACCAATGATGATTTTATTCGTAGCCTTATTGGTTTCAATTGGACTGAGTTTGCTTTTTACCAAAAGTGTTAAGCCAAAAGTAGTTATCAACGGAGACATTGGAGAAAACACTATTGATGAAAATTCAGATGATATCGTAATTGATCACAGAATGGGTGATACTTCTCGTTATGTTCATTCACAACACCTAAAATCAATCACTATCAATGCTTCAATGGGTGACGTGAATGTTTACCTTGATGATGCCCAAGCTGCAGGAGACCGCGTTAATGTTAATATGAGCGCATCGATGGGTGACGTTGATTTCTTTATTCCATTATCTTGGCAAGTTGAAAATCACTTAAATGCAACCTTGGGTGATATAACAGTTAAAGGTAAAAGCAATGGTGGTGGTCCAACACTAGTTTTGCGGGGTAAGGCTAATATGGGTGATGTAACTATTAATTACATATAAAAAAGACGTGGTATAAAACCACGTTTTTTTAAAATCTGTGCAAAGCAATTGCATAAATTATTAAGATTAAACCCAAGATTAAGAAAATAATTGCAAGGCTGCGTTGCCACTTGGCTTCGTTTTTGCTATCTTCTTTATTCTTATTAGTATTATTTTGTTTTTCATTTACATATCTAAGGTATGAAATTACCGCTACAAGCAGGCAAAGAATTCCAATTATTAACATAAAAATCCTCTCAAAAATCTATATCTTTTTTATCCTAATTTTACGCAAAAAAATAAAGCTCTTCAAACCCGAAAAGCTTTATTTTTGTATTTTAGTAGACGATTACTGGTTCATTAGTTATAACGTTGTTCCAAACGCTTCTAATTTCTGCAGGACGAATGTTAACACAACCGTGTGAACCACCTTGTAAGTAAGCTGTCTTGCTCCAGTCAGTTCTCCAACTAGCATCGTGAAGACCACAACCACTTAAAGTAAATGGCATCCAGTATTGAACCTTTGATGCGTATTTAGAACCATCATCGTTAAGTCCACGAAGTACACTTGGTGATTGCTTGTACATGATGTACCAAACGCCTTTAGGAGTTTGGTTGCCTTTACCGCCTTCAAGAGTACCGGTAACGACATCGTTTAAATGAACAGCAACACGGCCTTTGCGTACGATCCATAATTCTTGGTTCTTAATAGATACAACAACGTAGTTTTTACCAATACCGTTATTGCTCTTGCCGTAGCCGTGAGCGTAAGTACTGTAACCCTCGCCGTAGATGTATTTACTACCATCAACAGTAGTGTCGCCATTCATAAAGGCCTTTTCTACAGCCTCTGCAGCCTTCTTTACATAAACACCCCACCCGTAACTTTCGTTAGTAGTAGTGATTGTCTTACCGTTGACCTTATTGCCAACAGGAACAGTGACTTTATAAGTCTTCTTAAGAGTCTTAACTTCGTTATTGATTTCTTTTAATCGTTTGGTTAAGCCCTTAACATCAGTAAATTGATATTTGCCATCTTTATAAGTAACTTCACTAATCAAATCAGCGGCATTTAATTTGTAGCTCTTACCATTAATGTTGTAAGTAACTGAGGCCTTTTGCATCTTTTGCAAGTTCTTCTTAGCGTCGCTTAAATCCTTTGAATTGTAAGTGTACTTTTGTTTGTTAGGCAAGTCTGTATGTTGTTTATCGAAGTAATTCTTTACAGTTTGACTATCAATTGTTTGGATGTTTGCATCCCTTTCAGAAACTAATTTCTTGTTTCTTAAGAAGAATACGTTGTCTGCCTTTTCGTTAATCTTATCGGTAGCCTTGTTAACAGTTAAATTGCCAACTTTAACTCCATAGATTGTAACGTTAGGGTTGAAGTGGGTAGTCGCAAAAGTACGTTGCTTTTGTTCGGCTTGAACCCTCTTGTTGTGAATAAACACACCACAAATAATTGCAATTATGATAATTACGCCGATAATTATTAAATAGAGATTATTGCGGCTATTATGTTTTCTAAGTTCTCTTCTAGATTGCATATTGTTATTACCCATCTCTTTAATTTTCGAATAAGTGTTTGCTTTGACACAGTATAGCAAGTATTACTAATATAGTAAAGTTACTTACTTATTTTACCTTAATTGACATTATATGTAACATTGTTTATTTTTTCGATGGGGGGAAGAATATGAATAACGATCCATTAGTTTTTCAATTAAGTGTAGCAAAGGATAAACCCCAATCTTACCGTAAGGATAAGAAAAAAGACATTTGTCCTTTTTGTGACGTTGAACATTTAACCGATATTTATAAAAAAGAAGACGACATTATTTGGTTGCACAATAAGTTTCCAACGTTACGTGATACTGTTCAGACCGTTTTAATCGAATCAAGCGACCATAACGGCGATATAAGTACTTACACTAAGGAACACAACCGCAAATTGATGCGTTTTAGCTTGGATTGTTTTGATCAAATGAATCAAGATACCAAGTATGAATCAGTAGTCTGGTATAAAAACTACGGCCCACATTCTGGTGGTTCATTGATTCACCCGCACATGCAAATTGTTGGCTTTGAGCATGAAGATGGCTATAAGTACATTCATCCTAATAACTTTGAAGGTGAAACTCTATTTGATGAAAATGGTGTAGAAGTAAACATTGCGGAACACCCAGTACAAGGTTACACCGAGTTGAATATCAACTTGATTGACAGAAATAATGTTGACCTCTGGGCTGATTGGATTCAAAGCGGTGCAAAGTACCTGCTCAACATCATGTATAACGGTAGATGCGATTCTTATAATTTATTCTTCTATCCACGTAACGATGGCGGTATTTGTGCTAAGTTTGTAACGCGCTTTGAGGCGCCACCTTATTTTGTGGGCTATAAATTGTCCCAGGTAAATGATGAGATCACGTTGGATAAAGAAGCACACCGCTTTAGAAAATTTTTTGATGAAGGATCTAAACTAGAATAGAATAAAAAAAGCATTCTCAATCGAGAATGCTTTTTCGTTAAAATTCAGTATGAATAATGTCGTCTTCAGGACGGTGAGCTTGGATCCGGAGTACGTTCCAGTCAAAGACGTCGTCTGACTTAATCAAATTGATGGTCAATTTGCCATCTTTCATGGCAAAATCAAGTTCAGTTCTGTGCTCGATCCATTCAACGCGGTTAGGCTCTTTATCTAGCCTTCAACTACGATCTTAGCCGGAATATCCTTCAAGAAGACATATTTCTGATAATCAGCATGGCGGTTTTCTAAAATGAAACCATCACTGACAGTTAAAGGGCTAGGCTTGCCTTCGTTAAAGGCATGACCAAATTGGTGCATCCATGAATTAATGGTATCAAGCAACTTTTGGGTAGCTTCATTGAATTTACCGTCATTAACAGGGATGTTAATAATGGTAGCTTCACCATTTTTACGATTATTAACCATCGTATCAATTACGTTAACGCTGGTTAAATCGAGGCCAGCTTGCTCGTCAGCTAAAAAGATCGTGTACTTTTCGCAGGCTTCTTTAAAAGCGGCAGGATCGCTACTCATAACGGCACGGGCACCAATGTTACGTGCAGTTTTAACTAAAAAATCGGCGTCAAAGTCACTAGTTGTTTTAAAATTTAAGATAATTGCAAAATCAGGATTCATCTTTTTGTCCTCCTTGTTAATTACTAATTTAGTTTACCGTAAAGGAATAAAAATGAAAATTATTATTGCCCCAGCAAAAATTATGAAAATTGACCGTGATTCATTTCCCGTGCAATCAAAGCCGGAGTTTTTGACTAAGATCAGAATACTAGAGCATTTTTTGAAGTCACGCACGAAAGAGCAACTAGATACTTTGTGGCATGCTAGTCAAAAGGTGACGGAACAGAGCATTCTTCAATTAAAAAATATGGATTTGGATGATCGCTTAACACCAGCAATTTTAGCCTTTTCGGGCATTCAATATCAGTACATGGCACCAGACATTTTTACCCAGCCAGCGCTTGATTATATCCAAAAGAATTTGCGCATTCTTTCCGGTTTTTACGGGATGCTCAGGCCATTTGACGGTGTTTGTCCATATCGCTTGGAATTAAACACAAGATGATCGGCTTTCGTGACTACAGTCTCTACCACTTTTGGTGCGATGACATTGCTAATAGTTTGTTTAAAGAAGACGATATAGTAATCAATTTAGCCTCAAAGCAGTATATGCGCTTGATCAAGCCATATTTAAATGAAAAACGTAGAATGATAACCATTGATTTTCAAGAATTAAAAAATGGTGAATGGAAAACCGTTGGTGTCCACGCTAAGATGGCGCGCGGTGAAATGGTGCGTTTTATGGCAGAAAACCAAATAAAAAATCCCGCAGATTTGCGAGATTTTCATGATTTTGAATTTCAATTTGAGCCAGAAGTTAGTTCAGATGATCATTATATTTTTAGAACTGACTTCGATTTTAGTCAGCGCTAGAATAATGGTTTTAAAAATTGTGCGGTTAGATCAGCTGCTTCATATTTGTATTGACCAGTAAAGCTATGATCTGCATTTTCGATAGTATGCATTTCACTATTTGCGTAAACTTCGTCATACTTTTTAGCATACTTAGGATCAACGACTTGATCGTTAGTGCCAACAATGACTGATACCGGACCGGTGAAGCGCTCAGATACTTCGTAAATTGGCAAAACTTGTGCAGTTCTTAAGTAGAAGCCGCCTAATTTTTTATCGCCAAAAGGCACAGTTGCAGGAATGCGATCAGGATTGTAAGTTGCGCCTTGTGTATTGCCCTTTAATGCATCATCCTTAAGTTGAGCTGCAGGGGCCAAAAGCACAACCTTTTTGATAATGTCGGGATAAAGTCCAGCGAGCATTGAGGCAATTACGCCGCCTTGAGAATGACCTACTAAAAAGATATTGCGCACGTGTGGATCGGTACGGGCATATTCCAAAATAGCTTGACCATCGGCAATTTCGTTGCACACAGTCATATTTTCAAATTTACCGTTGCTTTCACCATGACCATTGAAGTCAAAACGTACGCTGGCTACATTTTTGTCACGTAAGTCGTCAGCAATCTGTCTTAATAGATCAGTATTTCTATTTGCAGTGAAGCCGTGCATAAGTATAGCCATGTCATAAATTTCGCCAAAAGGCTCTTCACGATCTCCTACTAAGGTGAGACCATCTCTTTCAATTATAATGCGGGACATAGATTTTCCCCTTTCTTCATGCTTTACATTTATTGTAAGCTTTTTAAGTTTAAAAACGGTAAAAATAGAGATTAAGAAATTGGAAAGATTCGCACAATGAGCGTAATATTTAGCTATTGAATACGGGAGGAACAGGTAATGGAAATTGTATTTATCCGTCATGGTCAAACAGATGTAAATAAAGATAACCGACTTCAAGGTTCAAAAATTGATGCAGAATTAAATGATTATGGCCGCGAATATGCTAAAAAGGCAGCTGAAAATTTTGATGAAAGTGAATTTGATGCTGTTTACTCGAGTCCAATGAAGAGAGCGGTAGAGACAGCTAAGATTTTTACTAAGGGCAAGAAAGAGATCAATTTAGATGATCGCTTACTTGAATTCGACTTCGGCGACTGGGACGGCATGAAGATGGATGAAATTGGCGAAAAATATCCAGATGTCGTAGATCTTTGGGGTAAGGTAAATCGTCACTATGTTAAATATTCTAAGAATGGTGAAAGCTACGAAGACTTTGATAAGCGTTGTGGCGAATTCCTAGATGAAATGTACCGCAAGTATCCTGACAAAAAGGTGTTAGTTGTAGCTCACGGTCGTTTAATTAGAATGATGGCAGCTCACTATTTGACTAATGGTGATATGGATAAAATTGATACGCCAGACAACAGCGCATTAACTAAATTTAGCGTAAGAGGCGGCATTGCACGTTTGGTATACTACAACCGTGTACTTGCTTAAGAGAGATTAAAAAATCTCTCTTTTTTTATATGTATGTATTGACAACATGTCACAATGAGTTATTATATTACATAAGTGACAATTCGTCACCGATAGGGAGAGAAAGGAGAATAACGATGGTTAAATCCACTTTTACAAATTTGCCGGCTGCTAAACGACAAAAAATCGAAGAGGTATTACGAGAGGAATTCTGTACTTACCCTTTAGCAGAAGCTAGGGTTTCACATATTGTCAAAAAAGCAGGTATTGCTCGTGGAGCATTTTATAAATATTTTGATGACTTAACAGATGCATATCTTTATATGTATCATCTGGCAATCGATAAGATTCATATGAACATGACTCCTGGCCACAAATTCGATCCGGAGTTTTTCTATGATCGTGTAGTTAAATTTATCGATAAAACAGAATATAGCCAATATGAGCCAATGATGAAACTGCATATGGCACAAAATGAGTATCTGATCCCAGATAACTTTAAGATCTACTCTAGACAAATGCTTAATATGAGCCCAGAAATCTGGAGTGCAATGGTTTTGAGCCATGAGGTAATCAACCTTTGCTTATCTGATCCTGAAAATAAAGATAAAAATTTGGCCCGCTATAAAAAGAGCTTAGAAATAATTGCGAAGGGGATGGACTAGTTGTTTTTAGCAATTAAGGAAATTAAGCATGAAAAACTACGCTATGGTTTGATTATTTTGATGATCTTTTTGATCAGTTACCTGATTTTCATGTTGTCATCATTAGCTGTGGGATTGGCTAGCGAAAATACGCAGGCAATTTATAGTTGGGATACACAAAAAGTTGTGCTGAACAAAAATTCCAATGTAATCATGACTCAATCTGTTTTAACTAAAAAAGATTTAAAGAATGCCAAGATTGGCAAAAGTGAAGCCTATGTTGGTCAACTAGGAATGGTAGTTAAACACAAGAATCGTGATACCGTTTCTGCACAATTTTTAGGTATTAAAAAAGATCAATTTATTTATAAAGAACAAAAATTGGCTTCAGGTAGAAAAGCCAAAAACAGCGATGAAGTAACCGTTGATTCAAGCTTTAAGAATAAGGGCTACAAATTGGGCGACAAGATCAAATTAAATGGCTCAAGCCAGAAATATAAGATCGTTGGTTTTGTTAATAACGCCAAGATTAATATTGCGCCAATTGTTTATGGTTCATTATCTACATGGAAAAAGATGCGCATGGCCGCTCCAAATGTAGTTACTTCAGCTATTATTTCCAAAAATGGTGATTATAAATTTAACCACCGCAATGCCAAGACTTACCCAATTAATAAATTCATCAGTAAGCTACCTGGCTACACTGCTCAAAATATGACTTTTGAATTAATGATCGGCTTCTTGTTTGTCATTTCACTCATCATTATCGCGGTCTTCTTGTACATCTTAACCATGCAAAAGATGCACAATTTTACCGTAATGTGTGCACAAGGTATTCCAAGCAAGACTTTAGTTGGTGCAACAGTTAGCCAATCAATTATTTTGGTGGCTATCGGTGTCATCATCGGTTTGATTTTAATGTGGATCACTAGTGCAGCCTTGCCAGCAACAGTTCCAATGAGTTTCACACCAACAATTATGATTAGTGGAACAGTTGGCATGCTTGTAATGGGCGTCATCGGTAGTTTGATCCCAATCAGATCTATTTTGAAAGTTGATCCAGCAAAGGCGATTGGTGAATAAAATGGCAGTAATTGAATTAAAGAATGTAAAAAAAGTCTATGGTAAGGGCAATGCACAAGTTGAGGCTTTAAAGAATATTAATTTTAAAGCGGACAAAGGTGAAGTTGTTTTGATTATGGGACCTTCAGGTGCCGGTAAAAGTACTTTTTTAACCATTGCCGGTTCACTGCAAAAGCCAACCTCAGGTGAGGTCCTAATTAACGGTGAAGATATCAGCAATTTTTCTGCGAAAAAGCGCAACGAATTACGTTTAAACAGAATCGGCTTTGTCTTGCAAGCCTACAACTTAGTTCCATTTTTGACGGTGGAAGAGCAATTCACTTTAGTTGATAAGGTGAAGAAGCAAAATAATTTATCACGAGATGAATTGAATGATTTACTCAAGCAACTTGGTATCACTGATTTAGTTAAAAAATACCCAAGTGAATTATCAGGTGGTCAACAGCAACGTGCCGCTATTGCACGAGCACTTTATGCCAATCCTGAAATTCTGCTTGCAGATGAGCCTACTGCTTCGCTTGATACGAAGAATGTAGAAGAGGTAGGACAATTGTTCAAGGATCTGGCTAAAAAGCGTGACAAGGCCGTTATGCTTGTTACACACGATCCTAGACTTGAAAAGTATGCCGATCACATCTATGAAATGATGGATGGGCAAATGACTCAGAAAAAATAGCAAAATAAAAAAGCCACTAATGTGGCTTTTTGTTTTGGATTTATAAGTTTGGATCCATCTTGAATCTAAGTGGTGAGTCACCAGTTTGTTGCGTGATCAATTTGGCAATAAGTTTCTTGTAAATATCAAGAGCAGCCTTAGCCATCTTGTCGTTAGCTTCATTAACCAGATCAGTTTGCTTAGCTGGATCAGTTTCGCTAGCTAATTTTTCGTCATATTCATGACGTAAACGCATTGTCTTTTCACGAGCTTCGGTTTGAGCTGAACTTAATTCGCTGCCGTATTTACCCCAGTTACGGTCAACCAAAACGCTAGCAAGTTTGAATACCCAGTAAGCTGAATTTGAAGAATAGCTTTCTTTACCATATTTGTACATGGTAGGAACCTTAGTGCCTTGTGGGTAAAATGGCACATAAACGCTTTGTGCACCAACGCCCATAGCCAACCAGTGAACCATCTTTTCGCCGTTTAATTCGAGCAAGTGTGATTCTTGCGTAGTAGCCACAGAGATGGGACGGTATGTCGCATTGTCCTTGTTCTTAGGATTAGTTAAATCGTAAGGCGTATTTTGATAGTGGTTGCACAATACGTCTTGAGCGTCGCGGATAGAGATTGGCTTGTCTGCTTTTTGAACAAATGGCAAATCAAAACTTTCAGGCTCTTGTGCGACTGATGGGGTTAATAATTTTTGCCCAATCCAGACACGTGGCGTGTTGTAGTGAAGGTCACTGTCGTCATGTGTACCAAAAATTTCTCTAAAGTTGAATGGACGATCTGCTGGCCATAATTTATTTTCTTTAACAAATTCTTGGATGCCTTTAGAGAACAAGAAATTCTTTGAGTCGTTAAAGTCGATCTCTTGGATGGCAAGTTGGTTAGCGATAACAGCGTATGAGTCGTCGGGGATGCGCATAGCTACCCAGTGGTGACCTGAACCAATTTCCATGTACCAAGCTTCGTCGCGATCGCCGAATAAAATGCCGTCAGCTTCTGCAGCACCGTGTTTTTCAACGATATCACCAAGATACTTAACACCTTCACGCGCAGTTTTTACGTAAGGTAAAACTACAGTAACCATTGCTTCTTCCAAGATACCTTTCTCAGTATCGAAAGGATCTGCGGCAAGCACTCTTTCATTAGCATAGGCACTTTCGGTAGCACTCATTGCGACGTGATATTCGTTGATACCGTCTTCTTCAAAAACGCCATACTTGTCAGTCCATTCTGGTGTTGAAGAATAAGAAAAGCGCTCTTCGGGTAAATCCATTTCAAATTTGTTATCCTTAGACTTGAAATGATTATTCGGAATTGCCTTATGTGCATTAAAAGCAAGGTGCTTAGGCCAGGCAGTTTTGGCGTCTTCATTACGTCCAATGACTACGCTGCCGGTCAAAGAAGCCTTCTTGCCGATTAAAATTGAAGTACATGATGAACGACCAATTGTAGTATTCATTTTTAACACTCTTTCTAAATTAATTTGTAATATAATTATAATGTAAAACGGAAGTTTTATATTATATTATATTTCATGGGAAAATGAGGTTTTGAGATGAACGATAAACCGGAAGATAAATCGATCGAATTAACTACAGATTATGCGGCTCATACGATCAATATGAAGTTCTCAGATAATCTGACGAACGATCGTGAGCGAGGTTACATTTTATCTGCTGCTTTCTTCTCCTTCTGCGCAGCACAAGGCTTAGACAAACAAGCAGTTATTGAAATGGTGTCTTCACATTATGACCAATTTACCGCAGACAATGATTCATCATTATTCAAGCGACTATAAAAAATAATGTATTTGACTTGCATTTGTTATTTTTAGGATATATGATGTTCATGAAAAGAAAAATAACAAGCGTATTGAAAAGCTCGCTGGGATAAAAATGATTGAGGTACATTAAAATGGCAAGAAAGAAAGAAATCAGTAAAGACAAAATTTTAGACACAGCTTATAAGATGGCAATTAAGGATGGTATTGAAGGCTTAACTGCTCGTAGCATTGCGAAAGCAGGTCACTTTTCAACCCAACCTTTGTATCTTGAATTCGACAACATGGAAGATCTTCGTGCTCAAGTATTGAAGAGAATCTCTGATGACTTGAGAGCTCACATCTTACAACAAAAGTACACTGGCGAACCATTAATTGATCTTGACTTGTCATATATTGATTTTGCAAAGAAGCATGTTAACTTGTTCCGTGCAATGTTTGTTGACGGCAAATTCGGTAGCAAGATCATTGCTGACACTTTAATGGACTTAGGCGTTGAAAAATTCAACGAACAATATCCTGATACTGATTATGACCAAGACAGGATCCACAACATCGTTGTAGCAAACTGGATTTCAACTACTGGTATGGCTGCACTTGTGGTTAACGAAATTGCAAGCTTTAGCCAAAACCAAATTATCAATGTGTTGAACGCTCAGATTCACGATGCTATGCTTAATGATCGTCTTAGCGAAACTCAAGAGGACTCAATGTTTGCCGCAGACGACGAAGCTTCTCTTAAGGATAACTTGGCATAACAATTCGCCAATCATTTGCGCTTTTCATCCTCCAAAAAGACATTTTCTGATTTGAAAATGTCTTTTTTCTTGTGTTATTAAAATCTATTTTCGCTTACTTTTAGAAGCATTAAGTTATAATTGGTATGAAGTTATTTTCGAAAGGTGGTTTTTATGAAGGTATTAGCTTTATCTGGCTCTAATGCCGGTAACTCATTTAACGAAAAGTTGCTCAGAGTTATCATGAAGAATTTAGACAATAAATATGATTTTGACTTTGCGACAGTTAAAGGCTTGCCAATGTTTAAAGAAGGCGTTGAAGCACCTCAAAATGTACTCGACTTGGGTAAGAAAATTGAAGATGCTGATATGGTTTTAATCGGTTCACCAGAACAACAACACTCAGTAACTAGTGCATTAAAAAGTGCTCTTGAATGGCTTTCAAGTTCTGTCCACCCCTTCCACGATAAGCCAGTAGTAATTGTTTCAACCTCACCAATGCCACAAGGTGCTGCTCGTTCACAAACTCGTTTAAAGAGTATCTTGCTGCTCCAGGCTTTAGTGCACACGTATTTAACGGTGACGAATTCATGATGGGCTTTGCACCAAAGCAATTTGATGACGAAGGACGTTTAACAGATGAAGGTACGCTTAAGTTCTTGAAGCACTTCTTTGATGAAGTTGATGAATGGTACGCACAACTTGTTAAGTAGGGGGCTTATTAAATGAAATTATTAGCAATCGTTGGTACAAATGCTCCATTTTCATATAATCGTTTTTTAGCAAAATTTATTGCTAAGCGTTATGCTGAAAAAGCCGATATTGAAGTAAGAGAAATTGATGATATCAAGCCATTCTGCAGAACTGAAGAACCAGACGAAGCTACTAAGAAGTGGATTAAAGATATCAAAAATGCAGACGGCATTATTTTGACTACACCAGAATATGACCACTCAATTCCTGCCGCATTGAAGAGTGCTCTTGAATGGTTAGGTTCACACGCTGGTCCTAACGTAATGAAGATGAAGCCAGCTGCAGTAGTTGGTACTTCATACGGTGTTCAAGGCTCAAGTCGTGCTCAAGAAGATGCACGTGAAATTTTACTTTCACCAGACATGAGCGCAAATGTTTTGCCAGGTAACGAAATTTTAATCGGTGGTGCTGCTAGAAACTTTGATAAGGAAAGCGGCGACTTGACTGATGAAGCTTCTATCAAGCAATTGGATGCGATGATGGACAACTTCGTAAATTTTGTAGCACAAGCAAATAAATAATTTTGTCAGTTGGCTAACTGAATAGTAAAATTACCGAATAGGAATACTATTCGGTTTTTTCATTAAAAAATGAATCGTAAAGAGGTGAAAAGAATGATAAACCCTAATGTTTTACCATTAGAAAAAGTCCGCAATCCGCGTGATATAGGTGGCTATGTTGGCTATCAAGGACGCAAAGTAAAAATGCATCGTTTAATTAGATCAGGGAAGATTAGTAATATCACCTCAAAAGATGAAAACTTTTTGCTTGATTATGGTCTGACTAAAATTATCGACCTGCGTTCACCACTCGAATGTCATAAGATGCCAGACAGTCAGATCCCTGGTGTAGAGCATCTGGATATTTCTATTGCCGAAGATGACAACACCAACGGTGGGAAGAAAGATTTGGACAAGGTTTTTGCGACTTACCGTAAAGACCAATACGCTGGTTTTAAAATGATGTGTGATCGCTATCGTTCACACGTTGTAAAAGAACATGCACAAAATAGCTTGCACAAGATTCTCGAAGTACTTGCTAATACTAAAGAAGGTGCTATTTTATATCACTGTTCTGAAGGAAAAGATAGAACGGGTATTGTAACGGTAATGATCTTGTATATCTTAGGCGTCGATATGGAGACGATTAGACAAGATTACCTTTACTCTAACTACATGCTCGATGGGTATCGCGCTAAACGAGACCGCATTATCCAAGAAAAGGGCGGCAACCTTTGTCTTCGTGCTAACATGCGTATCTTGGGCTCAGTAAACGATGCATTTTTGGATACATCATTAATTGCGATTGAAAAAGAATTTGGCGGGCTCGATAATTATCTAAGAGAGAAAATTGGTTTAACGCCACAATTGCGTGATGCATTGCGTGAATTATATTTGGAAGACTAGAAAAATGATTAAAGATTTAGCACTAGAACAAGTAGTTGGACATCATCATGCTTTAGGTACATCAATTACGTTGCAGATTTTTGGCACGCAAAAACGAGACCTATTGCAAAAATCATTTGAATTGATTGATCATTATGAAGATTTATTGACTGTTAATAGGGATGAATCCGAAGTAATGGACATCAACCATGCAGCGGGTGATCATCCGGTTCAAGTTTCAAGCCCAGTTTATGGCTTAGTAAAATTAGCGGTTGAAAAAAGTCGCGAGAACTTTGGCTTTAACGCTTTGATTGGACCTGTCGTTAAACTATGGCATATTGGCTTTAAGGGAGCACATGTGCCAAAAGACAGCGAAATTAAAGAAAGAATGCTTTTAACCGATCCATTCAAAGTGGTTTTAAATGATCAAGATCAAACTGCTTTCCTCAAAATGAAAGGAATGGAACTTGATTTAGGTGGTATCGCTAAAGGCTGGATTGCTGATAGAATTCGTGATTTATGGCTGGCTTATGGCGTAGAGGCCGGAATCATCAATTTAGGCGGTAATATTTTACTTGTGGGTGATTCACCTAAGAGAGCCAATGGTCAATGGGTAATTGGTATTCAAGACCCTAAGGAACCACGTGGCGATAATATTACCTCGGTAATGGTGTCACAATGTTCTGCTGTTACAAGCGGTACATATGAGCGTTATTTAGTCGTTGATGGCCATAAGTACCACCACTTGATCGATCCTAGAACAGGCTATCCTGTTGAAACGGATCTAGCTGGCGTTACAACGTTTACTAAGACTTCAGTTGAAGCAGAAATTGAATGTAAACGACTATTTTTCGCAGGTCATCCAATGAAAAATTGGCATGATGATTCAGATCGTATCGGTGCAATTTTTGTTTATAACGACGAACATGTCGAATACGATAATTTCAATAAATAAAGCCAAAACAAAAAAGAGGACTGAGCTTGCTTAGTCCTCTTTTAGTTTGGTTATCCAACCGTTTTACTAATATTAAAGATATTATTGAAGACACCGTTGGAAAGACCTGGCGTGTTGTAAATGATAAACCGTAAGAACGATGAATCAATTGTTTGTTGCATGAACCATGGATTCTGCAGTGCGTTGAACATTGACAAGACAACGTAAACGATAAAGTAGCTAGCAATTAGTGAAGCTAAAGCACCTAAAACGTTGTCTAGAATACTGCCCAAATTTGTTGCATGTGGGTTCTTGGCTGGAATCCAATTCTTGAAAATCTTCATAATCATTTTTCCAACGAAGAAAACAAGGAAGAAGGCAGCAAAACGTGCGATCATTAATTCCACGTTGTTCGTAGAATTGCTTCTAATCATTTCTCCGGTAAATTGAGTGTAAAGCCAATTGCCTAATGGGTTTTGTGCAAAAATCGCTACCATGAAGACAATTGCGGAACAAATTAGTACGATAACGTATCTCGTAAAGCCGGTTTTATAACCCGTATAAGTTTTATAAGCTAAGTAAGCTAAAACTATCAAAGTAACAATCATTTTAAAAACTCTCCTTGCGCCTAATTATACCCTATTTTTCAGGCTGCAAAACTTTGACGATTGCAATAAAATACTTCATAATTATAAAGACGATCTGTCTTTACTTATAAACGCATTTGGCGTTAAATTTAGAATGTGAAACAAGGTTCCACGGGTGAAAAATGAATCCTGAAAAATTTGTCTTAGAACTATCAAAACATAATTTTGAATTAACTGATAAACAAAAGCAGCAATTTAAACTTTATTTTAAAATGTTGATCGAAGTTAACGAACACGTTAACTTGACTAGAATCACAGAAGAAGACGAAGTATATCTTAAGCACTTTTATGATAGTATTACGCCTCTTTTTACTTTTGGCGAAGTTTTTAAAGATGGTGCAACGCTATGTGATGTTGGTGCAGGTGCCGGTTTCCCTTCGATTCCACTCAAGATTTTAAAACCAAGTCTTAAAGTAACAATTGTTGACTCTCTTCAAAAGAGACTAAATTTCTTAAAAGATTTAATCAGCGAATTAGGTTTAACCGATGTAGAGTTAGTTCATGGTCGTGCCGAAGACGTTGGTCAAAATAAGCTTTACCGTGAAAAATTCGATATTGTAACTGCTCGTGCCGTAGCTAGAATGTCAGTTTTAAGCGAATACTGCTTGCCTTTAGTTAAAAAAGGTGGCTATTTCGTTGCCCTAAAAGGTCCTAAAGCTGAAGATGAATTAGATGATGGTAAGAAGGCACTTGAAGTCTTAGGCGGCAAGCTGATCAAAGATGAAGAGCTCACTTTACCAGAAAGTGAAGAAGAGAGAACTTTAGTCTTAGTTCAAAAAGTAAAATCCACGCCGAAAAAGTATCCACGTCAAGCTGGTACGCCACGGCGCAAACCAATACATTAATTTAGGAGGAAAATTATGTCATTATTTTCTTTTATGCGTCATGATGAAGAAGTTCCTAAAAATAAGCAAATTCAAGATATTGAATTAGATAAAATTGTTCCTAACCGTTATCAACCACGTCGTGAATTTTCAGACGATTCAATCAAAGAATTAGCTGAAACGCTTGATAAGGACGGTTTGCTTCAACCAATCGTTGTGCGTGAAGATGGCGAAGACCACTATGAAATTATCGCAGGTGAACGTCGTTATCGTGCAGCTAAGAGTTTAGGCTGGGAAACTATTCCAGCAATCGTCAAGAACATGGACGACGATCAAGCTGCTTCACTTGCTTTAATTGAAAACTTGCAACGTGAAGACTTGAACCCAATCGATGAAGCTAAAGCTTACACCAATTTGATGAAATTAAATGATTTGACTCAAACTGCATTAGCTAAAGACATGGGTAAGTCACAATCTTACGTCGCAAACAAGTTGCGCTTATTGAAGCTTGACGATGATGTACAAAAGGCTTTGATCGAAGGAAAAATCACTGCTCGTCACGGCCGTGCTTTGCTTAACTTAAGCGAAGACGATCAAGAACGCGTTTTGAAGGAAATTGAAGAAAAAGGCTTAAACGTAAAGCAAACTGAAGAAATTGCTAAAGATGTAGATGCTTACTTTAACCCTAAGCCTAAAGAAACTAAGCGTGAACGTGTTGTAAAGCGTATACCTAAGGATCTTAAGGTACAAATCAATACCATTAAGAAGGCCGTTAAGTTAGCCAAGGATTCAGGTATCGTAGTCAAAGTTAAGGAAGACAAAAACCCTGATGACTACAAGATAACTATTGAATTAAAGAGAAAGTAGAAGGATGGAAAATATGGTAAATGTAATTTCGGTTGCTAACCAAAAAGGTGGCGTAGGTAAAACTACTACTACCATTAACTTAGCAGCCTCAATTGCCGACCGTGGTTATCGCGTGTTAATTGTGGACATTGACCCACAAGGTAACGCTACCTCTGGTTTAGGAATTGAAAAATCAGAGATTGACCAGGACATTTACAATGTTTTGATTGACGAAGTTCCTATTCAAGATACAATCCACCATACTTCAACTCCTAAGTTAGATATGGTTCCAGCAACTATCAATTTGTCAGGTGCTGAAACTGAACTTATCAGCATGATGGCGCGTGAAACTCGTCTTAAGTCAGCACTTGATGCAGTTAGCGATCAATATGATTTTGTCTTTATTGACTGTCCACCATCATTAGGTCAGCTTTCAATTAATGCCTTTACTGCATCAGACTCAATTTTGATTCCAGTACAAAGTGAATACTACGCTATGGAAGGTTTGAGTCAGCTTTTGAACACTATCCGTTTGGTACAAAAGCACTTCAATAAAGACCTTGGCGTTGAAGGCGTACTTTTGACTATGCTGGATGCCAGAACTAACTTGGGTGCTGAAGTTGTTAAGGAAGTTCAATCATACTTTAGCAAGAAAGTTTACAAGACAATTATTCCAAGAATTACCAAGTTGGCAGAAGCTCCAAGTTACGGTCAACCAATCACGGAATATGCTCCAAAATCACGTGGTGCGAAGGTATATGATGATTTAGCAAAAGAGGTGTTAAAAGGTCATGGCAAGAGACTCAAGAAGTAAAGAGCCGAGAAAAAAAGGCGGCTTAGGCCGTGGTATTGAAGCCCTTTTTGAAGATGAACCACAAATCGAGGAAGTTGAAGAAGTTAAAGAACTCGATTTAAGCGATATTCGTCCTAATCCATATCAGCCTAGAAAACGATTTGACGATAAGAGCTTAAAGGAATTATCTGACTCGATTAAAGAAAACGGCGTTTTTCAACCAATCATTGTTCGCAAGTCTGTTAACGGCTATGAAATCATTGCTGGTGAACGCCGCTACCGTGCTTCCAAGTTAGCTAAAAAGAAGACGATTCCAGCAATCATCCGTAAATTTGATGAAAGTCAAATGATGGAAGTTGCAGTGCTGGAAAACTTGCAGCGTGAAGATTTAACTCCACTTGAAGAAGCACAAGCTTACGAGATGCTTCAAAAGAATCTTGGTTTGACTCAAGAAGAAGTTTCCAAGCGAATGGGTAAGTCTCGTCCGTATATTGCTAACTACTTGCGTTTACTTACTTTGCCAAGTAAGACCAAGCGCTTGCTCCAACACGGTGATTTATCAATGGGACAAGCCAGAACTCTTTTGGGTTTGAAGGATAAGGATAAAATCGACGCCTTGGCTAAGCGAGTAGCTAAGGAAGGGATGCCTGTTCGCAAGGTTGAAGCTTTGGTTAGCGAAATGAATGCGAAGAAGCCACAAAAAAAGACGGTTAAAAAGTCCGCATTTATTCGCGCAAGTGAAAATCAACTTTCAAACAAATTCGGCTCAAACGTTAATATTTCTGAGACGAAGAAGGGTAAAGGACATCTTTCAATCGATTTTGCTTCTGCTGATGAATTGAATAGAATTCTTGATCTGTTAGGTGTTGATTTAGATGATTAAAGAAATTTCCTACAATTTGGCTGATACGGTTCAAATGAAGAAGCCCCATGCTTGTCAAACTAACGACTGGGAAATCTTGCGCATGGGTGCAGATATTAAATTGAAGTGCATGGGATGCGGACACATGGTAATGATGCCACGCAGCGAGTTCAATCGTAAGTTAAAAAAGGTTTTAACCAAGGCTAATGACCCGGTTAATGCAAAAAAAGAACAATATGTGCCAAAAGATCGTATCGCTCGCCCAAATTTTAGATAAAATAGACAAGTAAGAAAAATATAAAATAATAGATTTTTAGAAAAAGAGGACAACAAATGTCATTAACTGCTGGTATTGTTGGTTTGCCAAACGTTGGTAAGTCAACTTTGTTCAACGCAATTACTAAGGCTGGTGCCGAAATGGCCAACTACCCATTTGCCACCATTGAACCAAACGTCGGAATGGTTGAAGTTCCTGACGAACGTTTAGCTAGAATCCAAGAATTGATTCCTGCTAAGAAGATTGTTCACACTACTTTTGAATTTACCGATATTGCCGGTTTGGTAAAGGGTGCTTCAAAGGGTGAAGGTCTTGGTAACAAGTTCCTTGAAAACATTCGTCAAACTGATGCAATCGTTCACGTAGTACGTGCTTTCGATGACGACAACATTACTTCAGTTACTGGTAAAGTTGACCCAGAAGAAGATATCAACACTATCAACTTGGAACTTGCCATTGCTGACCTTGACGCTGTTAACAAGCGTATCGGTAAAGTAAAGAAGGTTGCTCAACAAGGCGATAAGGAAGCTAAGGCTGAAATGGCTGTACTTGAAAAGCTTAAGCCAGTCCTTGAAGAAGGTAACGCAGCTCGTTCAATCGACTTTAACAAGGATGAACAAAAGATTGTTAAGGGGCTATTCCTTTTGACTGCTAAGCCAGTTATTTACGTTGCTAACATCGCTGAAAGCTCAATGGCTGACCCAGAAAGCGACAAGTACTTCCAAATCGTTAAGAAGCACGCTGAAAAGGAACATGCTGAAGCTTTGGGTATTTCTGCATCTGCCGAAGAACAAATTGCTGGTCTTGACGGCGATGAAAAGAAGGAAATGCTTGAAATGGAAGGCGTTAAGGAACCAGGTTTGGACCGTTTGATTCGTGCCGCTTATCACATTTTAGGTCTTAGAACATTCTTCACTGCTGGTGGTCCTGAAACTCGTGCATGGACTTTCCACGAAGGTATGAAGGCTCCTCAAGTTGCTGGTATTATTCACTCAGACTTTGAACGTGGTTTCATTCGTGCCGAAGTTGTTTCATTCGACGACTTAGACAAACTTGAAACTATGCAAAAGGTTAAGGAAGCAGGTAGGCTTCGTCTTGAAGGTAAGGACTACGTGGTTCAAGACGGTGACATTATCGAATTCAGATTTAACGTCTAGGAGTAAGAATGGCTGAAAAAGAGCAAGAAAAGAATAATTCAAATATTAATGCTGAAAAGCAAGAAAAATTAAAGAAGAAGTCTGAAGTTGACGCTAAAGACGAAGAATTAAAGAATGAAGATCCCAAAGCTCTCCGTCAAAAGTTAAGCAACAAGAACCAAGATTACGTTTTCCGCTTGGAAAAAGAATTGCAACGTCAAGGTTCACTTTCACGTGAAGAAGCAGTTACAATGACTGACGGTTTGCTTAGTGAAATCGTAATTGCGCAACGTCATGGTCAACCAGCTAACGGTCTTTACATGGCTTCACCACAAATTAAGGCTGAAGAAATGCTTCACCCACATCAAAAACCAGTAGAAACTCCATTCTGGCAACGTGCTGTTGATGGTGCACTTCTCTACTTAGCGATCTTCGTTGGTTTATTTGGTGTCATTGCCTTGTTTGAAAACAATAGTAAAGCTCAAAATAATTCTCAAATGGGTATTTTGACCTTAGCCAGTGTTGGTATCTTGATGGGTGTCTTCATGGTTAAGTACAATGACTGGGTAATGCCAAAGAATGGTCAACGAATTGGTTTGCCAAAATTACTGTTAAGTGGTTTGGGAATTGCCGTCGTATTGTTTGTTTGGATCTGGATTTTATCATTACCAGCGATCCGTGTGATCAACCCAATATTACCAGGTGCTGTTGATATCGTAATTGCCGCAATTGCTTACGGTGTACGTTACTTATTTAGACAACACTACCACATCACCGGTTCTTCATTTGCTTCTCATCCACAACAACACAAGTAGCAAATAACTTGCTTCTTTAAAAAAATAAGCACATACTAAACTAGATAACTATAAAAAAGATAAATGGAATAGTCCATTTATCTTTTTTTACGAGAATGCATAAAAATAGAAGGGTGGTTTTATATGGTCAAAACATTGAGCCAATCGATTCGACAATATAAAAAATTGTCGCTGCTCTCACCAGTATTCGTTATTGGTGAAGTTATTATTGAAATGCTGATTCCATATTTAGTTGGTATTTTGATCGATAACGGAATTATGAAGGGAAACATGGCCTACATTAGTAAGCTAGGCTTGATTTTGTTTGTATTGACAATCATTTCATTAGCATTAGGTGCAAGTGCCAGTTATGTTTCTGCCCATGCAGCTGCTGGTTTCGCGGCTAACTTGCGTAAGGACATGTTCTATCACATGCAGGATTATTCATTCGAAAACATCGATCACTTTTCAAGTGCCAGTTTGGTTACGCGTTTGACAACTGACGTTAACAACGTGCAATTGGCTTACCAAATGTTGATCAGAATCGCTGTTAGAGCGCCAATGATGTTCATCGTTTCAATTATCATGTCTGTGATTATCAGTCCACGCTTGTCACTTATTTTCTTAGTATTAGGACCAATTTTTGCAATTGCCTTAGGCTTAATTATTAGATCGGCTTACCCATATTTCCCTAAGATTTTTAGAGGATATGACCGCATGAACCAAGTGGTTCGTGAAAATGTACGTGGTATTCGTGAAGTTAAGACTTACGTTCAAGAAAAGCCACAAATCGAAAAATTTGAAAAGTCATCAGGCCTTATTTACAAATTATTCGCAACTGCTCAAAAGATTATGTCTTTAAACGCTTTAGTGGTTGCAGCCGTTTTGAATATTTCAACTTTGGCAATTTGCTGGTTTGGTGCTAGAGAAATTGTTGGCGGTAGCTTACAAACTGGTCAACTTATTTCAATGTTTACGTACTCAAACTCAGTTTTATTCAGTTTGAACATTTTGGCTATGATTACCACCCAGTTGGTTATTTCAGGTGCTAGTGGTCGTCGTATCGCTTCTGTAATCACTGAAGAACCAACTATTGAAAATCCTAAGAAGCCACTTAAGCGTTTGACTAACGGTGAAGTTATTTTCGACCACGTTAGCTTTAAGTATGAACCAGCTGATAAAACTGATGCTCTTGATGATATCAACTTGCGGATCCATCCAGGTGAAACAATTGGGATCATCGGTGAAACGGGTTCATCTAAATCAACCTTGGTTTCAATGATTCCACGTCTTTATGATGTAACGTCTGGTGCCGTTCGCGTTGCGGGACATAACGTTAAGTCATACGACTTAAAGACCTTGCGTGACAACGTTGCGATGGTCTTACAAAAGAACGTTTTGTTCACCGGTACGGTTAAGGACAACTTGAAGTGGGGTAACGAAAACGCCACTGACGAACAAGTTGTTGCGGCGGCTAAGATTGCGCATGCTGATGGCTTTATCCGTGAAATGCCAGATGGCTACGACACAATGATCGAACAAGGCGGTAACAACGTTTCAGGTGGGCAAAAGCAAAGAATTACTATTGCCAGAGCCTTGTTAAAGAACCCTAAGATTTTGATCTTGGATGATTCAACCTCAGCTGTTGATACTAGCACGGAACGTGAAATTAGAACGTCACTTGCTAAAGACATGCCAGATACGACCAAGATCATCATTCTCAGAGAATTGTCTCAATTAAAGACGCCGATCGGATCATCGTTATGAACCACGGTAAGATTCAAGATATTGGAACGCATGAAGAATTGATGAAGACTAACGAGCTTTACAGTTCAATCGCTAAGTTCCAAGAAGAACAAGGAAAGTAGGTGAGCAATTTGGATAAAGCTTTAGAAAATAAAGATCAAGCTAATGGTCACAGAATGAAAACTTTGGGCCGCTTGCTTAAGCTGATTGCGAAGACTAGTCCGTGGATGCTCATCATTTCCATGATTACGATTGTCTTGGCAGCAGCCAGCAACGTTATCGGTTCACTCTTTATTGAGCGTTTGATTAACAACTACATTGTTCCATTAACTAGAGAAAAGGTGCCAAACTATGGTCCATTGGAAACGGCCATTGCGGTAATGTTTGGTATTTATGCTATTGGTTTTCTTTCCAACTACCTCTTTAACATGTTAATGGGTGTCTTAGCTCAAAAAGTACAATATCGTGTTCGTAACGAAATGTTTACGCACATGGAGAGTTTGCCAATTTCATACTTTGACCAAAATGAATTTGGTGATATCATGTCGCGTTACACCAACGATATTGATACCTTGATGCAGATGATTTCACAATCAATCCCACAATTTACTAACTCAGCCTTGAGTTTGCTATTCGTTGTATGTGCGATGTTTAGTTTGAGTTGGCAATTAACACTCTTCTCATTCATCATCTTTGCGTTGTCAATCGGGATTGTTCGTTACCTTACTGCTAGATCAGGTCACTACTTCCAAATTCAACAAAAGAAGCTTGGTCAAATTAACGGTTATAACGAAGAAATGCTTAATGGTTTGAAGGTTATCAAGGTCTTCAGCCACGAACCAGAATCAAAAGCTGGTTTTGACAAGTACAACGAAGAATTACGTCAAGCTTCAGGTAGAGCTAACACTTACGCAACTGTTCTTTTCCCAATCATGGGTAACATTGGTAACTTGCTTTACGTATTGATTGCCTTTATTGGTGGTGCTGTTGCGATTAACCGTTGGGCTCCACTTTCACTTGGTGCTATTGGTTCATTCTTGCAATTATCAAGACAGTTCAGTATGCCTATTGCCCAAATTTCACAACAATTGAACTCAATCGTTATTGCCTTGGCTGGTGCCGAAAGAATCTTCAATTTGGAAGATCAAGCTTCAGAACCAGATGATGGTACAGTTACTATTTCTAAAGGTGACGAAGTCGGCAGTAACTGGAATTGGAATGTCCCACAAAAAGATGGCTCAATTAAAAAGGTTCCAGTTCGCGGTCATATTGTCTTTGATCACGTTAACTTCAGTTATGTGCCAGAACACCAAATTTTGCACGACATTTCAATTGATGCTAAGCCAGGTATGAAAGTAGCTTTAGTTGGTGAAACTGGTGCTGGTAAGACCACCATTTCAAACATGCTTAACCGTTTCTATGAAATTGATTCAGGCACGATTACTTATGATGGTATTCCAATCAAGAATATTAAAAAGGACGACTTGCGTCAGTCATTATCAATCGTTTTGCAGGAAACACACCTGTTTACTGGTACGATTATGGATAATATTCGCTTCGGTAATCCAGAAGCTAGCGATGATGATGTCTACCAAGCGGCCAAGTTGTCTCACGCCGATGAATTTATCCATGACCTTGATCATGGCTACCAAACTGTGATTGATGGTGATGGCGGTGATTTGTCACAAGGACAAATGCAGCTGCTCAGTATTGCCCGGGCAATGATTGCCGATGAGCCGGTAATGATCTTGGATGAAGCTACATCAAGCATCGATACTAGAACTGAAAAGATGGTTCAAGCTGGTATGGATAACTTGCTTGCTGGACGTACAAGTTTCGTTATTGCCCACCGTTTATCAACTATTGTTAACTCAGATTTGATCTTGGTTCTTGATCATGGTCATATCATTGAACGTGGTAATCACGAGGAACTTTTGAAGCAGAAGGGCTACTACTATGAGCTCTACACTGGTAAGAAAGAGATCCAATAATAAGCTAAATAAATTAGAACTTGGAATTTCCAGGTTCTTTTTTTATGAAAAAATAAAGAAAGCCTTGTTCTTAGGCGTTTTGCTTTAAAATTGAGTAAAATAGTCGTAAGGTTTGATAAACTGTATATAGAATAAACAAGAGAGATAAAATAATTAAGAACGAGAAGGGGGAAGTTTCCTCGTGAAAATTTTAGTTGTTGATGATGATAAAGAAATCGTTGAACTTTTAAGCATATATTTGAAAAACGAAGGCTATGAACCTATTGCGGCATACAGCGGCAAGGAAGCCATTACTAAATTAACTACTACACCAGACATTGCATTAATGATCTTAGACGTGATGATGCCTAACATGTCCGGAATCGAAGTAATTAAGGAAGTTAGAAAAGATTCAGATATTCCAATTATCATTGTTTCTGCTAAGACTGGCGATATGGATAAGATTCAAGGTTTGATCACTGGTGCCGACGATTACGTATCTAAGCCATTTAACCCACTTGAAGTTATGGCTAGAGTACGTTCACTTTTACGTCGTAGTCAAAAGCAAGTTAAGGATGAAAAGCCAGATATCTTGGAAGTTGGCCCACTTGTAATCAACCGTGATTCTCATGAAGTAAAGACAATTGATGACAAGGCTATCCAATTGACAGCTTTGGAATTCGGTATTCTTTACCTTTTGGCTAGTCACCCTAACCGCGTATTTTCTGCCGATGAAATCTTTGAACGTGTTTGGCAACAAGAATCAATCGTTTCTGCTAAGACCGTTATGGTGCACGTATCACACCTTCGTGACAAGATTCAAAAGGCAACTGGCGGTGAAGATGTTATTCAAACTGTTTGGGGCGTAGGATACAAAGTCGAGGCGTAGTAGTTAATGAAAAAGGAACGCGTCAAGTTAACTGGCGCTGAAAAGAGCGAATTATTTGCAGAAGGAGTCGTAACGGTCATCCTTCTGCTTTTGTTAAATCTATCAATAATTATTTTGATCCACCTAGCTATTTTGCAGGATGAGAGCTTGGTTAATGGCATCTACTTTTTGAAAAAGACGATGACCTTCGCAGGTGGTTATCATTTATGGTCATGGCAAAATATTTTCATCATTTTGATGGGAATCGGTGATTTGGTCGTTTTGTATTGGCGTTTAATCAGAAGATATCACCAAATGCAGCTGCGTCACGTAATTTTGGAGCTGCATTATATTGCCAATGGCCACTTTGATCACCGAATTAACTTTAGAGTACTTCCTGAATTGCAGCGTGTAGTTGATTCAATTAACTCCTTGGTTGACAGTACCGTGCATTCCATCAATGAGGAACGGGCAATTGAGCAATCTAAGGATGAACTGATTACCAACGTTTCGCACGATATTAGAACGCCACTGACTTCAATTATTGGTTACTTGGGTCTGTTAAAAAATGGAGTTACTTCACCTGAAGACCAACAAAAATATATTAATATTGCGTACACTAAGGCAGAACAAATGAAGTCACTGGCCAATGATTTGTTTGAATATTCAACATTAAAATCAACTAATACGAAGCTGAATTTGGCCAGATTACATATTTATTCAATGCTGGAACAGGTCGCTGCAGGGTTTGAACTTGAAGCTGAGAAAAAAGGTATTGAAATTGAAATCGAAGCCAGACCTAAGGACTTAACAATACAGCTGATGCCGAAAAATTAGTGCGAGTATATAACAATTTAATTTCTAATGCATTCAAGTATGGTACGGGAGCTACCAAGATTAAGTTGGTTGCTAATTTAGTCAATAAGCGCGAAGTGAAATTGCGGGTTGAAAATAATGGTGAGCCAATTCCTAAAGAATCACAGAGCAAGATTTTCGAGCGTTTCTACCGTGTCGAAACTTCCCGTAATACAAAAACTGGTGGTACTGGATTGGGACTTTCAATTACCAAGAGTGTAGTTGATTTGCACCATGGTACAATTCGTTGCCAATCAGATAAAAACTGGACCAGTTTTATAATTCGCTTGCCACTTGATCCTAAGAAAGCGCCAAGTAAGCACTAGCTGTGTTATAATTTTGACTGAATGTATTAGTACAACGAGGAGAAAATGATGAGTATTTCTTTAAATACCTGTATATTAATTTTAAAAGAGCACCACTTGCTCAAATCAAGCGCAGTTCAAGACACTGTAGCTACTAAGATGGATTACGTTTCTTACGACTCACGTGATATCCAAACTAACACACTATTTTTCTGCAAGGGTGCAGGCTTTAGACCAACTTATTTATCAATGGCTAAAGATAATGGTGCTATTTGTTACGTTGCTGAACAACCTTATCCTGAAGGCAAAGGTATGCACGCGTTAATCGTTCGTGATGTATCAAAGGCAATGGCATTGCTCTCAGCCGCATTCTTCCGTTTCCCACAAGATGATTTATACGTTGTAGCCTTCACTGGTACTAAGGGTAAGACTACTTCCGCATACTTCTTGAAGGGGATGCTTGACCAAGCTAACGGCGGCAAGACTGCTTTAATTTCTTCAGTTAATGACGTTGTTGGTCCTAAGCCAGAAGACAGCTTCAAGTCAAGTTTGACCACGCCAGAAAGTTTGGACTTGTTCCGTGACATGCGTACTGCCGTAGATAACGGTATGACTCACTTGGTAATGGAAGTATCTAGCCAAGCTTACAAGAAGAACCGCGTCTTTGGTTTAACTTATGACTTAGGCTTCTTCTTGAACATCAGTCCAGACCACATTGGACCAAACGAACACCCTAACTTTGCAGACTACTTACACTGCAAGCTTCAATTAATGGTTAACTCACGTAAATGTATTATCAATGCGGAAACCGCCCACTTTGATGAAATTTACGCAGCAGCTACAACCACTACTAACCCAGACAGCATCTACTTGTTTGCTAGAGAAGACTTCGAAAATCCAGATTTGAAGGTGCCAATCGACTTTAGATTTGCTTCACAAGAATTGGATATGAAGGAAACTCGCTTCAAGCTTTACTGCGCAAGTGATAAGGCTAAGAAGTTACCTATCAACGGTGATTACACTTTGAAGATGTTAGGTGACTTCAACGAATCAAACGGTACTGCCGCAATTATCGGTGCTGGTCTTGCCGGCCTTAACCATGATCAATGTGCTAAGGGTATCCGCGACGTGACTATCCCAGGTCGTATGCAAACTGAAAGAACTAAGAGTCACGGTATGGTTGTTGTTGACTACGCTCACAACAAGGCTTCAATGATGGCTTTGATGAGCTTTATGCAAAATGAATTCGACAACCCTAAAATTATCGTTGTTGTAGGTGCTCCTGGTGACAAGGGCGTTTCACGTCGTCCGGGTTTCAGTGAAAGTTTGACTGCATATGCAAACAAGGCATTTTTGACCACTGACGACCCAGGCTTTGAAGATCCTAAGTCAATTGCTGAAGAAATCGATTCAGGCATTGACCACTCTAAGTGTGATGTTACTATCGAATTAGACCGTAAGAAGCTATCCACGATGCTATTGCAATGGCTGGCCCAGATGACGTTGTTTTAATCTGCGGTAAGGGTGCAGATGCCTTCCAAAAGATTCGTGGTATAAACACTCCATACCCATCTGATATCGTTGTTGCTCAAAATGTAATCAATGAATTAGAAGGTCAAAAAGAACACTTTAGAAAATAAGAGTTGATACGATGAAGCACTTTTTTAGTATTATTGGTGGCATGGGTACTATTGCCACTGAAAGTTATGTGCGTTTAATTAACCATCGCGTTAAGATTGCACGTGATCAAGACTATTTAAATTATATTTTGGTCAATGATGCACAAGTTCCTGATAGAACTGCCTACATCAAGGATCACAGTAAACCTAACTTCTTTTATGATTTAAAAGATGACGTAGAAGGACAAGACAAATTAGGTACGGACTTTTACGTCATGCCATGCAATACGGCCCACTACTTCTATGATGATCTTGCTGCATTGACTGATCGACCATTCTTGCATATGATGCGTATTGCCGTTCATAATTTTGTTGATAATTATCCTAATGAAGAAAAAATTGGTTTAATTGCAACTGAAGGTTCTATTTACGATCATTTATACGCTGACGAAATTAAGAAAGTTGGTCGTAAAGTTGAAGTGGGTGGACCAGAAATTCAACCGATGGTTAATGAACTGATCTATTCTGATATCAAAGAAAAAGGCATTGTGGATCATGATTTGTACCACAAGATTTTGAAGACAATGCATGATAAATATGGTTGTAATGTAATTTTATTGGGATGCACCGAGTTGTCACTAGCTCAAGAAAAAGCACCTGACCATCCTTACAACGTAATTGATCCACAATCAATTATTGCAGATGTTTCAATTGAATTAGCCCTTAAGATTCGTAATGGAATGGATCCTAAAGAAGCTTGCGCAAAATACATGTATAAGTAAGCAAAAGAGTCATGAAGAGAATTCATGGCTTTTTTCTTGTGCTAAAATCGAAATTAAATCGGAGGCTGAATTATGAAATATCCAAAAATGGAAGGCGTGGTTACGCACCTCAATATTAATCCTAAAGATAATGACTTTATGATTAAGGTGAGAGAGTTAGTTAATAGTGATCCTGAGTTATTAGGTAATAGTAATATTATGAAGTTTGTTAAGCCGGCCTTGTTTAGAGCTAGTGAAGATGAGCCGGTTAATGAAATCGCTAAGGAACTTGATGATGAATTGTCAGGTTACTTAGTTAAGACCGATTTTAAGGTGCCTGCTGGCGTGACGAAGTTGCAGGAAACTTTGAAGTCATATTATTAGAAGTTAAAATAACTGCTAGTCGTTAAAAACTAAGAAGTTATTTTTGTTTTCACAAATAAAATGAAGATAATGACTAAGGAATAGAATAAATAAAAATAACAATATACGCATATATCAAAATCATTTTGTGAAATATAAAATCTCTACTATCCTTGTTATTAAAATGTTTTTTTACTTCTTCCACTAACTTTTGCATCCGCTTTCATTTATAATAAAAGTAATTACTGATATAAAAAGATTAAACGAAAGAAGAATAAATTATGACTTATTATTACAAAGGTTTTCCTCAAAGTGATCGGGATGAAAAGATCTCGATGATCAATGTCGATGAACTAGAAGAGCGGGCCAAGAAAGTTATGCCTGAAGGTGCATATTACTACATCGCTTCAGGTGCTGAAAATGAATGGACTTGGCGTGCCAATACTTCAGCCTTTAACCATTATCAAATTGTGCCACGTGCTTTGACCGATATGGATGATCCACAAACTGATACCGAATTTATGGGGATGAAATTGAAGACACCAATTATGATTTCTCCAATTGCTTGTCACGGTATTGCTCACAAGGATGCTGAAGTGGCTACGCAAAAAGGTGCTGCCGCAGCTGGTGCACTTTTCTCATCAAGCACTTATGCTAACAAGAGCGTAGAAGACATTGCGGCAGCCGCTCCAGAAGCTCCAAGATTTTTCCAATTGTATTTGAGCAAAGATTGGGACTTCAACAAGATGGTCTTTGATGCAATCAAGAAAGCAGGCTACAAAGGCATTTTCTTGACCGTTGATGCCCTTGTGTCAGGTTATCGTGAAGCTAACCTTAGAACACACTTTACTTATCCAGTGCCTTTAGACTTCTTCACCCGTTATCTTGGTGGTAAAGGTGAGGGCCAAAGCGTTGCGCAAATGTACGCTTCTAGTGCTCAAAAGATTAGCCCAGAAGATGTTGCTCGTATCAAGAAGGAATCAGGCTTACCTGTCTTTGTAAAAGGCGTTATGTGCGCTGAAGATGCATATAAGGCAATTGGTGCAGGTGCTGACGGTATCTACGTTACTAACCATGGTGGCCGTGAGGTAGATGGCGCTCCTGCAACGATTGACGTTTTACCAGAAATCGCTAAGGCAGTTAACCACCGCGTGCCAATCGTCTTTGACTCTGGCGTTCGTCGTGGTTCACATGTCTTTAAGGCATTGGCACTCGGTGCTGACATTGTTGGTATTGGTCGTCCATATCTCTACGGTTTGGCCTTGGGTGGTCCTAAGGGTGTAGAAAGTGTTATCGATCAGCTAGACAATGAATTAAAGATTGATATGCAATTGACAGGCTGCAAGACTATTGCAGATGTAAAGCATGCCAAGATCGATCGCATTCACTATGGTCTAGATACTATGCCTTCAAACACTGATCCAAGTCGCATGGAACCATATCCTGTAACGGCTGATAACCAAATTAAGAGTCAAGAACCTGACGCTACATCAGGCGCATCTAAGCATTAATTTTTCTTCAAAAAAGCTATTGATTTCCTCACAACAAGAACTATAATCAAGTCAAAAGTTAAGGAAAAGAGATACATACAATGTATAACGAAGAAAAAGATAATTTAAAGATTTGGCTTTTGAACAACATTACTGATTTGTTAGTTGATGAAAATACTAAGCTAGAGGAGCGTAAGGTTTTACTTAACGCCAAGCATCAACTTGAAAATGGTGAGGCCGCAAATTATGTTTGCAACTTAATTCGTGTTGGTCTTGATCCATTAAGCTGGCAAAGCAAATTATCTAACGGCGTGATGAAGTTCCACCAAGCAATTGTTTCTGATGCACGTCCTGTATCACATCAAGCGGGTGCATTAGGTGGTGCCGCACTTGGCTTAGCTTTCAGTAACATCGGTAGAAGATAATTAATTGATAATAATTCAGCGAGCTATTAAACTTAAATAAGTTTAGTAGCTTTTTTATTTTGAGGGAAAAGATGAGTAACAAAAATTTACAGAATCAATTTTCAGCTTGGCGCTTAATTCTTTCAATGGTCATTGCCTGGGTAATAACATTCTTTGCAATGTGGGCTGCTCGTGGCTTTGGCCAAGACTTTTTTATTATGCCTCGTTTTGCCTTTGTTTTAGTTCTTTCAATAGCTGGAGCAATCGTTATTGGGCCAGTGATTTACGGCTTTTTATATATCGGCAGGAAAAAGTAACTGAGAAAAAAATGATTGACAAATCCTCTATTAGATATTAGTGTATTAGTTAAGTAATACAGAGCAAATGACTAATATAATGACGGAGGTGCAATCATGCTTTATCTTTTATATATTTTTGTCGGTTTGTTAATTATTTTAGGCGTGAATTTAATGATCACGGGCTTATTGGCAGTGCATGATATGTACACCCGTCGCGCAGATGAAGAGCCTACTTTTGACACATTCAAAAAATACTTTGCAGAAAATAACAATATTCCAACAAAAATGTCGGATCTATTTAATTAACTTGTAGCTAGCAAATTTGCTAACTTTTTTCATTGCTTGAAAGATAAATGCTTAAACTTATTGTGTTAAAATTGAAAGCGAATACATAACTCTGATTTGAATAGAGGTAAATTTAAATTATGGTTAACAAACTTATCAATTTTACTCAAGACGGGCAAAAAATTACTGTAAAATACGACAACAAACCATTGGTTTTGACTGTGATCACACCAGAAATCGTGCGTGTCTTTCAAGATCGTGGCAACGCCAGCAACTCCTACGCAATTGACAGTGATAAATCAATCAAGACCGACTTTAAGGTCAAGGAAAAGGACGGCCACGTTGAATTATCAACAGCTAAGCTGACAATTAAGATCTACGATGATGAAAAAATTGATGTCTACGATGAAAAAGGCAATCCATTAATTCTCGATTATCGTAAGAAACGTGCGCCAATCGATCGTCAAATGGACGAGGAACACCTTAAGTTAGCGGAATCTGAAGGCCATGACGTTAAGAAATTACTTGGTGCACATGACAAGGATTACTATGAAATTGTTAAATCACTTGCGGACGATGAGCAATTCTATGGTTTGGGCGACAAGACTGGTTTTATCAACAAGCGTCACTATGCTTACGACAACTGGAATACCGACAATCCAGATCCACAAGTCGAAAGTTTTACGCGTTTGTACAAGTCAATTCCTATTTTGCTTGGCCTGAAGAATAAGCACCCATACGGAATTTTCTTTGACAACACTTATCGCAACCACATCGACTTAGGTAAGGAAAGTAATGACTATTACTACTACTCAGCGGTTGATGGCAATATTGACTACTACATCATCGGTGGTGATTCACTCAAGGAAGTTATTACCAACTACACTTATTTGACGGGCCGTGTGCCAATGCCACAAAAGTGGACTTTAGGCTACCAACAATCACGTTGGGGCTATAGTGTCAGTCAAAAGCAAGTTGAGAAGATTGCGGAAAACTTGCGTAAGTATGACTTGCCATGCGACGTTTTGCACCTGGATATCGACTACATGAATGGCTACCGCGTCTTCACTTGGAGAAAAGATACTTATGAAAAGCCGGCTGATTTTGTTAAAAAGATGCGCAAGCTTGGCTTCAGAATTATCACAATTATCGATCCCGGCGTGAAGAAAGATGATCATGATTATAAGATCTACCAAGAAGGAATTGAGAAGGGCTACTTTGTAAAAGCTCCTGATGGTACGGTTTATGTAAACCAAGTTTGGCCTGGCGATTCTGTCTTCCCAGACTTTGGCCGTAAAGAAGTACGCAAATGGTGGGCTAAGAATTGCAAGTACTTGGTTGACTTGGGTGTTGCTGGTATCTGGGATGATATGAACGAGCCAGCTTCATTTAAGGGCGAAATTCCACAAGACGTTATATTCCATAATGAAGAAGAAGCTTCGACTCATAAGAAGATGCACAATGTTTATGGTCACAATATGGCTAAGGCAACTTATGAAGGTTTGAAGAAATATTCGGGCAAGCGTCCATTTGTCATTACGCGTGCAGCTTATGCTGGAACGCAAAAGTTTTCCACAGTGTGGACAGGTGACAACCAAAGTTTATGGACACATGTGCAGATGATGATTCCGCAATTATGTAACTTAGGGATGAGTGGCTTTAGCTTTGCCGGAACTGACATCGGTGGTTTTGGCGCAGATACAACTCCAGAATTGCTTACCCGTTGGATTGAAGGCGCATTATTTAGCCATTGTACAGAAACCATGCGGCTCTAGGTACCCGCTCACAAGAGCCATGGGTATTTGGCGAACCAACTTTGTCAATTTACCGTAAATACTTGAAGCTTCGTTACCGCTTCATTCCATATCTTTACGATGAATTTTATCGTGAAACTAAGACAGGTTTGCCAATCATGCGTCCACTTGTCTTGAATTATGAAAATGATACACAGGTGTATAACTTGAATGATGAATATATGGTGGGCGAGGACATTTTGGCAGCCCCAGTTGTTCAAGAAGGTCAAACTAAGCGCGCCGTATATTTGCCAAAAGGAAAATGGATTGACTTCTGGAACGGCGTTGAACATGCTGGAAAGACCACGATTTTGGTTGATGCACCAATTGATAAGTTGCCATTGTTTGTCAGAAAAGGTGCAATTTTGCCATGGGGCAAAGAAGTTAGTCACGTTTCTGATGAACCAGATGAGACGATGACCTTTAGAGTCTTTGACGAAAAGGGTAAGTATGTTCACTATCAAGATAACGGTACAGACTTTAAGTATCAAGATGGCGAATACAACTTGTACAAGATTAAAGCCAAGGATGGATCTGCAAAAGTTAAACTTGAAAAGCACGGTTACGGTCCGGTATATCGTAAGATTACGGTAGAATTGCCAGATAGGAAAGTGGTATTCAAGTACAAGAACGGTAAGTATGTAGAGAAGTAGTAAGAATTAAAGATAATAAAATGCCATGCATCTGTTCGCATGGCATTTTTACTACATTACGATATATTACATTACGTTATAGTATATTACGATGTAGTAACCAAATCGGTCCATTTTTATGCCAGATTGGTCTTTTAAGTTCTTAAAAATTAAAATTGCCCGGATTTAAAATTGAAGTGCAACACTAAGTGTTAAACAAAAAGGCCATGAAGAACTAAACTTGAAGTGACCAAAAATCAAGAAAGGAAGATCTTCATGACCAATTCAAATTCTAGCATTTCTAAGCACTATCATCAATTAACCAGCGTACAACGTGGACAAATTCAAGCAATGCTGGATTCCGGCATAACTTCCCGTACTGTTATCGCGCAAGAAGTTGGCTGCCATAAGTCGACAATCAGTCGCGAAATCAAACGTGGTAGCGTCAAGAGATCATAATTATTTGCTCTATGAGCATTACTACGCTGATACTGCACAAATCTATCATGATAAGCGACGCAGAAACTGCTATAAACGGGATCCATTAAAGCATTATGCTGTTTTTCTCAAGATGCTTTCTAAGCGATTCAAAGCTAAATTTGATGCCACCAGCATGGGTTGCTAGATATAAGCAATATTGATCTACCAATGAAGCTTAAAAGACGCAGAAACAAGGACTATCTTGCCTTTCTTGTACTAAGACAAGCAATCTACATACAGGAATATAAGTAGTATGATAACAACTGTAGGAAGACAGAAAATGAAATGAGCACTTTGTTATACAATGTATAACAAAGACAAGCAACTTCACCCATTGCTAAATTAAAAAATTGTCACGCAAAAAAACAGTGAAAATCTCTTTTCAAGCTTTTCATTTTGATATATATTAAGAGCGTAGTTGAAAGCGACCAGTTATGCGTAAAAAATTTAATAACGAAAAGAGAATGTATATTTATGGATGAAAACAAACAGATTTTTTCTTTGCGCAAGCTCTCAGTTGGCTTAGCCAGTGTCGTAATTGGCACGGCTTTCTTTGCCAGTCAGGGGCAAAGCGTGAAGGCAGATGTTTCAGCCAGCACCCCTAAGAGTTCTGTAGTAACGAAATCTTCCACCCTGTAGAATCGACAGTTTCTGCAGAAGCTCGTGTGAATGCAAACCAACCAGGTTCTGCTGAAACAGAGTCAAACCAGAATTTTGATGAAACCAAGGCTAAACTCAATCGTCAACAGAGTTTAAAGCCAGAGAACAGAAGCATTGAGACGTCAAGTTCACCTCAAAGAGGCACCAATCCATCAAATGCAACCACGCTGGATGTGGCTAACAAAAATAGCAAGTTCTTCTTTACTAGTAAAAAACTTGCTACCAATTTAATGAAAAAAGCCAATTCAGCAGATGCTTCAAATGGTGGCTTTGACACATCTTGGGGTAAACTAGATGTTAATAATTGGACGCTTTATGAAGATGGTAAACATTTAAATATTACCGGCTATACTGGATCAGATCATGATCATATAATTGTGCCTAACGGTGCTGATTTTGCTAAAGCTGGTAGAAATAAAAATAAGTTACAAACACAGATTTCAAGTGATGTGACTCAAACATTAAAAGCTAAAACTGTTGCATTTTCTAAAACGGATGGCCAAAAAACTAAATTAACTAACGGTTATCGTGCTTTTGCTGATGATGACATTGAAAAATTTGATGGATCTAATTTAGACGTCTCTAATGTGACTGATATGGACCATATGTTTTACAGCAGTTTTGACAGCAATAATACTAGCCAAACACAGATTAACAGCCATTCAAATCAAAATTCGACTAAAATGGTTTTAGTTAATTCTAAATTAAATATTTCTAGTCAACAGCCAGCGGCTGCTGATTCTGCTGAAAATAAACTAAAAACAGCTGCTTTAAATTCAACTATAGATGAAAAGCTTGATGCAAAAATGCTATCTGAATCAAAGGCAATATCACCGGCTAACGATACTAACGGCGGTTTTGATGAAGCTACATGGGGCAAGCTTAATGTAAATGATTGGCAAGGCAGTGTCCAAGGCGATTACTATCAATTAACTGATTATACTGGCGATGCTAATCATATTATTGTGCCTAACGAAGCCGATTTTGCCAAAGCGGGCATTAGCACATCGGGTAAGCAAGTTGGCGTTACTAGTGATTTTATGCATATAATTTTCCGTGATAAAACTACTGCCCAAGATGCTACGGTAGCCTTTTCTAAAACTAATAATAAACAAGTTAAAGCAATCGGCAGTGATTGGAGTAACACTTGGGGACATAAATTTAATTCGCTTTGGTCTAAAGGCAAATTTACTAAATTTGATGGCTCTAATTTAGATGTTTCTAATGTTTCTAATATGAGCTACATGTTTGAGGAAAATCACATTAGTGATTTAACACCGCTTAAAGATTGGCAAACCAGTAATGTTACTGATATGAGCCACATGTTTCAAAGTAATCAAATTAGCGACTTAACACCGCTTAAAGGCTGGCAAACAGGCCATGTTACTAATATGAGCAGTATGTTTGATGAAAATCACATTAGCAACTTAACACCGCTTAAAGATTGGCAAACCAGTGGGGTTACTGATATGAGCGGTATGTTTGCTGAAAATCACATTAGCGACTTAACACCGCTTAAAGATTGGCAAACCAGTAATGTTACTGATATGAGCTATATGTTTGATAACAATACATCAATTCCGACAAAGACCATTCAGGCTAAACGTGTAATTAATTTTGTTTATCCAGCTGGCTATACAGGTAAAAAGCAAGATTCTGTTACACAAACAGTTAATGTACCTAACCAAAAAGTAAAAGTTGACTTAACTACAAAAGGGTCCAAACCATCTAATAATATTTTAGATTGGGTAACTAAAACAGAAACACCAATTTCTACACCTATAGATCCTGTTTATTTCCGAGATTACACTGTGCCTAAAGTTGATGGTTTAGTACCTAATGTAGCAATTGTGGCTAAAGCACAAGCAGATCCAAATAAGCCAATAATTGTAACAGTAACTTATACTATCGCTCCTGTGCCAGCTGAGTCAGTTAACCCAGAAACCCCTAGTGATACTGATAATGCTGGCTCCATCACTAATACTGGTTCAGCTGATTCATCACAAATTCAAGGCAATGGTGATACTGATAAGCTTTTACCAGCTCTTGATATTGTTTTGACTCATAATGCTTATATCTATCAAAATGATGGAATTACTACTCTTAAAGAAAATGGTAAGAACATTGTCCTTAAATTGGGTAAAACTATTCATGCTATGAACAATGGTCAAATCTTTACCTTCAACGGTAAGAAATTCTACCAAATTGGAGAAAATGAATACGTCAAAGTTAATAATACTTTGAAACGCAAAGTTTTGATCCATAACGCTTTTGTTTACACAAAGAGCGGTAAGGCCATTAAGAAAGGTCACAAGCATATTGTTCTAAAGAAGAAGAACACAATCTTAGCACTGGATAATGATAAGATTGTTACTATCCAAGGTAAAAAGTTCTATCGCATTGGTAACAATAAATATGTCAAAGTTGCTAATGTTAAAAAGGATTAATTGCTATTCATAATTTTTTCTCCACATAATTACAAAGTTCTGAATCTAATTAACCATTTACTTAATATTTAAAATTGTTTTGGAACAAAAAGGTTTAATTCGTAAGCGTAAAAAACTGAAGTATCTTTCTTAGCTTCCATTTTTCGGCTATTCTTAGCTCATAAACTTAAGGAGGCAAAGAACATGCTTGAAAAACAACAGCCTATTGTAGCTCTAGATCATCCACAAAAGTCTAAAAAGACACGTCCACCACGCAATAACTTGATGCTCAGCTTATCTTGAACTCAATCTATATAGTTCCCTTGATCCTGATATCCTGAACAAGATTTTGAGTAAGGTTTTATCATGATTAACCTCTATGACCTAGGACATGTCTATATTGTTTGTGGTCGAACTGACATGAGGCGCGGAATCGATGGCCTGGCTGCCATAGTTAAAGATAAATTTGATTTAGATCCCTTTGCTGGTCAGGTATTTATCTTCTGTGGCGGCAGTCGTGATCGCTTTAAAGCTTTATATTGGGATGGTCAAGGTTATTGGCTCTTATATAAGAGATTCGAAAGTGGCAAGATGAGCTGGCCGAACAATCAGGACGAAGTTAGGGCTTTATCACCAGAACAAGTAGACTGGCTAATGAAAGGCTTCTGTATTGAGCCAAGAATAAAAACAACGAACGCACGCAATTTCTATTGATTTTGCGTGCGTTTCTGGTATGCTTTAAATTATCTAGCGGAAGATCCTAATGAGTAAGACTGAAACCAAATCAGAAGAAAATTTTTCGAAGCCGTTCCGCCTGAAGCCTCAAACAAGTCAATATCTAACCAAGAGCGTCTACAGCTACGTCAGAAGAAACTAGCCCCACTCATGGAAGAGTTCTTTGACTGGTGTCGTAAACATAAAGCAATGACTCTGCCTAATTCCAAGTTGGGAAAAGCCTTTGCTTACTCTTTGAATCATGAAACAACATTCAAGCATGTTTTATTAAATGGCCGACTGGTTTTATCCAACAATTTAGCTGAACGGGCAATCAAGACGCTAGTAATTGGGCGCAAGAACTGGTTATTCTCTCAGAGTTTTAACGGAGCCAAATCTTCTATCATTCTTAGTTTGATGGAAACTGCAAAACGCAATGATTTAGATCCAGAAAAATATCTAAAATATTTGCTCTATAAATTACCCAATGAATCAACTCTGACAGACAAAGAAACACTGTCGGCTTATTTGCCATGGACAAAGCAAGTGCAGGCAAGCTGCAGATAAATTTTGAATATAATTAACTCCATCTTAGCACAAGCCAAGGTGGGGTTTTAAGATACTTCAGTTTTTTACGCTTACGACAAACATATGCAAAAGTCGCATAATAATTTTCTCAACAAAAAAGTGTCTGGGAAATAACTAACCCTTAGATACTGAAAAACGATCAATTCAACTCTTAATTTGAGTTTGATTGATCGTTTTTTCTCCCTATTTTGATTTTTGAACAAAGAAAATTGGCCTTTTGACCATCTTCTGTTCCAATATTTGCTTAAATTCATCATCATGAAGGCTATTCCCACATCAGTTTCAACTTTCTTTTTGCCTCTTAAATGAGTTTGGCTTTTTCTTTTAAATACTGCCAGTTAGGATTGTAGCGTACTTGCCTTTGACGTCCGCTTTTGGTTTTGGCTAGGCGTTCTAATTCTGGCGTTAGTTGGAACTCATCTGCTTCATAAACCTTAAAATTATGAACCTGACCAGTTGAGCAATCTTGGCGCTGACTATAGTACTTAAAGTTGAACCTGACCCCATTTTGATCAAGATAGTAATCATCTTTTTCATCATAGAACCAGTTAGCCAGCTTAGTTGGATCGTTGCGATATTTTCTGGTCTTTTCCTTTTCATACATGGTATAAGGAATGTAGTACTTTTTGTCTGGATATTCTTGCTCGAGCATAGAATAGTTGTACTCGCTGCCATAACCAGCATCGGCGACAATCTTATCGAACTTATCTAGCGTTGGCATCTGCTTTAGAAATGGTTCTAATGTCTTAAAGTCAGTTGGGTTAGGGTACAAGGCAAAGTCGACTACATATTGATCCGTTGTAGCAGCTTGAATATTGTAGCCTGGCTTTAGCTGACCATTCTTCATATGGTCTTCTTTCATATGCATGAAAGTCGCATCATGATCAGTCTTGGAGTAGCTGTTGCGTCCAGCAAAGATTTCTTCTGCTTCTTCGTATTTCTTCATTCGAGGAACGTAGTCTTTTCTTAATTTATGAAGCAGCCTTTTAAGACCACGTCTTTTTGCTTTTCTAGGCGAGCCGCTAGGAATAGCTTTAGGTTCTTGCTCAATTTCTTCAGTCAGCTTTTCAATTTCAGCTTCGGTTTCTTGTGCTAGTTCTGTCAAGCCTTGACTGGTCTGGACTTTTTCTTGAGCCATTGCTTTAACAACTTCTTTGGCAATCAATTCATCATATAATTCAACTGCCTGTCCTTTGAGCTTTTCATGAAACTTTTCAATTGCTTTGCGCCAGACAAAAGTATAGCGATTGGCATCAGCTTCGATCTTAGTACCATCGATAAAGACAGCACCTTCGTTGATTAGACCTTCTGCTTCTAACAAATTAGTAAAGTAGAGAAAGCTTTTCTTGATAAGCTGATTGGCATGTTCACTAGACCTAAAGTTATTGATAGTATAGTATGAAATTCTCTGTTTCTCTGCTAGTACCATCATGGGCAGGTTTTCTTCCAGCATTAATTCAATCTTTCGGCCTGAAAATGCTCTTCTGGAATGGAATCTACAAAGCAGCTGATTGTATTGGCTAAATGATTATTAGGGATAGTAAAGTCCAGATTAAGTGTTAAAGCAGTTTGTCCTGTGATATAATTTTTGTACATGTTAGTTTCCACCTTCTTGTTTTTATTTTGTGGTGATTTAATGATATCAAGGCAGGAGCTAAAAGTATAGAAAAAGAACGATGAAATCCAATAGGAAATCATCGTTCTTTTTTCATACCCAAGAAGTAGTTTTTTCCCAGACACTTTTTACTAAATTTAAGATCTTCGCTATTTCTCTAAGTAACGGCCATTTTTATTACAAAAATAGAATACACCACATTACGTTATACTATATCGTATTATAGTATAATATAATGTAGTATATTACGATGTAGTGAAAAGGAGTGCGCTATGTTTGTAGGTAGACATCAAGAATTAGAGCAATTGAATCAGGCGTATCAAGAAAATGATTTTCAATTTACAGTGATCTATGGTCGAAGGAGAATTGGAAAGACTTCACTGATCAATGAGTTTTTAAAAGATAAAAAGGCAATTTATTATGTAGCACTTGAAGAAAATGCGGAAGATAATCTAAAACGTTTTTCTGATGCAATTAGTATTTTAAAAATACAGATCAGGGTGGAAAAGAAAAATTTGCAAATTTTGAGGAATGCTTTAAAGAAATTACACGTTTAGCCCAAGAACAGCGGGTAATTTTGGTTATTGACGAATTTCCTTATTTGGCTAAAGCTTACCCTACAATTAGTTCAATGTTGCAATCCTACATTGATCATGAATTCAAAGAAACTAACCTATTTTTGATTTTATGTGGTTCGTCGATGTCATTTATGGAGCGACAAGTCCTAGGCTACCAAAGCCCACTATATGGTCGTCGCACTTTAGCCTTAAAGCTTGAACCATTCAAACTATCTGAAGCATGTGAAATGTTGCCAAAACTTAGTAAAGAGGATGCTTTTATCATCAATACGGTTTGTGGCGGTGTGCCCCAATACTTGAGTTATATGTCAGACAGCATGTCAGTTGCGGATAATATTAAGAAAAACTTTTTGACTAAATCAGGTCGCTTATTTGATGAGCCTAATAACTTGTTACAACAGGAATTACGCGATCCAACTAACTATAATTCGATTATCAATGCGATAGCTTCAGGTGCTTCTAAGCATAGTAAAATTGCGCAATCCGCCCACTTGCAAACTGGTCCGCTAACCACGTACCTGAATAATTTGATAGATTTAGGTATTGTTGAGAAAAAGTTACCGGTTACTGAGCAAAAGAAGAGTAAAAGCAAAAATATCGTTTATCGTATCTGTGACGGGATGTTCCGCTTCTGGTATACCTTTGTTGGCAAGCAAACCGATCTAATTGAGCGTGGCTTAACTGATCTTGCTTGGGTAAAAGTACAAAAGGGTCTATCTGATTTCATGGGACCTGAGTTTGAAAAATACAGTCAAGACTTCATGTGGTCTCAGGATATGAATGAAAAAATTGTTCCTAATCCGTTTATCCACTTGGGCAATTGGTGGGGAACCGATAAGAGAACACATCAACAAGTTGAGTTAGATATTGTAGGATTCTCTGACGATGAACGTGATGGATATTTCGGCGAATGTAAATGGAAGAATGAACCGATCTCTCGTAGTGTGTTAGAAAAATTGATTACAAATAGTGAAATCTTTAAGTATCCGATTAAGCATTATTATCTATTTTCCAAATCTGGCTTTACGGATAGCTGTCAGGAATTAGCTGAGAAAATTAATTGTCAGTTGTTTACGTTTGAAAAAATGTAAAACCAGATCGGTACGAAAGTATGACCGAATTGGTATCTTTTTTAATTTACTTAAAAGTACATGATATATTAAAGGTGTAAACAAGTTGAGTATAAAATCATGAAAGGATGAAATATCATGAAGAAGCAAAATGTTAAAAAGACTGTTTTGAAGGAAGAAGAATTGACTAAGGTTGTTGGTGGAAGCACGGCACATGTTGGTTTTAATTTCTTGAGTAAAAAACTTTGGAATAATATATGGAAAAGATAGTCTTATTTCTTTTTCTTAATGTTTTTTCTAGTTTAGCAGATGTATGGTGTTTTTTTAAAATATCAAGAGTAAGATCTAAAAAGAGACAGATTCTATTTTTGTGTATTGCTAATATTTTTTTAGGGTTGTTATTGTCTATAGGTAATATTGGCGTAATCTTCACAAATATACTTGAAACTTTGCTTTTTGTATTATATTTGAGAAAAAATAATACATTAGAAATACTATTTGGTTCAATAATATTAGTATGCACATTAGATTTATTAGTTGATATTGTGTCTGATATGATCACTCAGGTTATGTCATTTACTTTGATAGGCCAATTATCACTACGTTTCTTACTAATACTAATGATGATAGTTGCAATAAAACTAGGTAATGGAAAAATATATAATTATCTAGCAAACCAAAATAATAAAATTTTCGTAGGCATATTAGCTTATACCTATGTTTCTACGGTGAGCATCTCTATCATATATATTCAAAGCAAATCTTTTACACCATTAACTTTGTTCTTTTCTCTCTATATTCTTATCCAAACTATTTTTGCTATATTTATATATCATGAAATTACGATGGTACAAGAAAAACTTTTAAATAAAAAGGATCAAGAAAAATTAAAGCAACAGCAGCATCAGCTTGAAGAATATGCTTCTTATCTTGAAAAAAGTGAAGATGATCTTCGCGCCTTCAGACATGATTACAAAAATATTCTTAATTCTTTAAAGGTAAGTGCGCAAGAAGGTAACGTTCAAGAAGTAATTCAGAAACTAGATAAATATACTGAAACTAACCTAAATTCTAAAGCCTTACTTAAATATAAAGACCTAAATCACATTTACGTTAAATCAATTAAGAGCATTATTATTCCGAAGCTAACAGAATTGTATAATTTGGATATACCATATAATTTTGAATGTCGAAATAATATCCGTAATTTACCAGACCATGTAGATGAACTCGATCTAGTACGTATTATTGGCATTACTTTCGATAATGCAATTGAGGAAAGTAAAGCATTGATTGCCGAAAAGCATGATATTCGAAGTGCTGAAGTCCAAATAATGGTCTATTCTGATGACCCAGATGAATTTGAGTTCGAAATCAGAAATAAAATCCAAAATAAAAATATCTCAACTAGTCAAATTCAACAACGTGGCTTTACTACTAAGAAAGACCATAAAGGGCTTGGATTAGCTAATATTAAGGAAATTGAGAGTAAATATCCTGATATGTCTATTTCTTATACAATTCAAGACGGCTGGTTCGACTTTTATATGACAATTGATACGGAAGATGGTGAAGAGGATGAGTAAGTTCCCAATCATTGTATGCGATGACGATAAAGATTTAGCTAATCAGATGGCTAAGAATATCAATGCATCTATTCAAGACTTAATAGATGATAATGAAGGTTACGCTGAATTAAATGAATCTGTTACGTTTGTTGCTAACGATTTTGCTCAAGCGGTAGGATACATAGTCACAAATGATATTAAGAATGGTATCTACTTCTTAGATATTGAATTAAGTCGAGAGTCTAAAGCTAAGAATGGCGTAGATTTAGCTGAATTCATCAAGAAGAATGACGAAAATGCCCAGATCATCTTCGTAACGGCGTACGATAAGTACGCTCCATTAACGTATCGCCGTCGTATCGGTGCAATTGACTATATTAGTAAGTCTATGTCGTCTGATAAGATTATTCAACGTATCGAAGAAACGTTACGTAACGCCGTCGATAATTTATCTAGTGTGGGTCAATTGAGTAAGCGGACTTCACTTATAAAGTAGGACGCCGAATCCTTAAAGTTAGTGAGAATGAAGTGATTTTTATTGAAAATAGTACTATACAACATAAAGTTCATATGGTTACTAAACATGGAGAGATCGAATTTAAGGGAAATGTTGGGCAGGTAGAAAAAAGAGCACCGTTTCTGACAAAAGTATCTCAATCATATTTGGTAAATCCCATAAACATTAAAGCGATCGATCCCCACTCACAAACTATTACTTTTAACAACAATCTTTCAATCAAGTACTCACGCGGTTATAAGAAAGTTGTTAATGATGAAATTATCGAAAAGTATAATGACATTAATTTAATTTAGGTAATGTTGTTAAGGATCAGGAAATTATAAAAACTAAAATACCAAATCAGTCCGAAAAGAGACAGATTTGGTATTTTTTAATTTCATGGGATAAAAATCAGATAAAATTTAATTGTAAATAAACATAGGGATAGGTAGTTACTTAAAGAAATTAGATTTCCTATTTTTCAACATGATAATAATGGAGTGAGAAAAATGAAGAATAAAATTTTAACCAAGCGCCAAGTTAGAAACAGAAGTATCATTGCTGGTATTTTGGCTCTGTTAATAGGATTGGTATGCGACTATTTTCAGTACAAAACATTAAGCTTTGGAACAGTATTTTGGAATATGGTTGAAAGTGTAGCCTTTGTTATCTTTATGAATATCTTCATGAACTCTTACTATAAGAAAAAGAGTAAGAAGCAGTAGCTTTGAAGATAAAACAGATTATTAATCTGAAGCTTAAGAACGGAAAATTTAATTAGATATTTAAATAAGGGATGCCGAGGTGCGAAAAATGAAAGATGACAAAATTTCCCGCGACAATAAAAAGATATTTATCGGTATGGGAATAGGTGCCGTTATAGGCATCCTAGTCTCAGTGATTCTAAGTGTAGTAGATTCACTACAAATTCTTCCAGTGTTTGTATTAATGATTTTATATGCTCTAATTGGAATATTATTAGGCGGTACATTTGCCGCTGTTATAGCCGCTACTGAAGATAAAACGGTTATGAAGAAACGGCTTATATATTTATTCACTGTATTCATAGCTACGCTAATTATTTCTAGGATATTAATTAACGTAGGACATTCTAAACTTGCACTAATAGTTGGCTGGATAGGAATAGCGATTGCGAATATCTTTGTGAATAGAATCAAGTAGATTAGCTCGTAGATAAGATATGAATAAGACAGAATGCCAAGTTGGTTTAACGACAGACCTGGTATTTTTTATTATCCTAAAAAAATATTTTATTTCTGTATTGCAATTATAAATTATCGTAATACAATAATTATAAAAGACGAGAAAGAGATAGATAGTTTTATGGAAGAGAGGGATAGATATGCTTCCAGATAAGAAAAGACAAATAGGTTCAATCGTTGGAATGCTGATAATGATGGCAATCTTAGTGTTTGCTAACTTAGGTGGAACATGGAGTGTTCTTAGAATTACATTATTAGTAATTGGAGTAACGGGTGTAATTGGCAGTGCTATATACAGAATCATCTATATTTTGAGAGGATAGAAAAATGAAAAAGTTTATTTTGAATTTGCTGACAGTTTTTGCTTGGATCTACCAGATAATCTGTGTAATAGGAATAATTATGTGGATCGTTATGGGCGGTGCTATATTATTTGGCATAAGAAATCCAGATTTTCGTGCTGGTTTTGAAAGTAGTATGTATGTAAAAGGCGTATCAGTTAATAGCTATGTTGAAGTATTAATAGTTATGTTGCTCTTAATGATCCTTATGAGCATTGCGGCCTTTTTAATCTGTCGATATGCCAGATTAATTGTTAAGAATATCAAGCAAGAAGTTTACTTTGCTGATAGTAATTTGAATTTACTCAAGAAGTTACTAATTTCAGTTGCTGGATATACCATCATTTCAATAATAGATTTCATTATGCTCATGACTCACCGCGCTTGGTTCATTAAATATGCGAATAATGTACTTTATCCAAGTGGTGTGACAACCGGTTTGCTTTTCCTAGCAGTATTGTACGTAGTTTACTTGGTATTCAAGTACGGAATGAAGGTTCAGGAGGATGCGGATTCGATTATTTAGAAAGGTTGATATAGATGATTGAAGTGACACTAGATTTTATGCTCTTGAAGCGAAAGATGTCTTCAAAGGAGCTGGCAGAGAAGGTTGGCATCACGCCGGCTAACTTGTCGATTCTGAAGACAGGAAAGGCGCATGGCGTTCGCTTCGACACGTTGAGCAAGATCTGTGAAGTCTTGGATTGTCAACCAGGGGATTTATTAGTTTATAAAAAAGATGAAGAATAAAATGCAAAATCAGTCCGAAAAATGACAGAATTGGACGGTTTTACCTTTTACATGAATGATGGGGATATGATTAATTTAAAAGGATAAAAGATTATTTCCTGGGAGATAATCGCTGAATTAGAGGAAAGAAAAATGCTGTACTTGATTTATATTGTGCTCGGCTTACTGATTGTTTTAGCTGTTAATTATGCCGTTACAGCATTATTAGCTGTTCATGATTTGCTTGAAAATAGAGAAAAAGATCAATTAAGTTTTGGGAGTGCATTCAAGAAATACTTCGCCAAGAACAACAACATTCCGACTAAGTTTTCGGATTTGTTTAATTAGCTGAAAATTTCCTTGAGGTAAGAACAATGAATAATGAAAAATTTGCTCGTGAAAACAAACGAATTATTGAAGGTATGGGAATTGGAGCAATTGCGGGTCCGCTGGTTTTCTTAGGGATAATGTATGTTAAAAATCATGGTCACTTCAGGCTTGGCAGATTATTGCATCTATTGCAATTGGATTCGCTTTTGGCTTGATAATTGGCGGCGTTATTTCTGCTAACTTGGCCGTTAGCAAGACAGTAGATTCAAAGATTCCATGGCAGAAGAAAGTGTTGAAGATAGCTCCTCAACTTATCGGCACAGGCTTATTATTTGCTGCAATCGGGGTAGTGTTTACTTTAGTAACCAGCTGGGGATCAGTCGACATTGTAAAAACTATTTTTTCAACCGATACTCTATGGCAATTCTTTGATGGGGTAGTTCTAGGATTGCTCTTTGTTAGATAAAAAGCCGAGGGGATAGATAATGTTGGAAAAAGCTAAAAAATTTACTGGAGCTGCGATTTTTTCTGTTATTGCACTAATTGTCGCAATTTTTAGTATTACTGGTAATGGAGCAGCTTGGAAATTATGTACTGTTATTGTTATCTTGTTGATCTGGATAGGTTATACAAGTATCGGATATTTTAAGCTTAAAGCAGAAAATGGTAGCGACAATTATTAGTATATGTACCACATAATTCCCATAGCAGAAGTTAAAAAGAAATAAATGCCATGAAAAATACAGTTATTTCTATAATTATGATAATTGTTATAGTAATTGCACTATGTTGGTTAGTTACTATTCCCCAGGTAATGCGGAACAAAACATCAGATGGTTATCAACTAATAAAATTTACCAGGGAATCTACTAAGGTATATCCTCATTTTTGGCAAGTATATTGGCGGCAAGCACTGCTGAATATTTTGGATATGCTTGCATTCTTTGGCGATAATTATTCTTAGATATTCAATCAATATCAAAAAAGTTGAGGAAAAATTATGTTAAAAATAGAACACCTAAATAAAAGCTTCGGGTCAACACAGGTTTTGTTTGATGTTAGCTTCAATGTGTCAGATGGGCGTATTCTTGGACTAGTTGGTAAAAATGGATCGGGTAAGTCGACGATCTTTCATAGTATTTTAAAATTTGTTGATTATGATGGTCAGATTAGCATTGATGGTCATTCTTTTAGTGCTAAAGATTATGACACTATTGGCTATTTGCCTGAAGAGCGAAGCTTGATGCCTAAATTAACCATTGAAGATCAGGTAGTGTTTTTAGCTAGCCTTAAAGGGATGCCAGCTAAAAAGATAAAAGAAGAACTGCCTGATTGGTTATCACGTTTGGCTGTTAAAGGGATTCCAATGGATAAGATTAAGTCTTTGTCTAAAGGTAACCAACAAAAAGTACAGATGATTGCAACTTTAATTCATCAACCTAAATTGATTATTTTAGATGAACCATTCAGTGGACTAGATCCTGTTAATGTTGATCTAATGAAGCAGCTGATTTTGGAAGAAAAAAGAAAAGGCGCTACAATCATTTTTTCTGATCATGATATGCGTAACGTCGAAGAATTGTGCGATGACGTCGTAATGATCAATGATGGGCATATCGTCTTGAATGGCCCAGTAAATGAAATTAAGAACAGCTTTGGTTTAACTCGAATTTTTGTCAGGACAGACAAAAGTGCTGCTGAATTATCAGCCTTGCCAGGTGTAAAAGATGTAATTTTGCAAAACAATGGAATGAAGCTGCTTATTCTTGCAGACGAAAAATATGGTAAGGATATTTTTAATCAGCTTTCGGATGGTCAATATATTCAAACTTTTGACCAGGAACCTCCAACTTTAGACGAGATTTTCAAAATGAAAGCAGGTGCGCGTCATGAATAAGATCTGGCTTGTCGCAAAAGAAACCTATCGTAGAGAAGTGAAAACCTGGTCATATTTGTTGATGATTTTAGCACCGTTTCTACTCGTCTTCTTTTCATTTGTTATCGGAATGGTATCAGCTGGCGGTAGTGATGACAACTATGTTGGGGTAGTTACTTCTAATTCCGTCTTAAAGCAAGCAATTAAAAAGTCAGAAGATTTTGACAACTATAGCACTGAAGCTAAGGCTAAAAAGGCGTATAAAGATGAAGATATCGATGGCTATGTTTTAATTGAACAAAAGAATAATCAATTAGCTGCAACTTACTATAGTGATGAAAAAATGGACAGTGATCTAAAATCAGAGCTGCTAACGAGCCTAAACACCGCCCAGCAACAATTGAATTTAAGTAAGGCCAAGCTAACGACAAAACAGACTCAGTCTTTAGCTACGCGGGCGCAATTTAAGCAACAAGTTAAGCATGTTGAGAAGAAGAGCTTTGACAATGATCCTGTTAAGCAAATTTCCTTCTGGGTTTTGCTGATTATCTTGTACATGCTTGTGATCACTTATACGCAAGTAACAGCACAAGATATCGCTACGGAGAAGGGTACCAAGATAATGGAAGTAATCTTTTCGAGTATGCCAGGTGGCGATTATTTCACTGGGAAGATTTTAGGTATTTTTGGTGAAATTATTACCCAAGTGTTAATTTATGTTGTTGGTTTTGTGGCAGTTTATTGCGCGGCCCCATACATCGATGGCTTTAGCGATTTATTTAGACAGTATAAGCCGATGATTGATCAAGCAATTGGCAATCTGGCTTCTTGGGGATTGGTGTTTACGATAATCGGCTTGGTATTGTTTATTATCTTTGCAGCTTTCTGTGGCGCTTTGGTTGCTAAAAGCGAGAATGCCAACAAAGCGGTGGGACCACTATCTACATTGATGTTGATCGGGTTCTTGTTCACAGTCAATATGCAATCAGGTGGGGATACGATTTTTGCTAAAGTATTATCGTACATCCCGTTTCTATCATCATTTGTAATGCCGGCTAGAGTAATTATGGGTAACGCAACTAATTTAGAGGCAGCTATCTCTGCTTTAATTGCTTTAGCCGCTACAGTAGCGTCATTTATCTGGATTAGAAAAATCTATCCAAACTTGATTTTGCAAACAGATGATGTCGGCCCATGGCAAAACTTTAAGCGTAGCTTGAGAGGCTAGACAAAATATATTTAATAGTAAAACGCGCTGAATCAATAATGATTCGGCGTGTTTTGCTTTTGCAAGGTTAATAGATCTTTGGTTCTCTTTCTTAGTCATCTTTGCAAATTCTTAGTCAAATAGGGTAAAATGACTAAGAATAATTCCAAATGACGAAGAAAAGATGTCGTTTCAATCAAAAAACGGCATCTTTTTTGCATATAAATGAATTTTATTGAACGATAATAAATAAATATGACATTTTTTGAAGAAAAATGATTGATTTTGGAGGAGAAAGCGAATACAATATTTATCGAGGTGAGAAATGATGCTGACACAAGAACGCCAAAGCTTAATTGAAAACTACGTTAATCAGCACGAATTGTGCCGCGTTAGCGAGTTATGCGATTTAACTGATACATCTGAATCAACTATCCGTCGTGATCTGATTCAAATGGAGAAGAATGGCATCCTCAAGCGAGTTCATGGCGGTGCCCAATCAGTAAAGAATTTCTCGCGTGATGTTTCCCAGAACGTCCGCTTTAGTATGAACCATGAATTGAAGATTGCTATTGCTAAATATGCAGCAGAGCACTTCGTTCATCAAGGTGATAACGTCTTTATCGATGCAGGAACAACAACTTATGAAATGGTTCCATTTCTAGCTGATATTCCTAACGTAAAGATCATCACCAACGGAGTTGAAACCGCGTTATGCAGTTTGAATCATGGAATTAAGACCATTTTAATCGGTGGCGAAGTCAAAGATGACACGCATGCCGTGATCGGTCAAACTGCTTTGAGTCAAATTAAGGCGATGAATTTCTCAGCTAGCTTTGTCGGAGCTAACGGAATCGAAGCAACGGCAATTTAACCACGCCAGATCCCGAAGAAGCTGCAGTCAAGACAGCCGAGATTAAGCAAGCTAGACATGCATACGTCTTAACCGATAGCAGTAAGATTGGCGAACGGAACTTTGCCGTGTTCGCTAATACCGCCGACGTTGTTGTGGTAACAAATAAACTTAAACCAAGTCAAAAAAAGGCATTACCTGCCGATATAAATCTAGAGGAGGCAAAATAGGATGATTTACACAGTAACTGTTAACCCAGCTCTTGACTATGTTCTTCAATTGGAAAAAGTTAACCGCGGGGAAGTTAACAGAACTAACAATGATTCATTTTTAGCAGGGGGTAAAGGAATTAACGTTTCTCAAATCCTTAACCAATTAGATGTAGACAACACTGCCTGGGGCTTTGTTGGTGGCTTCACCGGTAAGGAATTGGTTCGTCAATTGAACCAAAAGAGAATCGAAAGTGACTTCGTTACTATTTCAGACAACACTCGTGTGAACGTTAAGATCCACGCAGAAAAGGAAACTGAAATTAACGCAGCTGGTCCTGACATTACTAACCAAGAAATCGTTGCTTTCAAGGATCGTTTGAACGACTTGAAAAAGGGCGACATCGTAGTAATGAGTGGATCACTTACTCCAAGTCTTCCTACTGATTTCTATCAATCACTTCTTCCAACTATTAAGGAAGCTGGCGCTGAATTCGTAGTTGATACTACTGGTCAAGCTCTTCTTGATACTTTGGAATACCATCCATTAGTAATTAAGCCTAACCACCATGAATTAGCTGACTTGTTTGGCGTAACCTTTGACTCAAGCGACGTAATGCTTGAATACGCACAAAAGTTGCTTGAAAAGGGTGCACAAAACGTAATGGTTTCAATGGCTGGTGAAGGTGGCTTCCTCTTGACTCAAGACCACGTATACCATGCTAAGGGTGCTGTTGGTACTGCTGTTAACTCAGTAGGTGCTGGTGACTCAATGATCGCTGGTTTCGTTGGTACTTACTACAAGACTGGTGATCCAAAGGAAGGCTTCAGAATTGGTATGGCTTGTGGTGCTGCTACTGCCTTTACTAAGGACATCGCAGTTAAGAGCCAAATCGATGCAGTATTGCCACAAATTAAGGTTGAACAAATTTCTTAATTTTTAAATACGAGGGGAAAGACATATGAGAATTAAGGACATTTTAAGCCCTGAATCCATGATCATGGAGCTCAAAGCTACTAACAAAGAAGATGCCATTAAGGAAATGACTGACCTTGAAGTTGCAACCGATATCGTTAATGACGAAGATGCATTTATCAAGTCCATTTGGGACCGTGAAAATGAATCAACTACTGGTATCGGTGGCGGAATTGCGATGCCACACGCACGTAACAAGTCAATTAACAAGGCTCGTGTATTGTTTGCCAAGAGTAAGGAAGGTATTGACTACAACTCACTTGATGGTCAACCAGTTCACTTATTCTTCATGATCACTGCACCAGCTGGTGCTGATAATACTCACCTTCAAGCTTTAGCTAAGCTTTCTGGTTTATTGATCGATCCAGATTTAGTTGAAAAACTTAAGGCTACTAAGACTCCTGAAGAAGTTATCGATCTTTTTGAAAAGGCCGAAGCTAAGAAGGATGAAGAAGACAAGAAGGCAGCTGAAGCTAAGAAAGCTAAGGAAGCTGCTAAGGCTGAAGGTAAGAATGATGATGACGATAACAAGCCATTAATTGTCGGTGTTACTGCATGTATTAACGGTATTGCCCACACTTACATGGCTCAAGAAGCCTTGATTAAGGAAGGTAAAAAGCGCGGCATCGAAGTTAGAATCGAAACTAACGGTTCTGAAGGTGTTAAGGATAAGCTTACTCCAGATGAAATCAAGCGTGCTAAGGGTGTAATTATTGCATCTGATAAGAAAGTTGACATGCCACGTTTTGACGGCAAGCCTTTAGTTAACCACCCAGTTGTTGATGGTATCAACAAGCCAGGCGAATTGATCGCTGACATTATGGATGGCAAGGCAGATGTTTACCACGCAAGTGCATCTGACAAGTCAGAAGAATCATCATCAAGTACTGAAAAGCCAGGCGTATGGGCAGGTATTTACAAGAACTTAATGAACGGTATTAGCCACATGCTTCCATTCGTTATCGGTGGTGGTATCTTAATGGCTATCTCCTTCATCGTAGAAAACTACGGTGGTGGTGCAAAGACTCCTGCATTTATTTTCTTGAACAACGCGGGTAACTTAGCCTTCGCATTCATGGTTCCAGTTCTTTCAGCTTACATCGCTGAATCAATCGGTGACTTGCCAGCATTGATGCCAGGTTTCGTTGGTGGTTACATGGCTTCTATCGCTAACGGTCAATTCCAAGTTAACGTTCAAGCTCACGCAACTTCACCAGCTGGATTCTTAGGTGGTATTGCCGCTGGTTTCATTGCTGGTTACTTGATGGTTGGTTTGAAGAAAGCATTTGCTAACTTGCCTCACTCAGTTGAAGGTATGAAGCCAATGTTGTTCTACCCAATTTTGGGCTTGCTCTTCATTGCAGCAATTATGTTCTACATTATTAACCCAATCTTCAGTGGAATCAACTTTGCAATTACCCACTTCTTGAACAGCATGGGTACTGGTAACTTGGTACTTCTTACTACTATCTTGGCAGGTATGATGTCAATCGATATGGGTGGTCCTTTCAACAAGGCTGCATACGTCTTTGCATCAGGTGCATTTGCTAACGACCCACACTCAACTACTGCTGCTATTTTAATGGCTGCCGTAATGGTTGGTGGTATGGTTCCTCCATTTGCTACTGCTATTGGTACTACATTCTTCAAGAACAAGTACACAGTTGAAGAACGTCGTGCCGGTGTTTCTAACTGGGTATTAGGATTCTCATTCATTACTGAAGGTGCAATTCCATTTGCTGCAGCTGACCCAGGTCACGTAATTCCTTCATGTATCATCGGTTCAGCCGTTGGTGGTGCCTTAGTTGGTTTATGGCACGTTGGTGTTCCTGCTCCTCACGGTGGTCTTTGGGTATCACCACTTGCAGGTAATATCGGTGGACCTATGCACATTCTTTACTACTTCTTAGCTACTATCATCGGTTCAATCATAGCCGGTTTGATCATGAGTTTCTGGAAGAAGAATGTTAAGGAAGATCCTAACGAATAATATTATTAGAAAAAATATATAAAATAAATAGTTAAATAATTTAAGTTATAATATGTTTTTTAATAAAAAGTGTAAAAAACGTATTATAATAAAAGCATCTTGATGATCTCTACTTAAATCAAGATACTCTGTTATGTTTTGCGCTGCCCATGAGGGTAGCGTTTTTTTGTACTCAAAAAGCACTCCAGATAGGAGTGCTTCATTTATAGTTTTTGATTAATTTGCTTCACTTGTGATTTAACTTTGCGATAAATAATTGTCCAAATAATTAAATAGCCAATGATATAAATAATTGTGAAAATAAGTAGAGGAATAAATTGGGCTTTAATCCAATTATTGATCAGGTAAATAACTAGGTAGTCAAAATAAATAACATTAAAGTTGGAACGCCTAATGAGATCTGTTCTACGTTGAAAATAGCACTTATTCCCCCGGCAATAAAAGCTAAAATTAAGCTTGAAACAATATTTAAATTTACTTGGGTAACAGGAATACTTGTAATCACGTGAAAGAGCTGTAATCCTAGATAAATTGAAACTAAGATTAATGGGCCAAAGCATGCAGTAATCATTCCGCGAAGAGCAAAGTCTTTAATAAATTTTTTTATGTTAACCCAGTTCCTTTCTGATTTTGGCAAAACATCTGCGTGAAACGTAATCGATTAGACCGTTCTTCACGATGATATTTACGCCAGCTGTTTGTGTTTCTTCGAAACGGCTAATTTGATAACGATTAACGATACTTGATTTATTAATACGCCAAAAATATTTGGGCAACTCTTCCACTAATTGATAAATTCGCTTTTTAATTTGATATTGTTTTTTGTTAGTACAAATAGCGTAAGTTTTATTATCGATAATTGTAATTAGTGCAATTTTGTCAAGTGATAAAGTGATTACATCTTTATCGTCATAGGCAAGCAACTGATTGGAACTGCCGTTGGTCAAGACAAACTTTTTGAGTTCTTGAGTAAAATCATTTTCTTGGTGGACCTGTGCTTGAACTAATTCTTCTTTTTGAGGATTGACCAGTAGTTTGAATTTCATTTATCTCGGCCTCATTTCACTTTGAAGTATACGTTAATTAGTTAGAGATTACTTGTTTTCCGAAGTTATCGGTTGAAAAGGGCAGATAATCGGTAAAATAAAGATTATAATAGATTAAGACTAACGATAGGTGGAAAAGAAATTGAACGATCAGATTATTCGAATTACTAGAGCGCTGAATCATCCAATTCGTATTCAAATTCTTTATTATTTGAATGACCACAAGGAAAGCAGCGTCAATAACTTAGTTAAACAATTCGATGTTAGCCAACCAGCAATTTCACGACATCTAAGAATTTTAGAGGAAGCAAGATTGGTGAAAAGTAAACGTGTCAAACAAGAGAAGTACTATCAATTGTTTGATAACCACATCATCAAAATTCTGGATGTTTTGAGACAACACGCAAATGGCGAGTTTTAGTTTGACAAGCATATAAAAATATGTTTATATAATGATGTAATTCTAGAAAAAGCATTTAAATTATTTCAGCAAATTTTTTAAAGACTTAATTAAAAGCGATAGCATCAGGGTTAATGAACCTTGGTGCTATTTGTCTTTCTATTAAAATGTTGACACCTTATAGAAACTAGCTTATGCTTACTTTAAATCAGAAAAATTGCTGAAATTCTGATTTAAATGCTTTTTTTGTTATGGAGGTTTTTTATGCAAAAATCTAGAATTACACATTATTTTTTTATTTTGAGCTTAATTGGTGCAGTCATGTTGCTGGTTTCGGCTTGTTCTAATAAGCAAAAGTCTACTAGTAGTAATGGCAAAGTGTTAATTGTGGCGTCTACTAACGTTTATGCTGATATTGCTAAGAATGTTGCAGGCAAATACGGCGATGTTCAGGCAATTATTAAAAACAGTGCAACTGATCCGCACGATTTTGAGCCAACTACGGCAGATGCCAAGAATTTAACTAAAGCTAACATTATCGTGGCTAATGGCCTAGGCTATGACAGCTGGATGAATAAATTGGCCAGTTCTGTTAATAAAAAAACAGTGTTAGTGGGTGAAGATCTGATGCACCTGAAGAAGGGCGACAATCCTCACATTTGGTACAATTTAAATATGCCAACTAAGTACGTGAACTATTTAGTTAAGCGCTTGTCAAAGTTGCAACCTAAGCATGCTGTTTATTTTAAGGCTAATGGTCAAAAATATTTAGCTAAAATTGATCAAATTCGAAAGCTTGCTAAAAAGGGCAACAAGACCGACAAACCAGTCTTCGTAAGTGAACCAGTCTTTGACTATGCTTTAGAAGAAGCAGGTTATAAGGTAGGCGACAAGGACTTTGAAAAGGCAGTTCAAAATGGTACTGACCCAAGTCCTAAGACTATCAATAAGATGACTAAAGAAATTGAAGATAAGAAGATTGCTTTCTTCGTTAACAACACCCAAGCAAGCAGCTCAACCGTTAAGACTTTTGTTAAATTAGCAAAGAAAAACGGTGTGCCAGTGCTTAGCGTACGAGAAACAATTCCAAATCATACTACTTACTTGGATTGGATGAAAGAAAATTATCAGAATTTAGCTAATATTAGTAAGAAATAAGCGAAACTAATTTAGCGAGTAAAGGGGATGCTAAATTGATTTTAGATGTGAATGACCTTTCAATGAGATTTGATACAAAGACCGTCTTCAAAGACTTGAATTTTCAACTTGAAGATGGCTCAATGACTGCTCTTCTCGGCCCAAACGGAACGGGAAAAACTACTTTGATTAAGATTCTGATGGGGCTGCTTACACCAACGGGTGGTAGCTATAAATTCTCATCAGATGTGAAGTTAGGCTATGTTCCGCAATTTAGAAATATTGACTCAGAATATCCTCTCTCAATTCGCGCCTTTATTGAATTAAATGCTCCACTTTTTAAAGTTAAAAAAGTAAAGGAGCAAATTGATCGCCAGATAACCGAAATGCATCTAGAACAAATCCAAAATACTCGGATGGGTGAGGCTTCAGGTGGACAAAAGCAGCGTGCCTACTTAGCGCAAGCATTGTTGGATCATCCTAACATGATTATCCTGGATGAAGCCACAGCGAGCCTAGATCCTGCTGCTAAGGAAGAATTAATGGGCCTGATCAAGCACTTGAACCAAGAGCACAAGATTACCGTGTTGTTTGTAACGCACGATATTCCGCTGGCTAAAAAGTACATGAGCGATTATCTGTACTTGAATAAAGAGACGATCAGACAAGGAAAGATGAAAGACTTTAAGGAGGACTTCGAATAATGTTTCAATATGAATTCATGCGTTATGCCTTCTTAGCAAGTACTTTTATTGCAATCACCTGTGGTGTGGTCGGAGTTTATGTTGTAGCACGTAGCTATGCATTCTTGGCTCACACTTTGTCAGAAATCGGCTTTGCTGGTGCTGCTTTTGCGGTGTTCATCGGTATTGCGCCGTTATGGGGGATGCTCTTGTTCACCTTGCTGGGTGCGATCGGTGTTGGTGAACTTTCAATGCACAGCGATCAAAAGGAATCGTCAATTAGTGCGATTTCCGCACTATTTATTGGTTTAGGTGTTTTATTCCTAGCGATCTCAGGCTCAAACAGCCGTTACGCAACGAACATCTTGTTCGGTAGTATCATTGGTGTTGATCGACAAGGCGTAACCCAATTGGTTATCTTGTCCATCATCGTTTTGTTGATGATCCTTTTAGTACAAAGAAGTTTGAATTTCGATTCATTTGACCATATCGGTGCTGCCGCACACGGCATCCACACTGGTTTTGTCGGTATCGTCTTCCTTGTTGCGATGGCCATGTCTGTCGCAATCGGTGCACAAATCGTTGGTTCGTTGCTAGTGTTTATTTTGCTAACATTGCCATCATCAACAGCTCGTTATATCGGTAAAACGATCCCCGCAATGATCGGCTGGTCGATTGGCTTTGCCTTAATCGGTGTTTGGGCCGGACTTTACTTAGGCTTCATCACTAACTGGCCAGTAACCTTCTTCATCGCAGCGATTGAAGTGGTAATTTACTTGGTTGCTTACATGGTTCACGTCATTAAGCACCGTTAAAAAATAAAATAAAATCGGTAAAACGCATTAAGAAGTAATCTTTCTTAATGCGTTTTTTGGTGCTAAAATCCAAACTGTTTGACAAGGGGGAAGATAGGAATGAAGAAGTGGATTGCGATAATTGTAGCAAGTATCGCAGTTATTTTCGTGTGCTTTGGCGTGATTTTTACAAGACAACAAAAGCAAAGCGTTACACCAACTAAAAATAGAAGTGGATTACGAATTCAAAAGCAGAAGACGAGTAATTCGAAAAAAGGGATGCGCAATACTGATAATATTACAGCGCAATTTTCTAATGACGAGTGGATATTAATGGGCTACATGGCTTATGCGCATGATAACTATGTGCAAAGCCGTCACATTAAAAATACTGCTGATTTAGTTAATGATGTAGGCGAAGATTTAACAAATGGCGATCTTAAGGCTACTAAGAGCGGCGATACAAATTATCAACTGGGTAATAAATTTGGCAGCGTCAATGTTGTCGTAGAAGACAGCGATGTAAAAGTCACTGGTGATGGTGATTTTACGACAGCAAAGACAGAATTGAAGAACAAATTTGGCGCATATGCTAGTCAAATTCAAAAGATGACCAAGGCCATAAGTAGTGGTAGTAGCAATTCTTCATCTAGCAAACAAGAAGCAAATTTGAGCGATCAAGAATTGGCAGTAGCTGTCTTTATTGATGACTACAATTCTTCATCAGATATTCCGCAGAAAATTTCAAAGATTGAATCTACTATTAAAAAGCAGCAAGCACCGGACTATGTAACGAGTAGTGGTCAAGACTATTTAAGTGGTCTATATCACGGAACACATAAAGGCCAAGCTTATTACGGCATTGCTGGTAGCTTTAGTACTTCTGCTTACACAAATTACTACATAAACGATACAGATAGAATTGGAGTCCAACCAGGTGGTGCTAACTTAGGTATGGATGGCCCTAAGAAGTATAAATCGAAGGCTGAGATTATTAAAAAGTATTCACCATACAAGAATGACGTTGATCAAATTCTGCAAGGCTTAGAATACAACAAGTCTCAGATGAAGCAGATTAGTAAAAAGTTGAATAAACAAGCAGAAGAGGAAGCTAAGAATTAAAATGAGCAAAGTAAGAAAAGTCTGCCTAATTATAGTTGCCTGTGTCTTAGTTGTAGCGGCAGGAGTTATGGTATATCTCACCGTTCAAAGTGAAAAATCATCTAACTCTGCATCTGAAGTTACTACAAGTAAAACAACTAAAAAAGCCCAACTACGTATTCGTCATGTTTCTCATAACGATTCTGACTCTAATTCTTCATCTACGTCTCAATCATCAAGTAGCGAAGAAAGTAGCAGTGATGATCAAAGTAGTAAATCCAATCAATCAGGTTCGACTATTGCCTAAGAAACACATCTTTACAATTTTATGAATCAATTTGGCACCAAGATGAAGCAGAAATACAAGGAATATAATGGTCAAGAACCAATCACAACTTTGGCTGGAGAAAAGTATCCTGATGATTTAAGTAAGCGTACTTTCAAGCTGTATTCTGATTAATTGCAAAAAGACAGAGACCATTGATATCGGTTGGGATCCATCTTTGAAGAAGGATTACGATTATCACGTAGTTTCTATCTTTAACTGCAACGTCGGTAATCCTGAACAACACGTCACTTATTTGCTCAGCGTTCATGATGGACAGCCGGTTGCCTTAGTTGATCAAACCACTAATGGTTCTGATTGCATGGTGAAGGAAACTGTCAATCAAGAAGTTAGAACGGCGTTTGCGAATATCTATGATGGCAATTATTAATAAATAAAAAATACAAAAAATAACCAGACTGAAAACTCAGCCTGGTTATTTTGATGGAAAAATTATTCGTAGATTTCTTCGATGTCGATGTCTACAACGTAAGCAGCAGGTGCGCCGCCTTCAGTTGCGATCTTCTTTTGGTAATCGTCATCTTCGTGAATATGAGCAGTACCCTTGATACGGACGTTAGTGTGTGATGGAACGTCAGCAACCACAACAGCAACCTTAGAACCGTTCTTTAAGTTCTCGTAAGCGTGTGCTTTAGTCTTTTCAAGGTATTGCAAGTGACCGTTATCACGCACCTTCATTGATTGCTTAGGACCAATTTGTGGTTCACCGTTCTTATCAACGGTTGAAAGGTAAGCTAAGTGGGTCTTGAAGAATTCGATTTGTTCGTCAGTAAGTTTAGTTGAGTCTAATTTTTTCATATTGTGCCTCCTGTATTTGACTTATTGTCTATAGTATAAGAGCAATTTTGACTAAAAGAATTGACATAGATCAAGAAAAGTGATTTTTTTCTATCAATTATCTATATTTTAAAATTAGGCATACAGAAAGTCTATGAAAATGCATAGAAAAAACTGCCCCATTCCGAGGAGCAGTCTTTAAAAATGATGTGAGAAATTTTACTTTCCATTAAATGTTATATAGTTTGTAGGCCAAACTTGCAAGCAAAACTTTTATAAATTGCAATAATTCGTTAAATTGAGTTTCAAATTTTTGTTTTTTGCTCAAAAATGATTAAATATAGTATTAGGGTATTTTTTTGATGGAGATATAAGATGTGGATTAAATTTGCAATGGCATTGATTCCAATTATCTGGCTGATCATCTCACTGGGCGTAATGCGTATGCCTGCAGCTCGTGCTTGTATAGTTGGACTTGTTTTAACTATTTTATTGGCAATTTTCAGCTTTAAATTGTCTGTACCGAATACGCTAACGGCGGCCCTAGAAGGTATTATCATGGGTATTTGGCCGATCATGTTCGTAATTGTTGCAGCGCTATTTGCGTACAACGTGACTACTGAATCGGGTGGTATGAAGACTATTCAGGACATGCTGGCCACAATTTCTACGGATAAACGAATCATCGTTTTAATTATTGCTTGGGGCTTTGGTGGCTTCTTGGAATCAATCGCTGGCTTTGGTACTGCTGTTGCAATTTCCGCAGGGATTTTAATTTCATTTGGATTAGAGCCAATTCAAGCTTCTGTAATCAGTTTGATTGCGAACACGACAGCAACTGCCTACGGTGCAATTGGTTTGCCAATTTTAACATTGGGTGAAGTAACTAATTTGAATCAAGTATCCTTGTCATTCCTTGTTTCATTGCAGTTATGCATCTTGGTAGTACTTGCGCCATTTATCTTAGTAATTTTGACTGGTGGCGGATTAAAAGCAATTAAAGGTGTTGGTTTTATTACCTTGATGTCAGGATTAGGTATGGCTATTCCCCAGGTAATTGCGGCTAGATTCGTTGGTGCGGAACTTCCTGCAATCGCTGGTTCAATCTGCTCTACCGCGGTAACTATTTGGCTGACTAAATGGCATAAAGATGAAAAAGAACCAGAGGTTGAAAGACCTGATAATAAGACATTGCTTAAAGCATGTTCTACTTTTATTTTGATCTTTATCTTCGTAATTTTGACATCTTCACTTGTTCCACCAGTTAACAACTTATTGAACAAGGTAACTACAAACTTGGTTGTTTACACTGGTAAGAATCCTAACACTCTTTCAATTAGCTGGCTTTCATCCCCAGGTACATTGATTTTAATCGCCACTCTTATTGGTGGTACGATTCAAGGTGTCAGCTTCAAGCGTATGATGCAAATCTTAGGTAAATCAATCAAGACCGTGGGCATGACCACAGTTACGGTTTGTGCGATTGTTGGTCTTGCCAAGGTGATGGTTTACGCTGGTATGACTGATGCTTTAGCTGTAGCTTTGGTTAGCTTGCTTGGCCCAGTTTACCCATTGTTTGCGCCACTTATTGGTGCTCTTGGAACATTCCTTACTGGTTCTGCAACTTCTGCCAACGTATTGTTTGGTAACTTGCAACTATCGGCAGCGACTGACTTGGGCGTAAATAAGTACTGGGTTGTTGCTTCAAACATGACTGGTGCGACAGCAGGGATGCTTTCACCACAGAACATTGCGGTAGCGACCGGTGCAATTCACCGCGAAGGTGATGAAGGTGAAATCTTGAAGGAAACTGTCAAATGGGGCAGTTTGTACTTGGTAGTCTGCTGTGTGTTCTTGTACATTACGGGATTACTGACAGGTATGATTTAAAGTTAGAGAAATAAAAAATGAAGGATCTGCTATGATGCAGATTCTTTTTTGATACAATGATTTGGATTTAATTGGAGAAAAAAACAAAAAGAGAGAAGATATGAAAAACGACAACTATTTAGCCTTGGCCGATCAAATTGATTTTAATGATCAAAAACAGACTAAAACTGCTTTAGTTAAAATGATCTGGCTCGAAATTATTTTGCAAATCTGCTATCAAGCTTATCCATTTGTGACCAAATATCTTATTGGAAATAGAGTACTGAAGGATGTATTTGTAGCTATTTACTTAATTGTTTTTACAATGGCTGCATTACATTTTGGACTCACAACTAAGGTATTTGATAAACGAGTAAAAACACATAGGGCAGTTAAAGTTCTGACTGCCGTTTACTTTGTGCTTCTGGGATTAATGGTAGTAATGAATATCTTCACCGATAGCATGGTTTTCAAATTACCAGGACATAAAATTGTATCTATTGCATTGATTGCCTTATCTGCTGCAATTTGTGAAGAATTCTTGTTTAGAGGCATTTTGTTCAACATTTTTGCAGTGGCTTTGCGTAAGAATAAATACAACATTTTTTGGACATCAGTAATTTGTTCAGTGCTATTTGGATTGTTTCATTTGATTAATTTATTCCATCAGCCACTCGCTTCCACAATTGGACAAATAATTTTTGCAATGGCACTTGGCTTTATACTCAGCTATTTACGTATTCTTTCAAATGGAATAATATTCGGTATAATTGTGCACTTCTTGCAGGATTGTTCTCCTCAGGTGGCAAGCTCAAATACGGGAAATTCAAACATTGCTTTTGTTTCAGCAGTGTATATTCCAGTAAGTATTTTTATGATGATTTGTATTTATCTGTTTAATCGTCAATTGAATAAAAAATAAATAAAAGGCTCTTTGTTAATGCTGTAGGCATTTCCAAAGAGTCTTTTTAGTAATCTTCTTTTAACCATTTCTCTATTTTTTGAGGTGTATCTAATTTTTATACGGGTATATTTGATATTAATTTTTGTAACTTTACTTCATCTTTTGCACGTTGAATAGATTCTTTTGAAAAATCAGACATTAGGATCAAATTATCGTGATAATTTAGGTCATCAGATTGAGAACATTGTCTTTATTGAACTTCTTCGCAGAGGCTACAATGTTGACGTAGGCGATTATTCTGGTAAGGAGATCAATTTTGTTGCCCGCAAAGGTAATGAAATTAAGTATTATCAGGTAACAGAACATTTACCAGAAGGGAGTACGCGTGAAACTGATAATTTACGCTATATTCCTGATGGATATCAAAAGACAGTATTATCATTACCACAGTTTGATGAAGAAACGGTTGATGGTATAGCTGTAAAATATTTGATCGATTGGTTATTAGAAGAATAAATAAAAAGATGATAGTTTCACGTGAAACATATCATCTTTTTTGCTATTAATATTTATTTTTCAATCAAGCTTTCAAATTCATTCAAACGCTTTTCAAAAGTCTTAAAGGCGTCTTCTAAGTAGTCAGGCTTAGTCATATCAACACCAGCATGCTTCATGATCTCTGTTGGATAATCACTTGAGCCAGCCTTAAGGAAGCCAAGGTATGCATCCCTATCAGCGTCAGTACCATGAACAACCTTGTTAGCAAGTGCAGTCGCAGCCGCAAAACCAGTCGCATATTGGTAAACGTAGAAGTTGTAGTAGAAGTGTGGAATACGTGACCATTCAAGTGCAATGTCGCCGCCTGGTTCAACGCTGTCACCGTAGTAGTGTTGGTTAAGTTGACCATAAACGTCGTCCAAAGTATCAGCGGTAAGTGGTTCACCCTTAGCGTCAGCTTCGTGAATAAATTGCTCGAACACTGCGAATTGAGTTTGACGGAACAAGGTACCCTTAAATGAATCAAGGTAGTAGTTCAATATGAATGCACGCGTCTTAGGATCAGTGATGTGGTCCAAGAAGTATTCAGTCAAAATATTTTCATTAGTAGTTGAAGCAATCTCAGCTACGAAAATTGGGTAGTCACCATAAACGTAAGGTTGGGTGTTACGAGTGTACCAAGAGTGAACTGAGTGACCAGTTTCGTGCACCAAAGTGTATAAAGAATCAACGTTGTCTTCCCAGTTCAAAAGTTCATATGGATCAGTGTCGTAAGCACCACCAGAGTAGGCACCAGTTACCTTGTTCTTTGATTCCACAACGTCGATGACGCGGTTGTTAAAAATGTAATCGACGTGCTTTAAGTAGTCTTCACCAAGTGGAGCGAGTGCCTTCTTGGCTACTTTCTTTGCTTCTTCGAAGTTGTAAGAAAGAGCAGGCTTACCAGTTAGTGGGACATACATGTCCCACATTTGCAAATCCTTCAAGCCTAAAATCTTCTTACGTAGCGCAACATAACGGTGGAGTAAATCAAGGTGAGAATCAACTTCTTGGATCAAAGTGTCGTAAACCTTGGTAGGTACGTTGTTTTCAGACAATGCGGCTTCACGTGCTGAGTCATACTTGTGCACCTTAGCGTTATAGTTGTGCTTCTTTACAACGCCGGAAAGGGTAGAAGCAAGTGAGTTTTGGAATTGACCATAAGTAGCGTAAAGCGTGTCAAAAGCGCCTTTTCTCACGTCACGGTTTTGTGATTGGATCAAAAGTGAATACAAACCGTCTGACAATTGTTCCATATTGCCTTCGTCGTCTTGAACGTAGCCGTATTCCATGTCGGAGTTGGTCAAAACGTTGAAGGTGTTCTCTGAAACGCCCATTGCGTCGCTAGCGTCAGCAATGATCTTTTCTTCTTCGGCTGGCAAAGTGTGGGGACGCTTGTTAGTGATCGTTTCAAGGTAGTGAGCATAATTCTTTAAACGAGGTTCGTCCTTCTTAAATTGCTCAAATTTGTCTGCAGGGATACTCAAAATTTCAGGACTGATGAAACTAGTAACAGCCTCAAATTGGTTAGCCAAAGTTTGTACACGGCTAACGTAGCCCAAATAGTGAGAATTAGAAGTATCGACGTCGCTGGACATTGTAGCGTAAACGTAGATATTTTCGACATCGCGCTTAACTGCCAAGATCTTGGTTAAACCTTCGTACAAGTCTTTACCAGACTTAGTCAAACTATCTTTCAAAGCACCAAGCTTTTCAACGTCGTCTTTTGCTTTATCAAAAGCTGCTTCCCAGTCTTCATCTGTCTTAAAGATTCTGGTTAAGTCCCATTTCAAATCATCTGGGACTTCGTTTCTTGTTGGAATTGCCATATTTCTTCCTCCGTTGTTTCAATTTGTTTACATATTAACTTGTTGTACAACTGAACACAAAAAATAAGTTATTATTAATTATCGATATTTTTATTTTATCTAGAGATTAAAAGTGATACAAATGAACTTGTATTAATTTTGAAGGGAAACGATAAAAAGAATGGATCCAAATTCCAAACGCCGGGAAGATTACCGCAGTAAGACTACTGCACTTAACCTTCACCGCAACCATGCTATTGCAGCAGATAGCTCTTCATATAAACCGGGTAATATGTTTGCTCGATTCATAGGATTAGTTGCTTTAGTAGCAGTCTGCTTGGGTGTAGCCTGGGCAGCGCATATGTATTTTACGATTCATAGTGCAATTGATGGCAAGGGTGACGGCCCAATCGCTAACTCAGCCAAGATTGTAAATAAACAACCAATTTCAGTTTTAGTGTTAGGGGTTGACCAAGGGATCGAAGGTCGTCATGACCGAGGAAATTCCGATACTTTGATTTTGGCAACGGCTAACCCGCAAAAGAACACAGCTACAATGACCTCAATCCCACGTGATACCTTGACCGATATTGAAGGAGACCCAGGCAATAAGTACTTTATGTTTAGGGTGAATTCGGCCTATGAAATCGGTGGTAGTGCGGCCAGTGTCAAGACCGTTAAGAGTATGTTGAATGTGCCAATTGATTATTATGTTGAAGTTAACATGAAGGCGCTGCGCAGCTTAGTTAATGCGGTTGGTGGTGTTGATGTTAACGTGCCATTTGACTTCTCATACGACTGGTGCGACTTCCATAAGGGTAAGCAACACTTGAACGGCCGTCACGCCGTAGCTTATGTTCGAATGAGAAAAGAGGACCCACGTGGTGACTACGGTAGACAACTTCGTCAACGTCAGGTAATCACAGCGATTGCCCACAAGGCGATGTCAGTGAACACCATTAGTAACTACCGTAAGTTGGTGGATATCTTTAATAAATATGTCAAAACCAACTTGTCGTTCAACGATATGCTTAGCTTAGCGCTGAACTACCGCGGCTGCATGGATAACATGAAGAGTGGCTACATTCAAGGCCATGATGCCTGGATCGATGGTGCCGCAATTCAAGTAGCTTCAACTGAAGAATTGCAAAAGACTTCTAACAAGCTTAGAAGAAATCTAGGCTTGGAAACTCAAACGTTAAACAATGAAGAAACACGTCAAAATGAACTAAATGAACAAAATAACGACATCAAATGGGACGATCCGGTGGCGTTTACTAATTACCGGATTTATGATCGAAATGAAAATAAATCGGCAACTAATTCAAACTCTGGCTATGGTGAAAATAGTAATAGTTCATCGTCATCAAGTTCGTCGAGTTCAAGTAGCAGTACGTGGAAATTTCACTGGTAAAAAATTAACAGCATCCCCAAGGGATGCTGTTTTTTGCGCTAAAATAAAAATAGGGAGTGAAAAAAGATGATAGGAACAATCGTAAATACATGTGCATTACTAGTCGGTACGGCCATTGGCTGCCTGCTCAAGAAAGGGATAAATAAGCGTTTCGAAGACGTTTTATTCATTGCGATGGGACTTGCGGCACTTGGTATCGGCTGGGAGAATGTCACCAACAATATGCCAAAAAGCCACTATCCTGTTTTGTTCATTGTCAGTCTAGCGCTAGGTGGCATTGCTGGTACTGCACTCGATATCGCTGGACATTTTGATCGTTTAGTCGACAGGGTTGGTAAGTCTAACCTAGGCAAAGGTCTAGCTACCGAGATTTTACTGTGCTGTATCGGCGCTTTATCGATCGTTGGCCCCGTTATGGCGGCAGTCAAAGGCGATTACACCATGCTTTACACCAACGCTATGATGGACTTCGTAACGTCGATGGTCTTCGGTGCTAGCTTCGGTTGGGGGATGCTGCTGGTTGCACCGGTACTTTTCTGCTGGCAGGGCAGCATTTATCTCGTTGCTAAATTCCTATCAGCTAACTTTTTTACAGGTCCACTTGTGGCGGAACTTTCTATCGTAGGTGGTTTTCTAATTGCGTGTTCAGGTCTTGCACTATTAAAAATTCGCGACGTCAAAACGTTGAACTTTTTGCCATCGCTACTTGTTCCGATTATCTTTTTTATAATTAAAGATCTGACTGGCTGGTTCTAGTCGGATTTATTTTTCTAAAAATCTGACCATCGTCACTACCATGAATCAGCTTAGGTCGGACGCCTATCAACTTGAAATCAGCGTGTTCAGCAACGCGGCTGCTTGAGCCGTTTTGTACGGCAACAATCAAATCCACATACTGCAAATTTAACTCGTGAAAAGCGTATTGGCATAGTTCCATAACGCTGCGTGTAACAATGCCGCGGCCTTGGAACTTACTGGAGAGCCAGTAGCCAATCTCGCCTTTTTTATTTTTGACTAAATTATGCAAATCGATCATGCCAGCAGGGTGACCGTTGACCAAAATCGTTAAGACGATCATGCGTTGATTAATCATATTTTCTTGGATCTTTTTTATAAAAGTAGCCTCGTCAGATGGAGACTTCATTTGGTAGGCCCAAGGCAGCCACTTGCCAATGCTTGCTCGGTCATCTGCGATTGCCTGATAAAGATCAACTGCCTGCCAAGCCTGCGGCATAGCGAGGCTGATTTTTAAATCATCAATATCAAAGTGAATCAGTGAAAAATAGTAATGTTTTTTTTCTTTAGTCATAGTTTCATCTTTCCGGTTAAAATAATAATGTTACAAAAATTATACTGAAGCGCCCAACGGTTGCAAAGCCTACTAATTTTTGATAAGTTCATAGCAGTTACACAATGTCTCAATATAAGAAGGGAAAAATTATGCAGAAAAAAGAAAGTATCTTTCCAGTCATCTACGGGATAATTTCCGCACTCATTTCTTTTATCGCCGTCGTTTTTATTTGTTTGCGGACCTTTAAATTAAATCTGCAACTTGCAATTATTGTTGCCGGAATTTTTGCAATTTTTTTCTTCGGCCTGTCTTACTTTAGAGGACATGCATCAGTCGAAATTAAGAGAATAGTTTACAAATATAAGCTGACTGACCAGGAATTAGCTAAGATTACGGGGATGAAGGCAAGCGACTTCCCAATTTATCACGATCGTTTGCAATTGATCTTGCCTAAGAGATACTGGCCAAGAGTTCTTGATGCTTTGCAAAAGTATGAAAAAGAACACAAATCAGCTGAGGAATAAGAGGGAAAATGAGTTTATTAACTGTAAAAGACTTAAGTCAAAGTTTTATCGACAAAACTTTATATGAAGATGCCAACTTTGTTCTAAATAAAGAAGACCACATGGGAGTTACTGGTCAAAACGGAGTAGGTAAATCTACTTTGATCAAGATTTTAACTGGCGAGATCATCCCTGATGATGGCCAAGTTAAGTGGCAAAACAAAGTAGACGTAGGTTACTTGGACCAGTATGCAAAATTAGCACCGGGCGTCACCATCCGCGGCTTTTTGCGTACGGCCTTTGATGACCTGTACAAAAAAGAAAAGGAATTGAACGAACTTTATACTAAGTATGCCGAAAATGGCGATGATGCTTTGCTTGAAAAGGCTGGTAAAGTTCAGACCTACCTTGAAGAAAATAATTTCTATGACATTGATACCGAAATCGAACAAGTTGCGGCAGGTCTAGGTTTAGCTGAACTTGGCTATGACCACGATGTTTCAAAATTGTCAGGTGGTCAACGTTCCAAGATTATTTTGGCAAAACTATTGCTTCAAAGTCCAGATGTTTTGGTACTAGACGAACCGACCAACTACCTTGATGTATCTCACATTGATTGGCTGGTTGACTACTTGAACAATTTCTCAGGTGCCTTCATCGTTGTTAGCCACGACTACGACTTTTTAGGGCGAATCACTAACTGCATTATCGACATCGACTTCGGTACGATTACGCGTTATACAGGTACTTTGAAGCAGGCTCTACGTCAAAAGGCAGCTAATCGTGAGACCTACCTTAAAGCTTACGCCAATCAGCAACGTAAGATTGCTAAGACCGAAGCTTACATCCGTAAAAACAAAGCAGGTACGCGTGCAAAGAGTGCCAAGTCTCGTGAAAAGCAATTGGCTAGAATGGACGTCTTGACGCCGCCTAAGAACAACCGTCGTGCTAAATTCGAATTCCCATATGTGGCTACGGCTTCTAATTTGCTGCTCCAAACGCAAGATTTGGTTATTGGTTATGATCATGCTTTGGTTAAATCAGCCTTCAACTTCTCAGTTGGTGGGGATGAAAAAGTAGCCATCACTGGTTTTAACGGAATCGGTAAGACTACTTTGCTTAAGACTCTCTTGGGTCAATTAAAGCCAATCTATGGTTCATACGAATTATCCGTGACAGCTAAACTTGCTTACTTCAAGCAGGATTTGACCTGGCCAAACAACAACATGACGCCACTTCAATACTTGCAAGAAGAATTCGAACGCAAAAAGCAAAAAGAATTGCGTCAAGCTTTAGCTAGAATGGGTCTTACTGCGCAACAAGCCATGAGTCCATTGAAGGAACTCTCTGGTGGGGAACAAGAAAAAGTAAAATTGGCTAAGATGCAATTTGAGCCAGCCAACTTGCTCTTCCTTGATGAACCTACCAACCACTTGGATAATGACACCAAGGACGCACTCCGCAAAGCTATCGTCAACTTCCCAGGTGGCGTAATTATTGTTAGCCACGAACGCGACTTTTTCCGCGGTGATTGTAGATAAAACAATCGATATTGAAAAAATGAATTGAGGATAAGACTATGTCCGACAAAAAGGATACTCAATTTTATCAAGAAGTATTAGACATCTGTCTAACAGCTGGCCGACTCATGATTGAAGGCGGAAGCGAAATGTACCGTGTCGAAGACACGATGATGAGAATTGCCAAAAATGCGGGGTTGATGATCCGCGTGTTTTTGCGACGCCGACCTGTGTGTTCATGAGCCTTGATGGTGGCGATTTATCGCAGATGAAGCAGATTCGCGATCGTAATATCAATTTGGAATTGGTGGACCGGGTTAATAATTTATCGCGTAAATTTGCGGCGAAAAAAATAGATCTGCCGGAATTGCGCCAACAGATCATTCAGGTAGCCAATGCGCCGTCTTTCCCTATGTGGATGCAGGTTGTAGGAGCTGCGGTTCTTAGTGCGACCTTGATGGTACTCTTTATGGATGACTATGACTGGATTGACTTTCCAGGGGCAGCCTTGGTTGGTGCGGTCGGCTTTTGGGCTTACTGCGAGTTTAAAAAATACACTAAAGTCCGCTTTTTGTCGGAATTAATTGCCGCAATGGTCATGGGCCTTCTTGCGCTCGGACTGAATTATCTCGATCACGAAATGATCATCGACAACATTTTGATCGGGGCTTTGATGACCTTGGTGCCGGGCCTAGCTTTAACTAATGCCTTGCGTGACCTCTTTATGGGCGATCTGCTTTCAGGCATCGTGAGAATGTTTGAAGCATCGCTGAGTGCCTTGGCCCTTGGCGGCGGTGTCGGTTTAGTGCTTAAGTTTGTGGGGGCTTAAAAATGCCATTTTGGTTAGAAATAGTAATTAATGTCGTCTTTTCTTATTTGGCCTCTGTGGGCTTTGCCTTAACGATCAACGTACCACACCGCGCTTTGAACTTTTCAGGTATTAGCGGAGTAGTGGGCTGGATGACTTACTGGTTCTGTTTTCGTGCAGGAATGGGCAGAATGGTGTCGAATTTACTCGGAGCATTTTTGATCGGTATCTTGAGTTTGTATTTGGCCCGGATTAAAAAATGCCCAGTAACGGTGTTTAACATTCCAGCATTGGTGCCGTTGGTGCCGGGGATGCCTGCTTATCAAGCAGTTCGTGCTTTCGTAGTAGGCGACTATCGCCATGGTCAAGAATTGATCTTGCGGGTAGCCATCGTCACAGGCGCAATTGGTATTGGCTTTTTACTTTCAACAATGTGTATTGAAGCCTTTTATAAATTAAAATATCGTCGTTTTAAGAAGTGGCAACTGTACATAAAAAAGAAAAGGTAGTATACTTTCCAATTGACGAGTCGATTAATGAACGCGAGATGCGTATATTTATGAGATAGAGGACATCCGCCTTAAGTGGCAGACGCGGGAAGCGTCGATGTTGGGCACACTGATGTGAACAGTTTAAATGCCCACATATGCTTATGCATGTGCCTTGAGTAAAAAGGACCAAGCTTTTGCTTGGTCCTTTTTGTATTATCTAATATATAAAGCTTGCCTTCCTTGCTGGTTGTAGCTAGCTTGCAAGTTCTTCCAATTAACAGGCTGATTCTTATAGCCATAAGGGTTGTTCACGTAGACAACTTTTTTCGGCTTACTATAGCCGGTAATCACGCAAGCGTGCGAAGATGGTGTAACGTTTACTTTGCCCGTATTGGTATCCCACGTTTGCATATCATTAACTCGGTTAAAAGTGGTCGTGGTGATGATCAACACAGGGTGGCCGATTGAAACCAGCTTGAGCAGGCTCAAAAAATCGCTTCCTGTGATGTTTTCGATGTGCGTAGTATATTTACGCGCAACGTTATAAAGCGGGCCGTTATAAACGCACCAGCCGGCGTTGGCGATCGACATATGACCGACAAAGCCTGGTTAGGATTACCGCGATATTTACCACCATCAGTGAAGAAATCGACGTGCTGGATATTTTCGGCCAGCTCATTTTTATTAACCTTGATGCCATAGTAATTCATGAGCATGGACAAACTAGTGACCTCGCAGCCATTAGGTAAATCCGGCATCTGGTTCTCCAGTGGAACGTCCAGCTTCTGTTCCTGCTTCATGGTCATCCAGTCGACTTCATTGTCAATTTTATTTTTGTTAAAAAGATAAATAGAACCTATAATAAGAATTATTGCTGTTGGAATAATCCAAAATAGGTTTTTGAGATTGAATTTTTTCTTATGCATAATCTATAATCCACATTCTAGCAAAATCCATTAAAAAGATGACAAAAAATTTTTTTGTAGTATGTTGTTAGTAAGACTAACAAAAAAGGATAGTTTATTTTGAAGATTAATTTAAAAGATTTAAACGATAAAATTGAAACTCAAGATTACATTCAAGATCTTGAAACAGTAAAATACGCCGACATCAGTAAATCCAAAAGTAAAATCAAGCCTTATGCCGAAAAGATGGTCAAGGAAGTTGTAGCCGCATTTAAGCATGATTCATTAGTGCAAACGCAACTTGCAGTAACTGGTCAACGTCCCGTTACCTTTGCACTTGAGACTAACATCATCAATTTGCCTTATGCCAACTACAAGAAGATTGCCAACTTCTTTGAAGAAGGGCAAGAATATGACTTGAATGTTTACTTTGAAACTCGTTCAGAATACGTCAATGCTTCTCACTTCAGAATCGACCAATTGACCACTGAAGAAGAAATTGAAAAGGATAGTTCAGCCGTAGTTGATAAACTTGTTGATGCCATTATCGAAAAGATCAAGGTAGTCCGCGAATACAAGAAGTCGGAAAAGAAGACCGAAACTAAAGCTAAGACTACCAAGTCTACTACTAAGAAAAAGACGACTACCAAAAAGAAAACTACAACTAAAAAGAAGTAGAGAAAGACCCAGGAAAATTAATTCCTGGGCATTTTTTTATTTGATCTCTTTAAATTTAGTTAGCGAATGGTTGTTGGTGTAGAAGAAGAAGTCTTCAAAGACTGCACTCTTAATTACACCCTTTTCAATAACTGGATTGATTGTGTTGGCAGTATCTGGATAACGAGCAGAAAAACCTAAGTTGAGGTAGGCCTTGTTGACGCTGTAGTAGAGATAGTGCTTAACGTCGTCTGCCCAACCGGTACCTTTGTACGTCAGCTCGATGTGTTTTTCTTCGTTGGCTACTAGCTTGCTGTATAAATCGTCGATCCATTTTCTCAGATCTTTTTGTTCCTGCTTGCCTAACTTGGCATAGCCTAAACGGAACTTATAGCCAGGGTAGATGCCACTAAATGATGTACCACGTAAAGCCAACTTCAAGATTTCAGCGGTTCTGATCATCTTACCCTCACCGAATAAATAAAGCGGAGCATAAAAGCCGCTGTGGTAAAGGGCCGTCTCCAAAATAACGTTTGCTGCCTTCTTTTGAAGAGCATCCCCACTTTGGTAAATCTCATTCAACAGGTGAATCTTCTTTTGCAAATAAGGATTGTTGTCAGCCCACGCTAAAGTCTTCTTAACTTCTTCAGCGTCGCTTAATTCGTACAGTACATAGCTGTAACCCTTGTTAGCAATTGATTCCAAATATTGCAATGCATTCAGCACAGCTACTTCTTCCGGCGTAATAGCGTCAGGCTTTAACTGATCAATCCCGTTTCTCATTTGTAAGCCGGATGAAAATGACAGCGCTCCAAACGCATGAAGCACAGCCTCTTGCACCGGCTTATCCAATTGTAAAAATTCTTTTTTATCTTCTCTTACTGGAACATGCTGCGGTTCCCAAATGATATCATTGAGCCGCGCCCATGCGGACCGATCAACCCGATCCTCCATATCGTTCCAGTTGATTGCTTTATAATATTTTTTCATGCTTAGTCTCTATAATTACTCAAAAAGCTGATATTTCCATGTAATTCTTTAGGCTTTTGTACCTTCTTGGTGCTCTGACCCGAAGAAAGATCATGAACAATCTTGCGTACATTTCTCACATCTTCGTCGGTACCACTGAATTCTAGTAGATACAGTATTGGCACGTTCAAAGTTGCTGCGATCTTCTTAGCGGTTTGAGCGAAAAGGTCGTTGAAGTTACGGTTGCCACAACCAATAATTCCTATAATGTTCTTTTTATTGTCTTTATATGTTAAAAAATTAACGACAGAATCCATCATGAAGTCCTGATATGCGGGAACAACAAGTATGTAATGCTCTCCCATATCGTACTTAGGACTGGCATCGCTGATTTGATGGGCATCTAATCCCGTTTTATCAATAAAACGTTTCGTTTGCCCGGTTATTGAATAAAATGCAATTGCTACCATATTTTTACCTAATAAATCTAATGTACTTATGAATATCATCTCACCTGTAAGCAAAGTATTCAATATATCTGCTATTCAAATTTTTAATAAATTCACCTATAATTAAAAGCAAGGAGGACGACGCAATGTTTAGTTGGAACATTATTGGGATCTTGATTTGGGTCGCAATTATTCTTTATTTAGTTTTTATCGTCCAGAATATCCGTCAACGGCGGATCAAGATGATTATCAAACAGCATAAACGCTTTACTTGGCCAAACTTTTTAATTAACGTAGTTGAAGTTGTTGTATTGCTAGTGACAGCTGGCTGGATGTTCAATCAGACTTTTATGGACAATCCGGATTTGGAGGATGCTAACCGCATTACTTCAACCATTAAGTATGAACCATTGATTATGAGAACTGGTTCGGGCAATTCAAGCTACGTAACCATCAACTCTGATAAGAGAAAGAACGGTTCACAGACATATACTTTCTATCGTGCAGGAAGCAAGATTACGGCATCAAGTGACTATGCTTCAATTGCATACGGCAACACTGCACTTGATGTGGATGCCGAGAAGATCCCTTACGTTAAGAAGGATCTGACGAAGATGGATAAGGAATACCAACGTGCTTATGTTGCTATTTATACGGCATTTTATAAGAAAAACTGGCAAAACGGGATAGGGATGCACGCAGGCATTTAGCTACGCGCTACTACTTGATCCGTGTACCAGATCAGAGCTTTATTAAGCAAAAATAGGCAAAAAAAAACTAGATCAGTTAGTTGCTGATCTAGTTTATTTTTTTAGTCTTCTTTTTTAATCTCACCGAGCATCCCGCCTTCGACAAAGGCCAAGATAAAGCTGGCGGTTAAGAAGTCCATCACGTTGCCTGAAAGAAATGCCGCCAAGAGCATGAAGGCAATGGACAAAAGCATCGAACTAATGAGGTATGTCTGCAGTTGTTTATTCATTAGCCACTTGATCAAAGCATAGAGCATGATCACGACGTAAGGACCGATAAACAGTAGCATGCCGACCCAACCAAGGGAATAGACCTGACTGGTAAAATCACGCTCTAGATTGAAGATATTGGTTTCTCTGGTGTAAGAAATGCCGAATACCTTGTCGAGCTTATTATTGTTGGTTTTAATCACCTGATCCAGCATCGCCTTTTCGACGTGGCGGTTTTGCATCCGTGAAGTGCCTGGTTCGTTCATGATCTTGAGCCAGAATTCTGGATCGTATTTATATGGATAGCTCTTGGTGACAAACTTTTTGTTTAAAGCATAATCTTGATAGTGCTCGCCAATGAAGTTGGTCAAAAATTCCTTGCGCTTTTGACCACTAGGATACTTCTTAAGACCTTCAGCCAATTCTTCTTTATCTTGGGTCAAACTGTTGTCGGATTGTTGAGCCAAGTATTTTTCGTAGTTGTAACGTTGAATGGCTGGGCCAAAGGGGATGATTGCTAGCGTTCCCACTTCAATGGCCAGAGCTACGATAATTGCCTTCCAATTTTTCTTAACGTCTTTAACGATAAATAAATGGAAAACGTAGAGCAAAATGCCTGCGCCAATCCCGCCGATCAAACCAATTAGTGCAACTTTTGTACCAAGTTCGATCATGGCTAAAGCTTGCACCACGTTTAATGTCACAGTCTTCCAATTAAAGTGGCTGAACATGAAGTAGAGCATGAGTGGCACTAACATGAAGAGCACAGCTGAAACCATGTTGGCGAAGTTGAAGAAACCTTTGGAAGCCATGTGTGAATAGCCGATGTTGGGGTTAACGAACCACTCGAAGATATTAGCACTGATGAAGCCGGTCTCATAACTTCTCAGCGAGATTACGAAGAGGTTGCTAATGACAATCGTGAATGAGAAAAGTCCGCTGATGCCCTCGATTATGTGTCTAAACTGCTCTCTGGTGAATTCAAGCTCTCTAGTAAAGAAGATCACCAATAATGGCAAAACCATTCTAATTAGATAGAAGATTTCGCTGACAGTTGAGTAATTGTAATCGTTAGGGTTCACGCTGTTGAAGTGGCGCACGTGAGTCAAGTGCAAAACCGAGTAGACGATTAATAATGCTAGATAAACGATCAACCATTTTTCTTTTCCCAGTTTTTGCCAGTTTTGTTTTTGACTAAAAAACATGCAGAAGATGACAAAAACAGCCAGGATTCTAATAATTGTTGGCAAAGTGAATGGCAAGACGTCAGCCAGTTTGCCGTTATAGAACCAGTACAAGTCCAAAAATGGTTGAATCAGAATGAACCAAAAAAGGACGGTTCTTGTTTTTTCTTTCATTTTTTCTCCTTGTAAATTAAATTTCTTTTTAATTTTAGGCAAAAAAATAAACCACGTAAACAAGTACGTGGCTTATTTTACAAATTTGAATTATTTCTTGTCTTTAGAAGACTTCTCGTCGTCCTTCTCATCGTCCTTCTTGGCAATCTTTTCTACCTTAACTTCGTTAGTTGAAGCAATCTTGCTGTTCTTGGCAGCACGAGCAGCCTTTAAGTTTTTGAAGTTGACTACGATCTTGTTGTTCAAGTCGCTGACTGAAGTTGCGTCAATGGGATCGTATGAAGTGATAGCTAAGAGTGCAGAATTTTCGTAAATTTTTTCAACTTTGCCTTGGAATGGCTTCTTAAGTTCTTCTTCTGACTTAGCGCCAACGATTGCGCCAACTTTTACGTCTGCTTTTTTCATTATTTATATTTTCCTTTCCAAATGAAAAGTCTTAGTCTTTTTTGACAGTAGAATGTTAATATATAAAAGCAACATTTTCAAGTGGGGGATATTCTTTTGAAAAAAATAATTTTAATTGCGGGACCAAGTGGTGCTGGCAAGACGACCATTTCCGATTATTTAAATGAAAAATATGACATTCCGCGCGTGTTAACGCACACTACGCGGCCAATGCGTTCAGGTGAAAAGCAGAATGTGTCATATCACTTTGAAACAGATGATTCATTTAAGAAATTACACTTCTTTGAACATGTAAAATATGGTTCATATCAATACGGTTCAAGTCGTGAAGCATTAAACCTCGCTTGGGAAAAACACGACCTTGTGTCATTAATTGTCGATATTCAAGGCGTGTATTCTTACATTAAACAATTAGGTGACAAAGTTTATTTCTTATATGTCACAACTACAACCAAAGATGAGCTGAAAGAACGTTTGCTCAAGCGTGGCGACGATCCTGAAAAAATCAGGGAACGCCTCAGCGGGAGCGAATTAAACCTATTACCAGCTGATTTAAAGCAGTACGCTCATGTAATTGTTAACGATGATCTTAACAAAACGAAAAGCACGCTAAACTCAATCGTATCAAGGCTTCAGGAAGATTAGCTGCTCCTTTTTTACAGATTATTTCTTATTCTGCAATGTTTCTTAACGCGATGGTAGTTTTTTTGAAACATTCATGTAACATTCGAACGTTATTATATAAAACGTCAGCTGATCCGAGAGATCACTAAATAAAAGAATTTAAAAACTAAGAATAAAAAATGATTTTTAAGGAGAAATAAATTTTGAGTTTTAAACGTACTTTGGTTAAATACACAGCAGCTTTATCAATTTTCTTTACAGGTCTTGCAACTGTTAATGTTCCTGCAGCAACTGTTCACGCTGACGACATTAACACTACTACTGTAGATACTGACAATTCTACTTCTGATATCGAAACAACTACTCCAGCAGATTCTTCAGTTAAGAAGACTTCAGCAGCTGACCAAAAGCGTAATGCAGTTGTTAAGCTTGCTAAGAAGCAAGTTGGTAAGCCTTACATCTGGGGTGCAACTGGTCCTTCAGGTTTCGATTGCTCAGGTTTAACTACCTACGTTTTCAAGAACGCAATTAACAAGACTTTGCCAAGAACTACCTACGGTCAAATCACTTTAGGTAAGTCAGTAGCACTTTCAACTAAGAAGCTTAAGAAGGGTGACTTGTTATTCTGGGGTAACTCACACGTAGCTATCTACATTGGTAATGGTAAGTACGTTCACGCTCCAGCTCCTGGTCAAAACGTTAGGATCCAAACTTTGGGTTCATTCATGCCTTCATCAGCTAAGCGTGTTATCGACTAAAACCAAATAAAATTATATTTCTCAAAAATCTATTCAAGAAAAGAGTTGGATAAAAAATCCAGCTCTTTTTTTAGTCAAATTTACGAAAGCGCTTTTTTATTAAGTTAGTATTACTTTTGTAACGGTTCTGTAACATGAGGATATTATCATGGACGTTGTAAATACATTAAATAAGTTTAAAGATTTTCCGAAAAAACGCATTTTCGTTACCAAATTTAAAAAATCTGACAACTTGATTAAAACTAACAGACATATATAGGAGCATTTGATGAATATTAAGAGCAATTTTGTAAAAGTTACTGCAGCTGCTGCTTTAACTCTGACCGGTGTAGCTACAGTAAGTGCTGTTAAGCCAGATTCAACTACTGCTAAAGTTCAAGCTGCTACTACTAAAGTAAAGATCAACTACGTTCCAGGTTACGGTGTAAACATCTGGGACAACTACAACCGTGGTCACTTCACAGGTCAACGTGCACAACACGGCACCACCTGGAATGTCCTTGATCAAAAGACCGACAAGAAGGGTCGTGTTTGGTACCAAGTTGGTGAAAACCAATGGATCATGCTCAATACACCACTCCAGAAGGTAACTCAGTAGCAACTAAGATGACTACTACTAAGGCAGTTACAATTCAAACAACTGCAACTGCTGCTAAGCCAAAGAAGGCTAAGAAGTCAGTTCAAGCAACTGGGGATGCATCAGCTATTGTTACTTTAGCTGAAGCACAACTTGGTAAGAACTACGTATGGGGCGGTACCGGTGCCAACGGTTTTGACTGTTCAGGTCTTACTTCATACGTTTACTCAAAGGCTGCTGGTGTGAACATCGGTAGAACTACTTACGACCAAGTTAAGCAAGGTACTTCAGTTTCAATGAAGAACTTGCAACCAGGTGACTTACTTTTCTGGGGCTCAGTAAGTGCTCCATACCACGTAGGTATTTATATTGGTAACAATCAATACATCCACGCTGCAACTCCAGGTCAAGGCGTTATCAAGCAAAGCTTGAGCAGCTACTTCTATCCAAGTGCAGCTAAGCGTATTTTGAACTAATCGAAAATTGAATATAAGAATTAAGCGAATCACACAATTTGTGGTTCGCTTTTTTTGCGTTTATAAGACTATTTGAATAGTTACGTTTGCGATTTTTAATTACACATGTGATAATGAAGACGTTATCAAGTAGTAAAAGTGGGATAGTTTTCGCTACCAAGGGGATTGAATTATGTCGAAACATAAATTGTTTAAGTTGGGAGCGGCTGCGGCACTATCTGTTACAGGCGTTTCTGCGATTACATCACTGAAAACCGTTCGAGCAGCCAATTTTACTGCTGTTAAACGTGTCAAAATTAGTTACTTGCCGGGCAAGAGTCTGAATATTTGGACAAATTATGAAAATGGTAAGTTCATGGGCTATCGTGCAAAAGACGGTTCCGTTTGGAATGTGGCTGAGACCGCGGTCGATAGCAAGGGTAGCTTGTGGTACAAAGTTGGTACGCGTGAATGGATTGAAGCGCGTTACACTGTTGACGTTAATGAAGAAACGCCAGTTAAGACTGCGGCTAAAACTACCAAGAAAAAGTCGGCAGTTGTTAACTTAGCTAATAAAGTTAAGCAGGCTACGCAAAAGAAAAAGACTACTAAGGCAGACAAAGTCAAAAAGGCTAACCAAATCGTTAATGAAACGGTTAAAAAGACCATAGCTAAGAAGAAAACTGATAATAAGATTTCATCAGTTCAAGCTTCAAGTAGAGCTGCAGCTGTTGTTGCGCTCGCTAAGGAGCAAGTTGGTAAGCCTTACGTCTGGGGTGCTACCGGACCAGATAAGTTTGACTGCTCTGGTTTAGTACAGTACGTTTATCAACATGCGGCCGGAATTAACTTGCCACGTACGACCTACGATCAAGTTAAGGTCGGTCAAACTGTTCCTCTCGACCAATTGCAAGCGGGCGACTTGGTCTTCTGGGGTTCTGAAACGGTTCCATATCACGTTGCGATTTATATTGGCAATAATCAATATGTTAATTCCGCAACGCCAGATCAAGGTACGATTTTGCAAAATATGTCGAGTTATTATACTCCTACGATTGCTAAGAGAATTTTATAGAAATGTAAAGCCATCCTAGTTAAAGGATGGCTTTTGTTATTGCATAAATTTATTAATAATTGCTTATGATTCTAAGAATTGGATGATAACTGCTAAATCAGTTATCGTTTTTTATGCTAAAAAATAACAATTTTTGCAAATTTTAAATTGCTTTAAAAGGCGCTAATATAAGCAATTGCTTAATAAATAACTTTTGATTTTATAAAATAAAGCATCTACAATAGAGGTAGGACAGTAATAAGGAGGATGAGTAAGATGCTATCTAAGAACAACTTCAACGAAAAACTTAGACAAATGGATAATCAGAGGGATCACTTCTCAATTCGTAAGTTGACCATTGGTGCCGCTTCAGTATTGATCGGAATCAGCTTCATGGGATTCGGCGGCCAAGCGGTACACGCTGACGAGGTAACAAATACTCAACCTGCAGTAGAACAAGTTTCTAAGGAAACTACTACAGATTCTACACAACAAAATAATGACGCACAAAAAGATGCTGCCACTGCTCAAAAGACAGAAGTAGCAACTGATTCACAAGCTAATAATACTAAAGAAAGTGCTCAACTAGTAAAGCCTATAACTGAAGCTGATGTTAAGGCAACTACAGAAAGTCAAAAGGCTGAGATAGCTGATAAAACTAATGAAGTAAAACCTTCTGATACTCAAGTTCAAGAGAAGCAAAAGGAGCAAACTTCAGAAGTAAAAACTCCTGACACTACTTCAGATAAGGATGAGCAAAAGTCAGATCAAACTCAAAGTTTAGTTGTTGATAAAAAGGCTACAGAAAATACACAAGCTGCTACAGATATAGCTGCAGAAAAGGTGAAAAAGACTGTTCAACTTCAAGCAAAGATTCAAGCACTCATTGCTCTTCCTGCAGAAAGTGAGAGTCAATTCAACGTTGACGATTGGAATGGCAGTCTCAATAACACAACTCATGAGTACACTTTGGACAACTACCACGGCGATAATAAAAATATCTACATTCCAAACACCCAGGACTTTATTAATGCCGGCAGAATTTCAAGTGATGACAAGGTTTATATCACTAAGGATTTAATGAAATCCATCACTAGCAATGGTGCAGTTAACATCACAGTTGATGATCAAGGTGAAAAGAATAAGGTCTATGCTAAGGGCGATTGGAATCATGCATTTAGTGGCTACACAACTCATTTACAGCATGTAGATTTGAGCCATGTTGATACTAGTGGCGTAACTAATATGAATAATTTGTTCTCGGGAAGCCACGATCTACAGAGTGTAAACTTCAGGGGCTGTGATTTAAGCAACGTAACTGATACAAGCTATATGTTTGCTTATGTTGGTGGAAAGATAGA
>NZ_BALU01000002.1 GCF_000615285.1 Lactobacillus kitasatonis DSM 16761 = JCM 1039 | reverse complement strand
ACATAAAAAGTGTAGGGAAAATGATTTGAACATTCGTTTGCATTTTGCTTGCAAATTGGTTGTTGAACAAAGTATAATTATTAAGTACGAAAATTTAGGAGGTAGCAATGGCCAAAGATGAAAAGCAAGCTGCATTAGACGCAGCTCTTAAGAAAATTGAAAAGAACTTTGGAAAAGGTGCCGTTATGCGTATGGGTGAAAAAGCAGATACGCAAATTTCAACAGTGCCAACCGGTTCACTTGCCTTAGATGCCGCTATTGGTGTTGGCGGTTATCCTCGTGGCAGAATTATCGAAATTTATGGTCCAGAATCATCTGGTAAGACTACTGTAGCCCTTCATGCAGTTGCTGAAGTGCAAAAACGTGGCGGAACAGCTGCTTATATCGATGCCGAAAACGCAATGGATCCGGCTTACGCAGAAGCTTTGGGCGTGGACATTGATTCATTGATTCTTTCACAACCTAATACTGGTGAAGAAGGTTTGCAAATTGCCGATACCTTGATTTCCAGTGGTGCGATTGACATTGTGGTAGTTGACTCTGTAGCTGCCTTAGTACCACGTGCCGAAATTGAAGGTGAGATGGGGGATGCTCACGTCGGCTTGCAAGCTCGTTTGATGAGTCAAGCTTTGCGTAAATTATCAGGTACCATTTCTAAGACTAAGACAATTGCGATCTTTATTAACCAGATCCGTGAAAAAGTTGGTGTCATGTTTGGTAACCCTGAAACCACACCAGGTGGTCGAGCACTTAAGTTCTACTCAACTATTCGTCTTGAAGTAAGAAGAGCAGAACAAATTAAGCAATCAGGTGATGTTCTTGGTAACCGCGTTAAGATTAAGGTTGTTAAGAACAAGGTTGCTCCACCATTCAAGGTTGCCGAAGTTGATATCATGTATGGCAAGGGTATTTCACAAAGTGGTGAATTGCTTGATATGGCTGCCGACAAGGATATTATTGATAAGGCTGGTTCATGGTACTCATACAAGAATGACCGGATTGGCCAAGGGCGTGAGAATGCCAAGAAGTATCTTGAAGATCACCCAGATATTTATCAAGATATTCAAGAACAGGTTCGTAAGGCTTATGGAATTGACGAAAAGTCAATTGCTGATCGCGAGAATCCTGAAAAGATCAAGGAAAAGCGTGAAGAAGCACCACAAGAAGAATCTGATACCAAAGATGCTGAAAAAACTAAATAATATTAGTCTTTACCTTGGAATTTATTCCAAGGTTTTTTTATCATGATTGACATGGACTCATAGGTTCTTTATCATAAAAGTTGTGTGAATAATTCTAAAAAAAGGCGATAGTAATCATGAATACAATAATTATGATTCCCGTCGCAACTGCCATTGTTTCACTTTTGGTGGGTACAGGCATTGGTTATGCAATTCGTAAGCATTCTTGGGAACAAAAGGCCCAGAATGCGCAAAATGATGCAGACCATATTTTGGCTGATGCTAAAGCACAGGTAGCTGCCGCTGAAGCAGAAGTTAACGCACAAAAGCAAGCAGCAGAAGCTGTTAAGCAAAGTGCTGAAAATACTAAGAAAGAAAAGATTCTTGAAGCTCAAGAACAAATTCGTGATTTTAGGCAAAAAACCGAAGATGAGTTAAATGTCAAAAAGGACAACTTAGCTCGGGAAAAGAACCGTTTACAACAACGTGAAGATACCTTAGATCATAAGACTTCTTTGTTAGATGAAAGAGAAACTGAACTCACGCAAAAAGAAGATCAATTAAAGCAGCAAGATGCTAGCTTACAGGCGAAGTTAACTGAGGCTGATGAATTAGTTGAAACCAGACGGCAAAAACTTTATGACGTAGCTAAATTAGACAGGGAACAAGCTAAAAAGATTGTTCTTGATCAATTATCTGATGAATTAGTTAAAGAACGGGCTGAAATGATCAGAAACAGCAATGAAGAAGTTAAAGCTAAAGCTGATCATTTTGCCAATCAAGTCATTGTTGATGCCATTCAAAGCAGTGCAGCAGATACTGTAGCCGAGACTACCGTATCTGTTGTTGACTTGCCAAATGAAGAAATGAAGGGACGGATTATTGGTCGTGAAGGTCGCAACATCCGTTCATTTGAGGCTTTAACTGGAATCGATCTAATTATCGATGACACACCAAAAGTTGTCACACTGAGTGGTTTCGATCCTATTAGACGTGAAATTGCCAAGAGAGCAATGGAACGATTAATCAAGGATGGTCGAATTCACCCAGCTCGCATTGAGGAAATGGTTGATAAGGCCAGAAAAGAAGTAAACGACGATATTTACGAAGCTGGTGAAAGTGCCTTGATGGAATTAGGTATCCATCGAATGAACCCTGAGTTGGTTAAGACACTTGGTCGCTTGAAGTATCGTACTTCATATGGACAAAATGTTTTGTCTCACTCAATTGAAGTCGGCAAGCTAGCAGGTACTATGGCTGCGGAACTTGGTTTAGATGAAAAACTAGCGGTTCGCGCGGGATTATTACACGATATTGGTAAAGCCATCGATCATGATATCGAAGGTTCCCACGTAGAAATTGGGGTTGAATTAACCAGAAAATATCATGAACCCGATGTTGTAGTTAACGCGATTGCTGCTCACCACGGTGATGTGCCTAAGTTATCGTTTATTGCTGAACTTGTTGTTGCAGCAGATACGATTTCTTCAGCTCGTCCAGGTGCAAGAAGCGAGAGTTTGGAAAATTACATTAGACGTTTGACTGAACTAGAAAAAATTGCTAAGAGCTATCAAGGCGTTAAGCAAGCTTATGCTATTCAAGCAGGGCGTGAAGTTCGAGTTATGGTTGAGCCTGATGAAATTTCAGATGATCGAACAGTAATTTTGGCACGTGATATACGTAATCAAGTAGAAAAGGAACTGGATTATCCAGGAAATATCAAGATTACCGTTATCCGTGAAAAACGTGTTGTAGCAATTGCTAAATAAAGAAAAAGGTTTGGAATTCAAAGTTCCAAACCTTTTTTCGCTATTTGTACAAAAGCGTGTCTACTTGTATAATTAGAACAAGTATATAAGGAAAGTAGCCACATATGTTTAAAATTATTGTTGAATTATTCTTATTAGTAATTATTTCAGCGGCAATTACGCCTTTCATCAGACGTCTGGCCTTTGTACTAGGTGCCGTTGATAATCCTAATGCTCGTCGTGTTAATAAGAAGCCAATGCCAACTATCGGGGGACTAGGTATTTTTGTTACTTTTAACATTGGCGCTTTTGTGCTTTTACGAGAGCAGTTCCCTACTCATGAAATTTTCTCGATTCTGCTAGCTTCTAGTGTGATTGTGCTTACAGGATTGATTGATGATATTTTGGAATTGAAGCCCAGACAAAAAATGTTTGGTATTTTTATTGCCGCGCTAATTATCTATTTCTTAGCGGGTATTAGAATGAACGTGTTAAAGCTTCCTTTCATTACACATGAAGTCAATCTAGGTTGGTGGAGTTTCCCAATTACCATCTTTTGGGTATTGGCATTAACTAATGCAGTCAACTTAATTGATGGGCTGGACGGTTTAGCTGATGGGGTTTCAATGATTTCCTTAACTACCATGGGAATTGTTGGATATTTCTTTTTGCATACACACCAACTTTATGTGCCTATCGCATGTTTTATGCTGGCAGCTTGTTTATTAGGTTTTCTGCCTTATAACTTTCATCCGGCTAAGATCTTTTTAGGTGATACTGGTGCGCTTTATATTGGTTTTATGATTGCCGTTTTGTCATTAAAGGGGTTAAAGAATGTAACCTTTATTTCATTGCTGGTTCCAATCATTATTTTGGGTGTACCAATTACCGATACGGTTTATGCAATGATCAGACGTAAGCTTAATAAAAAGCCAATTTCTGAAGCTGATAAACATCACCTGCACCACCAATTAATGCGGATGGGATTGACTCATAGACAAACTGTCTTAACTATCTATGCGTTGTCATTAGTATTTTCATTTATTTCATTGTTGTTCTTGCTTTCACCAGCATGGGGCACTTGGCTTTTGATTATTGGATTGCTGTTTGCGCTTGAATATTTCGTGGAATCAATTGGTTTATTGGGAGAGAAATATCATCCTTTGATGCATGTAATTCAAAGCATTATTAATCAAAAGAAGAGAACAGATCCTACTGTTGAAGTTTGGCACTTAGGAGATGAAAAGCCTGATCAGCTGAAGAGTAAAAATGATCAAAGTAAGAAGGATTAGCATTATCGCTAATCCTTTTTTATTGCTCGTGGAAATTATTGTCTTTGACGGGGATTTCGTTGTAACGTTTTTGTCCCTTTGTAAATTCGACTTGACCAGATAACAAATTGGTCAGGTCGTTTTTGGTTTTTTCTTGATCATCATCGTCTAAGAAAATATGAATTTTCACATCTACACCATATTCAGTGTTGGCAATGAAAACATCAGTTGTCTTTAAGTAGTGGTCAATTTCGTCAAAACGGTTATAAGGAACACTGAAGATTAATTCTTGTTGCAAGACGCGTTTGATTACGCCAACTTTTTCTACGGCATTGGTTACGCTGTTAGAATATGCCCGAATTAAACCACCGGCTCCTAATTTGATACCACCAAAATATCTGGTAACGACAACAGTCACGTTCTTTAACTTCATCAATTGCAATGCCTTTAATTCAGGAACACCTGCAGTACCAGAAGCTCGCCATTATCACTTTCTTTGACCTGGTCATCGTTTAAGCCGATCGTATAAGCAAAAGTATTGTGGTTAGCATCGCGGTATTTTTTAGAAATTTCTTGAATAAAGGCGTTAGCTCTTCAACGGAATTAGTTCTGGCAATGCTGGCAATAAATCTGCTCTTTTTGATAATTAATTCACCACTACCATTTTCTTTAATAGTTAAAAAATTTTCTTTTTCTGACAAAAAAATCGCCTCTTTTTGCGTAATAAATAATAGAGGGGTGAAAACAATGGAAGATTCAACTCTATTATTTGGTCGTCAATGGGTTGTTAGTCAAAAGGATTCTAGCATACTTAAGCTTTCTAGCAAAATTCCAGCGATTGAAAATAAAAAATGTAATCGTTGTGGCACGAAGGTTGAATACAGATTGCCAAGTGGTAAATTTTATTGTCGCGGCTGTATTGGTATTGGTCGAATCGTTGAAGGTGATTTTTTAGTAAGACAAAATGAAAATTATGAATATCCTGCAAAAATAAATGGCGGCATGACATGGAATGGAAAATTAACATCGCTACAGCAGAAGATTTCTGATGAATTGGTGAGTAATTTTAAGCAGAAAAAACATAGTTTGGTTCATGCGGTAACTGGGGCTGGTAAAACCGAGATGCTTTTTCAATTGATTGCAGAATGTATGAAAAGCGGCAAAAGAGCCTGTATTGCCACGCCAAGAATTGATGTGGTAAATGAACTTTTCCCTCGTTTTGAGGCGGCTTTTGCGGAAATTGAAATTGGCAAATATCATGGTCGAGAATTCAAGGAACCAGGGTTAGAGCAATTGACTATTTGTACCACACACCAATTGATGAAGTTTTATCAGGCTTTTGATTTATTGGTAATTGATGAGGTTGACTCATTTCCATATGTGGGCAATCCCCAATTACACTTTGCAGCTAAGGTAGCTGTGAAGAAGAATGGTGTCAGAGTTTATTTAAGTGCTACGCCAACGGCAGATTTATTGGAAGAAGCAAAGCAAGGAAAGATTCAGATTTTAAAATTAAATCGTCGTTTCCATGGTGGACTTTTACCTGTACCGAGTGAAAAATTATTTATTAAACCATTTTTGGATAAAAAAAAGCAGATTCATCCAAAATTATTAAATGAGATTAAAAAGGTAATCAAAAGTGGACATCCATTATTGGTATTTGTCCCAAGAATTGAGGAAATACCGGTTTATTTGCAAATCTTGCAAAAGAAATTACAAGATGAACAAATCAAAATTGCTGGCGTTCATGCGCAAGATCCTAAACGACTGGAAAAAGTACAGGCATTTCGTGAGAAAAAGATAGATTTGCTTTTAACAACAACTATTTTGGAACGCGGGGTAACTTTTAAGCATGTTTGGGTAATCATCATTGCCGCAGATGATCCGATTTATACAGCTGCCAGTTTGGTTCAAATTGCAGGACGAGTAGGTAGAGCAAAGGATGATCCAAGTGGCTTGGTGCTTTACTGTTACCATCGTTACACTAAAAATATTCGTAGCAGCATCAAACAAATTAAGGAGATGAATAAATGAAAAAATGTCTGCTTTGTGAACAAGGCTTTACTCCTGTCATTTCTTTTGCGGAGATTTTTTCATTAAAGAAATATCGCGAGCTAAAAATATGCCGGCATTGTCAAAAGCAGTTTCAACGTTTGACTGGCAAGCAATGTGCAATTTGTTCGAGAATGCTGGATAAAGGAATTATTTGTAACGATTGCGAGCGGTGGAAAAGAATTTATCAAGGGGATGTTTTGCGCAATCATGCACTATATCGCTATGATTCGACCTTTCATGATTTGATGGTTTCTTATAAAAGACGCGGTGATTATGCTATGCGTGAGATTTTACAGGAATTGTGCTACGAATATTTGGTAAAAAATAAATATGATTATTACGTGCCAGTTCCAACGTCACCAGAACACCAGCAAAGACGACAATTCGATACAATTTCTGCAATTTACGGTGATATTTTGCCGCTTACAACGGTTTTAATTAAAAAGGAAGGTAGTCATGCACAGGGCGAGAAAAACAAAGAAGAAAGGCTAAAAACGCCGCAGAGCTTTTTAGTTGATAAAACTATAAATATAAGAGAGAATAAACAAACGGGAAAAGTATTAATTCTGGATGATATTTATACTACGGGACGAACACTTTATTACGCACGGGACTGCTTAAAAGAAGTTTTTCCGGGGATGCAAATTGAAAGCTTTTCAATTTGTCGATAGATTTGTTATGAAACGCTTTCATTTTTTGTTATAATGTAAGTGTAAAGAAAAACCGCATAGCGGTGAAAGGAGAATCTTATATGTTAAAGTACAATGTTCGTGGAGAAAATATCGAAGTAACTGATGCTTTAAGAAGCTATGTTGAAAAACGTTTAAACAAGTTGGAAAAATACTTTGAATTGAATCAAGATGTGATCGCACACGTAAACTTAAGAGTTTACCGTGACCGCTCTGCTAAGGTCGAAGTCACTATTCCTTTACCATACTTGGTTTTGAGAGCTGAAGAGACCACGGATGATATGTATCGTAGCATTGACTTCGTTTCAGAGAAACTTGAACGTCAAATCAGAAAGTACAAGACTCGTGTAAACAGAAAGAGTCGTGAAAAAGGTTTACAAGATTTCTTCGTGGAACAACCACAAGAAGAAGAAAAGAAGCCTAGTGAATTCGATATCGTTCGTAACAAGCGCGTAAGTTTAAAGCCGATGGATCCAGAAGAAGCAATTTTGCAAATGGATATGTTGGAACACGACTTCTTCGTATTTGAAGATGCTGAAACCAACGGCACTAGCGTTGTTTACCGTAGAAACGATGGTCGTTACGGCTTAATTGAAACTAACGAATAATTGGGTTAAAATACTCGTTAATTAAAAACCTCGCGTTTGTTTGAGCGTGGGGTTTTTTGTTTAGAATATTTTTATTTTGCTGATAAACATGTTAAAATTATTCTGTATTTTTAGACTTTACGACATATAAGGACCGATTTAATGGTAAATATTTTAAAGAAACTATATAACGACGATAAAAGAGAACTTAAGAAATTTGAAAAAATCGCAGCTAAGGTAGAAGCTCATGCAGATGAAATGAGCAAGCTATCTGATGAACAATTGCAAGCAAAGACACCAGAGTTTCGTGACCGTTTAAAGAAGGGCGAAAGTTTGGATGATCTTTTACCAGAAGCATTCGCAGTTGCTCGTGAAGGTGCTAAGCGTGTATTAGGACTTTACCCATTCCACGTACAAATTTTGGGTGGTATTGCACTTCACTACGGTAACATTGCCGAAATGATGACTGGTGAAGGTAAGACTTTGACAGCAACCATGCCAGTATACTTGAACGCACTTGAAGGTAAGGGTGTACACGTTGTTACTGTTAACGAATACCTTTCAAGTCGTGACGAAGAAGAAATGGGTCAACTTTACAAGTGGCTTGGCTTAACTGTTGGTTTGAACTTGAACTCAATGTCACCAGACGAAAAGCGTGCAGCTTACAACTGTGATGTTACTTACTCAACTAACTCAGAACTTGGCTTTGACTATTTGCGTGACAACATGGTTGTTTACAAGGAACAAATGGTACAACGTCCATTGAACTACGCTATCATCGACGAAGTTGACTCTATCTTAATCGATGAAGCTAGAACTCCTTTGATTATTTCTGGTGAAGCTGAACAAGCAAACAGTGATTACATCCGTGCTGACCGCTTTGTTAAGACTTTGACTGAAGACAAGAGCGATGATGATGCCGACGATGATGAAGATCACGGCGATTACAAGATTGACTGGCCAACTAAGACTATTTCACTTACCAGAACTGGTATTGAAAAGGCTTGTCAACACTTTGGTCTGAAGAACTTGTACGATGTTGAAAACCAAAAGTTGGTTCACCACATTGACCAAGCTCTTCGTGCCAACTACATCATGCTTAAGGATATCGACTACGTTGTTCAAGATGGCGAAGTTTTGATCGTTGACTCATTCACTGGTCGTGTAATGGAAGGCCGTCGTTACTCAGATGGTTTGCACCAAGCTATTGAAGCTAAGGAAGGCGTTAAGATTCAAGAAGAATCAAGAACGCAAGCTACTATTACCTACCAGAACTTCTTCAGAATGTACAAGAAGTTGTCAGGTATGACTGGTACTGCTAAGACTGAAGAGGAAGAATTCCGTGAGATCTACAACATGCAGGTAATCACGATTCCTACTAACCGTCCAATTGCCAGAAAAGACATGCCAGACATTTTGTATCCAACTTTGGACTCTAAGTTCCACGCTGTAGTTGAAGAAATTAAGAAGCGTCACGCTAAGGGTCAACCTGTTTTGGTTGGTACTGTTGCCATTGAAAGTTCAGAACGTTTGAGTAAGATGCTTGATAAAGCAGGTATTCCTCACGCAGTTTTGAACGCTAAGAACCACGCTAAGGAAGCTCAAATCATCATGAACGCTGGTCAACGTGGTGCCGTAACTATCGCTACTAACATGGCCGGTCGTGGTACTGATATTAAGCTTGGGCCTGGTGTTAAGGAACTTGGAGGTTTAGCAGTTATTGGTACTGAACGTCACGAATCACGTCGTATTGATAACCAGCTTCGTGGTCGTTCTGGTCGTCAAGGTGACCCAGGTTACACTAGATTCTACTTATCACTTGAAGATGACTTGATGAAGCGTTTCGGTGGAGACCGTGTTAAGGACTTCTTGGACCGTTTGTCAGATAATGATGAAGATAAGGTAATTGAAAGTCGTTTGATTACTCGTCAAGTTGAATCTGCTCAAAAACGTGTTGAAGGTAACAACTACGATACTCGTAAGCAAACTTTGCAATACGATGATGTTATGCGTATTCAACGTGAAATCATTTACGGCGAAAGAATGCAAGTTATTGAGGCCGACAAGTCATTGAAGAACGTTTTGATTCCAATGATTCACCGTACTATCAACAGCCAAGTTGATATGTTTACTCAAGGTGACAGAAGTCAATGGCGTTTGGATTCATTGCGCGACTTTATTTCTTCAAGTTTGACTTCTGAAGAAGAAACCAATTCAATCGACTTCAAGACTATTAGTGTTGAAGATTTGAAGAAGAAACTTTATGACATCGTTGAAAAGAACTTTGAAGACAAGGAAAAGGCCTTGGGTGATCCAAGTCAAATGCTTGAATTTGAAAAGGTTGTTATCTTGCGTGTTGTAGACGATCGTTGGACTGATCATATCGATGCAATGGATCAATTGCGTCAATCAATCGGGTTACGTGGTTATGGACAACTTAACCCATTGGTTGAATATCAAGATTCTGGTTACAGAATGTTTGAAGAAATGATTTCAAATATTGAATTTGATGTAACTCGTTTGTTCATGAAGGCTGAAATTAGACAAAATCTTAGTCGTTAATAAAGAAAAAGGGGAGTTAACAGCTTCCCTTTTTTTGTAAATAGAAAAAGGAAAAATATGGAACTTAGTGAAATTCAAAGTGCGTTAGATGAGCTTAAAAAGCGTCTAAATCACTTTAGGGGGTCTCTTTGACCTTGATGCGATTGATGAAAGCATCGAAATAAACGAAGCCAAAATGGCTCAACCTGATTTTTGGAATGATCAGGAAAAAGCACAAAAATTAATTAGTGAAAATAACGTTTTAAAAGAAAAACGCGACTCCTTTTTGAAATTGCAAAAAGGATATGAAGATGAAATAACCGCAGTTGAATTATTGCGCGAAGAACCTGATCCAGATCTGCAAAAAGAAACAGAAGAGAATCTAGCTACTCTTCAAGATGAATTTCATAATTATGAATTAGATTTATTGCTGTCAGGTAAATATGATAGTCATAACGCATTGATGGAAATTCACCCAGGTGCCGGTGGTACAGAAGCAATGGACTGGGGTCAAATGCTCTTGCGGATGTATCAACGCTATTGCGATAGTGCTGGCTTTAAGTTTGAAATTAACGATTACGAGCCAGGCGAAGAAGCAGGGCTAAAGAGTGTAAGTGCCAGAATTGTAGGCAAAAATGCTTACGGGATGCTTAAATCTGAAAATGGTGTTCACCGTTTAGTCAGAATTTCACCGTTTGATGCAGCTAAGAGACGGCACACTTCTTTTGCTTCCGTTGAAGTGATTCCAGAAATCGATGACAGTATTGAAATTGATATTGATCCTAAAGATTTGCGGATTGATGTTTATCGTTCAAGCGGTGCCGGTGGTCAGCACATCAACAAGACTTCTAGTGCCGTTAGAATTACACACTTGCCAACAGGGATTGTAACTACATCACAGGCTCAACGTTCACAATTGCAAAACCGTGAAACAGCCATGAATGAATTGAGAGCCAAGCTTTTCCACTTGGAAGAAGAGAAGAAGCGTAAGCAAAAACAAGCCCTGAAAGGCGACCAAAAGGAAATTGGTTGGGGTTCGCAAATTCGGTCTTATGTTTTCCATCCTTACAATTTGGTAAAAGATTTGCGTACAGGCTATGAGACTGCCGATGCAAATGGTGTAATGGATGGGAAGCTACAACCATTTATTTATTCATATTTGCAATGGCTGCTTAGTCAAGAAAATCCAGAATAGGTGAAAAAATGAGTTTTTTAGGAATTGTAACGCTTGTTTTAGTAGCATTAATTATTTTGAGTCTGTTATTTGTATTTTTTAAAGCATTCATTTTGCTTTTGCCAGTTGCTTTAATTGCAATTGGAATCATGTGGTTGGTCTTTTGGATCTCAGGCAAGAGAAATAAAAATCGTGTACCAACCAGTGGAACATATTATGATTGGTTTAGAGCTGGTGAATCTACTCAAAAAAGTACAAGAAAACGGGCTCGTAATGTAACTGTTAAAGATATTAAGGATGACAAATAGTTAGGAGGTATATCATGGCAGATGCTGTTAAGTTAAGCAAATTAATTCAGGATAACAAGAGTATTCTTCACATTTATCAAGGCGAGGAATATATCAAAGATAAAGAAATTTTTGTCTCAGATATCTATCGTCCAGGACTAGAATTAACTGGTTATTTTGATTTTTATCCTGCACAACGTATCCAACTTCTTGGACGGACGGAAATTTCTTATGCGGCTCGACTTGATCATGACATTAGAAAACATGTTTTTACTAAAATGGCTACTAAGGCTACACCATGTTTTTTGATTTCACGTTCACTTCCAGTACCACAAGAATTAGCAGATGCTGCTGAAGAAGCACATATTCCAATTATTCATACTAGTGAATCAACAACATATATTTCTAGTGTGATGACTGAATACTTACGTGCACGTCTTGCTAAAAGAACCAGTATTCACGGCGTATTAGTTGAAATTAAAGGTATGGGTGTGCTTTTAACAGGTGCTTCCGGTGTTGGTAAATCTGAAACTGCTTTGGGTTTGGTTCAAAGAGGTCACAGATTAATTGCGGATGACCGAGTAGATGCTTTCCAAAAAGACCATAATACAGTTGTTGGAGAAGCTCCCAAAATTTTAAAGCACTTGATGGAAATTAGAGGGATCGGCATTATCGATGTAATGAACTTGTTTGGTGCCGGTGCCGTTAAGAATAGAACAGAGATTCAATTAGTAATTAATTTGGTTAACTGGGATCCTAAGGCAAATTATGACCGTTTAGGCTTCCAAGAGAATACGCGTGAAATTTGCAACGTTGCTATTCCACAAATTAATATTCCAGTTAAAGTAGGACGTAACATCGAAATTATCATTGAAGTAGCTGCAATGAACTTCAGAGCTAAGAAGATGGGTTACGATGCAACTCAAACCTTTGATAATAATTTAACTAGCTTGATTTCAGAGCACTCTAAGGAAGATACGAATAAGGTGCCACATGATGACTAAACTAGTAATTAATCCTGTAGCATTTCAATTAGGAAATTTGAGTGTCAAATGGTACGGCATAATTATGGCCGTGGCCATTGTATTAGCCGCCTTTATGGCGATTAGTGAAGGTAAAAAAAGACATATCATTCCTGATGATTTTGTAGATCTGCTCTTGTGGGCTGTTCCATTAGGCTATGTTGGTGCACGACTTTACTACGTCATCTTCGAATGGGGTTATTATTCACAGCATCCCGATCAGATAATTGCCATCTGGAACGGTGGGATTGCCATTTATGGTGGGTTGATTGCTGGTTTAATCGTGCTGTTAGTCTTTTGTTATAAAAGACAATTACCACCATTTTTGATGTTAGATATTATTACGCCAGGAGTAATGGCTGCCCAAATTTTAGGACGCTGGGGCAACTTCGTTAATCAAGAAGCCCACGGCGGCCCAACTACATTGCATTTCTTACAAAGTCTGCACTTGCCTGAATTCATTATTCAGCAAATGAAGATTGGTGGAACTTATTATCAGCCAACATTTTTGTATGAATCGTTTTTCAATTTGATTGGGTTGATTGTGATTTTATCATTGCGTCATAAAAAACATGTTTTTAAACAAGGTGAAGTTTTCATGACGTATCTTCTTTGGTATAGTGTAGTTAGATTCTTTGTTGAGGGGATGAGAACGGATAGCCTATACATTTTTGGTATAATACGTGTATCACAGGCATTAAGTTTAGTCCTCTTTATTGCTACAATTATTTTATGGATTTATCGACGCAAAGTTGTTAAACCTAAATGGTATTTAGAGGGTAGCGGATTAAAATATCCGTATACAAGAGATTAGATTATTAAAAGTACAAGTTTAGAAGGATAGAGAGATAAAAATGACAAAGATTGCAGTTTTAGGTAACGGTTCATGGGGTTCAGTATTAGGCTCAATGTTGGCCGACAATGGCAACGACGTAACTTTTTACGGTAATATTGAAAGTGTTAATGAAGAAATTAACGCAACACATACTAACAGTCACTACATGAAAGACTGGAAGTTAAACGAAACTACTAGAGCAACTGGCAACTTGGATGAAGCACTTGATGGTGCAGAATTGGTGTTATTCGTTTTGCCAACCAAGGCTGTTAGAATCGTTGCTAAGCAAGTACGCAAAGTCTTGGAAAAAACTGGCAACAAGCCACTTTTAGTAACTGCTACTAAAGGTATTGAACCAGGTACTAAGAAATTGATTTCTCAAATTTTGACTGAAGAAATTTACCCTAATGATCAAGACAAGATCGTAGCTATTTCTGGCCCAAGTCACGCAGAAAATGTAGCTCAAAAAGACTTAACTGCTATTGCATGTGCTTCAACTGATGAAGAAAATGCTAAAAAGGTACAAAAGATTTTCTCAAACGACTATGTTCGTTTCTACACTAACGACGACTTAATTGGTGTTGAAGTAGGTGGTGCTGTTAAGAACGTTATCGCTATTGCTGCTGGTATTTTAGTAGGTCAAGGCTACGGTGACGATGCTAAGGCTGCACTTATGACTAGAGGTTTAGCCGAAATTGCACGTTTAGGTGTTGGCTACTTCGGCGCTAAGCCAATGACCTTTAGTGGTTTGTCAGGTATCGGTGACTTAATCGTAACTTGTACTTCAGTAAACTCACGTAACTGGCGTGCTGGTAAGCAAATCGGTGAGGGTAAGACTCTTGACTACGTACTTAAGAACATGGGTCAAGTTGTTGAAGGCGCTACTACCGTTAAGGCTGTACATGAACTTAGTCAAGAAAAGGACATTGATATGCCAATCAGTGATGCTATTTATCGTGTTCTTTACGAAAATTCAGATGTAAAGACTGAAATCAAAAAGATGATGGGTAGAGCACCAAAGTCTGAAATTCGTTTATAATTTGTAAGCAAAACAATTGCAAAAATTTAAATCTATAGTATTATTTGCTTATGAAAGGTAAGTAAAGGAGAAAATTATGGCCGATAAATATGATGCAATTGTTATTGGTGCGGGTCCTGGTGGCATGACAGCTGCCTTATATGCTACACGTGCCAACTTAAATGTATTAGTCCTTGATCGTGGCCCTTACGGTGGCCAAATGAACAATACTGATGCAATTGACAACTATCCTGGTTTTACAGAAATCAAAGGACCAGAACTTAGTCAAAAAATGTACGATACTTTGATGAAATTTGAGCCAGATTACAAGTATGGTAATGTCCAATCTGTTGAATTGGATGGAAACGAAAAAGTTGTCAAAACTGATGATGACAAGGAATACCGTGCACCTATCTTAATCATTGCTACTGGTTCTGATCATCGTCATTTGAGTGTGCCAGGCGAGGAAGAATATTCTGGTCGTGGTGTTTCATACTGTGCTGTCTGCGATGCTGCATTCTTTAAGGATGAAGATGTAGCTGTTATCGGTGGTGGTGACTCAGCTATTGAAGAAGGAATTTACCTTTCGCAATTGGCTAAGAGTGTTACTGTTGTTCACCGCCGTGACAAGTTACGTGCACAACCTAGCTTGCAAAAGCGTGCTTTTGCTAACAAGAAGATGAAGTTTGTTTGGAATTCTCAAACAGAAGAAATTCTTGGTGATGGCAATCGTGTAACTGGTATTAAGTATCGCGATAAAGAAACTGGCGAAGAAAAAGAACTTAAAGTTGCTGGTGTATTTATCTACGTTGGTGTTTTGCCACAAACTAAGCCATTCGAAAACTTGGGTATTTTGAATGAACAAGGTTGGATCCCAACTGACGATCATATGGAAACCAATGTTCCTGGTATTTTTGCTTTGGGTGATGTTCGTGATAAAGATTTACGCCAAATCGCTAATGCTGTTGGTGAAGGTTCTGTAGCTGGCCAAGCTGCTTACAATTACTACCAAGATTTAAAAGATTAACTGAATTTAGTAAAAGTTAAATAGAAGTTTACTAACAATATAGTAAGCTTCTATTTTTTGGGATAAAAATAGATAAGCGGTTTGCCCCACCACAAGTAATTACCGAAAACACTCAAGTTTCAAATTCAATGGTTGTTGATGGTTGCTACGTTGATGGCATAATTGAGCACTCAATTCTTTCGACTAATGTTGATGTGCAAGTTAAAAGAATGCACGCATACAAGCGTCAAACTTTGAAATTGTTGCATATCTTGAAACTATATCAAGACTTGAAGGCCGGAATCGATCACTCAAAGAGAGTAGTAATTTTCAGTGCTAAGGCTGCACCAAGTTATGTCTTTGCTAAGCAAATTATCAAGGTGATCAATGAAACTGCCAACATGATCAATAACGATCCAGATATTCACGGCAAGTTGAAGGTTGTCTTCCTTGAAAACTACGATGTTTCATTAGCTGAAAAAATTATTCCTGCAGCTGATATTAGTGAACAAATTTCTACTACAACCAAGGAAGCTAGTGGTACCAGCAACATGAAGTTGATGGCTAACGGTGCTTTAACTGTAGCCACAATGGATGATGCCAATATCGAAATCAAAGATGCTGTTGGCGAAGAAAACATCTTCACATTTGGTTTAAACAAGGATTAAGTTTATAAGTATTATGCTGAAAAATTATATCATCCTAGACAGATGTATGAAGAAGGGCGTTGATGCTTTAATTGACGGTACTGTTCCTAACTGTTCATCAGAAGGACAAGCCTTAGTAAACAACTTTTTGTCAGACAAAGAACAATTCTTTGTATTAGCTGACTTTGAAGCTTACTTGAAAGCGCAAGAAAAGATTGAACAAACTTGGGCACAAAAACGAGTATGGCAACAAATGAGTTTGGTTAACATTGCTCACTCAGAACGTTTCAATCCAGATAAGACAATTGAACGCTATGCTCAAGGTATTTGGCATTTGAAGAAACTAAAGATTGAAAAAGCTGATCGCTAATGAAAGTAACTTATGATTCTTGGCAAAAACAATATAAAACTCCTTTTGGGGCAATTCAGGCCAATACTTTAGTAACTTGGGCGATCGCAATAGATCAACCAGTACAGGAAGTAGATCTATGGTTAACTAAACTTAATGAAGATCCAGTGGCTTATCCAATGAATTACAATAAGGAGACTCAAAAATATGAGACTCAAGTAAGAGTTGGTAGTTCCGGTCTATATAATTATTATTTTGCAATTAAACAAAATAATCAGATGTTTTATGTAGATCAAGGTCTCTTTGGACAAGGCAGATTAGTACAGGATGATAACAACTTGAATCAATATCAATTAACTTGCTATGAGCGCAAGGTGCCACAGGTTGATTGGTATGATCAAGGCGTTGTTTATCAAATTTTCCCTGATCGTTTTACCAATGGTAACCCTCATGGTGAGGTCACAGGTCGCAAGAAAAATAGCTTCTTGTACGCAACTGAAGAAGATACGCCATATTACATCAAAAATACTCGAGGAGAAATTACGCGCTGGGACTTTTTTGGTGGCAATTTAGCAGGCATTCGAAAGAAAATACCGTACTTGAAAAAGCTCGGCGTAACCACTATTTATCTGAATCCGATTTTCCTAGCAACCAGCAATCACCGCTACGATACGGTTGATTATATGAAGATCGATCCGATGCTAGGTGATGAAGATGATCTGCATGGTTTGATCCATGATTTACATCAAAATGGGATGCATCTTTTGCTGGATGGTGTGTTTAATCATGTAGGTCAAGAAAGTATTTATTTCCAAGAAGCCATCAAAGATAAAAGTAGTCATTATTATTCTTGGTTTAACTTCATTGATTATCCTGAAAAATATCAATCTTGGTGGGGCGTATCGTCTTTACCTGAAGTCAATAAGAGTAATAAAGAATACCAAGACTTTATCTATGGTGATCATGGAGTACTGGCTAAATGGACGAGAGATCAAGTAGACGGCTGGCGTTTGGATGTAGCCGATGAGTTGCCAATGGACTTTTTAGGCAATATCCGCAGACGCCTGATGAAATAAAATTGTCAGGTGATGATTGGCGAAGTTGGAGAAGATGCTTCGGATAAATTCGCAAATAGTGAGTATCGTCCTTATACTTTTGGTGATAATTTGACAGGGGTCATGAATTATCCCGTGCGTAATTTCATTGTTGGTCTGTTAAAAAGTGAAAATAATGATGCCGAGATAGGGTTTATGAATAGACTGGCTTTACCGGTAGAATACTATCCTACTAATTTTTTGCTAAACTGTTTAAACAACATCTGTACGCATGATACCGTGAGAATCAAAACGGCTTTGCAAAATGATGAAAAGTTAGTGACATTAGCGTTTGGACTAATGTTTATGCTGCCAGGAGTTCCTTGTATTTATTATGGGGATGAAGCTGGGTTAATTGGTGGTAAAGATCCTGATAATCGACGCTTTTTCCCATGGGGACGCGAAAGCCATAGTCTAATTTCACAAGTTAGCAAATGGATTAATGTTCGAAAACAAAATTCGGTGCTCGTAAACGGCAAAATTGGCTTTTTACATGTGGCAACTGGAATTAATGCAATTATCAGATATGATGAAAAGAATATTATGGTCTACTGCATTAACAAAAATAAAGAAGAAACTGTTTTAGCTGAAGAAAACTTTGCTTTCTATTGTTTGCCTAAGTCAGTTGCAGAAAAAGTTGCGGCTGAACTGGATCAAACCAAGCTGGCTGGTGAAGATAGTGTGCTTAGGAAAATACTAAGAAAAGCAGATATAAGTTAACCAAACAAATTTTTAGTTTTATAATTATAAGAGATAATAGAAAATACATTGATAGTAAAAAGACAGCGTTAATCCATCAATTATTTAAGTTTAATGAATAGAGGACAAAATGGACGCTAAAGAAATTTATGAAGAATGGCAAAAAGCTACTAACTTACCTGATTATTTAAAAGATCAATTAAATGAATTGGGTAAAGATGAAAAATGGATTGAAGATGCCTTTGGTCAAGATATTAATTTCGGTACTGCAGGAATGAGAGGTCGTCTTGAACCTGGTACTAACAGAATTAATTTGTTCACTGTAGGCCGAGTTACTGAAGGTCTTGCACGTTTAATTGAAGAAAACGGTGAAGAAGCTAAAAAACGTGGTGTTGTAATTTCTTTTGACTCAAGATACCATTCAAGAGAATTTGCGGAACACGCAGCTCGCGTACTTGGAGCACATGACATTCACGTTTACTTATTTGATGACTTAAGACCAACTCCAGAACTTTCATATGCAGTTCGTTATTTACATGCTTTTGCAGGGATTAACATTACTGCTTCTCACAATGCTAAGCAATACAATGGTTACAAGGTTTATGGCGAAGATGGTGCACAAATGGCACCAGAACATGCTGATCGTTTATTCAGTTACGCTCAAAAAGTTACTGATATTTTTGGCGTTAAGGCTGCGCCAGTTAAGGAACTTCGTGCAAATGGCACTTTACAATTAATCAGTGAAGATGTCGATGAAGACTACTTGAATGAATTGAAGCAAGTTACTGTCGATAAAGACATGGTTAAGGCTAACGCTGATAAATTGAAGATCATTTACACTCCACTTCATGGTACAGGTAAAATGCTTTATGATCGTGCCTTTAGACAAGGTGGTTTTGACAACGTTATTCCTGTTCCAAGTCAATCAATCATTGACCCAGAATTTCCAACAACTATTAAACCTAACCCAGAATATCGTGATGTATTTGAACCAGGCTTTAAGTTGGCAGATAAAGTAAATGCTAATGTTATTATTGCCACTGATCCAGATGCAGATAGAATGGGTGCAGCTGTTAGAAAAGCTGACGGTGACTTCCAAGTTTTGACTGGTAACCAAATTGCTACTTTGATGGCATATTACTTGCTTGCTCACCTTAAGGAAAATGGCAAGTTGAGTAGCGATTATGAAATTGTTACTTCAGTAGTTTCAAGTGCTTTGCCATTCAAGATTGCTAAGGACTTTGGCATTAAAACTAAGTATGTTTTGACCGGCTTTAAGTACATTGGTGAAGAAGTGGACCGTATGAACAAGGCTGGCGATGCTAAGTTCTTGATGGGCTTTGAAGAAAGTTATGGTTACTTGTTCAAGCCATTCGCACGTGACAAGGATGCAATGCAAGGTGCTTTGATGTTCGCCGAAGTTGCTAGCTACTATGCTTCACGTGGCATGACTGTCTTTGACGGTTTACAAGAAATCTGGAAGAAGTACGGTGTTGCTTACGAAATCACTAAGGCCATTGAAATGCCAGGTATTGGTGGTCAAAAGAAGATGGCTGAATTGATGAGTAAGTTGCGTGGTGAACATTTGACTGAAATTAACGGTCATAAGGTACTTAAGATTCAAGACTTTTTGAAGAAGGAAACCATTGAAGATGGTAAGGTAACTCCACTTGAAGGATTCCCAGAATCAAACGTTTTGAAGTACTTCCTAGATGATGAAACTTGGGTTGCTCTTCGTCCATCAGGTACTGAACCAGTTATTAAGGCTTACGTTGGTGTCAACAAGAAAGACATTGCAACTGCAGAAAAGGTTGCCGAAGATTATCAAAAAGCTTTGGCTGAACTTCTTAAATAATTAAGCATATTTAGTGCGAAAGCACGTTCGCAGTAGTAAAATATAAATACTAGTTGTAAAGTTGGACAATCAAGTCCAACTTTTTTCTTGAGGAGTAATTTATGATTAAACGACAAAAAGACCGGAAATTTGAATTAGTATCTAAATTTAAGCCCGCTGGAGACCAACAGCAAGCTATTGATAAATTAACAGCTGGTTTTAAAAAAGGTTATAAAGAACAAATTCTTGAAGGTGCAACTGGTACTGGTAAGACTTTTACTATGGCCAATATTATTGCAAAGCTTAATAAGCCAACTTTAGTAATTACACATAATAAGACTTTAGTAGGACAGCTTTACGGGGAGTTTAAAGGCTTTTTCCCACACAATGCTGTTGAATATTTTGTATCTTACTATGATTACTACCAACCAGAAGCCTATGTGCCACAATCTGATACTTATATTGAAAAGGATTCATCAATCAATGATGAAATCGATCAGTTACGTCACGCTACTACTTCAGCCTTGATGGAACGTAACGATGTAATTGTCGTAGCTTCAGTTTCGTGTATTTATGGTTTGGGTGATCCTAAGGAATATGCCCGTAGCGTACTGATGATTCATGAAGGCCAAGAATATGAACGCAATACATTATTGCGTGACTTGGTTAACCTGCAATATGATCGTAACGATATTGATTTCCAACGTGGACGCTTCCGTGTTCGTGGGGATGTAGTAGAAATCTTTCCTGCCGGCAACTCTGAACATGCTTATCGGATTGAGTTCTTTGGTGATGAAATTGACCGAATCGTTGAAATAGATTCCTTAACTGGTGAGGTAATCGGCGAACGTGAAAGTATTTCTTTGTTCCCAGCTACGCACTTCATGACTAATGATGAACAAATGAGACGTGCGCTTAAGGCTATTTCTAAAGAAATGAAAGTGCAAGTTAAGAAGTTCGAAGGCGAAGGTAAGCTACTTGAAGCTGAAAGAATTAAGCAAAGAACGACTTATGATATGGAAATGATGGGAGAAGTTGGTTATACCAATGGTATCGAAAACTATTCTCGTCATATGGAAGGCAGAAAAGCTGGTGAACCACCATATACTTTGCTTGATTTCTTCCCTGATGATTTCTTGATTTTAATTGACGAATCTCATGCTACTATGCCAGAAATTCGTGCTATGTATAATGGTGACCGTAACCGTAAGAAGACTTTAATCGACTATGGTTTCCGTTTGCCATCAGCTTTGGATAACCGTCCGCTTAAGTTGTCTGAATTTGAAAAGCATGTAAATCAAATTTTGTATGTATCTGCTACGCCTGGTGATTATGAGCTTGAAAGAACAAATCATAAGGTAGAGCAGATTATTCGGCCAACTGGTTTGCTGGATCCTAAGATTGAAGTAAGGCCGATCGAAGGGCAGATTGATGATTTAGTTGGTGAAATCAACAAGCGCATTGATCGAAATGAACGTGTCTTTGTTACTACTTTGACCAAGAAAATGGCTGAAGATTTGACCGATTACTTGAAAGACTTAGGCATAAAGGTTCGCTATTTGCACTCAGATATTAAGACGCTAGAGCGAATGCAAATATTGCGTGATTTACGGCTAGGTAAATTTGATGTCTTGATCGGAATTAACCTTTTGCGTGAAGGGATCGATGTACCGGAAGTTTCATTGGTAGCAATTTTGGATGCAGATAAGGAAGGCTTTTTGCGTGCATATAGACCGCTTGTCCAGACGATGGGACGTGCCGCTCGTAACGCAAATGGTGAGGTAATCATGTATGCTGATACGATTACCGATTCCATGAAGGCAGCTATTAAGGCAACTAAGAGACGCCGTAAGATTCAGGAAGAATTTAATAAGGAACATGGCATTACGCCTAAGACGATTATTAAACCAATCCAAGATGTGATCTCTGTTACTAAGCCTGCTGGGGATGCCAAGGAAGAGAAAACTGATAGTTTCGCTGATTTGAACTTTGACGAGTTGACAGCTAAGCAAAAGAAGACGATGATCAAGAACTTGCAAGAACAGATGAAGGAAGCAGCTAAGAAGCTAGACTTTGAGGAAGCTGCCAACTTGCGGGATGCAATTATGGAATTGCAGTCATCATCAAGAAAGCCGAAGACAAGAAAAGGGAAGAATTTTAATGGCAAATGATAAAATTGTTATTCGCGGAGCACGTGAACATAATTTAAAAGATATTAATTTAACCATTCCTAAAGATAAATTAGTAGTAATTACTGGTTTATCTGGTTCTGGTAAAAGTTCTTTAGCATTTGATACGCTTTATGCTGAAGGTAGACGACGTTATGTTCAATCATTATCTAGTTATGCTAGACAATTTTTGGGACAAATGGATAAACCAGATGTCGATTCAATTGATGGTTTGAATCCAGCTATTTCAATTGATCAAAAGACTACGTCACATAACCCTCGTTCAACTGTAGGGACGGTTACCGAAATTAATGATTATTTGCGTCTTCTTTGGGCTAGAGTTGGTCACCCAATTTGTCCTAACGATGGTACGTTAATTGAAAGACAATCCGTTGATCAAATGGTTGATCGAATTATGGAATTACCTGAAAGAACTAAGATCCAATTGTTGGCTCCTGTAGTTCGTTCCAAGCGTGGTGAACACAAAGAAGTCTTCAAGCGAGTTCAACGTGCAGGTTATGTTCGCGTTATTGTTGATGGCGAAATGCACGAAATTGGCGAAGAATTCAATCTTGAAAAGAATAAACGTCACTCAATCGACATTGTAGTTGACCGTTTAATTGTAAAAGATAGCATTAAATCTCGTCTGTTCGATTCAGTTGAAGCTGCATTGCGTTTGTCAGATGGATACATGAACGTCGATGTCATTGGCGGCGAAATGCTAAACTTTTCTGAATACTATGCTTGTCCTAAGTGCGGTTTTACAGTTGGTGAAATGGAGCCTAGACTGTTTTCATTTAACGCTCCATTTGGTGCTTGTCCTGACTGTGACGGCTTAGGTGTAAAGCTTGCTGTGGATGAAGATTTGGTTGTTCCAGATAAAAGTCTGACTTTGGCTGAAGGCGCACTTGCTCCATGGAAGACTTCTAACTATTATTCAGAAATGCTTGAACAAGCTTGTGAAGCATTGAAGATCCCAATGGACAAGCCATTTAATAAATTAACCAAGCGTCAAAGAGATATTGTTTTGCATGGCTCCACAAAGCCTGTAAAGTTCCACGTTACTGGTGATTTTGGCGTTAATGACACCACCCAACCATTTGAAGGTGTAATGGCTAATGTTGAACGTCGTTACAAGCGGCCAATGTCTAAGTTTATGCGTGATGTAATGGGTAAGTACATGACCGAATTAACCTGTGCTACTTGTCATGGCAAACGTCTTAATGAAAAGGCATTAGCAGTCAAGGTTATGGGTAAGGACATTGCTGAAGCATCAGATTTATCCATTAATAAGGCATTGGATTTCTTCAAGAGCGTTAAACTTAGTGAACAAGAAACAGTTATTGCTAAGCCAATTTTGAAAGAAGTAAAAGATCGTCTTTCATTCCTAGATAGTGTTGGTCTAGATTACTTAACCCTTTCTCGTTCAGCTAATACCTTGTCCGGTGGTGAAGCTCAAAGAATTCGTTTGGCTACGCAAATTGGTTCTAACTTATCTGGCGTTATGTATGTACTAGATGAACCATCAATTGGTTTGCACCAACGTGATAATGACCGTCTGATTGCTTCCCTTAAGCGAATGCGTGATTTGGGCAACTCACTAATTGTGGTTGAACACGATGACGAAACTATGCGTCAAGCCGATTACTTGGTAGATATGGGGCCGGGTGCTGGTGTATATGGTGGTAAAGTTATGGCACAAGGTACCCCAGAAGAAGTAGAAAAGAATCCTAACTCATTAACAGGTCAATATCTTTCCGGCAAGAAATTTGTGCCAGTACCATTGAAGCGTCGTAAGGGTAATGGCAAATTTATTACGATCACTGGTGCACAAGAGAATAACTTAAAGAATATTGACGTTAAGTTTCCATTAGGCAAATTTATTGTAGTTAGCGGCGTTTCAGGTTCAGGTAAATCAACTTTAGTTAATATGATTTTGAAACGTGCTTTAGCTCAAAAACTAAATCACAATTCAACTAAGCCTGGTAAGTACAAGTTCATTAAAGGCTACAAGAATATCGAAAAGATTATTGATATTGATCAGAGTCCAATTGGTAGAACGCCTCGCAGTAACCCTGCAACTTATACTAGTGTCTTTGATGATATTAGAACCCTTTTTGCTCAAACTAACGAAGCAAAAATGCGTGGTTATACCAAAGCTCGTTTTTCATTTAATGTGAAGGGTGGACGTTGTGAAGCTTGCCACGGCGACGGAATTATCAAAATTGAAATGAACTTTTTGCCAGATGTTTATGTACCTTGTGAAGTATGTCATGGTAGCAGATATAATTCAGAAACACTTGAAGTAACTTACCGTGGTAAGAATATTGCTCAAGTGTTGGACATGACTATTAATGAAGCATGCAAGTTCTTTGAAAACATTCCTAAGATACAACGTAAGCTGCAAACTATCGTTGATGTTGGTTTAGGCTACGTCAAATTGGGTCAATCAGCTACTACACTTTCTGGTGGTGAGGCTCAAAGAATGAAGTTAGCCGCAGAACTTCAAAAATTGTCTACTGGTAAGAACTTCTACATCCTTGATGAACCAACTACTGGATTGCATACAGATGATATCAAGCGTTTGCTTGAAGTATTACAACGTTTAGTTGATGAAGGAAACACTGTTTTAATTATTGAACACAACCTTGACGTGATTAAGAATGCCGATTGGTTGATCGACTTGGGTCCTGAAGGCGGAGATGGCGGTGGTCAAGTTGTTGCCACTGGTACGCCAGAGGAAGTTGCTCAAGTTAAAGAAAGTTATACTGGCCAATATCTCAAGCCAGTTTTAGAGCGTGATACTAAATTAACTAAAGAAGTGCAAAAATAGAATTGGAAGTTATCTTTTATCCTTAAATAAGTGTAAAATATGTAATATGTAACAAGGAGGATAAAATGGATATTTTTTCTAGTTCTAGAGATAACCGCAGATTCGACTGGGGAGCCTTTATCGCAGGTATCTTGATGGTTGTAGCTGCATTCGTGCTACTTAGACACCCTGCTAAAGGTTTACACGCATTCGTATTGATTTTTGCAATTATTTCAATTGTTCAAGGTTTAGTATGGTTAGCTGGCTATTCACGTTTTAGAGCATTCTTCTCACGCAGTTGGGTAGCAATTATTTCAGGTGTGTTAGACATTATTGTGGGTATTTTGTTCTTATGCTCATATGATGTAGGTAGCTTGACCATTGCATACTTATTTGCAATTTGGTTCTTTGTAGACTCAGCTGTTGGTATTGCGTTCTCATGGCACTTACGTGATTTCTCAGGTGGCTACTTCATCTTTAACTTGATTTTGAATATTATCAGTTTGATCATTGCAGTTTGCTTGATCTTCAACCCAGTATTAGCTGCATTAAGTTTGGTATGGCTTGTTGCATTCTGGTTGTTGGTATTTGGAATCAACGAAATCGTATTAGCATTCATGCACCGTTAATAATTAAGGAAGCCGTAAGGCTTCTTTTTTTGCTGTCAAAATGAAACGCCCGGGTGTATGATATAATTTATGCAAGGAGGAACTAACGATGGCTGATGAGAAAAAACAATTATTAATTGTCACGGGGATGAGTGGGGCAGGTAAGACTGTCGTAGCTCATGACCTTGAAGATATGGGCTATTTTGTAGTCGATAATCTTCCTCCCACATTGCTAGGAAGTTTCTGGGATTTGATCAATAATTCCAATGATTTCCATAAAGTAGCAGTAGTAATTGATTTACGAGTAAAAAGTTTTTACACAGATTTATTAGATGAAGTTAATTCGCTTGAGGATAATGGCAATGTCCAAGCAACTATTCTCTTCTTGGATGCTTCAGATGATGTTTTAGTAGCTAGATATAAAGAAACGAGACGTTTGCCACCATTAGCTAATAATGGTAAGGGACGCTTGCTTGATGGTATTCAAGAAGAACGCCATATTTTAACTCCAATTAAAAATCGTTCTAACTACATTCTCGATACTTCTAATTTGTCTACTAAGGAATTAAAGAAAAAGTTAATTAATGCCTTTAGTGATCGCAAGCGACAACCATTTTCAATTGAAGTAATGTCATTTGGTTTTAAGTACGGGATGCCAATTGATGCAGATATTGTAATGGACGTTCGTTTTTTGCCAAATCCATTCTATATTCCAGAGTTGCGTCCATTTACTGGATTAGATAAGCGTGTCTTTGACTATGTAATGAATAAAAAAGAAACACAGATCTTTTATCATAAGTTGTTAGATCTGCTTGAAACAGCGATTCCTGGTTATATCAAGGAAGGAAAAGAAAAATTCACAATTGCAATTGGTTGTACTGGTGGTCAACACCGTAGTGTATCAATTGCTCAACAGCTTGCTCGCGATTTGGCTAAAAAGTATCCAGTCGATATTACTCACCGTGAAGTGAGTCGCTATATTAGAAAGTAGGCATGATAATGTCATACGGAGAAACAAGAATCGTGCGCGTTATTAAAGGCAGACGCCCACGAGTAGTAGTGATTGGTGGGGGAACAGGACTACCAGTTATTTTGAATGCCTTAAAAAAGCAAAATGCGGAAATAACTGCAATCGTTACAGTTTCTGATGATGGTGGTTCATCCGGTTCAATCCGAAACTTTATTAACGTTGTTCCACCTGGTGATATTAGAAATGTATTGGTTTCATTGAGTGATTTACCACAAGAGGAAAAAGACATTTTCCAATACCGTTTCGATTCCTCTGATGCATTCTTCTCAGGACATGCGATTGGTAATTTAATTATTGCCGCTTTAAATGAAATGCATGGTAATATTTTCGATGCTGTTCAATCATTATCTAAGATGATGCGAGTAGACGGTCACGTTTTCCCTGCTTCCAATGAGCCATTGACTTTGAATGCGGAATTTGTGGATGGTACTACTCAAGCCGGTGAAACAGAAATTACTTCTAAAGATAAGCGAATCAAGAGAGTATGGGTTACCGATACTGATTCAGATGCGGAACCTAAAGCAGTGCTTCCAGTACTTGCTTCAATTATGCAAGCTGATGCCGTTGTTTTAGGACCAGGTAGTTTATTTACTTCAATTTTGCCTAACTTAATGATTTCTAACTTAGGTCAAGCTGTGCGCGAAACTGAAGCCGAAGTCATTTATATTTGTAATATTATGACTCAGCGTGGTGAAACTGATCACTTTAGTGATGCGGAACACGTAGAAGTAATTAATAATCACTTGGGCGGCCATTATATCAATACTGCTTTGGTTAACGGCGCCAAAATTGATATGAGTAAATTCCATCCGGAAGATTATGATGCCTATCTTGAACCTGTCAGAAATGATTTTGAAGGCTTAAGAGCACAAGAATGCCGTGTAATTACTGATGACTTTATTGACCAAAGACATGGTTTAGTCTTCCATGATGGTGAAAAAGTAGCTAAGGAAATTATTAATCTGGCATTTGAGGCAATGTCACGAAAAAGAATGAAGGAAAATGATTAATGGCTAGTTATGCTAGTGAAGTCAAAAAGGAGCTAACTTCGCTTGAGGTGCATCCAGAGCATGCAAAAGCAGAGTTAGCTGCTTTTTTGCGGATGAACGGAGTTTTGAATCTTCACGATCATCAATTTAGTTTAGATATTACAACGGAAAATCCTGCGATTGCACGGCGTATTTTTAAATTAATCAAAACAGCGTATGGTATTGAACCGTTATTGATTGTTTCACGCAAAATGAAATTAAAGAAGAATAATCAATATTTGGTTCGTCTTAATCAAAAAGTACAAGAAATTTTAGAGAACTTGCAGATTTGGGATCCTGAAAAGGGATTAGTAACTAGAATTCCTGAACGAATTAGAAAATCTCGTGAAGGAGCTATGTCATACTTACGCGGTGCTTTTTTAGCCGGCGGTAGCGTCAATAACCCTGAAACCAGTCGTTATCACTTGGAAATTTATTCAACTTACGAAGATCATAATGAAGATTTGGCTAAGATAATGAATGAATATTTCTATTTAAATGCCAAGATGACTAAGAGAAGAAGAGGTTATATCGTTTACCTTAAAGAAGCTGAAAAGATCGGTGATTTTTTGCATATCGTAGGTGCGTTAAATGCCATGCTTAATTTTGAAGATTTGCGGATTATGCGTGATATGCGTAATTCAGTTAATCGTTTAGTTAACTGTGACACGGCAAATATGAAAAAGACAGCATCAGCTTCAGCTAAGCAAGTAGAAGACATTCAAACAATTCAAGCAGAAAAGGGATTGGATGATCTATCTGAAAAATTGCAAGTCTTAGCTCGCTTTAGATTGGCTCATCCTGAATTAACCTTAAAAGAAGTAGCCGATCAAATTCCTGATGGTCCTATTTCAAAGTCAGGGGTAAATCACCGCTTTAAGAAATTACATGAAATTGCAGAAAATTTAAGAGCATAAAAAAAGATCACTTCAATCGAAGTGATCTTTTTTCGTAATCAATTAATGATTACTTCTTCTTGTTGACCATAATTTCGTCAATCAAGCCGTATTCCTTAGCTTCTTCTGCAGTTAAGTAGTTATCACGTTCAGTATCCTTTTGGATCTTTTCCAAAGGTTGACCGGTAGTTTCGTGTAAGATTTGGTTAATCTTCTTACGACTCTTTAAAATTTCGTTAGCTGCAATTTGAATATCAGTTTGTTGACCTTGAGCACCACCTAATGGTTGGTGAATAAGGACAGTGGAGTTAGGAAGTGCGAAACGCTTACCTTTAGTACCACTGGTCAAAAGGATGGAAGCCATTGAAGCAGCCATGCCAATTGCAATAGTTGAAACATCTGACTTAATAAAGTTCATGGTGTCCATAATTGCAAGACCTGAAGTGATCACACCACCAGGAGAGTTGATGTAAAGTGAAATATCCTTAGTGTTGTCTTGAGCATCTAAGAAGAGCAATTGAGCAATGATTGAGTTGGCCATTTGGTCATTAATTTCACCACTCAACATGATAATTCTGTCTTTAAGCAAACGTGAGTATATGTCGTAAGCACGTTCGCCACGAGCAGTTTGTTCAATAACTGTAGGTACTAGCATATATTTGCCTCCTAAATTTTTCGTTATATTTAATTAGCACTCATTCAAGTACAGTGCTAATTAAATCACTTCGTAATAAAAGTGTCAAATAATGAGACTTACTTGTATTGAAATTGTATTTTCGTGAGAGAATTTTATATATTATAATATCAATGTAAAATCAAGATTATGTAATATCGGAGGATAGGCTTGAAGTATACAAATAAAATTTTAACCGCTACATCAGCTGTAGCACTTAGTGTAGGTTTGTTAATGGGCTATGCTAAACCTGTTAATGCTGCTGACGCTAACTCAGCAAGCAATACAACAGATAAGAATACAACTAGCTCTAGTGATAGTAAAAAGGGACCAGTTCAAACCAGTAATTCTTACGATTTGATGGTTAAAGTAGGTAGTGGTAGACACTACAATGTTTATAAGAAGATTAGCAGTGGTAAACCTTCTGGCAAGATTGCTGATGCTAGTGACTACCAATACGCACATATCCAATCAGATCAAAGTATTAAGACTAGAGATAATGGTACTTATTGGCGTATTTACGTAGATGGCCGTAAGGTTGGTTACGTAAACCAAAACTACTTCACTAGAAATACAATTGCTGTTCCAAAGACCGTAAGTTTGGTAAGAAATAGTCACTACCTCTTTGATCCTACTGATGCAATTAGTTATGTAACCAACAATATGGGTACAGTAATCGATAATCAAGATGTAGATGTATCTGAAGACATGATCGACTGTACTGATCCAGGTACTTACAATGTTAAGTACAGTTATGGTAGTGCTAAGGCAACAGTTAAGGTAACTGTTAGAAAGAGTACCAAGGAAGGCATTGCTGACGCAGGTAAGGTTACAGCAAAGTCATTTGATGGTAACTTGAAATCTTGGAAGACTTATTATGGTAGTTCAGCTAACTATGTAACTAAGACTGATTTTGCTCCAGATAAGTCTAGACATACTTATGCAAGTGATGGTGGTAATTTAACCTTTAAGACTCGTTTCTTCCAACCAGTTTTATTGAGTGTTGCTAGAGACATTAAGGACGATGACTACATTAACCGTGTTGGTCATATTCCTGAAGGTATCACCATGTCAAATGGTTGGCTTTACACTAGTTTGTTAAGTAGTACTACCATTACTGATGGTCACATTGTAGGTTACAACTTGAACAACTTGACTAACGCCTTCAACGGTCAATACTTACTTGATATGTCACAAAAGAAGTTTAATTCTTATGCTAAGAATATCAAGGTAAGTCCTTACATTCCAATTGGTCACGGTCAAGCTATGGGTTCTACTGACAAGTATATCTATGTATTGAACAACAATAACAAGGTTTCATACAAGAGTAACTTCTCAACAGAATTGGTTCAAATCCGTAAGAGTGATATGTGCATTAACAAGATCTGGACTATTAAATGCTGGAATGGTAGTGATTCAGAGGGTCGTTACTTTCAAAACGGTGTTATCGTAAGTGATAACAAGATGTACACTACTACTTACAACAAGGCTGACGATCAAACTGAATACTGGGAATTCAACCGTAAAGGTGACAACTGGTATCCAACTATTGTAGGTGCAACTAAGGGCGGAATTGTTTCAAACACTTACACGCAAGGCTTCACTTATGATCCTAAGAACAATAACTTCTACATTGCATTTAACGATGTAATTGCTAAGATTGCTAAGAATGGTGAAGTTAAGGATACTTACCAATTCCACACTGGTCGTGAAATTGAAGGTATTGCAGTAGCAAACAACAGACTTTACACTAACTTAGCTCAACGTGCTGAATTGCTTGAAAGCAGTCAAACATTAACTAAGTAAAATTTTAGATAGAAAAAATAGCGATGATTTTAATCATCGCTATTTTTGTTTGCTTTATTAATTAAGCTTTAGCATCTTCATGTTTCTTAATTGTTGGAAGGATCAAACCTAATGCAATTAAAATAATTGGAGTTAAGATGTTCAAGAATAATGTGAATGGATCTGGTGAATAGATACCAAAGAGACAACATGCAGCAGTAACCAAGAAACACCAAATACCAGCGGTATAGGCAAGTGCTTGAGACTTAGTCATTTGATAAGTAGTCTCAAATTTTTCTTGATGCTTTCTTAAAGCAATGTAGGCTGCGAATACCCAAAGATAACGAAGTGGCATTGTAGTTGAGTTTAACTTAACAAGTTGTGCCATAACAGCTTGAGCGTTAGGTACAAGTGCTTGAATTGCAATCAAACCACCTGACAAAACAACTACCATCCAGATACCATTGATGTAAGCACCGTGCTTATTAACCTTAAGTAAACTCTTAGGAATAAATTCTTTAGCTTCTTTACTACCTAAAAGCATTCTAAGTGGAGCGTCGATACTAATTACCAAAGTTGAGAATTGGCCAATTACGTTACACCATGAATAAATGTACATGAATAAACCACCCACATGGTAATATTCACCAAGCTTTTGGAAGGCCATGTAAGCACCGTTTGAAATGTATTCGTTAAGGTTAGCGTTAACTACCTTAGGATCGAACATTAATGCCATAGCAAAGGTACCCAAGATAGCTGAAACCATAACCATGATTGCAAGAGCCATCATTGCCTTAGGGAAGTTCTTTGACGGATCCTTAACCTTATTTACATAAGGAGAGATCTTTTCACAACCACCAACGGCAAATACCAAAATTGAAAGTGAAGTAAAGTACTTAACATTAAATGTTGGCATTAAGTTCTTCCAGTTGAAGTTAATGCTGTAAAAACCAGCATGTGGGTTAATTGCTGGAGCAGCGAACATCATGATAATGAACAAAATTGACATGATGAACATTGAAGAACCAGCAACAGTAGCCAAACTCTTCAATACTGGAATACCACGACTGGCAACCCAGCAGAAGAATAAGAATACAACTAAAGTTGCAAATTGAGTCCAAGCAGTTGGCAAGCCATCGTACCAATGAGTATTACCAAAAATACCCCAAGCCATAGCTCTTAAACCACCGGTACCTTTACTTGAAATGTAAACAACGTGGCAGGCCCAGTAAGTCCAACCAGCGTAGTAAGCCCATTTCGCACCCATTGTGGCGTTAACCCAGGATGAAACCCCACCTTCAGCATTCTTGAAAGTGGCACCTAGTTCACCAACCATCAGTGCATAAGGAACAAAGTAGAGAAGGAACATTACGATCCAACTGAAGATGACCTTTGTTCCATCAAAGTAGACGTAGCCGTTAACAACGTTACCAAATCCCCATACAGTAGAGAAGGCCATCATTGCCAAGGTCGTCCACATCATCTTTTTAGGATTGTTTTGTGATTCAACCATAAACTATATCTCCTATTTGTACTAAAATATTTATGTGAACTTTCTAATTATATAACAATAGCGTTTTCAAAAATTTAATGTTAATGCTACTCTCATAAGAATTTAACGCCTTGATTTTATGTGTATAGCCTTTCTAAGAGTGGGTTTATAAATTTTGTTTTTTAATGTAAAAAATAAAATAATCTTATATATTTTTATCTTTTTGCCTAAAAAGTTAAACAAAAAGCGATGAACTACTAAAATAGTTCATCGCTTTTTATTCTATAGATGGGTCCCCTGGGAGTTGAACCCAGATTTTAAGAACCGGAATCTTACGTGCGATCCATTACACTAAGGACCCGTATAACTCTATTAGTATAACAAAAAAAGATAGCAAATAAAAATGATTTCACTTGGCTTGTAATATTTTTAAATTCGCACATCTTTTTCTTGAATTACGAAAAATACATTGTTATACTAACAGTGTCGATTGGGAAATGTATGAATGTTGGATGTACGTTTCTCTTATATTTTTAAGTATTCTGGGACATAAAACGACGCAGGAGTGGTCACTATTCGTCCCAGGGAAAGGAGGGAACGATGGATTCGGACTTTTCTTTGCTCGAAGCGCTCGTTCCCGACGTCTTAAAGATTCTTCGACAAAGGTATCTTGTCCTTGAGCAGATTGCACTACATGCACCAATAGGTCGTCGTAGTGTGGCTCAGCATTTAGGACTTTCGGAAAGAAACATTAGAACTGAAACTGAGTATTTAAGTCAGTTAGGTTTAATTGAAACTAAAAGTTTCGGAATGTTTTTAACTGAAAAGGGCGAGAAAACATTAAAAGATGCAGGACCATTGATTGACCGTCTCTTTAATGCCGGAGAGACAGAGGTAGCTCTTGCTAAGAAATTAGGAATTGATAGAACTCTGATTGTCCCTGGTAACGCTGATCTACAAGATCGTGTGTATGAAGAGATGGGTGAGAAGTTAAGTTCAGCTTTGAATTTACTCTTGCCTTTAGGACATTCAATAGTTACAATTCTAGGTGGAGCGGCTTTAGCAAAATCTGCGAAGTATTTATCTCCAGATTTAGCTAATAACCGTCAACTGGAATTTGTTCCAGGTCGCGGAGCCTTGGGCGAGAATGTTGAAACGCAAAGTAATACAATCGTTCAAGAGATGGCTGCTAAGACTTCAGGTACTTATAAGACTTTATATTTGCCTGAGCAAGTTTCAGCAGATGCGTATAAATCGCTTATACGTGAATCCTCGATTGCAGATGTCCTGCAAGATATTTCACAAAGTGATGCTGTGATTCATGGTATTGGGTTAGCCCAAGAAATGGCACAGCGTAGAGGCTATGATTCAATTAAGCTCTCTAGACTTCGTGAAAAAAAGGCCGTCACCGAATGTTTCGGGTGTTTCTTCGATGGAAATGGCAAGGTTGTTGACCGTATCACCCAGGTTGGATTGCAGTTTGAGAACCTATATAAAATACCCCACATATTTGCCTTTGCTTGCGGTAGTCGCAAGGCTGAAGCAATCAAAGCTTATATGCCTAATGCACCACATCAAACCTGGTTAATTACTGATGAAGGTGCCTCAAATATGATTTTAAAGGGGAAATAAAAATCCCGTTTAAAATAAATGTTGTTTATAGTTCTTAAGGAGGACTTTAGGTTATGACAGTTAAAATTGGTATTAACGGTTTCGGCCGTATTGGTCGTTTAGCATTCCGTCGTATTATGGACCTTGGCGAAAAGACTAAGGACATCGAAGTTGTTGCTATTAACGACTTGACTACTCCAGCAATGCTTGCTTACTTGCTTAAGTACGACACTACTCATGGTACTTTCAACCACGAAGTTTCATCAACTGATGACTCAATCGTAGTTGACGGTAAGAAGTACCGTGTTTACGCTGAACCACAAGCACAAAACATTCCTTGGGTTAAGAATGACGGTGTTGACTTTGTTCTTGAATGTACTGGTTTCTACACTAGCAAGGCTAAGTCACAAGCTCACCTTGACGCAGGTGCTAAGCGTGTATTGATCTCAGCTCCAGCAGGTAACGACTTGAAGACTATCGTTTACTCAGTAAACGAAAACACTTTGACTGCTGACGACAAGATCGTTTCAGCTGCTTCATGTACTACTAACTCACTTGCACCAATGGCTAACGCTTTGGACAAGGAATTCGGTATCGAAGTTGCTACTATGACTACCATCCACGCATACACTGGTACTCAAATGACTTTGGATGGTCCTGCACGTAGTGGTAAGGAACAAGACGCTCGTGCTGCTGCTGAAAACATTATTCCTCATACTACTGGTTCAGCAAAGGCTATCGGTTTGGTATTGCCTGACTTGAACGGTAAGATGAACGGTCACGCACAACGTGTTCCAGTTCCAGACGGCTCAGAAACTGAATTGGTATCAATCTTGAAGAAGAAGGTTACTGCTGACGAAGTTAACGAAGCTATGAAGAAGTACGAAAGCCCATCATTTGCATACAATGGTGACCACATCGTTTCAAGCGACGTTATCAACATGACTGCTGGTTCAATCTTTGACCCAACTCAAACTATGGTAACTACTGCAGGTGACAAGCAATTAGTTAAGACTGTTGCTTGGTACGACAACGAATACTCATTCACTTGCCAAATGGTTCGTACTTTATTACACTTTGCTACTCTTTAATCATTAATTAAATTTAACTGATTATAGGTTAAGTGGTAATTGAGAAGGCGGAGGGAGATTCTTCCTTCCGCCTTTTTTTGAAGGAAAAATATCAAAATAATCGGAGGATTATAATGGCTAAATTAATCGTTGACGATCTTGATGTTAATGGCAAGAAAGTCTTAATGCGTGTAGACTTTAATGTTCCTATTAAAGATGGTGTTATTGGTGATGACAACCGTATCGTTGCTGCACTTCCAACTATTAAGTACATCATCGAACACGGTGGTAAAGCAATTCTTTTGAGTCACTTGGGCCGTGTAAAGTCAGATGCTGACAAGAAAGAATTATCATTAAAGCCAGTTGCTGAACGTTTAAGTGAACTTCTTAAGAAGCCTGTAACTTTTGTACCATCAAACGAAGGTAAAGAAGTTGAAGACGCAATCAACGCTATGAAAGATGGCGATGTTGTTGTTCTTGAAAACACTAGATTCCAAGATATTGACAATGACTTTGGTAAGCGTGAATCAGGTAACGATCCTAAGCTTGGCGAATACTGGGCAAGCCTTGGCGACATGTTTGTAAACGACGCCTTTGGTACTGCACACAGAAGCCACGCTTCAAACGTTGGTATTGCTACTGCTATGAAGAAAGACGGCAAGCCAGTTGCTGCTGGTTTCTTGATGGAAAAGGAAATCAAATTCTTAGGTAACGCTGTTGAAAACCCAGTTCACCCATTCGTAACTATCCTTGGTGGTGCTAAGGTTTCAGACAAGATCGCTGTTATTAAGAACTTGATTCCTAAGTCAGACCACATTTTAATCGGTGGTGGTATGGCTTACACCTTCTTAGCAGCTCAAGGCCACAAGATTGGTAAGTCATTGTTTGAAAAGGACAGAGTTGAACTTGCTAAGGAACTTTTGAAAGAAGCTGACGGCAAGATCGTTCTTCCAGTTGACAACGTAGCTGCAACTGAATTCTCAAACGATGCCTCACGTGAAGTTGTTGGTGACGATATTCCTGACAACATGATGGGTCTTGACATCGGTCCTAAGACTGTTGAAAAGTTCACTGAAATTCTTAAGGACGCTAAGACTGTTGTTTGGAACGGTCCTATGGGTGCTTTCGAAATGCCTAACTTCGCTAAGGGTACTTACGCAATTGCTGATGCCTTAGCTAACTTAACTGATGCTACTACTATTATCGGTGGTGGTGACTCAACTTCTGCTGTTAAGAAGTCTGGAGTTGCTGACAAGATACCCACATCTCAACCGGTGGTGGTGCTTCACTTCAATACCTTGAAGGTAACGAATTACCAGGTATTGCATGTATTTCAGACAAGTAATTTAAGTTAAGGAGATAATAGACTAATGAGTCGTACACCAATTATTGCTGGTAACTGGAAATTACACATGAACCCAGAACAAACTACTGAGTTCGTTGACGCAGTTAAGGACAAGTTACCAGATCCAAGTAAGGTAGAATCACTTATTTGTGCACCTGCAGTTGACCTTGATGCTTTGAGAAAAGCTGCTAAGGGTTCAAACTTGCACATCGGTGCAGAAAACTGCTACTTTGAAGACGAAGGTGCTTACACTGGTGAAACTTCACCTAAGGTCCTCAAAGAAATGGGCATGGACTACGTAATTATTGGTCACTCAGAACGTCGTGGCTACTTCCACGAAACTGATGAAGACATTAACAAGAAGGCTAAGGCAATCTTTGCTAATGCTTGAAGCCAATTATTTGCTGTGGTGAATCACTTGAAACTCGTGAAGCTAACAAGCAAGAAGACTGGGTAGTTGCTCAAATTAAGGCTGCTTTAGATGGTCTTACTGCTGAACAAGTATCTTCACTTGTAATTGCTTATGAACCAATCTGGGCTATTGGTACTGGCAAGACTGCTTCATCAGATCAAGCTGAAGAAATGTGCAAGACTATTCGTGAAACTGTTAAGGACTTGTACAACGAAGAAACTGCAGAAAACGTTCGTATTCAATACGGTGGTTCTGTAAAGCCAGCTAACGTCAAGGAATTAATGTCAAAGCCTGACATTGACGGTGGCTTAGTTGGTGGTGCTTCACTTAAGCCTGAATCATTCTTGGAATTGGTAAACTACCAAGACTAATAATGATCATAAAGAAAATAGCTTCTGCGATTGCAGAAGCTATTTTTTTGAACTTTTAAATAACGACTTATTATAATGAAAAAGTTAATTAATATAGAAATTTAAACGTTTTTATAGATAAATAATAACGCTTAACTACTTGTATTTTGATGAAGACTAAGTATAATAAGAGTTGGAAGTTATGATAAAACGGATTATAACTTCCGAATATTCAGTCTCTGCCTAATAATTCCTTATTACTTAATAAATACAAACTTTATAGCAGAAGATACATCTATATCTATATCACTTTCTAGAGAAGCAGTTATGAAAAATTTTCATAACTGCTTTTTTGTGTTAATTAGGATTAATTTCGAACTTTTGATTAATTGGTGGGAAGGTTGGAAGTTTAAGTGGCGTGACATGCCATTGAGTAAATAAAATAGAGGTTAAGAGGATAAAGGGAACATCCTCTGGCTTATTAATTTCGCACGTCAATACAACACCTTTATCACCCATCATGGTTTTAACATTGGCTACCTTTTTGATACCAGATCTAAAGGTGTAGGTACCATGTTTGATACTCCCAGTCACAATGTAGTTAAGTTGTGTGAGATAAAAGATATTGGTACTAGGTGTATTTAATTTTTTTACACCAACAAGAGAATGATTTACCACATCAATGGTAAAAGAAGCTATCAGACCAGCACCGTCAGAAAAAAGACGGCCCACTTCCTTATTATTTATATCGTTTAAATAAAGGGTATGATTTGGATTGTCTAGGTTGCCATGAATAAAGTATTTAACCTGCCCATTTTCGGCAATGACAGGTATTTGACCATAATCCTTTTCTTGATTAAGCTCTAACCAAAACAACATATTTTTTACCTCTATTTTTGTTGATTTTCTTTGACAAATTGATTAAGAATATAGGCAACTCCATCTTCATTATTATTCTTAGTAGTAACTTGAGCGATATCTTTAATTAAAGGAATCGCGTTGCCCATTGCTACGCCGACTCCTGCCGCACGAATCATACTTTCGTCGTTTAAATTGTCACCAATAGCAGCAATTTCGTTCTGCTTTATATTCTTTAATTTAGCATAATCTAATAGGGCAAGTCCTTTTTGAGCCTTAACAGCGTTAATTTCAATGTTTGAAGATGAACTAGAAGTAACTACTAAATCACCTAATTTGGCAATCTCTTCTTTTACGTCAGCAAATGCCTCATGTCCACGTGAATCAAAGGCAATAAATTTCATTACCTCAATTTTGGGATCAGATAACAATTTCGTAAAGCTAGGGACTTGTTTCATGTTCGTGATTGTTTTGTTGCTGGCAGAAATTGCGACGGCTTGGCGAAAGTCGAGTAGAGGATTTAAATCAACCATTAAGTGTGCTACATTTGTAATTCGTTGCTCTAAATTTTCACTGTAGACTTGTTTTTCAGTAACAATTTCAAAATAAAATCCAGCGTCATGAAGGAGGTTAACGGTTTGAATGGCTTTGTTAGTAGGTATGCTATGCTTTACAATTAATTTGCCTTCTTCGTTAAATACAAGGGCTCCATTTAGGTTAATAAAACCGGTATTTAAATCTGCATCTTTTAAAATGGAACAAGACTCACGTGGTGCACGACCAGTTGCAATTAAAAACTCAATTCCATTATTTTGTGCATTTTTCACAGCTTGAGTATTTGTATCTGAAACTGTCATGTTTGAATTAAAAAGAGTGCCATCTAAATCGCAAGCAACTAATTTGATCATAAATTTCCTCCCAATTACTGTTAAATTAATGATACCATAAAGAGGATTAGAAAAGAGGGTGTAAGACTTGGCTAAAGAATTAATTGGCAATGACTGGGATCAAGTATTAGATCCGGTCTTTGCAAGTGAGAAATATCACGAACTTCACAACTTCCTAAAAGAAGAATACTCGACTAAGCAAATTTATCCTGACATGTACCATATATTTACTGCCTTTAAATTAACTCCATTCGCTAAGACGAAGGTAGTAATTTTGGGACAAGATCCATATCACAATCCTGGGCAGGCAAATGGGATGAGTTTTTCTGTCATGCCAGGCACACCACTTCCGCCATCACTTAAAAATATCTATAAAGAACTTTATGATGATGTTGGTGCACAGCCAGTTAACCATGGTTATTTGAAAAAATGGGCAGATCAAGGCGTATTACTTTTGAATGCCGTTTTGACCGTACCATATGGACACGCAAATGGCCATCAAGGTAAAGGCTGGGAAGATGTTACAGATACGGCAATTAAGGCGTTAAGTGAACGTGGCAAGGTGGTTTTCATCTTATGGGGCAGATTTGCGCAAAACAAAATCCCATTAATTGATCAAAGTAAGAACTTTATTATAAAATCATCTCATCCAAGTCCATTTTCGGCTGATCGTGGATTCTTTGGCTCAAGACCATTTTCACGTTGTAATGCGGCATTAATTAAATTTGGTGAGACACCGATTGATTGGCAATTGCCAAAAACTGTAAGTAAATCAGACATAGCATAAAAGAGGTATTAAAATGAGCGTATTTTCATTATTTAAAAAACAAGTTGAAGCAGCACCAGAAAAAAAGAGAATCGTTTTTCCAGAAAGTGACGATCTTAGAGTTTTAACTGCAGTATCAAATTTGAATAAAGATGGCATTATCGAACCAATTTTAATTGGTAAAAAAGAAGATGTTGAAAAGTTAGCTGCAGACAACAATTTAGATATTGAAGGCGTAAAGATTTATGATCAAAACAATTACGCTGATTTAGACGAAATGGCTGAAGCTTTTGTTAAGGCTAGAAGAAAGGATACCAGCATTGCTGAAGCTAAAGCCAAGTTGGCAAAAGGCAATTACTTTGGCACTATGCTGGTAAAAATGGGCCTAGCTGATGGGATGGTATCAGGTGCGGCTCATTCAACTGCCAACACTGTTTTACCTGCTTTACAGCTTATTCACGCTGCTAAGGGGATGCACAGAGTATCAGGAGCCTTCGTTATGGAAAAAGGCGATGAAAGATATATCTTTGCTGACTGTGCAATTAATATCAATCCTGATGAAGAAACTTTAGCTGAAATTGGCTATCAATCAGCATTGACCGCTAAGATGGCAGATATTGATCCTAAGGTTGCCTTTTTAAGCTTTTCAACTAAAGGTTCTGCCGAAGGCCCAATGGTAGATAAAGTTCATGATGCAGCTGCCATGTTCCAAAAAGATCACCCAGAAATCCCTGGTGATGGTGAATTACAATTTGATGCCGCATTTGTTCCTACTGTTGGTGAAAAGAAGGCTCCGGGTTCAAAGGTTGCTGGTCATGCTAATGTCTTTGTTTTCCCAGAACTTCAATCAGGTAACATTGCCTATAAGATGGTTCAACGTCTTGGTGGCTTTACTGCTGTTGGCCCAATTTTACAAGGACTTGCTGCTCCAGTAAATGACTTGTCTCGTGGCTGCAGTGAACAAGATATTTATGACTTGGCAATTGTTACCGCAGCTCAAGCTCTAGCAAAGGATGAAAATTAATGACAAAATTAGAGATTAATTCTGCTGAGGATATGCAAAAATTAGGTGCTTCTTTGGCTAAAACTGCTAAACCACATGATTTGTTATTGCTAAATGGTGATTTAGGAGCTGGTAAAACTACTATGACTCAAGGATTGGGACGTGAGCTTGGGATTCATCGCCCAGTAAAAAGCCCAACTTTTACCATTGTCCGTGAATACCGTGAAGCTGAGATGCCGCTTTTTCATATGGACTTTTACCGTTTGGAAAATGATGATTTATCTTCAATCGATTTGGAAGGTTACTTAGCAGAACCTGGCTTGGTAGTCATTGAATGGCCACAATTGGTAATGAATGATTTGCCAGATGAATATTTGCAATTGACGATTACCAGAGTTGATGATAGTTGGGACTCAACCAAGCGTGTGGTTGAATTCAATGCCCATGGTAAGCGTAACAAAGAATGGGTTAAAGACGCATTAGTAGAATATAATAGATAATAGGATTGCTAAAAAAGGTCTTGAATAAGTATTAGTGTTACTTGTTCAAGATCTTTTTGTGTAATAAATTAGTTATTATTTATTTCGCTTGCGATTAATTGTAATAAATCCTCACTTTGATTACATGAACCTGAACTATCAAGAAAACCGTGGCCCATTCCTTTGTAGAAGACTTCTTCTACATTTTTACCGGCCTGACGTAATTTTTGGACAAAGTATTTATAACTTTGTAAATAATAGTCAAATTCTGCTTCGATAATAGTAATATCTGGAAATTTGCTAAAGTCATGCGAATAAACAGGACTGATTAAAGGATTTTCGATATTCTCAATTCCAGGATAAAGCAAACGAATGACATTATTAACATAAATAAACTTGTTTAGACGAGCGCGAATAAAAGGTTCATCGGTGGGATCCATGTCATAATCAGAATATTGCCAATGATAAATTGTCTTGCTAGTGTCAGTAATATCTATAGCTGCATACATTGGAAAAAGATGCCGAGTTTGATGCTTGTTGCCTGTTAAACCGCAGGCAACGTAAAGCTCACCACCAGCACTATCGCCGATCATATAAATTTGTGTATCATTAAAACCAATTTTATTTTGGTGAGCCATAATCCAATCAATCGAATTTTTAATCTCAAGATAGGCACCTGGAAATGGAATTTCTGGAGCTAACCGATATGCTCATGAAACAATGATAAAGTCACCTGCATCTGCTAAATATCTACATCGAGGATTGAAACTATCAAGTGTTCCAGCATAAAAGCCCCCGCCATGAACAAAAATTAGACATTTGCCATTAGTTCTTTCAGGTGTGTAAATTCGAGCAGGAATAGCATGATTATCTAATGGAATTAAAATATCATTTTCTGCAACTCTTAAATTATCAGTTTTAATTTCAGGATAGCCACCAAGCATAGACTTGAAGTCCAGGTTGTCTAACGTAACGGGATGTTCAATATTCTTTTCACTATAAAGATGATTAGGATCTAGCCTTGTTTTAACTTTAGGATCAAGTAATCCAGTTTTATCATCATAAATCGTATTTTTATAATCATGAAATGCTTCTTTTTAAATTTGATAAATTAAATTCTTGATAGCTTCATCGCCGAATTGCTTTTCTTGATTAATCAAAATACCTGCACAGGCTTCGCTGTCACTTAGAGCGTTATGGTGATGCCATAATTCAACATCAAGTGCGTCAGATACCGTATCTAATTTATGGTTAGGTAATTCCGGTTCAAATCTTTTGCTAGTTGCCAAAGTATCGATTACTAAATAATGCGGCTCAGAAATATTATAGCGAGCCAAACTTTGGCTCATGACATTAGTATCAAATCTAGCATTGTGAGCTGCCACGAGCATGCCGTTGATATAGTCCTTTGATTTTAGGCCAAACTTCAGCCATAGTTGGGGCATTTTTAACATCCTCCGCTGTAATTTGGTGTACTTGAATGTTACGTGCATCAAACGGCATTTGTGGATTAATTACCGTGTAAAAACGGTCAACGATTTTAGAATTTCTAACCATAACTAAGGCGAGTGAGCAGGCACTTTCAGGATAATGGTTAGCTGTTTCGAAGTCCATTGCAATAAAGTTCATAAGATTCTCCTTTTGAAAAAGTATAACATTTTTAATGATGAAGCTAGGCCTTTTATGCGGTAAAATAAAACAAGAAACAAAACTAGGAGGCAAAATTGTGGAATTACTTGATTTAAAAGAGCAAGGAATTGATATTAAAGAGCAAATTCCATTAAGTAGATATACTTTTACCCAAACTGGTGGTGCGGCTGAATATTTAGCCTTTCCTAAAAGTACTGAAGAAGTGGAAAAATTAGTAAAAGTTACTCGTGAAAATAAAATTCCATTAACAATTATTGGTAATGCCTCGAATTTAATCATTCGCGATGGCGGAATTGATGGCTTAGTTATAATTTTAACTGACTTAAAAAAGATTGAAGTAAAAGGTAATAAGGTAACTGTTGATGCTGGTGCAAGAATTATCGATACAGCATTTACAGCAGCTCATCATGGTTTAAGTGGCATGGAATTTGCGGCAGGAATTCCCGGCAGCATTGGCGGCGGTGTGTTCATGAATGCTGGTGCCTATGGCGGTGAAATGCAAGAAGTTGTAGAGAGCGTTAAGGTTTTAACGCGCGATGGCGAATTAAAGACATACTCTAATAAGGAAATGGAATTTTCATATCGTCATTCATTGGTGCAAGATAATGGCGATATCGTTTTAAGTGCAACCTTTAGTTTGAAGCCAGGCGACAAGCTCGAGATCTTGGACCACATGCATTATTTGAATGCCTTGCGTCAATATAAGCAGCCACTCGAATATCCTTCATGTGGTAGCGTATTTAAGCGTCCAACAGGACACTTCGTAGGTCCAATGATTATTAAAGCGGGACTGCAAGGTAAACAAATTGGTGGTGCGCAAGACTCAACTAAGCATGCCGGATTTATTGTGAATAAGGGTGGCGCTACCGCAACTGATTACCTTAATTTAATTCATCTTATTCAAAAGACGATTAAAGAAAAGTTTGATATAGACTTACATACCGAGGTTCGAATTATCGGTAAGGAAAAATAGAATAGATAACGAGACAAGCTACAGGCTGCAAAGCTTGTGGCTATTTTTTATGGGGATGGAAATGGATATGGATATTATTAAGTTAAAGCATATTACCAAACAATATGATGATGGTTTTGTTGCACTTAAGGATATAAATCTAACAATTGAATCAGGTAAATTCTATTCATTGCTTGGTCCCAGTGGTTCAGGCAAGTCTACAATTTTGCGTATTATAGCTGGCTTTAGTCAACCTACTGAAGGAAAAGTCTATTTTGATGGAAAAGATATTACTGACCTAGATGCAGCAAAAAGACACATTAACACAGTTTTCCAGAATTATGCGCTCTTTCCACATTTGAACGTTTTTGAAAACGTGGCATTTGGTTTGAAAATCAAAAAGAAGCCAATGAATGAGATTAAGCCAGCAGTGAAGGATGCCTTGCACATGGTACGACTGGATGGTTACGCCAATCGTGAAATCTCTGAGCTTAGTGGTGGTCAGCAACAGCGTGTAGCTATTGCTCGGGCAATAGTTAATGAACCTAAAGTTCTTTTGCTTGATGAATCATTGTCTGCCTTGGATAAAAGATTGCGTAAGGACATGCAGTTTGAATTAAGAGCAATTCAAAAGAAGTTGGGAATCACTTTTATCTTTGTTACGCACGATCAAGAAGAAGCTCTTTCAATGAGTGACGAAATTTTCGTTTTAAACGATGGCAAGATTCAACAAAGTGGTAGTCCAGTAGCCATTTATGATGAGCCAGTTAATGATTTTGTTGCTCGCTTTATTGGCGACTCTAATATTTTGCCTGGTCGTATGATCAAGGACTACGAGGTAGAATTTGCTAATAATAAATTCAAATGTGCTGATGGTGGGATTAAACCTAACGAAAAGGTGGAAGTGGTAATTCGACCAGAAGATTTAGATATTGTTGATCCAGAGAAGGGTAAGCTTGTTGTTACAGCACAGACGCAATTATTCCTAGGTGACCACTTCGAAATTAAGGCAATTGATGCCAATGAAAATGAATGGCTGATTCATTCAACTAATGGCGTAAAGCTGGGGCAGAGAATAGGTTTATTCTTCGACCCGGAAGATATCCACGTAATGCGGCTTAATGAAAGTCAAGAAGATTTCGACGCCAGAATTGAGAAGTATGAGGGGGATGAAAATGAGGACTAGAAAAGCTTTATTTTTAATTCCTTATCTATTATGGATTTTTCTATTCGTAATTCTGCCGATTCTATTGATTCTATGGTATTCATTTACTGATAGTAATCGAAGTTTTACTTTAAATAATTATGTAGTCTTTTTTAGAAATGGTACCTTTCTGCGCATGATGATCAATTCATTTTGGTATGCTATGCTGATCACTCTGCTTACTTTGGTAATATCCTATCCTGCGGCATACTTTTTGACTAAAATGAAAAATCAGCAGCTGTGGCTACTTTTGATTATTTTGCCGACTTGGATTAATTTGCTTCTTAAAGCCTATGCTTTTATTGGAATTTTAGGTAATAACGGTTTAGTTAACCAATTCTTGCATTTATTTGGAATTGGACCTGTAAATATTTTGTTTACGGATTTTGCCTTTATCTTTGTAGCAACTTATATTGAAATTCCGTTTATGATTTTGCCAATTTTTAATGCCATTAAAGAAATCAATCCTGCAGTTATTCAAGCTTCAGAAGATTTGGGTGCAAGTCGCTGGCAAACATTTAGATATGTGCTATGGCCATTATCTCGTCCGGGCGTAGAAAGCGGCGTACAGGCGATCTTTATTCCATCGTTGTCACTATTCATGTTGACTAGATTGATTGGTGGTAACCGTGTTATTACTTTAGGTACGGCAATTGAAGAGTACTTTATGACCACGATGAACTGGAACATGGGTGCCACAATCGGCGTAATTTTGATAGTGTTAATGGTAATTGTAATGCTGATTACCAGCAGAAAAGCTAGAAGAAAGAAGGTTGACTTATGAGAAACAGACATTTAATTGCTAGAGTCTACTTGTCTTTAACGCTTGTCTTGCTTTATGTTCCTATTTTTTACTTGATTTACTTTTCTTTTTCTAGCGGAAAGAATATGAACAAGTTTGAGCATTTCACTTTTGCTCATTATCAAACACTGTTCCAAGACAATCGTTTACTAGCCATCTTTTTAGAAACAATTTTGCTTGCACTTCTTTCTAGTTTAATTGCAACTATTATTGGTACTTTTGGTGCTATTGCAATTAGCGGTATGAAAAAAGAATCGCATAAGAAAACTACTTTAGCTTTGAATAATGTATTGATGGTATCGCCAGATGTAATCATTGGTGCTAGTTTTTTGATCTTCTTTACTGCATTAGGTATTGGTTTAAACTTTGGCTCAGTTTTACTTAGCCATATCGCTTTCTCAATTCCAATCGTGGTTTTAATGGTTTTACCGCGACTTAATGAAATGGATATGTCTTTAATTGATGCTGCACGTGACCTAGGCGCCAATTCATGGCAAGTATTTAGCAATGTGTTGATTCCAGCAATTATGCCAGGGATTTTCTCAGGTATGTTTATGGCATTGACATATTCGCTAGATGACTTTGCCGTAACATTCTTTGTTACTGGTAATGGTTTTTCAACTTTGTCTGTAGAAATTTATTCAAGAGCACGTCAAGGGATCGATTTGGAAATTAACGCTTTAAGTACGGTGATGTTTTTATTCGTATTGATACTGGTAGGAATTTATTATTTCATTACTACTAAAAAAAGCAGACGCAAGAATCATAGAGTGATAGGAGGATTGGTTAAATGAAAAAGATTTTCATTGCAATCATTTCAATTCTCTTAGTTTGTTTAGGTCTTGCTGGACTTGCTAACCATCTAGAAAAACCAACTGCTGAGGGTAAGAAACAAAGCTTGATCATTTATAACTGGGGTGATTATCTAGATCCTAAGTTGATTAAAAAATTTGAAAAGCAATCAGGCTATCACGTAGTTTATGAAACGTTTGATTCAAACGAAGCTATGTATACCAAGATCAAGCAGGGTGGCACTGCATATGATTTAACTATTCCGTCTGAATATATGGTTACCAAAATGCGTAAGGCACATTTGCTTGATCGATTGAATAAGCAAAAAATCCCTAATATGAAATATATTGGCAAGAGTTTTTTGCATAAGTCATTTGATGCGGAAAATGATTACTCAGTTCCTTATTTCTGGGGGACATTGGGCATCGTCTATAACGATAAATTTGTTAAAAAAGGCGCAATTAAAAACTGGAATGACCTTTGGTCAAAGAAATATCATCATCAAATCTTGTTAGTTGATTCGGCTAGGGATGCAATGGGGATGTCATTAGTATCATTAGGTTATTCAATGAACACGACCAGCAGCATGAAATTGCATTTAGCGCAAACTAAATTAGATGGTCTCGGTCCAAATATTAAGGCGATTATCTCAGATGAAATGAGAATGTATATGATTCAAAATGAAGCAGCTATTGGCGTTACCTGGTCAGGTGAAGCATACGAAATGATGGAAAGTAATTCTCATTTGCACTATGTAGTGCCAAAGGAAGGCTCAAACTTGTGGTTTGATAACTTTGTTGTACCTAAAACTGCTAAAAATAAGAAAGCAGCATTCGAGTTTATTAACTTCATGCTAGAACCTAAAAATGCAGCACAAAATGCACGATATGTTGGCTATGCCACACCAAATGTAGCTGCACAAAAGTTGTTGCCTAAATATATTAGAGAAGATCGTCAATTTTATCCTGATCAAACCACTTTACGGCATTTACAAGTCTTTAAAGATTTAGGTCCAAAAAAGACACAAGAATATAATGATTTATTTTTGGAATTTAAAATGTATGCACGATAAAAGAGGTTCGTTATAATTAAAGAAGAAAGGAGTTTTCAATGCATTTTGATGTTTCTAATCTATTTACCTGGAACAATTTATCAATAGCCTTAGATGTCTTAATCATTTGGTATTTAGTTTACCGCTTGATTATGATGATTCGTGGTACTAAAGCAGTTCAGCTAGCAAAAGGTATTGTCTTTATCTTCATCGTTAGAATTGTTGCTGGCCTGCTTCAATTGCATGCCGTAACCTATATCGTTGATCAAATTGTTTCGTGGGCAGTAATCGGAATTATTGTAATCTTTCAGCCTGAAATCCGTAGAGGGCTGGAGCGTTTAGGTCGAACCCCAATCTTTAACGGACGCGGTGAAAGTCCACATGATCAATCAGTAAAGATGGTAAAAGAATTGGATAAGGCCATTCAATACATGTCAAAAAGACGAATCGGTGCTTTGATCACGATTCAACAGGATACGGGATTGGATGATTATATTGAAACTGGTATCAAGCTGGATGCAGATATTACTGGAGAATTATTAATCAATATTTTCATTCCAAACACTCCTTTACACGATGGTGCGGTAATTATCAATAATAATCGCATCGCTGTAGCCGCTGCTTATTTGCCTCTGTCCGATAACAGCATGATTCCTAAGCGACTAGGGACAAGACACAGGGCTGCGGTCGGAATTTCCGAAGTAACGGATGCAGTTACCATTGTTGTTTCCGAAGAAACCGGTGGTGTAACAATTACTAAGAATGGACGTTTCCTTTTGGACCTTTCACGAGATGAATATTTGAAATATCTCAATGCTCAATTGGTTCCTAAAGAAGAAAAGAAAATTCCTTGGTATAAGCGTGTAATTAATAAAGTTTGGAAATGGGGTGCAGACCGATGAAAGATTTTTGGAATAAACGTTGGTTTATTAAAGTGGTCTCACTGTTATTTGCAATTTTATTAGTAATTTACATTGATTCAACTCAAACTGGTTTTGTGACACAGGGCGAGTCTAGAAAAACAAAGCAGACTGCTAATGAAACTCAAACAATCAGCGTACCTTTGCAGGTTTCAATCGATACTGACAAGTTTTATGTTGTTGGCTATCCAGAAAAGGTGAAGATCACTTTGGAAGGATCAAATGCATTGGTTACCTCAACGGTTAATACTCAGAGTTTCAGAGCTTATATTGATTTGACTCATAAAAAAATAGGTAAGCAGACCGTCCGAGTTCAAGTTACTGGACTTAATAGTCAGTTATCATATACGATTAATCCGGCAACGGTTAACGTGGATATTGAACGAAGAAAATCCCGTACCATGCCTGTTCAAATAGAGTATAATAAAAATGCTGTTGCAAATGGATATAATGTTGGAACAGCCACAGTTGACCCACAAAAAGTTGAAGTAACAGGTGCTAAGGGCGAAGTAAACCAGATTGATCAAATTGTTGCTAAGCTTCCGCTCCCTAATGGTATTAATCACTCTTATCAAAGACAAGTGATTCTGGTAGCTGAAGATAGTAAGGGTAGGCAATTGAATGCCGTTATTACTCCTTCAACTGCAAATGTAAGACTTCCTGTTTCACTATCAAAGAAAACTGTTAAGTTGAATTTAAGACCGAAGAATGAAAAGAATAATAAGGTTTATTCAGTGACAGCTAAAAATGATCAGGTAACTTTATATGGGAAGAAATCTGTTTTAGCAAAAATCAACCAATTAAATGTAGATGTAGATTTAAAGGGAATTGATTCATCAACTGTAAGGAATTATCCTTTAGTATTGCCTAAGGGAGTTGCAAGAGCTGATCCTGCGGAAGTACAAATTTCCATTAAGGTAAAGGACGCAAGCAATTAATAAGATAGCAAGAAAGGTTGTTTATTAGATGTTAAAATATTTTGGAACTGATGGTGTTCGTGGCGTAGCAAATCAAGGCTTAACTCCAGAAATGGCCTTTAAATTAGGTCGTGACGGTGGTTATGTTTTAACCAAGAATAAAAAAGATGGCGAACAAGCTAAAGTATTAGTTTCTCGTGATACTCGTATTTCTGGTCAAATGCTTGAATACGCACTTATTTCAGGTCTTCTTTCAGTTGGTATTGAAGTTCTTGAAGTTGGCGTAATTACTACCCCAGGTCTTTCATACTTAGTTCGTGCACAAGGTGCAGATGCAGGTGTACAAATTTCTGCTTCTCACAACCCAGTAGAAGACAACGGTATCAAGTTTTTTGGTAGCGATGGTTTGAAGCTTTCAGATGAAATGGAAGGCGAAATCGAAAAATTAATCGATGCTAAGGAAGACAAGCTTCCTCGTCCATCTGCAGAAGGTTTGGGTACTGTTACTGACTTCCACGAAGGTAGCGCTAAGTACTTACAATTTATCGAAAACACCATTCCAGAAGATTTAGGTGGCATTAAGGTTGTTATTGACGGTGCCAACGGTGCTTCAAGTGCTCTTATTTCAAGATTGTTTGCTGACTGTGGCGTTGACTTTACTACTATTTACACCCATCCAAATGGCTTAAACATTAACGACCACTGTGGTGCTACTCACACTGAAAACTTGCAAAAAGAAGTTGTTAAGCAAGGTGCTCAACTTGGTTTAGCATTTGACGGTGACGCTGACCGTTGTATCGCTGTTGACGAAAACGGTAACGAAGTTGACGGTGACCACATTATGTACGTAATTGGTTCATACTTAGCTGAACACGGTCGTCTTAAGAAGGACACTATTGTTACTACTGTAATGAGCAACCTTGGTTTCACTAAGGCTTTGGAAAAAGAAGGCCTTAAGAATGTTCGTACCCAAGTTGGTGACCGTTACGTTTCAGAAAAAATGCGTGCACACGGCTATAACCTTGGTGGTGAACAATCAGGCCACGTTATTATGAGCGACTACCACAACACTGGTGACGGTATGCTTACTGGTCTTCACTTGATGTTAGTTATGAAGAAGACTGGCAAGGCATTGAGCGAACTTTTGAAGGACTTCAAGGACTACCCACAATGCTTGGTTAACGTTCCAGTAGCAGATAAGAATAGCTGGAAGGAACACCAACCAATCCTTGATGTAATCGCTGAAGTAGAAAAGGACATGGACGGCAACGGTCGTGTACTTGTTCGTCCTTCAGGTACTCAAGCCCTTCTTAGAGTTATGGCAGAAGGCCCAACTCAAGAAGAAACTGACGAATACGTAAACCGTATCGTTAAGGTTGTTGAAAAAGAAATGGGTAACAAATAATTAAACAAAAATACCTATAAACAAAAAGTCGTGAGTTAGCTCACGGCTTTTTGTATAATTAAATATGTACGATTTTAAAGGTTGAGGGGGAATAAAAATGGCAATAAAAATAATTGCAGTTGATTTGGACGGAACTTTATTATCGAGTGGTAATGTTATTCTGCCTGAAACGGCACGAGTTTTGCGTGTTGCAGCTGAAAATGGCATAAAGGTTGTTTTGGCAACTGGTAGACCACTTTCAGGTACTTTGCCATTTACACGACAATTAGGTTTATCTGGTGATGATCAATATGCGATCGTGTTTAATGGTGCAGTAGTTCAAAGTCTTGCTGGTCGTGTATTGATGAGTCAGGAACTTAACTATCAAGATTTTAATAATATGCTTCGTTTCCAACGTTTAAGTCATGTTGATGTTCATTTTGAAACTACTAAGTACTTCTTAACCTGCGACCATGATCTATCTGTTCAAATGCAAATTAATGCAGCTTTGACTAACAACATAATCAAGGTTAGAGATCGTAAGGATATTCCGCAAGATTTTACTTTTAATAAAGTAGGTTTCACTTCTGTTGAAGGTGACGACCAAGTTGATAAGTTGTGGAACAGTTTCCCATCATGGGCATTTGATTCTTATGATATCGTACGTAGTTTTGATAGCATTATTGAGTTGAATGGCTTAGGTGCTTCAAAGGGTAATGCCTTGATGGATTTAGCATCACGTCTTAAAGTTAATCAAAAAGATGTGATGGTCTTCGGTGATCAAGGTAACGATTTATCAATGTTTGAAAATCCTAACTTTAAGAAAATTGCAATGGGCAATGCAATCAGTGATATTAAAGAAAGAGCCGATTATGTAACTGACGATAATGATCATAATGGTATTGCCAAGGCCGTTAAGAAGTTTGTTTTGTAGGAATAAAAAATGATTAAATTAATTGCAGTCGACATGGACGGTACTCTTTTACAATCAGATAATCAGATTGGCGAAGAAACTAAAAGAGCCTTAAAGAAAGCAGATGAAGCTGGAATAAAAATTGTACCAGCATCCGGCAGACCTTTACCTGGAGTTATTCCTTATATGGAAGAATTAGGAATTACTGGTGATGAGAACTATGCGGTACTTTATAACGGTGGTTTAGTTCAATCTATTTCTGGTAATGTCTTGATTAGTCATCAATTTAATTATGATGAGTTTAGAAAATTTATTCAGTTGCAGAAGCAGAATCCAGGAATTAATCTTCATTTTATGAAGGAACATGATTATTGGACTCTAGATAGAAGATTATCCGTTAGAATGGCAGCAATGTCTGCTGTTAGTGGAACACCTTTTGTAGTTAAGGATTTTGATGAAGTACCAGCTGATTTTCAATTTATTAAGACTGAATATACTGGCCCTAAAGATAAATTAGATCGCTTGGAAAAGAATATTCCTGAGTGGCTAAAAGTTTATAATGTTGCGCGTAGTGATCCGATGATTTTAGAAATAAATAAGCTTGAAGCTTCAAAGGGGAAAGGAATTCATCAATTAGCACAAAAATTAGGCATTAAAGATAATGAAGTCATGATTTTTGGCGACCAAGGCAATGATATGTCAATGTTCCAAAATACTGATTTTAAGAAAATTGCAATGGACAACGCTATTGATGAAATCAAAGATAAAGCTGATTTTGTTACCAAGACCAACGATGAAGCTGGTATAGCTTATGCAATTGATAAGTTTATTTTTTAAATTTTAGAAAAGAACATTAGATGAAAAATATGAAAAAGATTATTTTGCGTGTACTTATGATAATTTGTACGGCAGTTTCTTTTTTCTTGTTATTGACTAGCGTAATCAGTTTGAAAATTAATGATACGCAGGCAATGGGTAAGGAAGTTATTAATCGAGTTGTTTCTGATTCAGATAATCCCAATTTAAAAGAAGGGGTTAGATTTTTAGAAGCTTCTGGTTTAGAGCAAACTCTATTAAAGCAATTGCCTAAAAAGTACAAGATAGAAATGTCTTATGCGGATTTATATCAGGTATGCGAAAAATATAATGATAAAGGTAAATTAACGCCTAAAGATCTTAATTTATCTAGTAAAACTAGGCTAGAAGAAATTATTAATGAATATATGGTTAAGCAGATCAACCATAAGCTAAAGGAAAAATCTGATCAGGTTTACCATGCGATCTCTATTTATGAGTACTCGATCTTTGCGGTTGCTTTATTGTTCCTATTGGCCGCAATTTTGATAATTTTTGGCCGAGCATCAGCGTCGGTTCCGCTAGCAATTGCATCGGTTGGTTCATTTATGGCTTTATGGATTGCCGCAAATGATATTACTAATGTCTTGCAGACTAATGTATACAGCGGAATTAACGTAACACTATCTCAAGGCGTATGGATTGGTTTAATAGTTGGTCTAGCAACTACAGTATTATGGCCAATTCTTTTAAAATTAACGAAAGAAGTGAAGGATAAGAAATGAAAAAAATTCTCTTTGTTTGTCATGGTAATATTTGTCGCTCACCTATGGCAGAAGCAATTATGCAATATCTAATTAAGCAAAATGGCTTGGAAGATAAGTATGTTGCAGAATCCAAGGCTACGACTCAAGATGCATTAGGCATGGGAATTGATCCTCGTGCTCAACGAGAACTTGAAAAGAATAGAATGCCTTATGATCGCGGACATCGTGCAAGTCAAATGACATCTAAAGATTATGACCAATATGAATATTTAATTTGTATGGATGAAGAAAACTTCGCTGATATGAATCGCATTACCGGTGGGGATGCTCAAAGAAAAGAGCATAAGATATTGGAATTTGCTGGTTCATATAATGATGTAGATGATCCTTGGTACACTAATGATTTTGATACAGCATATCAAGAGATTTATAAGGGATGCGAAGGATTAATTAAGAAGTTAAAAGAAGACGAAGATAAATAAAAAAGATGAGCGTTAGCTCATCTTTATTTTTTTACAATCAAACGAACAATATTTTCAGTAGTTCGTTCCACATTTTGCGGTCCATCTTTTAAAGCCTGATCGATATTTTCGGCTTTAGCTAGAATACCAAAAATGGCCGTGAAGCCTTTATCATAAAGTTGATCAATGCCTTTACCAATATAACCAGCAAGTGAGATAACAGGCACATCATATTTTTTAGCTATTTGAGCTACTCCATATGGTGTTTTACCGAATTGAGTTTGAAAATCGGTTCCGCCTTCGCCTGTAAAGACATAGTCTGCATCTTTTATCTTTTCAGCTAAATGAACTTCATTTGCGACCAGTTTGACACCTGGATGAATTTTGGCATGAGTAAAAGCTAAAAGGCCTGCGCCTAGTCCGCCAGCTGCACCGCTACCAGGAATTTTAGCTATGTTTTTACCAATAATTGTAGCGTAGTGGGCTAAGTTTTCGTTTAATTCTTTAACTGTTGCTTGATCTGCGCCTTTTTGGGGACCAAAGACATAGGAAGCACCATTGGAGCCAGTAAGGGGATTGGTTACGTCACTAGCGAGTAAAAATTCAGTATTTTTAATTTTAGGATTAATACCTCTTGTGTCGACTCTGGTAATTTGTTTTAAATCGCCACCACCTAATTTTTGAGTGATTTCATGATCGTCATGATTCAAGAATTTAACACCGATTGCTTGAGCCATACCACTACCGCCATCATTGGTGCTACTACCGCCAAGACCAATAATAATTCTAGAAACGTTGTATTCTAAAGCAGCATTGATTAACTCGCCTGTACCAAAAGTAGTTGTCTTTTTGATCGTTTCTGGAGTTCTATTTTCTTTAGGTACATAGGAAAGGCCACTTGCTTCTGCCATTTCGATAATTGCAGTTTTTTGATCGCCTAAAATACCATAATGTGCTGTTACTTGTTTGCCTAGTGGACCAGTGACTTTAACCGCATATTTTTTACCATTAGTTGCGTCTACTAAAGAATCCATTGTACCTTCGCCACCATCAGCCATTGGTACAGAGATTATGTTTGTGTCGGGTAATACTTTTTTTATCCCTTTTTCCATTGCCTGACAAACTTCCTTAGCTGTCATGCTTTCTTTAAATGAATCAGGTGCTAATACGAATTTCATTATGTTCTCCTTGCTGTTTTTTCTCTATTTTAAAGCATTTTCATTTTTTATAAAATAATTATTGACACCGCTTACAAAACTAGCTATTATAACAACTGTAAGTGAGCGGATTACTGATTCGATCAGGTCTTAGCTACTACTAATAAGCTAGTATACGTTTAGTGTATAATCTTATTTGTAGTAGCTTTTTTTATAGCTCAGAGGATTAAGGTGATTCGTGGTGAAATTTCTTAAAGCATTTAACAATAGTGCTGTATTAGTAGAGGATGATGGCACAGAAAAGATAGTTCTAGATAAGGGAATTGGATTTGGCCTTAAAAAAGGCCAAGATGTTGATTAATCAAAAATTGAACGTTGTTTTGTGACAACTGAGCAGTCAGATGAAATAAAGCGAGTTAAAAGTTTTCGACCACAGACAATTGATGTAACTAATCAAATTGTGAAGATGGTTGAACCGCTTTTACAAACTAAGTTCTCAGATTATCAATACTTGGCTTTAGCCGATCACATTGATTTTGCTGTAACAAGAATTAATGATCATATTGATATTGACCCGGTAAATAATGACTGGGAAGTTAAGAATTAGTTTCCAAAGGAATATGCAATTTCTGAAAAAGTAATCGCGTTAATCAATAGAGAGTTAAACGTTAAATTACCAAAAAGTGAAACGACATTTATGACCTATCACTTAGTTAACGCAGCCTCTAATGATGCGCAAGTACAGGAAACAATGCAGATCACTAATTTGATCAGTGGCATTATTAGTATTATTCAATTTCAATATAATCTTACCTTAGATACGAGTTCCTTTAACTATAGCCGTTTTATCACTCACTTGCGGATATTATTAGTTAGATTGCTTAGAAAAGAAACTAATCAAAATCCCAAGCTTGATCCTTCATTATTATCGTCTATGAAGGTTAAATACAATAAAGCTTATGATACAGCGGAACGATTTGCGACTTACTTACATTCAAAGATGGGCTGGACATTAGATTCAGACGATAAATTTTATTTGGAGTTACATATTTTTAGAGTGACATCAAGACAAGAAAAATAATATCTATTAACTTAGGTATGTTACTAAGAGAATTAGGCATGAACCCTAGTTACTGAAAAACGTTGAGCGCTTTTGTGTTCTCTAGTTTTTGAGTAGCTTGGGTTTTTATTTTGAGAAGGAAGAATCATGGCCAAGAACTATGATCAATTAGCTAAGACCATCATTAAAGATTTTGGTGGCAAAGATAATGTTAACAGCGTTGTGCACTGTGCCACACGTTTACGTTTTAAGTTGAAAGATGAAAAGAAGGCTGACGATGATGCCTTAAAGAACACTGATGGTGTTGTAACAGTTGTTAAGGCTGGTGGACAATACCAAGTAGTTATCGGAAATGAAGTTGCCGATGTCTATGATGCGGTCTTAAAAGAAGGCGGCTTCTCAGGCGGTGGCGAAGTACCTGATGATTATGGTGAAGATGACAACTCTAGTTTTGTTGATAAAGCTGTAGCTTTGATTTCAGGAATCTTTACCGATATCTTGGCTCCACTTAGTGCCGGAGGTATTATCAAAGGTTTAGTTGTTTTAGCAGCCGCTATGGGCTGGCTTTCAACAAAATCCGGTGCATATCAAATCTTGTATGCAATTGGTGACAGTATTTTCTACTTCTTACCAATTTTCTTAGGTGTAACTGCCGCTAGAAGATTCCATATGAATCGATTCATTGGTTTGGCAATTGGTGCCACATTAACTTATCCAACGATGGTGCAATTAGCAGCAAGTAAGACTGTTTTAGGTACATTATTTGCTGGAACTCCATTTGCTTCACAAATTCACACCACTTTCTTTGGCATTCCAGTAATCACAATGAACTACACTTCAACTGTTTTGCCAGTATTGTTCGCAGTTTGGTTTGCCTCAATTATTGAACACTGGTCAAAGAAATGGATTCCATCCGTTGTTCAAATGTTCTTGGTACCAGTAGTTACCATGTTGATTACTTTACCAATTGCTTTTATTGTAATCGGTCCTGTAATGACTTGGGTTGGGGATGCAATTGGTGCTGTGATGTCAGGTATCTACCACTTTAGTCCAATTATTGCTGGTTTACTTCTTGGTGGACTTTGGCAAGTATTGGTTATCTTCGGTGTTCACTGGGGTATCGTTGCTGTAACTACAGCTGACTTAGCTGCTCTTGGTTACGATCCAATTTTAGGTATGACTTGCATGGTCTGCTACGCACAAATCGGTGTTGTTTTGGCAATTATTAAACAAACTAAAGATAAGAAGCTTAAGGAAACTGCTACTGGTGCCTTCTTCTCAGGATTCCTTGGTGTCACTGAACCAGCTATTTACGGTATTACCTTACCAAGAAAACGTCCATTTATCTTAAGTTGTATCGGTGGTGCCGTTTCTGGTGCAATCATCGGTGCTTTCCACTCAGTTTTATACATTTTGCCTTCAATGGGTTTCTTCGCAATTCCTGCTTACATTAACCCCAAGGGTGGTTCAATGACTCAAATTATCGGTGTTATCATTGCCGGTGTAGTTGCCTTCATCGTAGGTTTTGCATTACAAATGCTCTTTGGTAAAAAGTCAGTTGACGCAGAATACGATAAAAAGCAAAGCGAAAAAGCAGAAGTAAATGATGCTTTACAAGCAACTCCAGATGTTGCTACTGCTACTTTAGTTAGCCCAGAAAATGGTAAGATTATGTCACTTTCAGAAGTAAAAGATGACGTATTTTCAAGTGGTTCAATGGGCAAGGGTATTGCTATTGAACCAACTGACGGTGGCCTTCACGCACCTGCAGACGGCAAAATTATTATGACTTTTGAAACTGGTCACGCAATCGGTATGAAGACTAAAACTGGTGCAGAGATTTTGATGCACATCGGTATGGATACAGTTAACCTTCAAGGCAAGGGCTTTGATACTTTAGTTGAAAAAGATCAAGAAGTTAAAGCAGGTGATCCATTAGTTAAGTTTGATATCGATTTGATTAAAAAAGCTGGTTATCCTGTAACTACTCCTATGGTAGTAACTAATTCAAAAGACTTTGATGAGATTAAGCAAATTGCTCAAGGCAATGTAAAAGTCGGACAAGCTGTTCTTGAACTTGATGCTCCTGAAGCAAAGGATGCAGCTGTATCTGTAAATGGTCAAGTTCAATTAAATTAAAAAGCTTTTTGCAAAAGTAATCGCTTTCAGATAAGATAAGTATTGAGTAATGAAAAGATAAAGTATAGAAAAGAGTGTAAGTATGTCATTTCCAAAGAACTTTTTATGGGGCGGTGCAACAGCTGCCAACCAAATCGAAGGTGCCTATGATGTTGATGGTAAAGGTTTATCAGTAACAGATATTACTACTGCAGGTAGCCTTGATCATCCTAGAATGTTGACCTACAAGTTAAATGGTAAGCTGGGTAAGTCACCAACTATGCCAGGCGCTGGTCTTCCAGAAGGTGCCGTTGGTGCAATTGATCCTAACGAATATTACCCTAACCATGTAGCGATTGACTTCTATCACCACTACAAAGAAGACATTAAGATGTTTGCTGAAATGGGCTTTAAGACATTCCGTCTTTCAATTGCCTGGACTAGAATTTTCCCAAAGGGCGATGAAGAAAAGCCAAATCAAGCAGGCCTCGACTTCTATCGTCGCGTCTTTGAAGAATGTAAGAAGTACGATATTGAACCTTTAGTTACGATTTCTCACTATGAAGATCCACTTTACTTAAGTGAAAAGTACCATGACTGGCAAGACCGTAAGATGATTGATATGTACGTTAAGTATGCTAAGGTTTTGTTCAAGGAATACAAAGGCTTGGTAAAGTACTGGCTTACATTTAACGAAATTAACACTGCAGTTATGATGTTAGACATGTTTGGTAACAAGAATAACTCAGATGAAGCTTACCAACATGCATACCAAAAGCTTCACTACCAATTCGTCGCAAGTGCTCGTGCAGTTAAATTAGCTCATGAGATCGATCCAAACTATGTAGTAGGTAACATGATTTGTGGTATCGTTGATTACCCATTGACTCCAGATCCTAAGGATGTTTTGAAGTGTCGTCATGACTGGGAAAAGAACATCTTCTATTGTGGTGATGTTCAATGTAAAGGTAAGTATCCAACCTTTGCTAAGCGTTTGTGGGATGAACACAATGTTCACTTGGACATTACTGATCAGGATCGCAAGGATTTGGCAGAAGGTAAAGTTGACATGTACACCTTCTCATACTACATGTCTAACGTAGTAACTACTCATGAAGTAAAGGATAAGGTAGGCGGCAACTTTGCAGCTGGTGCCAAGAACCCATACTTGAACTACTCAGAATGGGGCTGGGCAACTGATCCAACTGGTTTGCAATACTACCTTGAAGTTATCTATGACCGTTATGAAATCCCAGTAATGGTAGTTGAAAACGGCTTAGGTGCTGTCGATAAGGTTACTGACGATGGCAAGATTCATGATGATTATCGTATTGACTACCTTCGTCAACACATCGAAGCAATGCAAAAGGCAATCGACGATGGCGTTGATTTGATTGGTTACACCACTTGGGGCTGTATCGATTTGGTATCTGCAGGTACTGGTCAAATGTCTAAGCGTTACGGATTCATTTATGTAGATCGTGACGATAATGGTGAAGGTTCACTTAAGAGAATTCCTAAGGATTCATTCTACTGGTACAAGAAAGTAATTGAATCTCACGGTGAAGATTTAGATTAATAAGATGACTCCAGTAAAAAGAGATGACGATTGTCATCTCTTTTTTGTATAGGCAATAATTGTTAAAAAATATCAATATACCATATGAAATTCAAAAGCGTATAATTAATTCTATATTATTTTATATAGGAGTTTACATTTTGAATAGAAAACACAAAAAAGTTTGGTGGACATTAGGGATAATTGTCGCAGTTTTAGTTGTCTTAATTGGAGTGGGAGAAGCATACTTTTTTAACGTTGCTTTTGTACCAGGTGAAAAAAGCGTGTTAAATAAATATTCAAGCAAGAAAAAGAAAGATCCATTAGCGCAGAATAAGAAATGGTATGCTAAGGCTAAAAAAGAGCATTGGCATATGCAGTCCGCTACATCGAATTACCGTCTTGATGCAAACTACATTCCAAAAAAGAATTCAAATAAAACTGCAGTATTGCTTCATGGATTCGGCAATAATAAAGACACTATGGCGCCATATGCAGCTATGTTTCATCAACTAGGCTATAATGTATTAATTCCAGATGCCCGTGCTCATGGTCAAAGTCAGGTAAGTACATTGGTTATGGCTGGCCTGAAAAATATGATGTTAGAAAATGGGTTAAAAAGGACATTGCTACCAAAGGTAAAAAACAGAAAATTGTGCTCTTTGGTGTAAGTATGGGTGGCGCAACCACAATGATGACTAGTGGAATTAAGATGCCTAAGCAGGTTAAGGCTTATGTTGAAGATTGTGGTTATTCTAGTGTTAAGTCGGAATTTTTGTATGAGGCAAAAGACTTATACAGTATGCCTAGTGCTGTTGCAAAGGGAGCAGTTAACCTTTTGAGTGGTGTAAGCAAAGCTAACCTTGGTTTTTACTTAGGGGATGCATCTGCAGTAAATCAACTCAAGAAGAATAAATTACCAATGATGTTTATTCATGGTGGTAAAGATAATTTTGTTCCAACCAAAATGGTTTATCAAAATTACAAAGCTACTAATGGTCCTAAAGAATTATGGATTGCTAAAAAAGCACCTCATGCACGTTCGTTTGAAACTTATCCGCATGAATATAAATATCGTGTAACCCAATTTTTAAATAAATATGTATAAAAATAAGCTAGATCATTAATTTGATCTAGCTTATTTTATAGATTGTTAATTTTATTTAGTAGCGTTTTGTGGTTTTCTGCGACCAACAAGCCAAGTAGCGATCAAAGCAATAATAGCTTCAACAATGATCATTGCAATTCTCATAGGAATCTTTGTACTACCAAGCCATACGTCAAGCACGATGGAACCGATAATTAAAATTCCCATCCAAATCCATTGAGATCTATCAAATGCGATACCGTATTCTTCTTCACGACGTCTAATACCTGGCAAAATTGCACCTAAACCGATTAATACGATTACGGCTACAATATTGATGATCAATTCGTACCACCAAAGGCCACTGCCTTGCTTAACATCTTGTGGTGCAAAACCAAGGATAGTTGCTACAGCAGTAACGACTAACAAGGCAAGACCAACGAGCCAAGCGAGTTTATCATTTTTAATGTAGACATATTTTGATGGGTACTTCTTTGAGTTCTTTCTTACTCTCATGAATGATAGAAGATCCAGCAGGTAACACCTGGTGAAACAATTGAGTTCAAGTTAAGCAACCAGTTGAAAATGTCGTTCATGTCAGGCAAGAAGATACCTAAGATCATGATGAATGATGAAAGGGCAACGGTTAAGATGTAACCGTTAATTGGCAAGCCGTTCTTATCTTTCTTACGTAAGAACTTAGGCATGTACTTGTCACCAGTGTCAGAGATAAGCATTCTAGTCATGGCATCAAGCAATACGGCAACCAAGGCACAGTTGAACAATAATGATGTCCAAGCCCAGAGGTAAAGCAAGAATTTACCCATACCAAATTGTTTACCAACCATGTCGAATACGTAGTAAGCACCGTTCATCTTCAAGTCGTTTGGAATGTGGTATGCGTCAAAGTAGATACCAAGTGCAAATGAACCAAGGATAGTTAAGAAAGCAGTCATGATAGCTAAAGTAATCATTGCCTTAGGGAAGTCTGACTTAGGTTTCTTCATCTTAGTTACATATGGTGCAACCAGTTCACACCCGTTCATGGCATAGATTAACATTCCGACGGTTGACCAGTAGTGCAAGTCGAATTTAGGAATGATTGTGTGCCAAGTAAATGGTTGGGTAGCCATGTGACCGCCTGATTTTGCCAAACCAACAAAGGCAAGGAAAACAAACAAGACAGTCATAATAACCATCAAACCACCACCAATACTGGAAAGGAATTCCATTGAGTTGGCAAAGTGGTGTTCAACGATAATGAAAACAATGAACACAACGAAAGTCAAAGCAGCAAACATGGTAGTAGGAATTTTATCTTGGAATCCCTTTGAACCGGTCAATGCCCAACCTAGATCGACAATGATTTCGTTAGCGGAGTCTACAGCATAAGGAATTGAGGCTGCCCAGTATGTCCAAGCAGTGAAGTAACCTAAAAATTCTCCGTCAGTACCGCGAACCCATGATGAAAGTCCACCACCTTCTTCACTAAACGTAGAACCTAATTGTCCTACCATTAATGAGTAAGGTGTTACATAAAGCAAACACATGATAATCCAAGAGGTGATAACTGGCATCCCTTGGTTTTGGAAGTTGTACATGATATCGTCCAAGCCGATAACAGTACAAAGTGCCATCAAGGTCAAAACAGGCCAAGTGATGGCTTTCATTTTATTTGTTGATGTTAAATCGTCCAAGTAATTTTCATCCTTCTCTATATCTAAATCTAAAAATTATTTACTCCCACTAGATAGACGAAAATACCGGCGATTTATTTTTAAATTTTTCGCGCATTCGGTCTCCTCTCTTGTTACAACTATAAATTTTACCTACAAATCACTATTAGGACCAGTGTAAAACGCTTTCCATTTTTGATTTAGAACTTTACTTATTTAATGTAAGTATGCATAATGAAACTAACAAAAGTAAGAAAAATAAAAATAAAAATGAAAACGAAAGGGGAGGATGCTAATGAACGCTCAATTTATTGCAATCGGTATTATTTTTGTAGGCTTGTATTTCTTAACTAAGGAGAAGAAGCTTGCTGTAGAAAGAGTTAGAAAGCATAGATAGAGTTTTTTATGGCAAAAACGTCACAAATTATTCGTAATAAAAAAGTAGCAAAATTTTCAACTAGAGAATACACTCGCTGTGAGCGCTGCGGTCGACCACATTCTGTTTACCGTAAATTTGGTCTTTGCAGAGAATGCATGAGAGAATTGGCTCACAAGGGTTAACTTCCTGGTGTTAAGAAAGCTAGTTGGTAAAATTTACAGCAGGCCTGAATGATGATTCGGGTCTTTTTTGTTAAGATTTATTTTTTTCTTATTAAATTAACAGCATTATTTTTGGTAAAGTAAAAACAAAACTGAATGAGATTGGATAGGGAAAGATTTTAATGAATGAATTTCACTTTACTAAATGGGAAAAAATATTCTTAGTGTTGGCTTTCTTAGTTATCTTGATGCTGTTTGTTTCAAGTTCAATGACGTATCAGCAACAAGAGCTTCATGAAGGAGTCATGAATAAACGATTTGGCTGGTTAGAAAATATTGTTGCCGGTTGGAATTTTACTTATGGCGGACGCGTGCATAATGTTCAAGTAGACGGCAGAGCTGGGCTTGCTCAATTCGTTTTACGGAAGATGGCACACTTTGGTTCTTATTTTTTGCTAGGTGGTTTCGGCTATTTAGGGATGCGTCGCATTTTTAAGATTAAATGGGTTGCCCCGATTTTAACTTGGTTTATCACGATTGCATTAGCTGCATTTGATGAATATCACCAATTTTTAACAGGTGATCGTACTCCTAGTGTGCACGACGTAATGCTTGATGGAGCAGGAGCTCTGTGTGCGATTCTTTTAGTAATGCTAATTCTCTTTATTTGGAATAAACATCTTGCCAAGAAAAAATCAGTTTAAATATTTGACACCATTGAATTTCTTAGTACTGTGAGTTAAGATAATAACGTTAATTAATATTAGAAAAAAGAAAGAAGGATCCTTATGTCAGGACATTCAAAATGGCACAATATTCAAGGCCGCAAGAATGCGCAAGACGCAAAGAGAGGTAAAATTTTCCAAAAGTTATCTCGTGAAATTTACATGGCTGCAAAGAGTGGTGGTCCTGATCCTGATGGGAATCCTACATTACGTATGGTAATTGATAAGGCACGTTCAAACAACATGCCTAAGGATAACATCAAGCGTGCGATCAAGAAGGCCGAAGGTGGATCAGAAGAACATTACGACGAAATCACTTACGAAGGCTACGCTCCAGGTGGTGTTGCTGTCTTTGTAGAAGCATTGACTGACAACAAGAACCGTACTGCTTCAGATGTTCGTGTTGCATTCACTCGTAATGGTGGATCACTTGGTGCTACTGGTTCAGTTGCATACATGTTTGACCGTAAAGGCTACATCGTAATTGACCGTTCAACTACTGATGCTGATGAAGATCAAATGTTGCTTGATGTTATGAATGCTGGTGGTGACGACTTACAAACCAGTGATGATGCATACGAAATCTACACTGATCCTAAGGAATTCGCAGCAGTTCGTGACGCTCTTATCAAGGACGGCTACAAGCTTGCTGATGCTGAATTAACTATGATTCCACAAAACACCACTCCTGTTCCAGCAGATAAGAAGGAACAATTTGAACATTTAGTTGATGCTTTGGAAGACAACGACGACGTTCAAAATGTTTACACTGCTGCAGCTGATGAAGACTAATTAAAATAAAAGATAGCTTAGTCCTAGTGACTGAGCTATTTTTTTGTGCTCAAATTTAATAATTACTTAATTTACAAACGGCTTTAAATTAACATTTTTAGCTGTTTGTAAATTTTTTTATTTTTCTCAGAAAAAAATCGCCTTTTTTTGCGTAATAAATAGTGTGGGGTGAAAAAGGAGGTTTTTATGAAGACTAAAGAGATTATCAATGGATTGCTCGTTTCTGCTGTTGCAGATAAAGTCAGTGATATTTTCTTTTTTCCGAAAAGAAAAGAAACTGTGGTGGAATTTAGAACTATTAAGGGCGTTGAAAGACAAAAATCTTTTCCGCTAAATGAGGGACAAGAGATCATCAATTTCTTTAAATATAGTGCTCAAATGGATATTGCAGAACACCGTCGTCCGCAAGTTGGGGCGATGATATTTAATGCAGATGAGCAAGAATACTACTTAAGGTTGTCTAGCTTGGGTGATTTTTCCGATCAGGAATCGTTGGTGGTCAGAATCATTTATGGCATTGACCACAGTCAGTATTTTATGGACAAGCAATTGGAAAATATAAAGAGTTTAGCTTCGCGCAGAGGTTTGATCATTACAAGCGGTCCTACTGGTTCTGGAAAGACTACTACGATGTACGAAGTTGTTAAAGAAATAGGCAAGAATAAAGTCGTGATGACAATTGAGGATCCAGTTGAAGTTCATGAAGCCACTTTTTTGCAATCACAAGTCAATATTGAAGCAGGAATTGACTATCAAAGTCTTTTGAAAGCAGCGCTGCGACATCGTCCGGATATTTTAATTATTGGTGAGATTCGCGATGCTGGAACGGCGCGACTAGCAGTAGATGCGGCTTTGAGTGGTCACTTGGTGTTTGCGACGGTACACGCTAAAAGTACATTGCAAACCATATCTAGATTAGAGGGCTTGGGCATTAGAAAAGATGAATTAGCCAATTGTTTAACTGCAGTTTCATATCAGCGTTTAATGCCTAGTCGTGGTCAGACTAAGTGTTTAATGGATATTGCAAGCGACGAAGTTTTGAAAAAGGCTATGGAACAAGATATTCGTGGTGAATTTATTGACTGGCAAAAGAATATGCAGTTGTTACGGGAAGGAGGAGAAATTAGTGATGAAGTATATTGGCAGTTCCAACAAGGATAAATTGAATGGTGAGGAACAGTTAGCTTTTTAGATTATTTGAAGCACAGTTTGGATAATGGTTTTTCATTGATTAATTCAATTGAACTGATGCCGGTTCTTTGGCCGAAGCGAAAAGGATTAATGGAAAAATTAGCATCGCGAATGAAAGAAGGAGCCAATTTTAGCAGTGAATTGGTCAAATTAGGCTTTTCTAAAACGACGGTTACTCAAGTTAATTTAGCTTTGCAGCAGGGTAATTTGACAGAATGCTTGAATCAGCTTGCTACCTTGAATCGGCTAAAGCAGGAACAGGTTAAGAAGTTGCGGTCGGAACTATCATATCCGTTTGTTTTGGCAATTATGATGGTAATTTTACTGGTATTTATGCAATCGTTTATTTCAACACAATTTAGCGATACTAGTGAACATTCCGGTGATTTGGTGATGCTTCTGTTAATTGGTGTAGTGTTAATCGGAATCTATTTCTTAGCACGGATTGTGACTTTGATGAATAAACAAGATTATGACTCGATGAAAAAGTTGGTGAAGTATCCGATTATTGGACCTGTTATTGGGTTATATGTGAATTATTTGCTTGTCTATGATATCGGGATGTTGCTGGCTAGCGGTTTTTCATTGCAGCGAATGTGTGAATATGCTTCAGAACAAGAAGAAGGATCTTTGCAGCAGACCTTGGGACAGAAGATAGGCAGCCAATTGGTCGAAGGGAAGAACTTGGAGGAGATCGTTAAGCAAGAGGAGTTCTTGCCTAATAGTTTATTGATACTGCTTCAAACAGGATCGGAAAGAAAAAGCTTGAGTCAGAGATGTCTGGTTCTGGGTCGCAGTTTGTTTATTGATTTAACGGGAAGAATTGAAAAACTAGTTGTGAATATACAGCCAATTTGTTTTATTTTGATTGGCATCTGCATTATTGGGATGTACTTGAAGCTGTTGCTGCCTATGTATTCGATGATGCAGGGGATTTAGGAGAGTAAAAATGAAGAAAAGATTGAAGCAATATTTGTTGAATATTTTGGCAAAAAGCCGTCGTCAAGAAGGTTTCACTTTGATTGAAATGGTTGTGGTAATTGCTATTATCGTGATTTTAATTTTGTTGATTGTACCGAACTTGCTTGGACAAAAACAGAAGGCGGATCAAAAGACAACTGATGCATTTAGAACTACAGTCGAAACGCAAATGATGCTTTATGAAAATGAATACGGAGACAAGCCTGGTTTAAAGGAATTAGAAAAAGAAAATTATTTAACGTCAGACCAAGTGAAAAAAGCAATCTCTAAAGGCTTTTTTAAAGATAATGTTTACCAACCGAAATAATCTACCAGCCTTTTCTCTAATCGAAACGATAATCACCCTAGGTATTTGTTGCGGTATATTGCTAATAGGAACTTTACAACTCAAAAGGTATCAAGAACGTCTAATTTTTGACAATACAGTTAAAGAGGTCACTACAGCAATCGATCAAGCTTCAAGGATCAGCACGATCACAGGAGAAAGCGTAGTGATTATTTTTTCAGAAAGTGGACACTACCTTAGATTAAACGGAAGAACAAGTAACAAAAAAGTCGATCTAGACGAAAAGATGAAAATATCTGGTTTAAATAAATTTCACTTTGATAAGCATGGTTATTCAGCACCTGGTACGGTAACTTTTTCAGGCTACGGTCTGGAGAAGAAAATAAAGTACCAAATGCTTTGGGGAAGGGTGCCAAAATGAGAAAAGCAAAAGGCTTTCTAATGGCTGAAAGTATTGTTGCGTTAATTATTGCGACTGTTGCGGTAAGTTGCCTATATTTGACAGTTGCCGAAAGTCAGAAAAACGGAAGAGAGATTGAGCTAAAAACGGATCGTGCATATGCCTACCATGTTTTAAAAGAAAGCAATCTAGATCAAGTAACGGTCCATGATCGAATTTATGAAAAGGTAGGGCATAACTATGTTTATGATCGGGATGCAAAACAAGAATTCGTCGTTGAAAACTAAGGGCTTTATGCTTGCTGAGGCAATCTTTTCTTTGTTTATAACGATGCTTGTCTTACTTATTTTGCAAAATCTATTATTAAGCGTTAAAAAAGCCAACCTAGGTGAAAACCAACATATCAATGAAGTTGCCTATGCATATGTTCAATTAGATCAGTATTTACATGATGAAGATACTAAAATGGTTTATCCATTAGTAAATGAAGGAAAAGGCAGAAGTGCAACCTTTGTTAAAGTAAATAAGGATAAAAGTGAAATCGAATATAAAATAGAATATTATTTACCCAAACGTGTTATAAAGGTTTCTAAATCTGATGGTGGTGGTTATATGCCATTAATTTTCAATGTTCAAAGTGCCAAATTTATTACCAGAAAAGATAAGATTATCATTCGGATTAATGAATACAACAAAGGAGAATCTGATTTAGTTTTTCAGCTTGACGAAGAACCAGATGAAGATAGAAATGTTAAAAGGAATAAAAAAGAAAACACAGGTAAAAGGAAGCGCGCTGTTTAGCAGTATCTTAGTATTAATCACGACATTATTGTTTATCAAAATGTATCAAGATATTTATCAATCTAGTATGGAAAACAATATATTGCTTATTAAATATTTATCGAATAAATGACTTTTCTTGCACCTCATCTTGCCTTTCTTTAAAATATTAAAGGTAATGGAGGGCTACTAGATGGAAAATTTCGAAAAACTTTTTAATCAATTTTTGGATTGCGTACAAACTTTACAAAAAGCATTGAATGTTTCATTTACAGAAACATTAGTTGAAACATTCGACAACTTGGAACAAGGCAAGATAAAGGTTGAAAATGGCGCACCAGATGAAAAAACTGTTGCAGAATTAAGCAAGAAATATCAAGCACTTGACTACGAAAATATTAGTCAAAAGGATAAAGCACAAGTATTTACTTTCTTGACCTTAAAAGCAGTTAACGATGATGGCTTAGATGCCAACCGAATGCCAACCCCACCAGCTATTTCCACTGTTGTAGCAATGTTGATGCACAAGTTGCTTAAAGACGAAAAAATGGAAGTTGTTGATCCAGCAATTGGTACAGGAAACTTGCTTTACTCAGTAATTTCTCAATTAAAGGCTTTGAACCATTCTAAAGATAATTACCAATTGGTTGGGATTGATAATGATGAGGAAATGTTAAACTTGGCAGATGTTGCGGCTCATTTGAACAACTTTGATATTGAACTTTACTGCCAAGATGCTTTGATGCCTTGGATGTGTCCTAATCCTGAGGCAATTGTTAGTGATTTACCAATTGGTTATTACCCAATTGATGAAAATGCTAAGAATTTTGAAAATCAAGCTAAGAAGGGACAATCATTTGCTCACTTATTATTAATTGAACAAATTATCAAAAACCTGAAGCCAGATGGCTATGCTTTCTTAGTCGCTCCTAAATCAATTTTATCCGGTAAGATTGGTGCAGACTTTATGCCATGGCTTACTAAAAAAGTATATTTGAAGGCCATCGTAGAATTGCCTGATGACATGTTTAGAAATAAATTTAATCAAAAGTCTATTCTTGTCTTTCAAAATCATGGTTCAGAAGCTAAACCTAGCGAAGTGTTGTTGACTAAGTTGGCTTCATTGAAGAAAGAACAATCATTGATTCAATTTAATGAGAAATTAAACGAGTGGTATACTAAAATCAATCATTAATTCGTAAAGCATGTAACTTTATTGAAAGTAGAGGAAATTATTTTTATGGAAAAAGTTTTGGCAATCAACTCTGGTAGTTCATCTTTCAAGTACAAGCTGTTTTCTTTGCCAGATGAAAAGGTAATTGCAAAAGGAATGGCTGACCGTGTAGGCCTAGACGATGCTTCATTTGAAATTAAATTGGCTGATGGAACAAAGCATGTTGAAAAAACAGAAATTCCTGATCAAGAAGCTGCAGTTAGTTTATTACTTAAATTCTTGAAGCAATTTAATGTTGTTGAAGATTTAAACGAAATTGTTGGTGTAGGTCACCGTGTTGTTAATGGTGGTGAATTCTTCAAGGATTCAACCATTATTACCAAGGAAAATCTTCATGAAATTTATGAATTGGAAGACTACGCTCCACTTCATAATCTAGCCGAAGGTCGTGGTATTGAAGCCTTTATGAACGTATTGCCAAATGTTCCTCAAGTTGCTGTTTTTGATACAACTTATCACCGTACTCTTGATCCAGTACATTACTTGTATTCTCTTCCATATGAATATTATGAAAAGTACGGTGTACGTAAATATGGTGCACATGGTACTTCTGTTCGTTATGTTGCTCCACGTGCAGCTGATATGATGGGCAACGATCTTAAAGACTTAAAATTGATTGTTTGCCACTTAGGTTCAGGTGCTTCAATTACTGCCGTTAAAGATGGAAAATCATATGATACTTCAATGGGCTTTAGTCCACTTGCAGGTATTACTATGGCTACACGCTCAGGTGATATCGATCCATCACTTATCCAACATTTAATGCATGTTGAACATAAATCAATGGATGAAATGATCTACATGTTGAACTATAAATCTGGTTTGTTGGGTCTTTCAGGTATTTCACCAGATATGCGTGATGTTAGAGAAAGCAATAGCGATCGTGCTAAGTTAGCAAGAAAGATCTTTATTAACCGCATTGTTCGCTATATTGGTTCATACATTGCCGAAATGGGCGGTGTAGATGGAATCATCTTTACTGCAGGTATTGGTGAACACGATATGGGCGTACGTAAAGCTGTAATGGATGCATTTAAGTACATGGGTGTAGATCCAGATTACGAAGCTAACGATAAAGTAAGTGAAGGATTCATTACTAAGCCAGATTCTAAGGTCAAAGTAATGGTTATCCCAACTAATGAAGAATTGATGATTGAGCGTGATGTTGTTCGCTTAACTCATATTAATTAAGCTTTTTGTTCGCACATTGTGTAGGTCTATGCTACAATAGTAGAGTCTCAAGGGGATGTTTTGGGATTCGACAGGCGTAGACCCGCATTGACTGCGGTTCGTAGGTTACGTCTACGTAAAAACGTTACAGTTAAATATAACTGCAAATAACAAAAATTCTTACGCATTAGCTGCTTAATTTAGCGCATGCGTTGCTCTTTGTCGGCTTACTCGTGACTGACACTGAGTATCAACTTAGCGAGTTACGTTTAACTACCTCACCTGAATAGTTGAAAAGAGTCTTAGCAGGTTAGCTAGTCCATACTAGCCCTGTTATATGGCGTTTTGGACTAGTGAAGTTCAAGTAATATAACTATGATCGTAGAGGTCAGTGACGAGATGCGTTTGGACAGGGGTTCAATTCCCCTCATCTCCATAGATATGAAGAAAGCCTTGTTAGGAAGCTATCCTAGCAAGGCTTTTTTTGCAATATCTTTTTATCTATAACTTTTAGCTATTTAGATGTGCTAATAATAAGTATTAAACATAGCTTGTACAATAAATATGGTTAAAAACGAAATTAATGATATTAAATACATGGGAAAATAATAATGAGAGAAATTAAGAATAGATATTTTGAAGAGAAAGATTCCTTTACGGTTTAAACGATGCAAATTTAGATGGTATAACTTTTGGCGAAGGTGAATCACCTTTAAAGGAAGCACAAAATACTACTTTTGAAACAATGTCTAGAAGCGGCATTTGGTACACAAAGAATATTTCAATTAAAAATAGTGTATTGCAAGCTCCAAAATTGTTTAGAAGAGCTAGTCATATTATTTTAGACAGTGTTCACTTTGCTGATGCCGAGGAAACAATGTGGACTTGTGATGATATTAAAATCACTAATTCTCAAATTAATGGTGATTATTTTGGTAAAGATAGTAAAAACATCTATCTTGATAATGTTAGCGTAGTAGGTAATTACGTTTTTGACGGTGCTGAAAATATTGAAGTTCACAATTCAACTTTTGTATCTAAGGATGCATTTTGGAATTGTAAGAACGTTACAATTTATAACTCAATTATTGATGGCGAATATTAGGCTTGGAATACTAACAATATTAAGTTTATTAATTGTAAAATTGAAAGTGACCAAGGATTAAACTACATTGATCAACTTGAAATGAAAAATAGCTCACTCATCCACACAGACTTAGTTTTTGAATATGTTTCAAACATGGATGTAGAACTTAATACTAAGATCGATCCTGCAAAGACAACAATCGATTGTCCAAAGATCGGTAAAAGAGTTGATCAGTCAGATATGAATCAAGAACCAAAGGACTAGTGATAATATACAATATGATTTTGTAAATGCTCCGGATAGAACACATACTAATTCAGTAAAGTGGGATGTAAAATCTGGCGAATTACCAATGTGGATTGCAGATATGGACTTTAAAACTGCTCCAGAAATAACTGCTGCAATGAAAGATAAGATTGCCTTAGGTGCATTTGGTTATGAATTTCCTAAAGATGATTACTTTAATGCAGTAGCAGATTGGTATGAAACTGAGCACAACCATCGTCCTGAAAATAAGTGGATGATCTTTACTACTGGTGTTGTACCTGCAATTTCATCAATTGTTCGTCGAATTTCACATATTGGTGATAATGTTTTAGTACAAGAACCAGTCTACAATATTTTTTATAATTCTATTTTGAATAATGGACGCCACGTATTATCTAGTGATTTACAATTTGATGGTGAAAAATACGAAGTTGATTGGCAAGATCTAGAACAAAAACTTGCAGAACCGTTAACTACTTTGATGATCTTTTGTAATCCTCATAATCCTGTAGGTAAAGTCTGGACAGCAGAAGAAGTACAAAGAATTGCAGATTTATGCCATAAACATCATGTAACCTTGCTTTCAGATGAAATTCACGGCGATTTGATTAGAAAAGGGCCAGATTATACGCCAGCATTTGCAGTTGAAGGTCCAGCTAAGCATAATGTAATTTCACTTGTTTCACCAAGTAAGACCTTTAATGTAGCAGCTCTTCATGCAGCAACTACAATTGTGCCAGATGATAATTTGCGTGACATGGTTAGTCGCGGATTGAATAGTGATGAAGTAGCAGAACCTAATTTATTAGCTATTCCAGCAACCATTGCCGCATATAAAAAGGGGCATGATTGGTTAAAAGACTTAAAAGCACAATTAAACGAGAACTTTGATTATGCAACCAAGTTTATCCAAGATAAGATTCCAGCCGTTAAAGTTATTCCAGGAACAGCCACTTATTTAATGTGGATTGATGTGCATGAAATTACTACTGATTCACAAAAGTTGGTTGATTTTATCAGACAAGAAACTGGCCTAATTGTTTCTGCTGGTAGTATCTATCGCAGCGATGGTCATGACTTTATCCGCATTAATTTGGCTTGCCCATTAGAAATGGTCAAAGATGGTTTAAGTCGTTTGGCTGAAGGAATTGGTAAGTATAGCAAATAGCTTTACATGTAAAGTAAAAAATAGATATATAATTAAGAAAGGGATTTCATTTTTATTACATTAAAGTATATACTTTATGTGAGGTGATTTAAATGGAACCATTATTTTTAACCCCATACTTTAGACCTAAGATTTGGGGCGGTCGTAAATTAAAAGATATTTTTAACTATGATATTCCAGATGGAAAAGTCGGTGAAGCTTGGATTATTTCAGGTTATAAAGATGATGCTTCAACTGTAACTGAAGGCCCGCTTAAGGGTATGTCACTTAGAGATGTTTATTTGAAGCACCCAGAACTTTTTGGTAATCCTAAAGCTAAGGAATTTCCACTTTTGGTAAAATTCTTGGACGCTAATGATAACTTATCAGTTCAAGTACACCCAGACGATGATTATGCTCGCAAGGTAGAAAACGATTCAGGTAAAACTGAAAGTTGGTATGTTATGCAAGCTGATCCAGGTGCCTACATTATTTATGGTCACCATGCTAGGACTCGTGAAGAATTAGCAGACATGATTCACAAGGGTGAATGGGACAAGTTGCTTAGAAAGGTTCCAGTAAAAGCTGGCGACTTCTTCTACGTTCCTGCAGGTACAATTCATGCTTTGACTAAGGGATGCTTGGTAATTGAAACTCAACAATCAAGTGACGTTACTTACCGTTTGTATGACTATGATCGTGTTGATAAGAAGACTGGCAAGAAGCGTGAACTTCACACCCAAAAATCAATTGATGTAACAACTGTGCCACACGTTGATCCCAAGCTTGATATAAAGACTAACAAGGATCAAGACGCAGAAATTAAGACTTTGGTAGAACCACCAATTTCACCACACTTTTACTTATGGCAAATCGATCTTGACGGTACTTGGAAGACCGTTTTGAAGAACCATCCATACTTGCTTGTATCAGTAATCAAGGGCAAAGGCAAACTTGAAGCTGACGGCAAGTCATATGATTTAAAGATGGGAACTAATTTAATTATTCCAAATGAGATGAAGAAATTCACATTCACTGGTAAAATGAGAATAGTTATGTCTGCACCTGGTGAGGAATAACCGTTTTAATTTATCAGAATTAGGAGTGAGAATTTGTGATCTATGTCGCTTGTGGCTTAATTATGATGGTGATTGGGATACTTTGGCTGATTTCACCAGCTAAAAAACCTAATCGAATTTATGGCTATTTATCTTATCTGGCGCAAGTCAGCAAGGAGAGTTTTAAATTTGCTCAAAGAAGGGCAAGTTTATATTGTATTCTCTTTGGTTTGATTCAAGTTGTGATTGGTTTAATTATTCACTTTTTGAATTGGGATCGCTATTTTCTTATTTGGCTATTAACTTTTTATTTATTTATCTTGTTGCCAATTGTTTATACAGAAAAAAGTTTGAAAAAGTTTCTGCTTAAACGGCATGAATTGCCACATGACTATGTTGATCCCGATCAAGTGAAACGTCAAAGAACAAAGGGATTCAGGGATCGATAATGAATTTGAAAATTTTAATGGTTGAAGATGACAATTCCGTCGCTGAAATGATAGGAATGTTTTTCAAAAAAGAAGGTTGGGAGCAAGATATTGCTGTCGACGGTGTCGAAGCCGTCGATATGTTTAAAAAAAATGCAGATAAGTATGATTTGATTACGCTTGATTTGAATCTGCCTAAGAAAGACGGTATTCAAGTGGCAAAGGAAGTAAGAGCGATTTCTCCTACTGTTCCAATTATCATGCTTACTGCTAGAGGCAGTGAATCAGATCAAGTACTTGGTCTGGGCATCGGAGCTGATGAGTATGTCACTAAGCCTTTTAGTCCAATTGCTTTAATTGCAAGAATCAAGGCTCTTCATCGTCGTGTAATGATGGAAGAAAAGCCTTCACTTCCGCAAGAAACAAAGCAAGACTATGAAATTGAAACTGAACACTTAAAAATTTCCAAGAGTAGGCGTGAAGTCCTATTCGATGGTCAGCCTGTGACTGATTTAACGCCTAAAGAATTTGACTTGCTTTATACAATGGCTCAAAAGCCTAAGCAAGTCTTTTCGCGTGATCAACTTTTGGAATTAGTATGGGGCTATGAATATTACGGTGAAGAAAGAACCGTTGATGCCCATATTAAGAAGTTGCGTCAGAAGCTCGAAAAGGTTGGAGCTAAGGTAATCCAAACCGTTTGGGGCGTAGGTTACAAATTTGATGATTCACAGGCAAAATAATGAAGTTAATTTATCAAAACATGCTAGGTTTTTTGTTGATAATTGTAACTACGATTTCAATTATCGGCTATTCTGAAATTGGCTATGCGCGCGATCAGGCGTATTTGCAAAATTATCAGCGAATGGAAGGCTATGCGGAGTCACTTGGTGAATTAGCTGAAGCTGATGGAAAGAACGGCACGGCACTTCTCAGTAATAATTTCTTGAATCAATTAGAATTTGTTTTACACGGTGAAGATGTTCATTTGCGTATTTTTAATGATAAGAATGAACAAATTTATCCTAAGGTTAATGCTAAGATTCAACTATCTAAGACTGTTTTTTCTACATTGAAGACCGGCCAAGAGATTCGCATTCAAAATAATCATAATGAAAAGTCGCCGATTAGATCGACTAAGGATGCATATACTGGTGTACTTGTTCCTTGGATAAATGGTAAAAACTTGGTAGGTGTAGCTTGGATTAGTTCGCGAGTTACACATGTTGAAAGACCAATTTATATGGCTAAGCGTAATTTGCTCAGGGCATTGCTGATGACTGTAGCGGTTGGTTTGATTTTAAGTTTTATTATTTCATATTATTCAACTAAACGAATTAAACGTTTGTCTCGGGCAACGCAAAAAGTTGCTTCAGGTAACTTCAATGTGCAGATCCAACATAAAGATAGCGACGAAATTGACCAGCTAGCCGAAAACTTTAATAAGATGGTTCAAGCTTTAAAGCAATCTAATGAAGAAGTTAAGGCACAGGAAAAACGGCGAGATCAATTTATGGCGGACGCGGCGCATGAAATGAGAACACCATTGACTACCATCAATGGTATTTTAGAAGGCCTTCAATATGATGCGATTCCAGAAGAATCTAAGCCAAAGTCAATTGCATTAATGCAAAGAGAAACTAAGCGTTTAATTCGATTAGTTAATGAAAATTTGGACTATGAAAAGATTCGCAATAATCAAATTAATTTGATCAAGACGAATTTCAATGCTACGCCGATTTTACAAGATTTGAAATCTCAGCTTAGTCAAAGTGCGGATAAGGCCAATGATGAACTGGAAGTAATAGCTCCTGATGATTTGCCAATCTATGCTGATCGTGATCGTTTCACTCAAGTAATGGTCAACTTGGTTCAAAATGCTATTCAGTTTACCCATGATGGCAAGATCGAAATTAAAGGAGAACGCATGGTACATGCGACTGTGCTGTCGGTTAAAGATAATGGTATTGGAATGAGCAAAGATCAAATTAAGTATATCTTTGAACGTTTCTTCAAGGCTGATCCGTCTAGAGCACGAATGGGCACGGGAGAATCCGGTCTAGGTTTAGCGATAGTATCATCTTTAATTAAGCAACATGGTGGTAAAGTAACTGTTGAGTCAGAACCTGGCAAAGGTTCGACATTTACCGTAGTTTTTTATGATAAAGGCTTTGAACGATTTGTTGAAAAATAAAAAAATAGTCTGGAAATATTTTTCCGGGCTATTTTTATTGGTCATCTTCACTGCTACTGCTTGTAGCGGAATTTTTACTGCTGTTGTTCTTTACCTCTTCAGAGACTCGATCAATTTCTTCTTGACGGCCTTTTAGTTCTGGTGCACTAGTGCGGTAAAGTCCAGTTGTTGAGCCGTGGTGTCTGCTATATAGAGAAGTAGAATGACCTCTGAGTTGTTGCCTAATTGTAATCATTCTCTGATAGTTTTCGGAATAATTAAATTGATCTGGATCAACTGGAATGAAACCTTTAGGCGTATAGAAGCGTAGCAAATTATGGTTGTTCAATAGATCTGAATAATGAAGCGAGTCTTTACCTTTTTTAGCCAGTTCGGCAATTTCTTTCTTTTCTTGAGGAGTAAAGTTGATAATCTGTTTACCATTTTTACGGTCATAGACAGTACCCTTAATTCCTTTGGCACCAACAATGACGTACTTAGAACTAACGATTGTGCCGTTTCTAAAGACTACCCAATTTTGTCTGTGAGGTGAAAGTAAGTCATTTCCGAATTGAACGTAGTCTTTTGTATTAACGCCAAGCAAATGAAGTAGAGTAGGTAGAACGTCAATTTCACCACCGACTTCATGATTGATTTGACCCCTAAGATTATTAGCATGAATCATGAATGGCACACGTTGCATTTGGACGTTGTTGTAAGTATTCCAAGTATCAGAACTTTCGCCGATAATTGGAGCTAAAGTTTCATTTTCCGAATTGCTTAAACCATAGTGGTCACCATAAATTACTACCATGGTATTCTTGTATAAACCAGAAGATTTAAGGTAATTGAAGAATTCATGAATTGCTTTATCAAGGTAGTGAGCCGTTACAAAATAATTATTGATGGTTTGATCCGTAGTATTTGTAGTCTTAAAGTTAGGATCTTGATCTTCTTTATCCAAATTGAACGGAATGTGGTTAGTAACCGTAATAAATTTAGTGTAGAACGGTTGCTGCATTTGTTCTAGGTATTTAATACTTTCGGCAAAGAACAGTTTATCTTTTAAACCATAGCCACTAGCGTCTTTGGGATGTGCAGAGTAATAGTTTTTGTCGAAAAAATAATTGTAGCCCATGTTTTTATAAACATCATTTCTGTTCCAAAAAGTACCTACGTTGCCATGGAAGACGGCTGAAGTGTAACCATCTTGGCGCAAAATTTGAGGTGCGGCTTGGAATGTATTTTCTGAACCCAATGAAGTAAAAAGCGAACCGTCTGAAATACCATATGTGCCAGTTTCAAGCATGTTTTCTGCATCACTGGTACGGCCTAGACCTACTTGATGGTAAAAGTTACTGAAGCTGATGGTATGTTTATTCTTGTATAACGAGTTTAAAAATGGGGTTACTTCTTTACCGTTAACCTTAAGATTGATCAAAAACTGTTGGAAACTTTCAAGGTGAATCACGATTACATTGCGATTTTTCTCAATGCCAAAATATGAAGAAGAAGGAGCGGCATAATTTTGCTTGGTGAAATTCAAAATATTGTTTAAATCTGAAGCGTTAGCATTTCTGGTTACCTGACCATTTTGTGCACTTTTAATTCCATCGTAAGCAGCAAAAGTGTCAACGCCTAAATACTTCACAACGTAAGAACGATCAAAGGTATTACGTAAAAGGCGAGGACGGGAAGTTTCTGCTAAGAAAATGTTCAAAGTGGTTAAAAGTGCGCCAATCGATGTGATAGCAAAAGGCATAGATAGACCGTATGATTTTTGATCAATTTTGATTTTATGAATGATTAAGAGAGTAATGATGATGATTAGGTCTATCCAAATAATAATGTCACTAGGATGAAGCAGTGCAACGGTGCTTTTGCCTAAACCTTGTGATACTTTGCCAGCGTTAGTCATTGTTTTAATGGTTAAAAAGTCTGTAAACTGCCGGTAGTAAATAATATTTGCGAACAATAAAGCGGTGTTGGCAAAATCCATCACCAGCATTGCAATATATGATACAAGTGGTTTAGGAAAATAAAAACCGATACTGATAAGGATGATCGCTGTTCCGATAGGACTGAGCCACATAATGATGTGCTGATAAGGATCAGACAGTCCTAAATTAAAATCGAAATATGCAGCAAAAATGTATTTTATCCAAAAGCACAAGACTAATAATGTTAAAAAGCCTGGTCGAGTTTGAATAAAAGCAATAATTTTCTTTTTCTTCATATAATTAACTCCTTAACAAACATTAATTTTAAAGGTTAAGCTGGGTTAAAACAACGTTTTGCTAATAGTTATCTCTTTTTTAATAATTTAGTTATTAAAAAGTGGGTATAATTTTATAGGAATAACTTGGAAAGAGGCAGAGCATGCTATTTTTTGGCCCAATATATAATTTTCTTGCAAAACAATATGCGACCAGTATCAATCATTTCGCTTTAGTTAAGTTGACTTTAATGGCATTAGATAAAACAGTTTTTTATTTTTTGATTTTTGCTGTTTTACGCTTAATCTGGCTTCTTTTTATTCGCAGAAGACGTTCACTTAAATCAGAAGCTAGTGTTTGGATATTTGCATTTTATATGATTCTGATTTTGATGTTAACGACTTTCCGAGATACGTATTTCCCTTGGCAGCTCATTTTTAATTTCAGCAGGCCACTTAGCGATGTTAATTTAGTCTTTATGAAAGAAACCTGGAAATTAGTGTACGCTCCTAGCAGGCTGGACTTCTTTTATAATTCATTCGGCAATATTCTTTGCCTTGTACCATTTGGTATCCTGTTTCCAATCGTCTTTTCAAAAAAGCAGTCGTTTTTAAAAACGGTACTGTTAGGGATGCTGTTATCAATTGGAATTGAGACTTTGCAATTCTTGTTAGAAACTGGCGTTAGCGATATTGACGATGTCTTCTTCAACACTTGTGGTGCTATTTTAGGCTATTTGATTTATCGCTTGTTTAGAAAAAAATGAATGCGCTTGTAATTTGAGACTGGTATTCGTTAAATAAGATTGTTAAAATAGGATTATACAAAATTTTTATAGTTAGGAAGCAGATTTATGAGTTTAATTAAATTTGATAGTAGTAAATTAACTCCATTTGTTCACGAAAATGAATTAAGTGAAATGCAAGCTATGGTAAATGCTGCTAACACTGAACTCCGTGAAGGTACCGGTGCTGGTAACGATTTCCGTGGTTGGCTTGACTTGCCAGTAGATTATGATAAGGATGAATTCGCTCGTATTAAGAAGGCTGCCAAGAAGATCCAAAACGATTCAGATGCTTTAATTTGTATCGGTATTGGTGGTTCATACCTTGGTGCACAAGCTGCAATTGAATTCTTGAACAGTAATTTCTATGGTAAGGCTGACAGCGATATGCCAACTGTTGTCTTCTGTGGTAACTCGCTTTCAGGTTCATACCTTTACGACTTAATTGAATGGTTAGGCGACAAGGACTTCAGCATTAACGTAATTTCTAAGTCAGGTACTACTACTGAACCATCGGTAGCATTTAGAATCTTTAAAGATAAGTTAATTAAGAAGTACGGTAAAGAAGAAGCTGCTAAGAGAATTTACGCAACTACTGACCGTCAAAAGGGTGCTTTGAAGACCGAAGCTGATGCTGAAGGTTATGAAGAATTTGTAGTTCCAGATGACATTGGTGGTCGTTACAGTGTTCTTACTGCTGTTGGTTTACTTCCAATTGCTGCAGCTGGTGCTGATATTGATGAATTGATGAAGGGTGCAGCAGACGCTCGTGCTGATTACACTGACACTGATTTGTCAAAGGCTACTCCATACCAATATGCAGCTTTACGTAATATTCTTTACCGTAAGGGTTACACTACTGAAATTGTTGAAAACTATGAACCAAGTCTTAGAATGTTTGGTGAATGGTGCAAACAATTGATGGGTGAATCAGAAGGTAAAGACAACAAGGGTATCTGGCCATCAAGCGCTAACTTTACTACTGACCTTCACTCACTTGGTCAATACATCCAAGAAGGTTTACGTAACTTATTCGAAACTGTTATCCGTGTTGAAAACCCTCGTCACGATGTTAAGATTCCAGGCGATGAAAAGAACCTTGACCAACTTAACTTCTTGGAAGGCAAGAGCTTGAACTACGTAAATGACCGTGCTTATGAAGGTGTTGTTTTAGCTCACACTGACGGTGGTGTTCCAGTTATGACTGTTAATATTCCAGATCAATCTGAACACACTTTAGGTTACATGATTTACTTCTTTGAATTAGCTATTGCTATTTCAGGTTACTTGAATGGCATTAACCCATTCAACCAACCAGGTGTTGAAGAATACAAACGTAACATGTTTGGTCTTCTTAACAAACCAGGTTACGAAGATTTACACGACGATTTAACTAAGCGTCTTTAATAAAAATACTCAGCATATTTGATAGTATGCGTTTTAATATAATTAGCTTTGCTAATTAAAGAAAGAGTAGAAACCCAAATAGTTTCTACTCTTTTTGTTTGATTATTTATGAAGGAAGAGATTATGAAGAAGAGCACAAAAAATATTTTGGCTGTTTTATCAGCAGCTTTTATTTCTTTTGTAGGAATTCTAACGGAAACAAGTTTAAATGTAACATTTCCAACTATGATGAAGGAATTTAATGTTACGCTGGATACCATTCAATGGACTACAACAGGCTATTTATTGATGATCGCTATTATTATGATTTGTTCATCATATTTGAATGACCGTTTTACTGCTAAGCAATTATTTATTACTGCCTGTGTTGGCTTTATGGTAGGTAGTGTTATTAGTGCAATCGCTCCTAACTTTCCAATTTTACTGCTAGGTCGATTAATTTCTGCATTAGGCGCTGGATTGAGTACGCCTTTGATCTTTAACTTAGTAACAGAAATTATGCCACGTTCTAAGTGGGGCGTTTATATGGGAATTGCCGGTTTAGTAGTAGCGATGGCTCCAACTTTAGGACCAGCTTTTGGTGGTATTACGACATATTACTTAAATTGGCGTTGGATTTTTGCTTTCGTTACCATTTTTGCTCTAATTGTTTTTGTGGCTGGAACACCAGTAATAGGTAAGTATCATGATCAAGTTAAGAGTAGTTTTGATTACCTCTCATTTATTACATTAGCCGCTGCTTTCATCACGTTAACTTTAGGCGTTAACCAAATTACTAATGGCTTGGCCAATCCATTATTGTAGATCCTGTTAGTAGTCACTGCTTTATTGATCTGGTCCTTTGTAAAATTATCACAAAAATCATCTAAGAAACTGCTTGATTTAGCAGTACTCAAACAAAAAGCCTTTGTCTTCGGAGCACTAGCATATTTTCTTTTGCAATTTAACAATATCGGTATCAGTTTTGTTTTGCCTAACTACATCCAAATTGTTGGCAAACAAAGCTCACTCATTGGTGGTTTGATATTACTACCAGGAAGTATCATTGCTGGATTACTTAATCCATATTTTGGTAGCTTGTATGATAAACGTGAGGCTAAATTACCATTGTATCTTGGTGGTCTTTTGATGGCTCTAGGATGTTTATTGTTTGCTGTTTTTGGTTTGAACTTGAGTACAATGATGATTGTAATCTTCTATGGCTTTATGATGCTAGGGCACAGAATGTCTTTCAGCAATACTATGGCAGAAGCTTTGAAAACAGAAAAAGGAAAACTGCGTGCCGATGCGACTGCTGTTTGTCAAACTAGTCAACAGTTGGCTGGTTCTGTTGGTACAACAATTCTTGCTTCAATCATGTCAGTATGGCAAAAACAAAGTCATGGCTCTTATGCAATGGCTACCGCTCAAGGCAGTCAAGTAGCATTTTGCTTTACTCTATTAATGAGTTTGATTATTTTATTTAGCTACTGGAGAATGTTTAAAGCAGAAAAAGCTAAATAAATTAGGCTAGATTGAGAAAATAAGTTATAATAATAGACGGATGATGAAATTTAGTGAGAGATAAAAAAACGGCTGACACACAGTCGTCTTTTTTCTATACTTTTGAGTTTTCTTCTAGGAAGCTGCGAATAATTTTTTCACGCATGGCTAAGAAAATGGTGTTGTGACCAGTAGGGTGCACACGGTTGGTTAATAAAATTAAGCCAGTTTGTTTTAATCGATCAAGTATGATGAGGGTGCCGGTAAAACCAGTATGCAGAATAATTGGATAATTGTGTTCTGGATCAAAGCGTAAATCCCACCCCCATGAACGTGGCTTAACGTTTTTAGGCGTTTTATCTTCAAATAATTTACTTACAGTATCTTGGCTATAAGGAAGAACATCTCGTTTTAAACCAAGATAAGCTTGACTAAAGGTAATTAGATCGCGCATGTTGGAGAAAAGTCCAGCTGAGCCACAGTCACTACCAAGTTGTCTAGCTTTAGGGTCGTGGGGGATGCCTTGCAGTACCGTTCCATCAACAATTGCAGTTGGTACACAATCTTCTTTTTTAGGAGAGAAGGTGGTGTTAACAAGTGGCATTTGTTTTAGTACTTCTTGAGTGGCTACTTCTTGCACTGGCTTGCCATAGATACTCTTGATAACCAAACCAAGTAAAATGAAATTAGTGTCGGCGTAGCGCATTTTATGCTCGAATTCACCCGTGACAGGTAAATTGATTAATGCTTTTAGAAGTTCATCGTGATTTAATTCGTCACGATGAGGAATCCAGCCACGAATACCACTCGTGTGTGTGAGTAAATGATAAAGGCGAATTCGTGGATCTTTGAATTCAGGAATGAATTGTTGCAGAGGTTCAGTAAAATTTAACTTGCCTTGGTCGTAAAGCTTAAGCAGTACGTTTTCTGTAGCTAGTACCTTGGTCAAGCTGGCAAGATCATATTCCGCGAATGGGCTAAGTTGTGTGACTTCAGGATAGATACTTGCAAAACCCGTTGTTGATGTGAAGATTTGTTTCTTATTAATAAAGGTATAATTTACCCCAGGAACAACACGATCGAAGACCATCGATTCGATTAAATTTTGCGTTTTATTGTAATTGATCATTTGTATTTTTCACCGTCCATTACTCCTAATTATAGACAAAATGACTTGACAAGCCTAGAAGAAAACAGCATAATTATGAGTGTTGATTCGCCCGTTGGTCAAATGGTTAAGACGCCACCCTCTCAAGGTGGAGTTATGAGTTCAATTCTCGTACGGGTGATTTCACTGGGATATAGCCAAATTGGTAAGGCACAGGATTCTGGTTCCTGGATGTTTGGGTTCGAGCCCCAATATCCCAATAAGAATGAATAATTTAAAACTGGATCAGTTTGATCCAGCTTTTTTGATACAAAAAAACGATCCATAATATTTATGGATCGTTCAATGTTACATACCAGCTTTAATAATTTTCCTTTCAGCCATAGTCTTACGTAAGGCAAGCATAGCAGTATAAGTTGAAAGAATGTAAACTTTCTTGGTTGGTAATTTTTTGATTTCTTCAATTAAACTGTCATCATCAGGATTGGTATCCATTGCGCCTGGATCAAATCCGGCGATTTCGAGTCTGAAGCCCATGTCGTGCCAGCGTTGACCACCGACAAGAACCTTCTTAATCTTGCTGCGATCTAATCCTTCGAAGTCTGCGTCCCAAATCCAAGAAGTATCAATACCATCCGCATGGTTTGCGTTAAGCAAAGCTACTAATGAATAATCATCTTTTTCGGTATTAAGCATATGCAAAACTTCGTCAAGACCAACAGGGTTTTTAACCAAAATCAAGTCGATATCTTTGCCACCATAATGGATTAATTCTTGACGACCAAAGATACGCTTGTTTTCTGCAAATGCTTGGGCAACTTCAGCTTCAGTCAAACCGAAATGACGAGCAACGGAGTAAGCAGCTAAAGCATTGTAAATGTTGTAGGTACCACCAATATTAATTGAGTAGTCCTTATTACCCATTTGGAACTTCAAGCTGTTAGGTGTTTGATCAATAATCTTGTTAACTGTAAAAGTTAAATCAGGACGATGGTAGCCACAGTTAGGGCAGAAGAAATCACCTAAGTTTGCGTAGACTCTTTCGTGGTAATGCAAGATATGATCACATTTAGGGCAAAGAACGCCGTCTGTATTAACGGGTGCCTTAAAATCATTCTCTGGCTTGTCATCAGTTAACTTGAAGCCATAAAAGATCTTTTTATTCGGCAATTCAACTGATGAAAAGATGCTGGCATCACCGTTAGCAATAATTGTTGCATCTGGTGCTAACTTAATCCCATTTACGATCTTTTCATAAGTAGTATAAATTTCACCATAACGGTCCATTTGATCACGGAAAATATTGGTCAAAACAAAGACGCTAGGGTGAAGCAGCTTGGTTACCATCTTAACGTTTGCTTCGTCTACTTCAAGCACAGCAATCTTGCGCTTAACGCGTTTGTGCTTATGTGCTAAAAATGCGGTGACAATTCCTTGTTGCATGTTGGAACCAGATGGGTTAGTTAAAACATCACCATATTTTTTCTTCAAGGCTTCAACGATCAAAGCTGTGGTCATGGTCTTGCCATTAGTACCAGTAACAATGACGGTTTCATAGCCTTTAGCTAAAGAATTCAGCACGTTTGGATCGATTTTCATCGCTAATTTTCCAGGAAAACTAGTACCGCCCTTCATGACGTTATGCAAAAACCAGTAACTAGATTTTCCGGCGACTTTAGCGACTCCTGATTTAAAACTCATGTACATCCCTCACTTTAAAACTACGTTTTAGTTTAGCATAGAAAACGAGTTTTACCATCTATTTGACTGCACAAATTTTATTTTTCCACTATACTATTAAAGCGAAGACTTTTTTTGAGCAAAGGGGAGGACAAAAGTGGCGCAATTATTTTTTCGTTATGGTGCAATGAGCAGTGGCAAGACGATTGAAATATTAAAGGTAGCGCATAATTATGAAGCACAAGGACGTAAGATTGCTTTAATGACTAGCGGCTTGGATAATCGTAGCGGCGTTGGTACGGTTGCTTCAAGAATTGGCCTTCATCGAAAAGCAATTCCAATCACCAGTGAAATGAATTTGTTCGAATATATAAAAAAGATGAACGATCATGACTTAGCTGATGGCGATGGGAAGCTAGCTTGCGTATTAATTGATGAAGCCCAGTTTTTAAAGAGACATCATGTCTTAGAATGCGCTAAAATTGTTGATGAGTTTAATATACCTGTGATGACTTTTGGTCTTAAAAATGATTTTCAAAATCATTTGTTCGAGGGTAGTGAGAATTTATTGATTTTTGCTGATAAAATAGAGGAAATGAAGACTATCTGTCATTATTGTGGTCATAAGGCAACAATGAATTTAAGAGTGAATAATGGCAAACCTGTATATGAAGGTGAACAAGTACAAATCGGTGGAGACGAAAGTTACTATCCCGTTTGTCGTTATCATTATTTTTACCCAGGTAATAAGAGATAGAGAGGATAATTAGTTTTATGGATAACGTTATGGCTCAATTAGAGGGTTTAGTAGCCCACTATGAAGAACTACAAGAAATGATGGCCGATCCTGAAGTTATTAACGATACTAAGCGTTACATGGAAATTTCTAAGGAAGAAGCCGACTTGCGTGAAGTTGTACAAAAATATAAGAAGTATAAGCAAGATAAAAAGGAATTAGAAGATAACAAGAAGATCATTGCAAATGAATCTGATGCTGATTTGATCGAAATGGCTAAAGAAGAAAACTTAGAAATTGAAAAAGAAATTCCTGAATTGGAAGATCAAATCAAGATTTTAATGCTTCCTAAAGACCCTAATGATGATAAAGACATCATCATGGAAATTCGTGGTGCAGCTGGTGGTGATGAAGCTTCATTATTTGCTGGTGACTTGCTCAGAATGTATGAAAAATACGCTGAAAGACAAGGCTGGAAGGTTTCATTAATTGATTCTGAACCAACTGAGGTGGGTGGTTACAAGCGTGTAGCCATTATGATTACTGGTGACAAAGTTTATTCAAAATTAAAGTATGAAAACGGTGCGCACCGTGTTCAACGCATCCCAGTAACTGAATCTCAAGGTCGTGTTCATACCTCACTGCTACTGTAGCTGTTATGCCTGAATATGAACAAGTAGATATTGACATCGATCCAAAGGATATTCGTGTCGATGTTTACCGTTCAAGTGGTGCCGGTGGTCAGCACATTAACAAGACCTCAAGTGCCGTTCGTATGACTCACCTTCCAACTGGTATTGTAGTTGCTATGCAGGATCAACGTAGTCAGCAACAAAACCGTGAAAAAGCTATGCAAATTTTGAAATCACGTGTTTACGACTACTATGAAAGTCAAAACCAAGCTAAATACGATGCTAAGCGTAAGAATGCTGTAGGTACTGGTGACCGTTCAGAAAGAATTAGAACTTACAACTACCCACAAAACAGAGTTACCGACCACCGTATTGGTTTGACTATTAATAAGCTTGACCGTATAATGAACGGTGAACTTGACGAAATTATTGATGCATTGATTCTTCACTACCAAACTAAGCAATTGGAGGAGTTGGCTGATAAAAATGCCTAAGTTGACTTTAAAGCAAATAAGAATTAAGGCAGGAGAGATTGCTGAAGGTATACGCCCAGAAGATATTGACTATGTTTTGGCTGAACGTCTTAATTTGACTCCTAGCGAGTTTGAATTAAAGCAAGATATGGTTTTGTCAGAAGATCAAGTCAAGCAGGCCAATAAAGACATTAAGAAGCTGGCTAGAGGCGTTTCACCACAATACATTTTGGGTTATGCTTGGTTTTTAGGCTACAAAATCATGGTGCAGCGTGGTGTATTAATTCCACGTTTTGAAACTGAAGAGTTGGTTGAATGGGCATTAAAGTCACTTAAAAGTGGTGATAAGGTGCTTGATTTAGGTACCGGCTCTGGTTGCATTACCGTTGCCCTTGCTAAAGAAGCAGAAAAGAAGGAAATCAATAATCTGACCCTTTATGCTAGTGACATTACCGATAGTGCTTTAAGAACAAGTGAAGAAAACTTTTTAAACTATGATCTTGACGTCACTACCCGCAAAGCCAATGTATTAATTGGTCTTGAAAAGTTCGACAAAATTATTTCTAATCCACCATATATCAAGACAAATGAGAAGCAAGACATGGATAAGAGTGTCTTGCAAAATGAGCCTAAAGAAGCTCTGTTTGCTGGTAAAGATGGATTGGACTTTTACAAGAAGTTTGCTAAACAAGTTCGTGACCACTTGAATAGTCACGGTGAATTTTTCTTAGAATTCGGCTTTAGTGAAGAAGAACAATTGAAAGAATTATTTGCCAAAGAATTGCCTGATTTTGAGATTGGATTTAGAAAAGATATGGCCGGCAAGCCACGCATGGTTCATGGAAGGTGGCAAAAATAGAAATGGAAACAAAGATTTTAAAAAAGGATCAACTTGATGAAGCCGTTAAGCTATTAGCCAAGGGTGAATTAGTTGCTTTCCCTACAGAAACTGTTTATGGCTTAGGTGCGATTGCAACTAATGAAAAGTCAGTTAAAGGCGTTTATGCAGCTAAGGGTCGTCCTAGCGATAATCCTTTGATTGTAACGGTTTCTGATGAAAAGATGATGGAACGCTACGCTAAAGAGGTTCCAGAACGGGCTAAAAAGCTAATTAAGCACTTCTGGCCAGGTCCTTTGACTCTTCTTTTGTTTGTAAAGCCAGGTACGCTTCCTGATGCTGTAACCGGCGGTCTTAAGACCGTTGCTTTTCGTTGCCCAGACGATCAATTGACTCACGATTTGATTGCTAAATTGGGTTACCCAATTGTAGGACCTTCTGCTAACACTTCAACTAAGCCAAGTCCTACTACGGCTGAACACGTATATCATGATTTAAAGGGTAAAATTGCCGGCATTATCGATGGCGGTCCTACTCGTGTTGGACTTGAATCAACAATTATCGATTTGTCTGTTAAAACACCAATAGTGCTTCGTCCTGGTGAAATTACGCCAGAAGAATTGAGCGAAGCTTTAGGTGAAAAAGTATTAATCAACACAGGCAAGGTTTCAGATAAAGACGTGCCAAAAGCACCAGGCATGAAGTATCGTCACTATGCTCCAAGTGAACCTGTAATCGTAGTTGATAATCCAGCTGATTTTGCCAAAATTGATTTTAACGAAAAAACAGGTGTAGCTGCTTTAGACTCAGTTTTAGCTAAAATCGATTTAAGCGATGACAATAAATTTGATTTAGGTAAAAACTTAGTTGACGCTGATCATAATTTATTTGGTGCATTGCGCTATTTCGATGACAAAGACAACATTGAAACCATTTATGTACAAGGCTTCAATGAAGGTGAAGAAAGTTTAGCTTACATGAACCGTCTTAACAAAGCAGCGGGCGGACATCATTTGAATAAATAAAAAAATAAAACGCAAAGGGCTTTAAACCCTTTGCGTTTTTGATTAAAATGTTTAGTGAATTATGTTATTTGTTAATAGGAGGCATATATGGGAAAGTTCGTAGTTTTGGATCACCCATTGATTCAACACAAATTGACAATTATTCGTCGCAAGGATACGGGTTCAAACGAATTCCGTAGAATTGTTGGTGAAATTGGTGGTCTGATGACCTATGAAATCACTAGAGACTTGCCACTTGAAGATGTCGAAATTGAGACACCAATGGGTAAGACAGTTCAAAAAGAAATCGCCGGTAAGAAATTGACAATTGTGCCAATTTTACGTGCTGGTATGGGGATGCTTAACGGTGTTCTTGAGATGGTTCCATCAGCTAAAATTGCGGTTATCGGTATGTACCGTGATGAAAAGACCTTGAAACCACATGAATACTTCTTCAAGGCTCCAAAGGACATCGCTGAACGTGAATGTTTAGTTGTTGATCCAATGCTTGCAACTGGTGGATCTGCTAATGACGCTATTGCTGCATTAAAGAAACGTGGCGTTAAAGAAATTAAGTTAGCAGTTTTAGTAGCAGCTCCAGAAGGTATCAAAGCTGTTCAAAAGGAAAACCCTGACGTTGATATCTATGCCGCAGCAGAAGACGAGAAGTTAATGGATAATGGTTATATCTTCCCAGGTTTGGGAGATGCCGGTGACAGACTCTTCGGTACTAAGTAATGTTCCTTTTCATAAAAAATATTCACTCTAATGCGCTTTCATGTTACACAAAGAAATGATTTGGTGTTAAGATGATTTACGTGTTCGAGTTTTATTCAACACGAGAAGGGAGGTCACGAAGTAATGGAGAAATCATTTGTTTTTAAATTCATGGGCTTGAATTTTGATCTTACTGGGATCATTGGTTCAACGCTAATGGCTTTGACAGTTTTCTTTATCTGCTTTTGGCTTGCGAGAAAAGTCGAAATGAAGCCAAACAAAAGACAAAATGTATTCGAGTACTTGCTTGAATTCACTAACGGTATCGTAAAAGACAACGTTAGCGATGTAGATGCTCAGAAGCACTTGTCCTTGTATGCTTTTGTTTTGTTCCTTTTCATCTGGTTCATGAACCAATTGGGTATGTTCCTAGAAGTCAAAGTTGATGATTGGGTGTTTGTAAAATCACCAACTGCCGATCCAGTAGCGACAATGTCGTTTGCAATGATGACCTTGCTTCTATCGTTCACATTCGGCGTACAAAGATTTGGTGTTGGCGGATATTTAAAAAATTATACGCAACCAGTTGGTTTTATGCTTCCAATTAATTTAATTGAAGAGTTCACCAACTTCTTAACCTTATCATTGCGTCTTTATGGGAATATATATGCTGGTGAAGTTTTGCTAACTTTAATTGGTAATGATCTAGCACATGCTGGCGGACCATTTACGTTGATTCTAGCAGCTCCATTAGCCATGATTTGGCAAGGTTTCTCTGTCTTCATTGGCTCTATCCAGGCATATGTTTTCGTAACTCTGTCAATGGTTTACATTGGTAAAAAAGTTACTACAGAATAATTTTTCGGAGGTATAAATTTATGGCAGAAGCTTTTAAATATCTCGCTGCTTCTATCGCAGCTGGTTTAGCAGCATTGGCTGCATCACTTGGTAACGGTAAAGTTATTTCAAAGACTCTTGAAGGTATGGCTCGCCAACCTGAAAGTGCAGGTAATTTAAGAGCAACAATGTTCATTGGTGTTGGTTTGATCGAAGCCGTTCCTATTTTGTCTATTGTTGTTGCCTTCTTAATTCTTTTCCTTTAATAAAGTTTTTCTGTTTGAAGGATTTAAGTTTAAAGAGAGAAGGGCAGTAAATGACTATTCAAACATTATTTGCAGCCTCACATCATATTTACCTAGGTAATGCTATTTGGTATTTAATTTGTTTTGCCATCTTGCTGTTATTGGTCAAGCATTACGCTTGGGATCCAGTATCAGATATGATGGAAAAGCGGCGGCAAAAAGTTATTAATGACTTGGATTCAGCTGCAAGTGATCGTAAAAAGGCTGAAACGCTTGCTAATGAGCGTGAAGCTGCCTTGAAGAACTCAAGACAAGAAGCAACACAGATTCTCTCTGACGCTAAAACAAATGCGCAAAACACAGGCAAGGAAATCGTAGCTAGTGCAAACGAAGACGCTGCAGCAATTCGTAAGAAAGCAAATGAAGAAGCTGCTAAGGCTAAATCAGCTGCTTTAAATGCCGCACGTGATCAAGTAGCTGATATTTCTGTAGCAATTGCCGAAAAAGTTATTGCTAAGAATTTATCTGCTGAAGACCAAAAAGATTTAGTCGACCAATTTATTAAGGGGTTGGATGATTAATGGCTTTAAGTAGAGAAGAAATAGCTGCACGTTACGGTACTGCTTTGTTCGATTATGCGCAAGATAATAAAGTACTGGATACTGTTTACGATGAAATGATGGAATTGAAAAAGGCAGCAGTTGCCAATCCTAAATTCATCAGTGTCCTTAGCGATCCTATTTTAAGTAGTAAAGATAAAAAGTCTCTTTTAACTGCAGTTGAAAAAGATTTTTCAGCTGAAGTACAAGGCTTTTTGAATTTGTTACTTGAATATAACCGCTTTGCTGATTTAATCGATATTATCGATGAATTTGCTTTACTTTATGACGATGAAAAGAAGATCGCAGCTGGTACTGCAACTACTGCAGTTAAACTGGATGATGATCAACTTAAGCGTTTAGGTGATAGTTATGCTAAAAAGTATGATTTAAACGCTGTGCGTCTTGAGAATAAAGTTGATCCAAGTATATTGGGCGGCGTAGTCTCCAAGTGAAGGACCGCGTGATTGATGGATCAGTTAAAAATAGACTGAAGAAGATCCGTGCGCAAATAATTGATAAAAATTAAAAGAGGTGAAACCATTGAGCATTAAAGCGGAAGAAATTAGCTCCTTGATCAAGCAACAACTTGAACATTACGATGATAAGCTCGACATTAACGAAGTTGGTGTTGTAACTTACGTTGGTGATGGTATCGCCCGGGCTCACGGACTTAACGATGTATTGGCCGGTGAATTGTTAAAATTTGATAACGGTTCATATGGTATCGCTCAAAACCTTGAATCCAACGATGTTGGTATCATTATTTTGGGTCAATTTGACAATATTCGTGAAGGTGACCGTGTTCAAAGAACTGGTCGAATCATGGAAGTTCCTGTTGGTGACGCCTTAATTGGTAGAGTAGTTAACCCATTAGGTCAACCTGTTGACGGTGAGGGTGAAATCAAAGCTGATAAGACTCGTCCTATCGAAGCTAAAGCTCCAGGTGTTATGGACCGTCAATCAGTTAAGCAACCACTTCAAACTGGTATTAAAGCTATCGATGCCTTAGTTCCAATTGGTCGTGGTCAGCGTGAATTGATTATCGGTGACCGTAAGACTGGTAAGACTAGTTTGGCTATTGATACTATTCTTAACCAAAAGGGACAAGACGTAATTTGTATTTACGTTGCTATTGGTCAAAAGGAATCAACCGTTAGAACTCAAGTAGAAACTTTAAAGCGTTTTGGCGCAATGGATTACACTATTGTTGTTGAAGCGGGCCCAAGTGAACCAGCACCTATGCTTTATATTGCACCATATGCTGGTACTGCTATGGGTGAGGAATTTATGTACAATGGCAAGGACGTATTAATCGTATTTGACGACCTATCCAAACAAGCCGTCGCTTACCGTGAACTTTCCTTGCTTCTCCGTCGTCCGCCTGGTCGTGAAGCCTACCCAGGTGACGTCTTCTACTTACACTCACGTCTTCTTGAACGTAGTGCTAAGTTGAGTGACAAACTTGGTGGTGGGTCATTGACAGCTTTGCCAATTATTCAAACTGAAGCCGGAGACATTTCTGCATATATTCCAACCAACGTAATTTCTATTACTGACGGTCAGATCTTCTTGCAAAGTGACCTGTTCTTTGCCGGTACTCGTCCAGCTATCGATGCTGGTAACTCAGTTTCTCGTGTTGGTGGTAACGCTCAGATTAAGGCAATGAAGAAAGTTGCTGGTACTTTACGTACTGACCTTGCAGCTTACCGTGAACTTGAAAGTTTCGCTCAATTTGGTAGTGATCTTGATCAAGCAACTCAAGCTAAGTTGAACAGAGGCCAAAGAACTGTTGAAGTATTAAAGCAACCACTTCATGATCCGATCCCTGTTGAAAAGCAAGTATTGATTCTTTATGCTTTGACTCACGGTTACCTTGATGCTGTTCCAGTAGAAGACATTGGACGCTTCCAAAATGAATTGTTCGACAACTTTGATAGCAGTCATGCTGATTTGCTTAAGACAATTCGTGAAACTGGTGAATTACCTGATGATAAGAAATTATCAGCAGCCGTTGAGGAATTCAGTGAAAGCTTTACACCAAGTGAAAAATAGGAGGTAGATTATGCCTGCATCTTTACTTGAGTTAAAGAAAAAGATTGCTTCAGTAAAACAAACCGGTAAGATCACAGAAGCCATGCGAATGGTTTCAGCATCAAAATTGAATCAAACTGAAAATCGTGATAAAGGATATACCGTTTATAACGACTATGTTCGTAAAACGATTTCTCGTTTAATTAGTTCCCAAGTCGTAGATAATCTACGTGAAAAGAACATCTCTATCGATAAGAACAATGTTGCGAAGATCGATTATACTGATGTGTTTGGTTTAGGTATTACTGCTGATATGATTCAAACCCGCAAAAAAGTTAAGACTACAGGTTTCTTAGTAATTAGCGGTGATCGTGGTCTTGTAGGTTCTTACAACAGCAATGTCATCAAAAACATGATGAGCATTTTTGGAGATGAACGTGCACAAGGACATGAAGTTAAAGTTTTAGCCGTTGGTTCTGTCGGCGCTCGATTCTTTAAGAAAAACAACGTTAATGTTGTTTACGAAAAAGATGGCGTTTCGGATGTGCCAACCTTTGATGAAGCTTTACCAATTGTTTCAACTGCAATTAAGATGTATTTAAATGGTGTCTATGACCAACTTTACGTATGTTATACTCACCACGTAAACTCATTATCATCTGCTTTTCGTGTTGAAAAGATGTTGCCAATCGTTGATTTGGATATCGGCGTAAAAGAAGCTGAAGCACATAAAGAATTAGAATATGATATCGAACCAGACGTTAACAGTGTACTTACAAAGTTGTTGCCACAGTATGCTCGTTCAACAATTTATGGTGCCATTCTAGATGCCAAGACTGCAGAACATGCTAGTTCAATGACAGCTATGCAAAGTGCGACTGATAATGCCAATGATTTGGTATCAAGTTTAACTACAAAATTAAACCGTGCTAGACAGGCACAAATTACTACTGAAATTACCGAAATTATCAGTGGTGCAAATGCCTTAGAGTAATAAAGAAAAGGAGGTAGATGTTTTGAGTGAAGGTGAAATCGTTCAAGTAATCGGCCCAGTTGTCGATGTTAAATTCCCAATCGATAAGAATTTACCTGATATTAACAATGCCTTGCGCGTAATCAAATCAGAGGATGAAAGCATCGTCCTTGAAGTTACGCTTGAACTCGGTGATGGTGTCTTAAGAACGATCGCCATGGAATCTACCGATGGTCTTCGCCGTGGTATGAAGGTTGAAGATACTGGTGCTCCAATTTCAGTTCCAGTTGGGGAAGATACTTTAGGTCGTGTGTTCAACGTTTTGGGTCAACCAATTGATGGTGGTCCAGAATTTTCAAAAGATCACCCTCGTGAAGGTATCCACAAAGAAGCACCTAAATATGAAGATTTAACTACCAGTAGAGAAATCCTTGAAACTGGTATTAAAGTTATCGACTTGCTTGAACCATATGTACGTGGTGGTAAAGTTGGTTTGTTCGGTGGTGCCGGTGTTGGTAAAACAACTATCATTCAGGAATTAATTCACAACATCGCTCAAGAACACGGTGGTATTTCCGTATTTACTGGTGTTGGTGAAAGAACTCGTGAAGGTAATGACCTTTACTTCGAAATGAAAGCTTCGGGCGTTTTAAGTAAAACTGCCATGGTATTTGGTCAAATGAACGAGCACCTGGTGCCAGAATGCGTGTTGCATTAACTGGTTTGACTCTTGCTGAATACTTCAGAGATGTTGAAGGTCAAGACGTATTGCTCTTTATCGACAATATCTTTAGATTCACTCAGGCTGGTTCAGAAGTTTCCGCTTTGCTTGGTCGTATGCCAAGTGCCGTTGGTTACCAGCCAACTTTAGCAACAGAAATGGGTCAATTGCAGGAAAGAATTACTTCAACTAAGAAGGGTTCAATTACTTCAATTCAAGCCGTTTATGTTCCTGCCGATGACTATACTGACCCAGCTCCATCAACCACATTCGCACACTTGGACGCTACTACTAACTTGGAACGTAGCTTGGTAGAACAAGGTATTTACCCAGCCGTTGACCCACTTGAATCATCTTCAAGTGCCCTTGACCCAGAAGTTGTTGGTCAAGCACACTACGAAGTTGCTACTCGTGTTCAACATGTTTTGCAACGTTACCACGAATTGCAAGATATTATTTCTGTTTTGGGTATGGATGAATTGTCTGATGAAGAAAAATTGATCGTTGCACGTGCACGTAAAGTTCAATTTTTCTTGTCACAGAACTTCTTCGTTGCTGAACAATTTACTGGTGTACCTGGTTCATATGTTCCAATTAAGGAAACCATTAAAGGCTTTAAACTTATTTTGGATGGTCACCTTGATGACTTACCAGAAGATGCCTTCCGTGGTGTTGGCCCAATCGAAGATGTTTTGAAGAAAGCGCAATCTATGGGTGTAACTCCAAGTGATCCAGAAGCTAAAGCATTGCTAGAAAAGTAGGGTGATGTCAAATGGCAGATCCAGAAAAGCTTTTTAGAGTAAATGTTGTAACTCCTAATGGAATGATTTATTCCCATCGTGGAAGCATCGTTGATGTACGCGCTGTTGATGGTGAACGTTCTATATTGTACAATCACACCCCGCTTTTGACTCCATTAGTTATTAGTGAAGTTAAAGTAAAACGTAGCAAAGAAATGGGTTCAAGAATCGATCACATCGCTATTAGTGGTGGTTATATCGATTTTTCAGAAAACGTAGCTACGATTATTGCAGATAGTGCTGAACGTGCTAGAAATATCGATGTTTCTCGTGCTCAAGCCGCTAAGGAAAGAGCTGAGAAGCGTCTTAAGGAAGCACGTGAGAAGCATGACGAACGTACTGTAGAACGTGCTCAAGTTGCTTTGAGACGAGCAATGAACAGAATCAGTGTTTACAATACTAGAGGTCACTAAAGAAAGTGAAAAAGACGAATGCAAATTGCATCCGTCTTTTTTTATTAAAGGGAAAATTATATGTTTCAATTAGGTGTTCATGCAATAATAAGTATCATAATTTATTTAATTGCTATAGGTTTAGCTTTTCAGGCAATGAAAGCTGTCCAGCTAGAAAAAATAGTTCGTAAAGGAAGAATTTTCGAAACACAACTTTTATATTTGTTTGGTGCAATTGCATTAGGCTTTTTAGTTGGCAATTTTGTAATAACATTTATTGATACTTCGATGCAGCTTAGCAATTTGTTTTAAAGATTGTGTTAAAACAAGGACAGTAAAGGAAACTCTTAGTTATTTATGGTAAAATGGACGATGAATAATTATGGAGGGTTATCGTGGCACGAGATATAGGAATTGATTTGGGGACAGCTAATGTATTAATTAATGTCTCTGGAAAAGGTATTGTTTTAAACGAACCTTCTGTCGTAGCCGTAAATACTGATACTAACAAAGTAGTTGCGGTTGGCTCAGAGGCATATGAGATGGTAGGTAGAACCCCTGGTAATATTCGAGTAATTCGTCCGCTTAAGAACGGGGTAATTGCAGATTTCGATATTACCGAAGAAATGCTGTCTTACTTTATTGAAAAATTAAATGTTAAAGGCTTCATGTCTAAGCCAAATATTTTGATTTGTGCTCCTACTGGAGTTACTTCAATTGAACAAAAAGCCATTATTCAAGCAGCTGAAAAATCTGGTGGCGGCAAGGTATATCTTGATTTTGAACCTAAGGTTGCAGCTGTTGGGGCTGGATTAGACATTTTCAAGCCACAAGGCAATATGGTTATTGATATCGGTGGTGGTACTACTGATGTAGCAATTTTATCAATGGGTGAAATTGTAACTTCACAATCACTTCGTTATGCCGGTGATAGAATGAACCAAGCTGTTATTAGCTACATTAAGAATAAGCATAACTTACTTATTGGTTCTAGAACCGCAGAACAAATCAAGATTGAAATTGGTAGTGCATTTGAGCCTGATGAAGATCAACAAGTTACTGTTCGTGGTCGTGATGTAGTTGATGGTTTGCCAAAACAAACTACAGTTACTGCACCAGAAATCCAAAAAGCATTGGAACCAGGTTTGATGTCAATTATCGCTGCCGCTAAGGAAGTTCTTGAAACTACCCCACCAGAACTTTCAGCAGATATTATTGATCGTGGAATTATGCTTACTGGTGGTGGAGCATTATTGAAGAATATTGATAAGCTTATTTCACATTACTTGCAAGTTCCTGTTTTAACAGCTGATCATCCATTGGAAGCTGTTGCTTTAGGTACAGGTACTTTGCTTAAGAATATTGAAAAGCATCAACGACACTAAGTGAGGAGATTACTTGCGTAAGATTTTGATAGGTTTTGTGCGTATTTATCAGACACTAATTTCACCGCTTTTTCCACCAAGTTGCAGATATTATCCAACATGCTCTAACTATATGATTGATGCCCTGAAAAAACATGGACCAATTTTAGGACTAATTATGGGTATTTGTCGTATACTAAGATGTAACCCATTTATTCGTGGTGGGGTGGATCCAGTTCCTGATAATTTTACTATTTTTCGAAATCCACATCCGGAAAGGTATGAAGACGAGATTATCGCTTCTAAGTTTCATCCGGATAGCAAGTAGGAGGATTTATGTCTAAAAAGTTAGAAAATATTGATATTGAAGTTAATGAACTTAAAGGTAAAAATTTACCAACTTGGGAAGTTGTAATTCCTAACAAGAAGTCCATTGGTTTAATTGAAAAAGTTGAAGGTCGCTATCGTGCTACTACAACGAAGACTAGCAATATTTTATTTGCTAATAGTCTTGAAAGTAGTATTAACGATTTGCTTTCATACTTCACATTACATGAAAAATAAAATTTAAGTAGTGATTATTTAATGGCAAAAGTTAAAAATAAAACGAGTCTGATAGACCGATTGGCCTGGAATATTATTATTCCGGTTGCAATCCTGGCCTTAATCAGTTTGTACTGTATTTACGTTGCAGCACTAGGAGATCCATCTCATATTGGGTCACCTGTTAAAGCTGTTGTAATGCAGGCTCTGTGGTATTTGATTTCGATTGCAATTGTTGTCGTCGTGATGCAGTTCGATGCAGAGCAGCTCTTTAAAATTGCGCCGATCTTCTTTGGTATTGGCATATTTTTATTGATAGCAGTTTTATTCCTGTATAACCGTAGCGTAGCTGCTGATACGGGTGCAAAAAGTTGGTTTAAGTTAGGACCAATTACTTTTCAGCCATCTGAATTGATGAAGCCGGCGTTTATCTTAATGTTGGCTCGTGTAATCAAAGATCATAATGATAAATATGGACATACCATTAAAACAGATTGGCTATTACTTGGTAAGATTATTGCTTGGTTAGCACCAGTTGCAATTTTGTTAAAATTACAAAATGACTTTGGTACTATGTTAGTTTTCATCGCCATTGTTGGTGGTGTGGTATTGGTATCAGGAATATCGTGGAAGATTATTATTCCACTATATGGGATCGTCATTGTTGGTGCCATTGCGGTTATTTTGTTGGTGGTTACACCGGGAGGCCAATCATTCCTGAGTCACTTCTTCCAAGCATATCAGTTTGAAAGAATTAAGTCATGGCTTGATCCATCAGGAGACACTTCATCTGGTGCTTACCAGTTGTGGCAAAGTATGAAAGCTATTGGTTCAGGTCAATTGTTTGGTAATGGCTTCGGCAAGGCTAGTGTTTATGTTCCAGTTCGTGGATCTGACATGGTTTTCTCAGTTATTGGTGAAAACTTCGGTTTTGTCGGCTGTGTGGCTTTGATTTTGATTTATTTATACTTAATTGTTCAAATGGTTAAAATCTCTTTTGACACTAGAAATGTATTTTACTCATACATTGCTACTGGTGTTATTATGATGATTTTATTCCACGTATTTGAAAACATTGGCATGAATATTGATTTATTGCCATTAACCGGTATTCCATTGCCGTTTGTTTCGCAAGGTGGTTCTGCCTTGGTAGGTAACATGATTGGTATTGGTCTGATTTTATCAATGAAATTCCATAATCGTGATTACATGTTCAGTACGGCTGGCGATTTTTAAAGACAATAAAAAGGATTCAAGTGAAAACTTGGATCCTTTTTCGTTTACTTTTTGATTCTATTTTAGAATGCCTAATTTTTCTTTTAATTTCAGAATTCTTCTAACTGAGTTATTAATTTGTTTTTGACTAATTGAACCATGCTTTATAGCACGTTTGATAGCTGGGATACCTGTTTGATAGTTGCCACCAAGAAGCATGTCGTTACCAGCTTTTAGAGCAAGAACATCAGCATTAGTGTGATGTAATTTGGCATACTGAGTGATTGCACCCATTTGTAGGTCATCGGTGATCATTAAGCCTTGATACTTTAAAGTTCTACGAAGTAACTTGTGTACTGCAGGAGAGAGGGATGCAGGCAATTTATTATCAATATCTTTAATCACAATGTGTGAAATCATTATGCCATCTGCACCGGCTTTTATTCCTGCTTTAAAAGGTAATAGATCTTCTTTTTCGTATTTGGATAAAGGCTTACTTATTTGGGCAAAGCTGTATGAGTGTCAGCAGCGTCACCATAGCCAGGGAAGTGCTTGAGACAACTTACTACCTTTTGGCTTTGAATGCTTTTAACTGCAACTGGAATATATTTTGCGGTTGTTGCATAATCTTGCCCTAAGGTCCGGTCGTAGATAAAACTATTTTTATCTTTGGCTACATCTGCCACAGGAGCGAAGTTCATGTTAATGCCATTTTGATGAAGAATATGTGCTACTTCACGATTTTCTTTTTTAATACCATCTAGACCAGATGTATTATAGATTTCTTGTGGACTAGGATATTTTCTTTGTGAAATATTAGGATTGGTATCAATTCTGGAAACTGTTCCACCTTCTTGGTCTGTAGCAATTAATAGGCCATGATTGCTGATTTTTTGATAATCACGCATTTCTTGATCAAATTGGGCTTTACTTTTGTTTTGGTAATCTGGTGCAAATAGAGTAGTACCACCTAAATGGTATTTTTTAACGTCTGGCTTCATTTGCTGTGTATTGCCAGTGCTATGAGCAAAATATAATTGGCCTATTTTTTCATCTAAAGTCATATGTTTGATAATTCGATCAATTTTATTTGGCTTTTTTGTTTTCTTTTTGATGCTTGTAGATTTTACAATAGTTTTACCACTTTCGTTTACTTGATACTGACAGCCAGTAATTAATAATAATGTAGTGGCAGCTAATGCGGTCAAGATTAATGCGTTCTTTTTCATGATGAATCCTTTATTTTCTTTTTTACGTTTATTTTAGTTGAAATAGGGAAGATGTTAAATAAAGAGCTGTAATAAAAAAGAACCGAATTACTCGGTTCTTTTAGAATATTTAAAATAATAATTTAGTTTTCTAAAGCGTTAGCAATTTCTTCGGTACGGCATACCAAAACATCACACTTTGAAGTTCTAGTAACGTATTCGGTAACGCTACCGATAAGCAAACGTTCAACAGCGTTTAAACCAGTTGCACCAACAACGATTAAGTCAATATTGTGCTTCTTTGGGAAGTCATGACCAATGATTGTCTTAGGCGACCCGAACTCAATTGAGTAATGAGAATCCTTAACACCAGCCTTAACAGCACGTGCTTGGTAATCCTTCATTCTCTTTTCAGCATCTTTAGAAACTTGTTCGACCATTGCAGAATCAAAACTTGAAACGTTTTGGAAAGAACGGGTATCGATTACGTGTAAAATTTCCAAAGTTGCATTATTACGCTTAGCGATGGTTACAGCCTTGCTAAAAGCTAAATCGGCTTCTTTTGAACCATCTACAGAAACTTGAATATTTTTGTATTGTGAAAGCATTTTCTAACACCTCTTCCTAATATATATTCTACCAAAAATTGGGTTATTATTAGGAATATATTATTCCTTATTTGCAGTAATTGATAATCCAAACGCTAAGATAGTTAGGGACGCAAGGAATAGCGTAATTAAGTTAAGATATTTGTTTCCCATAAATAAAATAATAATTCCAATTACGCTTTCAACTAATAGTGCAATTGAGGTCCATTTTAAAATATTGGACATGCGAGGATCGCCACCAACATCAAAAATTAAGAAATGACCATTTCTTCTATGCCACATGTACCAAGAGGTAAGCAACAAAAGAAAGATAAAAATGATCATCACAATTTTTATTACCATAAAAAATATCTCCAATTATAGAAAAAGACGGTCACTTAAGACCGTCTCGTTTAATATTCTAAAGAAATCCGAGTTGACTAAACATAGCATAATGACGCTTGTTGAACCCGCAGTGTTCAAAATTTGAGTTGACGTCGCAGCGAATATGGATCCTGTGCAAAGGCAGTATTCCGATTCGGTAGTTATTCGCCAACTCCCACGTCTTATAGTTTGATCGGTCAACTTTATACATTTAAGCTTGTCGATCAACTCAGATCACTTATTATGATAAGGGATCAGGCTATATTTGTCAATAATATCAATTGCTTAAATACATGCTCTAGTGGTGCTTGGACAGATCATCGGCCTGCATTTGTTTTAACTTTTGATAGACTGTTTCATAGCGTTGTTCAACCTTGGAATTTCCTTTTGGTTGAAAATAACTTGCCTTGGTTAAATTGTCAGGTAAATATTGCTGAGCTACCCAATCGTTTTGATAGTCGTGAGGATAAAGATAATTGACTCCGTGTCCCAACTTTTTAGCACCAGAATAGTGGGCATCTTTTAAATTTGTAGGAATGGAACCAATTTTTTTGTTTCGAATATCACTGAGTGCATTATCGATTGCGGTAATGGCGCTATTACTTTTAGGCGACAATGCGAGTTCGATTACTGCATTAGCAAGTGGAATTCGTGCTTCTGGCAAACCAACCATTTGAGCCGCTTGAATGGCGGTCATTGCACGCTCTGCGGCTGCAGGATTTGCTAAGCCAATATCTTCATAAGCAATAACTGCTAAGCGACGACAAATAGAGATCAAATCACCAGACTCGATTAATCTAGCTAAATAATGCAAAGCAGCGTCAGTGTCAGAGCCACGAATGGATTTTTGAAAAGCAGAAATTAGATCATAGTGACCATCACTAGAAGCATCAAAGTTTTGAATCTTCATTTGGATAGAATCGGCCATTTCTTTTTGAGTAATCAAGATAGTCGAATCATCTTTATTTTCATTTCTTAGCTCTTGCTTAGTAGAAAGTACGGCTAATTCTAAGCTATTTAAAGTTGCTCTTAAGTCACCATTGCCTTTTTCAATTAAAAGCTGGCGAGCATCGCCAGTTAAATTAACATTGTATTTGCCCAAACCATTTTCTTTATCAGTAAGTGCTCGATCAATTGCTTTAGATGCATCTTCACTTGATAATGGCTTTAATTCAAAAATCTGACACCGTGAACGAATGGCAGGGGAGATTGAAATATAGGGATTTTCAGTTGTGGCACCAATTAGGATGACTTGTCCTGATTCAAGAAGTGGTAAAAGAAAATCCTGTTTTGTTTTATCCAGGCGATGAATTTCATCTAGCAATAATACAACAGTGCCACTCATTTTGCCTTCTTCGGCGACTTGTTGTAACTGCTTTTTACCGTCAGTTGCTGCATTGAGCTTTCTAAAAGCATATTTAGTTGAACCTGCAATAGCACTAGCAATACTGGTTTTACCAATGCCAGGAGGACCATAAAGTATCATAGAGGAAAGCAAGCGAGCTTCAACCATTCGACGAATAATTTTGCCAGGACCAATTAGATGTTGCTGGCCAACAACTTCGTCTAAATTCTTAGGACGCATACGATATGCTAATGGTTTCATTACTTGTCCCCATGAAATAGATGATGCCAGAAGCCTTCATGTTTCTTGGCCGGTGCATTAAGTTCGGTCTTAGGCATTTCAGATGGGTAGACTTGGTTAATCTTGATCCTTGGGCGATTAATTGCAGTTTTAGCTACTACTAAAACTGCAGTATCTTTAGGACCAGTTTGAGCAGTTTCATTGTTAACTAAAGTAAAAGGAATATCTTTTTTACTGCACTCTGCTTCAACATCACCTAAAAAGCCGTCATCTTCAATATTCCCATTAATCAAGATGGTGTATCCTTTAAAATCATCAATATGTTTTAAAAATAAAGCAGTTAATTTAAGGTCTTTCACTTCCGTATTATCTAAACGGACTAGAACACGTTCACGTAGGGAACCCAAAAAGCGTCTGCGTTCATCAGGCTTGGTTTGAGGAGTAATACCTTGAGCTGCCTGTTCAACACGTTTGTTTAAGTCTTCAGTCATGTGATTCATCCTTTCTGTTAGTATCAATTGTAACAAAAAAAGCCTTTCCCACAATGGGGAAAGACTTTCGACAAAATAAAATGTAAAAATTAAAGTAACTTGTTGTAGTATTCAACAACGAGTGATTCATCAATTTCTGGTTCCATTTCGTCACGTTCTGGTAAACGTACAAGAGAACCTTCCATCTTGTTGTCATCAAATGAAACAAATGATGGACGTGCAGTAACTGCATCTAAGGCATCTTTAATTTGTTGCAAGTTCTTTGACTTTTCTTTCAAACCGATAGTTTGACCAACTGAAACTTCGTATGAAGGGATGTCAACGCGCTTGCCATCAACAGTGATGTGACCGTGGTTTACTAATTGTCTAGCTTGTTCTCTAGTAGTTGCTAAACCAAGACGGTAAACAATGTTGTCCAAACGACGTTCAAGCAAGATCATGAAGTTAACACCGTGTTGACCTTCACGAATCTTACCAGCGCGGGCAAACAAAGTTCTAAATTGACGTTCGTTTAAGCCGTACATCCAACGTAACTTTTGCTTTTCGTGCAATTGTTGACCGTATTCTGACAAACGACCACGACTGTTAGGACCGTGTTGACCTGGAGCGTAGTTACGACGAGCGATTTCCTTACCAGTACCTGAAAGAGAAATACCTAATCTTCTTGAACGTTTCCAACTTGGACCTGTATATCTTGACATAAAAATCCTCCATAAAATTTATAATGATAATTTTTGGAGTAAAATATTACGAATAAGTTCAACATTCGTGCATCTTGGATTTACATTTTCGCCCAATGCAGCGCGGGTTACTCGTTCACTAAAGCGTTTCAAGATGTTGACGTTCTTGTCACTTATTGCTGCAAATATTTTACACGATTAGTATTATATAGGCTTCAGAATAATAAATCAAGAAATAGGGCAGCTTTTTCACATCTTCAGAGTATGTTTTGTTATAATTATAGTAGTTTTGGAGGATAAACGATGTCATCAATTCAAACTATTATCATAATTGCCGTTGTCATCCTTATTATAGTCGTCATCGCACTCATGCTTTTGGTCAATCGTAGGCAGTTGCGTGCGATTGAAGTAATTGATGCAGCAGTCAATGAAATTGAAAAAATGCATCTTGAAGAAGATATTACGCGACTAGATAAAATGGATTTGGCCGGTGAAAGTCTAACTACATTAAATACTTGGCGCAAAAGCTATACTGAAACTTCAACTAAGAAACTACCTCGCGTGCAGAAACTAGTTGATGAAGCAGCCCAGGAGAATACTACTTATAAGCTATTTAAAGCTAGAAAAAATATCAAAGAAGCTCAAGAAATAATCAAGCCAACTTTAGAAGATGCTCGCAATACTAAAGCTGTTTTTACAGAGCTGCTTGAATCAAATAAAGAAAATCAAATGCAATATGATGCTTTGATTAAGGTTTATCGCGAACTTAGAAAGAGCGTTTTGGCTGGTTCCTTTGAATATGGTGATGCTATTGATCAAATAGAAGATCAACTTGCATCAATGGAAAGTGATTTTGAAGAAGCTAAGAATCTTTCTTCTCAAGGTGATCATGTTGAAGCAAAGCGTGTATTGTCTAAGATCAGAATGGCTTTGGGCGCATTGCAAAAACGTCTGCCTAAGATAAAAGAAGGTAATCATCAACTGGAAGTTGTCTTTCAAGATCAATTGCGTGAATTATCTGATGCTTATAAGAAGATGGTTTCAGAGAAATACTACATTACAGATATAGATGTATTGAAGCGTATTAAAGATATTCATGGTGAAATTGATGATGCCCGCAAATTGCTCGCAGAGACTAAGGTCGATGAATTAGCTAAAGAAAATAAAAAGATTTTTGGTGAAATTGATGAACTTTATACTGCTTTAGCTAAGGAATACAAAGCTCGTCCATTCGTTGAGAAGAACCAAAATAAGATGTTGACTTTGATTGCACATCAGCAAGCTGCTTCAAAGAAGTTAGTTGAAAAACTGCAACATATTGATGAGAGCTATGAATTAACTCATGGCGAACTTGAAAAGAGTAAAGAGCTCGAAAAAGAAGTCAACAATATGAATCGTCAATACACTGTTGATACACAAAATATTGCAGATGGTAAAGGTGTTTATTCTGCAATTCAGGATTCATGGCTTCAAATGCTAGATCGTTTGCGCGAAATCGATCAAGAACAAGCTAAGATGTCAACTGATGTTGATGGTTTGTATGATTCAGAAAATGTTGCTAATGATTCTATTAAACGATTTAAACAAGAAGTGTCATTAGTATACCGTCGTCTTGAAAGACGAAACTTACCAGGTAATCCAGACAGTTTTGTTCAAATGTATACTTTGGTAGTTAATGAAATCGGTCATGTCAGCGATGAATTAAGTCAAGTTAGAATTAATATGGAAAAGATTTCTAACGAATTAATCCAAATTTCCGATGATGTCGAAAGACTTAAGCGTGAAGCTGATGATATTATTAATTCTGCTAACTTGGTTGAATTAACAACGCAATATGCTAATAAGTACGCTGATAAAGATACAATTAAGCAGGCCCAAAAGCTCGCAATGCAGCTGTACAATGAATATAACTACAAAGATGCATTAGATAGCATTGCTACTGCACTTGAAAAAGTAGAACCAGGCAGCTACCAACGTCTTGAAAATGCATATTATTCAGAACAAAGAGAGTAAATAATTGAAGCTTTTAATTATTTGGGCTAAAATTTAGAAGTCATTAAACGGTCAAGCAATTGGCCGTTTTTTAATGAAGGGGTAATATTTGTGATTTATTTTGATAACAGTGCAACAACCAAGATAGATCCTCAAGTATTGGATACCTATGATAAGGTAGCAACCAATATTTGGGGCAATCCTTCCAGTTTGCATAAAATGGGGGACCGTGCTCACCAATTGCTTGAAGCATCTCGCAAGCAAATTGCTGGATTATTAGGTGTAAAACAACATGAAATTTTCTTTACCTCAGGTGGTACAGAATCAAATAATACAGCAATCAAGGGAACTGCTATTCAAAAGCGCGAATTTGGTAAGCATATTATTACTTCTAGTGTTGAACATGCTTCAGTTGCCAACAGCTTCACTGCTTTAGAAAACTTGGGCTGGCGTGTAACTCGACTTCCAGTAGATAAGGAAGGTAGAGTTAACGTTAATGACCTAAGAAATGCAATTGATTCAGATACAACGCTAGTTTCAATCATGGGTGTCAATAACGAGATTGGTACCATTCAACCAATCGATGAAATTAGTGATTTGCTTGAAAATTATCCAACGATTCAATTCCACGTTGATAACGTTCAAGCACTTGGCAAGAATATTTGGGATAAGGTCTTTACACCAAGAGTAGACTTATCTAGCTTATCTGCTCACAAGTTCCATGCACCTCGTGGTATTGGTATTCTTTATAAAAAAGAAGGCAAGATGCTTAGTCCGCTTCATGATGGTGGCGGCCAAGAAAAGGGCCTTCGTTCAGGTACCGAAAACTTACCAGCAATTGCAGGGATGGCAAAAGCAATTCGTCTTTTACTTGAAGATGAACCTGAAAAGGCTGCTAGAGAAGCTGCAATTAAGGCAAAGATTGTTGATTATTTGAGGCAAAAGCCAGGTATTGATATCTTTTCACCAGTTCAAGACAACTTTGCGCCACACATTCTTTGCTTTGCCTTAGAAGGCATTCGTGGAGAAACTTTGGTGCATACGCTTGAAGATCAAGATATTTATACTTCAACTACTTCTGCTTGTGCTTCAAAGACAGCAGATGAAGCAAGCACCTTGGTTTCTATGCATATTGATGATAAGATTGCTACTAGTGCAATTCGTTTAAGTTTTGATGAAACGAATACGCTTGAAGAGGCAGATGAGTTTATCAAGGTCTTTGATAAGATCTATAATCATTTTGCTAAAATTAATCATTTGGGAGAAAATTAATGGAATATACAGAAGTTATGGTCCGTTACGGGGAGCTCTCAACTAAGGGAAAGAACAGAAAGGACTTTATCAATCGTTTGGCAACCAACGTTGAAAGAGTCTTGAAGGATTTCCCTCAAATTGAATTCCACCCACGTCACGATCGCATGCACATCATTTTAAACGGTGCGTCATTTGCTGAAGTTGATAAACGCCTGAAGAAGGTGTTTGGTATTCAAACCTACTCACCAGCAATTAAGATTCCTAAAACCTTGGAAGATATCGAAAAAACTTCTTTGGAATTAATGAATGAAACTTTTAAGCCTGGCATGACTTTTAAGGTAAATACTAAGCGTAGTGATCACAAGTTTGAATACGACACTAATCAACTTAACAATTTAGTTGGTGATTATTTATTTGATCATATTGATCACTTAAAGGCTGAAATGAAGCACCCTGATCTAGTACTTAGAATTGAAGTACGCCAAGACGCTGTTTACATTTCAAATCAATTGCTTCATGGTGTCGGTGGGATGCCTGTAGGTACTGCCGGCAAGGCTGTCATGATGCTTTCAGGTGGTATTGATTCACCAGTTGCTTCATGGCTTGCTTTAAAGCGTGGTGTAGATATTGAAATGGTTCACTTCTTTAGTCCTCCTTACACTACCGAAAAGGCTTTGGCTAAGGCTAAGGAATTGACAGGAATCTTGGCAAATTATGCCGGCAAGATTAACTTTATTGCCGTGCCATTTGCTGAAATTCAGGAAACAATCAAGGAAAAGTTGCCAGAAGGTTACTTGATGACTGTTCAACGTCGTTTTATGTTACAACTTGCAGATCGTATCCGTGCAATGCGCGGCGGTTTGGCAATTTTCAACGGTGAATCAGTAGGTCAAGTTGCTTCACAAACTTTACAATCAATGGTCGCAATTAACGACGTAACTACTACACCGGTTATTAGACCAGTAGCTACAATGGATAAGACTGAAATTATTGCTAAGGCTGAAAAAATTGGTACTTTTGATCTTTCAATTCAACCATTTGAAGATTGTTGTACTATTTTTGCCCCACCACGTCCTAAGACTAAGCCAAAGCTTGAAAAGGCTCGCGAATATGAAGCTCGTCTTGATGTGGAAGGACTTATCCAAAGAGCTTTGGATGGTATTGAAGTAACGCCAATTTATCCAAATGAAAAGTTCTTGGATGATAAGGCTCAAGAAGACGCAGACTTATTGTAAAAATTTAGCTAGAAGTCAAACTTCTAGCTTTTTTTATAGGTGAAATATGAGAATTGATAAATATTTAGCCAATATGAATGTTGGTTCAAGAAAAGAAGTTCATCAATTAATAAAAAAAGGTGTAGTAGCTGTTAATGGTAAAACTGTTAAAACACCAAAAGAAAAGATCAATGAAAATGATGTTGTTACAGTTAACGGCGAAGAAATAGCTTATCAAAAATACCATTACTTTTTACTGAATAAACCCAAGGGCGTCCTTTCTGCTACAGAGGATCGTAGTCAAAAGACAGTTATCTCATTGCTTGATTCGCAAGATCAGTATCAAGGAATTGTGCCGGTAGGCAGGCTTGATAAAGATACTACTGGTCTGCTTTTATTAACAAATGATGGTCAATTAAACCATGAATTGTTAGCACCAAATAAGCATGTTGCCAAAGTTTATCGGGCACAAATTGCTGGTGTAGCAGATGAGGAGACCGCTAAAACTTTCGCGTCTGGCATGACGTTAGGTGATGGAACTAAATTAAAGCCTGCTAAGCTGAAGATTTTAAAGCAAGATAGAGAAAATGCTACTTCTGAGATTGAAATTGAAATCAGTGAAGGTAAGTATCACCAAATTAAGAGGATGTTTGGTGCGGTAGGGATGACAGTTACTGCGCTAGATAGAAGATCAATGGGCAATTTGCATTTACCACCCGATTTGAAGCGCGGAAAATATGTGGAGCTTAGTTTGGATGAAGTTAAGAATATAAAATAATTTGGCATTTAGGCATTAAACTAAATGCTTTTTTGTTACAAAATGTGCAAATAGTTCATAAAATCTTCCATATAGAAGATTCTATGACTTTTTCCTCCCATTTAAATAACATTATCTATGAAAGTGTGGAGGAATAAGATGACAATTGGACAACAGTTAAAAAAGTTTAGATTGTTATTAGGTCTGTCTCAAGCCGATATGGCTGCAGGAATAGTGACAGCGTCTTTTTATTCAAAAGTAGAACGTGATCAAAGTGAAATTGTTATTGATAAATTGGTCGAAATTCTGAATACACATAATATATCTCTTTATGACTTTTTTGAGGCTTTTGATAAAGAAAATTTGCCAAATTTAAATTTAGAGAAAAAGGTTTATTCATATTTTGATAATCGTGATTTGGGTAAATTAATTGCTCTAAAAAAAGAGGTTAAAGATAGGGATACATTAATTTACTTAAAATTGAAATTAATAATTGCGGACCTTGAGGGAAGAGTCCATGAAATGCCTCAAAATTCGCAAGAAGAATTAAGAAAAATTTGCTTGGAAGAAGATACGAATGCACAGAAGGATTTCTGGGATATAGCTATTTCAACTCCACTATACAATTTTGCTGAATTAAAAGGTTTGATTACCTATATTTTTAATAATCAAAACCAATACGACTTAACTAATGATCAGCTGCTAATTTCGTTGATGAATTTATTGATTAGGTACCTTGATCGTTGTTATAAAGAAAACCATTTTGCTGAAGCAGAAGAAGTAGGAAAATTTGTAAATGCGATGCCTAGCAATTTTTCGATTATATTTCACAAATTAGTAGTTAAGTATTATTTAGCTTTGTTTAATAATGACTCTGAATTAGTTAACGAAATAATTGGATTAATAAATCAAAGCGGGTTTCAACATTATGCTAAAACATTGCCACAGATTAAAGGTGAAAAAATATGATGATCGGTGAACATTTTAAACGAGTACGAAACTCTAAAAATCTAACTCAAGAACAAATGGCTGCAGGCATTGTTAATCGATCATTCTATTCTCGTGTTGAAAATGGTAGCAGTTCGATTACTGCTGATAATTTGATGAAAATTCTGTATAAGCATGGGCTAGCAATGACTGAGTTTTTGCGTGACTTTGATACTAGTGAATCAAATATAGAAACTTATCAGGACAAAATTACTGTGGCATATATTAATAAAGATATTCTCGCGCTTGAGGACATCTACCTTCATTTTAAATATGAGGATGTTCGAACAAAAAGACTACTTAAATTTCTTATTGCTGAATTGAATGGTACTGCTACCAGAAAACAGTTTAAGAAATTAAGCTACATCTTCTTTAAACAAAATAAGTGGGATGAAGAAACTCTGTGGCTGATCTTTCATATTATGGATTGGTATGAAATGAGCGATCTGCGGGATCTAATTGATTCAGTGATTAAGAAATTCAATTATAAAAATTCTACAGAACGAATGAAACAATTAATGATTAGGATAGCTATTAGATATTTAGCCATTTGTTTTAAAAGAGATAAGGATGATAGCAAAGCTAAAGATATAATTAATTGTTTAAAATCTCTTCCGAACACTGCTGATATGAGAATGTATAAAATAATTACAGTCTATTATGATAAATTGTTTAGTCATAAATATGATGAGGCAAGTGACATTGCCAATATTTTGAATAATATATAGAAAAATAATTCGTGCAAATATGACAATTTCATTGCAAGTTATGGATTAGACTGCATACTTAATATGGATAGTGGATTATTACTACCATATTTAAATAATTTAATGTACCTAAAAGAGATTTCCTATGTAGGGAATCTTTTTTTATTTAAAATATAGACGGTACAGATATAGTTAAAACAGAGGTAAAAATGACAATTGGTGAAGCTTTAAAGCAATTACGCCTGCATGCAGGACTAACGCAGAATCAAATGGCAGCCGGGCTCATGTCTGAATCTTTTTATTCTAAAGTTGAGCGGGACGTTCATGAGATAGATGCCAATTTATTAATTGAACTCTTAACGGCGCATCATTTTGATGTTGTAAGTTTTTTTGCTAGGGTTAGCAATCAAGATCTTAGAACAGAGCCTAACTTTGACTTGATGAATCAAATTAGCTTTGCTCAAAATAGAAAAGATTTGAAGATTTTAGATAAGATAGCATCAGAAATTAAAGAAGGAAAAGTAAAGTCAGATTTCTGGTTACAATTTAGATTAGAAAATGCATATGCTTGGGTTCTTCATTCTAACAAGATGATCAGTCCAGAACTAAAGAACAAAGTAAAATCTATTATTGTAGATGAGAACTGGAATAGAACAGCATATCACTATTTGAGTCAAGCAGTGATCTTCCTGGATATTGATGAAGCTTATCAATTGGTTGATTCCGCTTTTCGCGCATATGAAAAGAAGCCGGAGACAGATACGTTTACTTTGCAGTTTGTGGCAATGATTGCGGTGAATTTTTTGAATTGCTGTTATCATCAGAGGGATGCAATTCAAAAGAAATATGTTGACCGTGCAGTGAACTTTTTGCATGAACTTCCTAAAGATGGTGCAATCGGTATCAACAGTGTCTTGGGTACATATTATGAAGCGGTATTTTCTGGTGATAAGGATATGGCTGAAATGGTAATCAAGGTTTTGAAGAAGAGTGGATATTTGTTCTTGATTGAGGATACGTTAGAGCAAAAATAATCTGTGCAAATATGACAAAACTATTTATTTAAATTTCATGAGTGTAATAATTTAAATGATAAAGGGTTTTTTAAGGAGTAAGAAAATGAAGAGATCATTTAAATTTAGTTTAATTGCTGCAGCATTGATGGCTGTAACACCAATGGGAGCAAGTGTTGTAAATAAGCCTGCAACTGTTCAAGCCTCGCAAAAGATTTATGGCTTGGGTAGAAAGTATACTGTGCCTAAGAGTATTCGTGGTACTTGGTATACTACTTCAAATGTAAAATATAAGACTGTTAGAATTGGCATTCATAGTTTTAACGGCAAGACTGTATATCATCAAAATAAGAAAGCTATTCCAGATCACATTTTGAATCCAACAACTAAGTCTCAAATGAGAGAACAAAAGCGAGTAATGAATGCAACTAAGAATAAATTAGCTGGTTCATACACTAAACGTGCAGGCGGTGAGTACTTTACCTTTGCACCATGGCTTGGTTTTGAACAATGGGATATGTTTAAGGCTAAGACTATGAGATCTAATGGTAAGACTATTAAGTATCTTGACTATTCAAATGGTTATACGAGTGCAAAATATTTCAAGAGTAGAAGCTTAGCTAGAAAGCATTAGATTATACCCTAAAAAGGTTATGAAAAAGATAATCTGTGCAAATATGAAGATTCCATGCCACGCTGAAATATTGACTGCATAATATGGGTGTAATAAGTTTTGTTTTAGAAAGTGAAAGAAACAATGAAAAAGTCAATTAAATATAGCACGATTGTTGTTGCTGCATTAATGGCAGTTACACCTATTATAAGCATGGGTAATTTTGAAAATAGTCCAGTACAAGCTGCTTCTTCAACTAAAAAGTTAACTCGTAATGCTGCTGTTTATAATATTAATGGTAAGCGTATTGGTAAAAAGACTTTAAAGAAGAATAAGCGAGTTAAAATTCTTGGAACTAAGAATATTAATGGTAAGGCATACTATAAGATTGGTAAAAACAGTTATGTAAGAACTGTTAACTTTAAGAAATCATCTTCAAAATCAGGAAACGATTGGTATGCTGAAGAGATGAAGAAGAGAAGCAATGATCCAACTTTAAATAATTATCGTGACCTAGTTCTTAAGAATAGTACTTCGAAACATAAAGTAACTGTATTATTTAATAAGGATTCTTATAGTTACTATGAAAAGGGTAAAGAACTAAAAGTAGTGGATAAGATGCCAGCTGGAACCGAAATTACTATTGTAGCTCCAAGTGTTGTAAAAATTGGTAATGAGTATTACTTAAGTAATACTGGGGATGATAATACTAACTACTATAAATTATCAGATCTAAGTTTTAATGGCTATGATCCTGATCATGACGCTAAATTAAAGAGCTTGCAGAAACAAGTTGATAAATTATCTGATAAATCAGATGATGGTGATATACTTATGACTCCAAAGAATAGTAGTGTACCTCAGTATGATACAGACGGTGATCAATACTTTGTAAATAAGCCTGTCGGTGTTTTAAGCAAACCAACTACAGTTGCAGGCGTTGAAGTGATAAGACATAATCAAAAGTATTATTATACTTGGGACGATGACAATGGAAATTACGGCGTTAATGTTGATGATGTAACGTTATCCCCCGCTCCAGCAGAAGACGATGAAGATTAATTAGTATTGTTATCGTATTTATATATTTCTAAGTACCTAGTAAAGGGTTTTCCTGTATGGAAAATCCTTTTTTTATGATGAAACTTATTTAGTAAAAATGATAAAGTGATTAAAAACTATAAATAATGTTGCAAATAAGAAGATTCAAAGACTTTATTCATAACAAGTTGCATCCTAAATAGGGTAGTAGTACATGAATTTGCGTCTCCAAATATAAAAAGTTTAACAATGAAAAAGACCAAGAAGTAGCTACTTTTTGGTCTTTTTTCTACGTAAAGGAATTATTAGGTGAATGGATAAATTATCAATTATAGTGCCTTGTTACAACGAAGAAGAATCAATACCACTATTTTATTCCGCCGTATCCAAGGTTTTAACAGAAATACCTAATGTCGTACCTGAATATTGGTTTATTAATGATGGTTCAGATGATGACAGTTTAAAAGAGATAAAAAATCTTAGTGAATCTGATAAGAATGTGCATTATGTTTCTTTTTCACGAAACTTTGGAAAAGAAGCGGCAATTTATGCCGGATTGCAAAATTCTACTGGAAATTATGTGGTAGTTATGGATGTTGATTTACAAGATCCACCAAGTTTCTTGCCTAAAATGTACAAATTGATTAAGTCGGGTAAATACGACGCGGTTGGATGTCGTCGTGTAGATAGAACTGGTGAAAGTAAATTTAAATCATTTTTGAGTGATAAGTTTTATTCGGTAATCAATAAAATCTCAAAAACACAAATAGTTGCTGGTGTACGTGATTATCGAATGATGACCAGGCAGATGGTAAATGCGGTTCTATCAATGAAAGAATATAGTCGTTTTTCAAAAGGAATTTTCTCTTGGGTAGGTTTTAGGACAAATTACCTTGAATATCATAACGTCGAGAGAGTTGCCGGTAAAAGTGATTGGACAACCAGAAAATTGTTTAAATATGCAATGAGTGGGATCGCAGATTTTTCGCAAGCACCTTTAAATATTGCGGTTTGGGTTGGATTCTTCTCCTTTGCTTTATCGTTAATTGGAATTTTTTTCATTATCATTAGAAAAATTATTGTACCTACTTCAAGTGTTTTTGGCTGGGCAAGTATAGTTTCAGTCATTTTATTGATCGGCGGCTTGCAGCTTTTATGTATGGGAATAATTGGACGCTATATTGGAAAAATATATTTACAGGTTAAAGAGCGTCCAATTTATATCATTAAGGAAAAGAAATAGAATGAAAAAGTTTGATTTAAAAAAGGTCTGGGGAGTAATTTGGCCATATTTAGTATTCGCAGCTGCAGCCACTATTATGATTTTCTCTCAATTGAAAGCAGGAGTTGTAACAGTCGGTGGAGATACATTTTTCCACTTTTCACGTTTTTATGATGCTGCTATGCAAATAGAGAATCATAATTTTAGCCCTTTTCAAACAAATTATGGCTTTCAACAATCCGGTCGTGTGATTAATGCATTATACGGCCCTGGTTTTGCATATTTAAATGGTTTAATTTTATTGATGGTAAAAACGTGGTTTAATTATCAGATTTTTACGAATTATCTTATTTGCTTGTTAGGTGCAGGTACTATGATGTATCTCTTAGAGTACGTCAAAATTAATAAACCAATAGCTGTGCTGTTAAGTGTTATCTATATAAATATTGGTATGATTCCAGCTTATATAAATAGCAATACTTTTAATGGATGGGGACAAGCATGGATGCCACTAGTTTTGTTATGTGGCGTAAGAATGATTAGCGATAAGAAAAAAACCATTAATTGGATACAATTAATGGTAATAATGAGCGTAATTATTCAAATTCACATCTTAAGTACACTAATGGCTGTTGTCTTGCTAATTCCGTTTTTTATTATTTGTTTGTATATAAATAAAAATGATAGGAAAATATGGCTTAATTTGTTTAAGGCTATATTGGGGACTATCTGTTTAACTGCAGATGTTTGGGGAGCATATATAACTATATACCTTTCAAATAAGTTAGCAACTCCTGATGCTTATGATTTGAGATTAGGTGGGATTCAGCTAGGCAGTTATAACGGCTACATGGGAATGTTCGGAACAATTGCTGGTCGTATGTTGCCGCTATTTTTATGCTTGATTATTTTGCAAGCAATTTTTGTAGTTATCAATTTTAAGCAAAATCTTGTTAATACTACTGTTACACTTTATGGTATATTCATTCTAGCTATTGCATCAATTTATTTTCCGTGGGGCGCTGTCCAAAGATTCTTTCCGTTTACAGAGTCATTATTTCAATTTCCATATCGATTAATAGTGATAGCTTATCCATTATTAATATTGGGCATGGGATTAACCATACAACTTAACTTTATATCAGTAAAATGGAAGAATTATGTATCTATTGCTTTTGTTGGGTTAGCCTTACTGGAAAGTTTATCTTCATCAATTCGTACTACACATTATTTCAGTAGATATCAGACAGTTGGTACGGAAGTGCAACGCGCAAGCAAAATGGAAGATTTATCTAAGATTTTTGAAACAAAAGTTTATGGTAGTCAGTCCGATTATCTTTCAGTATCTAAAGACTATGTTCCTTCAAAAATGAACTCTTTATATAGAAAGAACGTAATCGAAAAATATGAAAATTATAGACATTTTGTGAATCGCAATTATTTGAGACTTGAGTGGGATGCAAAACACAGAAAAAAGATTATCTTACCATTAGTAATGTATGCTCAAAGTGATTTGATTATGAACGGAAATCACTTTAATGGAAAAAGAAATCAAATAGGATGTCCTGTTGTTTGGCAAAATGAAGGAGCAAATGTTGCTCTTTTAAGTTTTAAGGCACCAATATATTCTTATGTTTTGTTATGGATTGCCATAGCTTCATGGATTGTGCTATTAGTTTCATGGCTATATAAGTTTGGATTAAAATTTCTAAATTAAAGTAGAAGAATGTGTAAAATAGGAAATACCATAAGGACAAAATCAATTGAGTTAAGTATATGAATAAAATAAATAAACTTCATCATTCTGAGAACTTTAGTCAGCTAATAAAGTATGTCTTGATAGGAGTATTAGGACTAGTAGTTGATTTTGGAATTTATATGATTCTGACACATTTTAATGTAAATGTTGAAATTGCAAATATGATCTCTTCAACTTGTGGGATTATCAATAACTTCTTTTGGAATTCATACACTAACTTTAAGGTGCATGATCGATTAGTATTACGTTTTATTTCATATTTTGTAGTTGGTCAAATCACAACTGTTTTTACTACAGTTTCATTATTTATTTTTGCTACAAAATTAGGATTCCCGCATCTAATAGTCAAGATTGTTGCTACTTTCGTTGCAACTCTGATCCAATTTGTGATTAATAAGGTTATTACTTTTAGAAAGAGCAAAAAATGAATATAAGTCAATTACTTAGAGAATATCGATTTCATGTTGGTTTCACACAAAAGGAAATGGCTGCTGACGTGATTTCTGAGTCATTTTATTCACGTGTTGAACGAGGAACACGTGAAATTGACGCTAAGGATTTAGTTAAATTACTAGAAGTACATAAATTTGATGTTGCGACTTTTTTCAGACGTCTGTCTAAATCTGATGAGTCTTATTTTGAAACAGAATCACAAATAGTTTTTGCAATGAATACTAAGAATATTGCAAAGATTCATGAGATTGAAAGAGAATTACGAAAAGAGGGTATTAACCCTCCAAATTGGCTTGAATTTAGATTGAAATTAGCATCAGCGTGGATTACACATTCATCTGAAGAGGTTTCACCTGCTATGCAAGATAAGATTAAGAAGCTAATTATCAATGAAAATTGGGATAGAACTTCATTTTATTTTTTAAGCCAAGCAGTAATTCTAATGAATATTGATGATGCTAGGAAACTTATTGATTCAGCTTATCAGGCTTTTTATAGAAATCCTAGTACTGATGCACCGATACTTGAGACAATTTCAATCATGGCAATTAATTATATGAATTGTTGCTACCATGAAAAAGTTGGCAAAGAATACATAGTTAGTTCAGTTAAGTTCTTGCGCTCGCTACCTATAACCCCAGAGATTGGATTTTTTAGTATTCTGTGTACTTATTATGAAGCGTTGTTTGATCATGATCAGCAATTGCAAGATCGTATTATTGATATTTTACAGAGAAGTCGCTACTTGTCTTTGATTCAAGATACGATTGAAAAATAATTTAACTTTGAAACACCTGCTTAATTAAGCGGGTGTTTTTTATTGCCAATTGGCAGATTATCAGACTTTGCATTCACCTCCCAATATGATGATTTCTGGGTGATAAGATTGATGACAATTGATGAGCAGTTAAAGAAGACACGTAACATGTTGGAATTAACTCAATTACAAATGAGTGCAGGAATAATCACAGGCTCTTTTTACTCTAGAGTTGAACGGGGTCAAAGCAAAATAAATGCAGCAGACCTGATTAAGATTTTGAATAGTCATAAAGTGTCGCTTTATGATTTTTTTGAGCCCTTTGAAAAAGCTAACTTTAACCAAAAGATCATTGATTATAAGATTTATTCTGCATTTGATAGTAAGAATATAGATGAATTAAAAGATATTCAAAAAAAGATTTCAAGTGAAAATAAGGCTTTTTTGCAGATTCAATTAATGATCGCAATTCTTCAAGATCAGGTAGCTGCATTACCTGAGAATTTACGCAAAGAGATGCGGCATAAAATTTTACAAATAGGAAGTTGGAATAAAAAATCCTTGTGGGAATTGTTGTTAACCATGAATTTGTATGAGGCAAGTGAACTGAATGCTTTATTAGACTCAATTTTTGAAAAATATGCAGAAATTGACTTTCAAGATCATGAAGTGTTAATCCCACTTGCTAATATCTTGATTAATTATTTGGCTAGCTGTTACCAACAAAATTATTTGAGTAAATGTCAGGAGATATTAAAGTACCTTGACAAGTTGCCAGCTAATCCGCAAATTGTATTGCCAAAGATCTTGGGTAAGTATTATCAAGCAAAAATTATTGGTGATAATAGCAAAGTTAATACAATCCAGAGGCTACTTATTAAAAGCGGGTACAAATCCTATTTGAGAAAGTAGTGAAATGATGGAAATTGGCGATAGACTAAAGCAATTGCGTTTGCTTCAAGGAAAAACTCAGAAAGAAATGAGTGATGGCTGTTTGGATCGATCATTTTATTCTCGAGTTGAAAATAATAAGAACAGCATTGTGGTTGAAGACTTGATCAGTATTCTGCGTAGCAACAATATATCTATTGTAGATTTCTTTAATAGTTTTGGTGAGACTCAGCCTAAAAATCATATTTATCAAGAAATGATAGAAACCGCTTTTGTGGAAAAAAATATCAATAAATTGCAGGCAATACAAAGGGATGCAACTTTTACCAATCAAATTATTAAATATGTAGCCGAGTTACTAATAGTCAAGCTGGAGAATAGGACGAATGAGTATAAAAAGTTAAGGGAAAAGTTTAAAAAATACATTTACCACTTGGATAAATGGGATGAGGATTCATTGTGGATCTTGGCATATATCATGTTTGTCTATGATTTTGGCGACTTGGAGTGGGTAGTGGACTCGATTTTTAATAAATTTCAGCATGATCGAATAAATGATAGTAAAATCGTCTATTTATTAGCTCAAATTTCAGTCAACTATTTAAAAATTTGTTCTAAGCAAGATAAAGCTAAGGCACAGGTACAGAAGACGCTAGATTTTCTTGATGATTTACCGAATATTAGTGAAATTGCTTTGTATAAAATGTATGGCATTTGTTGTCAATCAACCAATCATAAGAAAGACTACGAGATCATTTTAAAAGAAAGTGGTTATGAGCGATATTTTAAGTAATTCATGATCGTTTAATAGGAGAAAAGCATATGAGAACAATAGATAAAATTAGTTTTATGAAACATTAGATCACTATTAAATTAAGGCATGTATGGTGCAATTATGAAGATTGAAAGATTTAAATAATAACCTATTGTTATATTTGTTATTGATAACATTATTATTTTTAAGGAATTATTGGGAGATATAGAAAGTGAAAAAAAGAATTTTATTATTTGTTGTTACTTTTTTAACGATTTTAGGAATTGCTAGTGTTCATACAACTACAGTTAGTGCTGCAAGTTGGGGTGCTAAGAAAATTTTTACCACACCTAAGGCAACTCGTGGTGTTTGGTATGTAAAAAATGGCGGTTTGATGAGTAAATTTAAAATTACAGCACATACAGATAATGGAGCCAAACTTTATCAGCCATTGTCAAATAAAGAACAAACTAAATGGCTTAAAAAATTAATTGCAATTGATGAAAAGACGAATTATAAGGTGGGAGACAAAATAGAAAAGACTATGTGTCAAGCTAAAATTGTTAAATTTCATGGTAGTACTGGTTTTAGTGATGGCAGCTGGCTCACTGGTACAGTTGGGCAAGAATACTATATTCCCGTTAAAAGAACAGTCAAGGGTAAGAGAGTAAATGCTTTGCATTTAATTGAAGGTGATTTTTTTGATGGCTATGCTTATCATAGTAAAAAATTAGCAAAACAAAGTCTATAGAAAAGTACATATAGAAATAATCATTGAATCCCTTTACTTACTTCAATAATTATCAGACTCATGCTATAATCGTAACCAAAGCAATAACCAAGAGGTATTGACTTCGTTTACAGAGAAAAGCCATCATGCTGAGAGGCCAGAAGTTGATTAGTAGCTTGGTTAGCTGATTAATTGAAATTAAGTAGGTTAATCCGGACACTTCAGCGCCGTTATCGCTTATAAGAGAAGTACATTTTTTGTGCTTAACCATAGGTGGTACCGCGGTTAGTAAATCGTCCTAGACAATATTGTCTAGGACTTTTTTATTGGAGGAATTATTAATGACAGATTTAGCACCTAAATACAACCCTAATGAGGTTGAAAAAGGCAGATATCAAACTTGGCTTGATGAGGATTTGTTCAAGCCATCTGGTGACAAAAAAGCTCACCCATATTCAATTGTTATCCCACCACCAAATGTAACTGGTAAGTTGCACTTAGGTCACGCATGGGATACTGCAATTCAAGATACTTTGATTCGTTTCAAGCGTATGCAAGGTTACGATACTCTTTACCTTCCAGGTATGGACCACGCCGGTATTGCTACGCAAGCTAAGGTTGAAGCTAAGCTTCGTAAGCAAGGTAAAGACCGTCACCAAATGGGCCGTGAAAAGTTCGTTAAGCAAGTTTGGGACTGGAAAGATGAATACGCAGCAATCATCAAGGGCCAATGGGCTAAGATGGGTCTTTCACTTGACTACTCAAGAGAAAGATTTACCTTGGACAAGGGGCTTTCAAAGGCTGTTAAGAAAGTCTTCGTACACCTTTACAACGAAGGCTTAATTTACCGTGGTGAATACATCATCAACTGGGACCCAGCTTTGCAAACTGCTTTGAGTGATATCGAAGTTATTCACAAAGATGATAAGGGTGCCTTCTACCACATTAAATATCCATTTGTAGATGGTTCAGGTTATGTAGAAATTGCTACTACTCGTCCTGAAACCATGTTTGGTGATACTGCTGTTGCTGTTGCACCAGGTGACAAGCGCTACAAGGATCTTGTTGGTAAGGAATTAGTATTGCCACTTGTTGGTCGTCATATTCCAATTATCGAAGACCAACACGTAGACCCAGAATTTGGTACTGGTTTGGTTAAAATTACCCCAGCCCATGATCCTAACGACTTCCAAGTAGGTAACCGTCATAACTTGAAGAGAATCAATGTTATGAACGATGACGGTACGATGAACGAAGAAGCTGGCAAGTATGCTGGTATGGATCGTTTTGACTGTCGTGAAGCTTTAGTCAAGGACCTTAAAGAACAAGGTTACTTGATCAAGATTGAACCAATCGTTCACTCAGTAGGTCACTCAGAACGTTCAGGTGTTCAAGTTGAACCAAGACTTTCTAAACAATGGTTTGTTAAGATGAAGCCACTTGCTGACAAGGTTCTTGAAAATCAAAAGACTGACGGCAAGGTAAACTTCGTTCCAGAACGTTTCGAAGGTACTCTTGATCACTGGATGGAAGACGTTCACGATTGGTGTATTTCACGTCAATTATGGTGGGGTCACAGAATCCCAGCTTGGTACAACAAGAAGACTGGTGAAACTTACGTAGGCGTTGATGCTCCTAAGGATGCTGAAAACTGGGAACAAGATCCAGACGTACTTGATACTTGGTTCTCAAGTGCTCTTTGGCCATTCTCAACTTTAGGCTGGCCTGACACTGATTCAGAAGACTTCAAGCGTTACTTCCCAACCAATGCTTTGGTAACTGGTTACGACATCATCTTCTTCTGGGTATCCAGAATGATGTTCCAAAGTTTGCACTTTACTGGCAAGCGTCCATTCAATGATGTTGTTTTGCACGGTTTGATGCGTGACGAACAAGGCCGCAAGATGAGTAAATCACTTGGTAACGGTGTTGACCCAATGGATGTTGTTGACAAGTACGGTGCCGACGCTCTTCGTTGGTTCTTGCTTAACGGTACTGCTCCTGGTCAAGATACTCGTTATGATCCTAAGAAGTTATCAGCTGCTTGGAACTTCATCAACAAGATTTGGAACGCAAGTCGTTTCGTAATCATGAACTTGCCAGAAGATGCTAAGCCAGCTCACATGCCTGAAGTTTCTAAGTTTGATTTGTCAGACAGATGGATCTTTGATCGTTTGAACCACACAGTTAGCGAAGTAACTAGGCTCTTTGATGAATACAAGTTTGGTGAAGCTGGCCGTGAACTTTACAACTTTATCTGGAACGACTTCTGTGACTGGTACATCGAAATTTCGAAGGTTGCTTTAAACGGTGATGACGAAGAATTAAAGGCTAGAAAGCAAGAAAACCTTATTTGGATTCTTGATCAAATCTTGCGTTTGATGCACCCAATTATGCCATTCGTAACCGAAAAGCTTTGGCTTTCAATGCCACACGAAGGCAAGTCAATCATGGTAGCTAAGTACCCTGAAACTCATAAAGAATTTGAAAATGAGCAAGCAGATAATGATATGGCCTTCTTGATTGAAACTATCAAGGCTGTACGTAACATCCGTATGGAAGTTAACGCACCAATGTCATCTAAGATTGATATCATGATTCAATTGGATGATGCTAAGGATAAGCACATTTTGGATGAAAATGCTGACTACGTAGAAAACTTCTTACACCCTAAGAAGCTTGAAGTAGCTGAAGAAATTGAAGCTCCAAAATTGGCTAAGACTGCAGTTATTCCAGGCGCACAAATCTTTGTTCCATTGACTGAACTTGTTAACGTTGATGACGAATTAGCTAAGATGGAAAAAGAAGAAAAGCGTCTTGAAGACGAAGTTGCTCGTTGTGAAAAGAAGCTTGCTAACAAAGGCTTTGTTGACCACGCTCCAGAAGCAGTTGTTAACAAAGAAAAGGAAAAGAAGGCTGACTACGAAAGTCAATTAAGTGGCGTTCGTGAAAGAATTCAAGACTTGAAGGAGAGTAAATAATTGAAGTTTATTAATGCCCAAGAAGTAATTTCTTGCTTGTATTCTCTGCCACACTTGCATCCAAAAAACGATTTATCTTTTATCAAAAAGATATTGGCAAAATTGGGCAATCCGCAAGATCAAGTAAAAACCATTCATATTACAGGTACGAATGGTAAAGGCTCAACTTCATATTATTTAGCAACTCTGCTTAAAAAGGCTGGTCAGAAGACTGGCCTTTTTGTCTCACCTTATGTTTATCGTTTTAACGAACGAATTCAACTGAACAATCAAGATATTAGCGATCAAGATTTGGTAAAAGCAGCCAATAAGGTGCAAGCAGCTTTTGAAGAAATTCAAAAAGAAGATAATGACTTCTCATTGGTTACCTTTGAATATGAAGTAGCGATAGCTTTTGTCTATTTTGCAGACCAAAAATGCAATTATGCCGTAATTGAAGTAGGCATTGGTGGTGAACATGATAAAACCAATGTGATTACGCCAGAGGCCAGCATTATTACTACTATTGGCTTGGATCATGAGCAAATTATTGGTCCTACGATTCAAGATATTGCCCGTGAAAAAAGTGGCATTATAAAAAGAAATAGACCAGTGGTTTTGGGTAATGTGCCACAAGAAGTTTTGCCTATTTTAAAGCAAAAAGCAGAAAAAGAGCAGGCACCTCTTTTTCAATTAGGTCGCGATTTTGAAGTTAAACTAGATGAACAAATTGCTTATTCAGACAATGAACATGAGCTTGCCTTTAAATTGCGTCCGCAAGTTGAGGGTTTCGATATTGCTATTGCGATTCGAACTTTCTTTTTACTCGATTTGCCTTTAACAAATGAAAAAGTGGAGCAGGCGATTGATCAGACAGTAATACCTGGTCGTTATCAAGTATTGCAGACCAAGCCATTGATTATTTTAGACGGTGCTCATAATATTCAGGCCATGACTAATCTGCTTGAAACGGTTCATCAATTAGTTGAAAAAAGACAGGGTCATCTCCATGCACTAGTAACCATGATGAAGGATAAAGATTTAGAGCAAGTCTTTGCCTTGTTTAAGCAAAATGATGATGTTTTGCTTACAACACTAGATTATCCACGTGTAGCAAAACAAAATGATTTTCCAATTGATGTGCAAAGAAGATATAATTATGAACGGGACTATCAAAGAGGTTTTACCACGTTAAAGAATAAAATGGCGGATAACGATATTTTGTTAGTTACTGGCTCGTTTTATTTGGTAAGCGCAATTTTAAATTGGAAAGGAAAAAATGATGCACGTTAAAGGTATAAATGATGATATTCAAGGCATTGTTTTTGACATGGATGGCCTGCTAGTTAATTCAGAAAAATTGTATTGGGATGCAAACATTGAAGCAGCAGAAGAGGAAAATCTTGGTACGCCGCGCGATGCATATTTGAAATTAACTGGTGCCACAGTTAAGGAAATGCAGGATTTTTATCATAAGTATTTCAAAACCGACGCTGATCGTGATCGCTTCATTAAGCGAACCGACGACCTCGTTTGGCAGTGGACCGATGAAGGAAAATTGAAATTACAGCCTGGCGTGCAAGAAGCACTAGATGAATTTCAAAAGCGTGGAATGCATATGACCATTGCTTCAAGTAATTATGAAGACGTTGTGCAACACGTGCTTTGGGCAACTGGTATTAGAAATTATTTTGATTTCCATATCAGTTACCTAGATGTGCAAAAGGGTCATATTGAACCAAAGCCAGCACCAGATATTTATTTAACAGCTGCTAAGAAGATGCATTTGCCTAAAGAAAATATTCTGGTGTTTGAAGATTCATCTACTGGTGTTCAATCAGCAGCCAGTGCTGGTTTAAAATGCGTGATGGTGCCCGATTTGATTCCTCCAACGGAAAAAGATCGGACTAACGCCGCAATGATTTGTCAAAACTTTTTTGAATTTCTCAAGAGAATTTAGCTCTTTTTTGCGTAATAAGTAATGAGGAGGAATTTTCATGAAAGAAAAAAATTCAAGTCATTGCTTTGTAAGAACAGACCTAGAGTTATTAACCCAATTATTTCGACAATTTGAAGATAAAGAAATAACTGATTTTAAAAAATTGGAAAACTTTTTTATTAAAAATAAACTGGCTAATTTCGATGACTTAATTCAGTTTATTACTGGCCCAGATTGTACAGATGAAATTGCTATTACTGCTGAAGAAGTATTAGATCGCTTGCGTTTAGCTTCTCCTAAACGTAAGGCAGTTTTAACTTCCAGCGTAGAAGTGGGCAATTACTTAGCTGATAAACTCGTAGGTCATAAACAAGAAGAGCTTTGGGCATTATATATTGATAATGCTAGTAATATCATTGCCGAGAAAAAATTATTTCAAGGTACATTAAATAGATCAGTAGCTCATCCGCGAGAGATTTTTCGTTGGGCTGTAATCTATGGCTGTTCAGGGATTTTTATTGCTCATAATCATCCTAGTGGCAAATTGATGCCATCTTCTAGCGATTTTGATTTGACAGAAGATCTATGCCAAGTAGCTAAAATGATGAAAATTGACTTTTTAGACCACTTTATTGTGGGTCAAGGTCATTATCTGAGCATGCGTGAAGAAAAATTAGTTTAAACTTCTTTAAAATTCGCGCGAAAATCACCTATAAAGTTATAGTATGCTATAATTATTCAAGATTTAGAGACCGCAACAATTTAAGGAGAGATTTTTGTGTTTGGATTAGGTACAAAAAATATTGGTATCGATTTAGGTACAGCCAATACACTCGTTTATATGGAAGGTAAAGGAATCGTTTTAAGAGAACCTTCTGTAGTAGCAAAGAATACACAAACAGGTGAAGTTATCGCTGTAGGTTCAGAAGCTAAGGAAATGATTGGTAGAACACCTGGTACTATCGTAGCAATTCGTCCTATGAAAGACGGTGTTATTGCTGACTACGATACTACAGCAGCCATGCTTAAGTACTTTATGGAAAAGACAGTTGGCAATTCTAAGCCTTCAGTAATGGTTTGTGTACCATCAGGTGTTACTGAAGTTGAAAAGCGTGCCGTAATTGATGCTGCTAGAGTAGCTGGTGCACGTGAAGCTTCGTAATCGAAGAGCCATTTGCAGCAGCTATTGGTGCAGGTCTTCCAGTTATGGATCCTACAGGTTCAATGGTTGTTGATATCGGTGGCGGTACTACTGATGTAGCTACTATTTCATTAGGTGGTATCGTTTCCTCAACTTCAATTCGCCAAGCTGGTGACAAGTTCAACAATGCAATTATTAACTACATTCACTCAAACTTTAACTTGTTAATTGGTGAAAGAACTGCTGAAGATATTAAGATTCAAATTGGCTCAGCTTCTGTTGAAAAGGCTAAGGAAATTGAATCAATGAATATTCGTGGTCGTGATTTGGTAACCGGCTTGCCAAAATCTATCGATGTTGAAGCAGTTGACATTGCTAAAGCTATTCAAGATGTTGTTCAAGACATCATCGTAGCAATCAAGGAAACTTTGGAACAAACTTCACCTGAAATTGCCGCTGACGTTATCGATCACGGTATCGTTTTAACTGGTGGTGGTGCACTTCTTAAGAATTTGCCAGAGGTTATTTCTGAAGCAACGAAGGTACCTGTATTTATTGCTCAAGATCCACTTGATTGTGTAGCAATTGGTACTGGTGAATCACTTAAGAATATTGAAGTAATGCGTAGAAGTCGCAAATAATAAAAAGCCGGCTGTTGCCGGTTTTTCTTTGGGATCAATTCTTAATGAAAAAATTTCTGCAAAACAAAAAATTATTATCAGCATTTATTATAGTTATCGTTGTTTTAGTCGTTTTAGGTGGAAGCGTGAGCTTACGCAAAAAACGTAATACACCATTACTAATCCAAAGTTTGGGTAACGATATTGTTGCTTTAGGTACAAGGATTGTTGATGTCCCTGTAGGTTGGATTTCTGGCGGCTTAAACAGTGCTCATGACATTTTAAATACTCAAGAAGAGAATAATCATTTAAAGCGTGAAATTACTAACCTCGGTCAAACCAAGGTACGGAATTCAGCTCTTGAAAAAGAAAACCGTCAATTAAAGTCTGCGTTGAAACTGAAGGATACCTTAAGTGGATATACTTTAGTTAATGCATCAGTAATTTCTAGATCACCTGATACTTGGTCAGATTTATTGACTATTAATAAAGGTAGTTCTGCAGGTATTAGAAAGAACATGGCCGTTATGTGCGGTGGTGGTGTTATTGGACGAATTGTTGAAGCAAATGCTGCTTCATCTAAAGTTGAATTAATTACTACAACAGATGAATCAGCTAACCGTTTCTCTGTTCAAGCAGATGCTGTTAACGGTAAGACTGTGCACGGTATTATTACTGTTACTTCCAACAATAATTTAGCATTTACTCAAGTAGTTGATGGCCGTAAGTTGAAAGCTGGTACTAGAGTTTATACTAGTGGTATGGGTGGTAATTCACCTAAGGGCCTGTTGATCGGTACAGTAACTACAACAACTCGCGATTCATTTGGTTTATCTGATCAAATTAGAATCAAACCAGCAGGCGATATTAATGATCCTTCTGTTGTCACAGTTATTGAAAGACAGGTGGCTAACTAATGTCTATTTTTCGTAAATGGGTTTTAGCTATAGCTATGTTTGTCGCATTAATTGTCGACGGCATTTGTTCGTTTTATTTGCATCAGTTTATGAATTATGACAGTTTCGGTGCAGCTAGTGTAATTTTGCCAATTAGTATGATGCTAATCGGATTGTTTGATGATACAAATGATAACGAAATTTGGTTGGCAATTGGTACTGGTATTGTTGCTGATATTTATTTCTACGGTATTATTGGTATTTATACAGTATTTTTACCGGTTAGCTGCTGGATTTGCCAAAAAGTAGCACGTTTCTTACCTGAAGTTTTTTGGGCAAGATTAATAGTAACACTGCTTGGAACTACAGTCTTTGTTGCTTATGATTGGCTAGTATTTAAAGCAGTAGGCTTGGCTGATGCTTCAGTCTATACTTTATTAATGTCATTATTGGTAAACTTAGGCTGGTCAGCTGTGGTTTTTGTCCTAGTTTATTGGATTTGGGGTAATTTAGCACAAGATTATCCATTCTTAATTGATTTGAATGCTTATCGAGTATAAATGAAAAGACACGAGAAATTTTCCCGTGTCTTTTTTAAAACATTCCTGCACTTGCCATTGCGCCAACAGCTCCAGCAATAACTGCTGCTAAAGTAATAAAAGCCATTAGCCAAGCCATGACAATGGTCAATTTTTGAAAACCTGATTTCTTTTTCTTCTTTCGTGCCATAAAAAGCCCTCCTATTTGAACAATATTTTATGCTTATTAATAGTTTTTTTCAAATCAATTGTAGTTTAGAATAAAGGAATGGAGGAACTTTTATGCTTTATATTTTCCTAATGCCAATTATTGGTTTAGCGCTCGCTTTTGTAATTAACTTAATATTTCCACATGCGAAATTCAGAGGCTATGACGTATTGCCATTCTTTTTTATCGCTGGCTGCAATTTGATTACTGCACATATGAATCAGCCTTCTTTTTTACCATATGGCTTTTTAATTTATTTTATTTTAGTAATTATTGTTTCATTGAACGATGCAATCAAAAATAAAAATATTTCTTTAAGTAAAACATTCCGTAAATTATGGAACTATTTAGCTGCATGTACCAGTTTATGGTATGTGGGATTATTACTAATGATGCTTATATGAGATATAACTTATTTGTATATGCGAAAGGTGCAAAATGATAAGATTTTGCACCTTTTTTAAATTTTATAAAAAGAAAAGTTATAAATAAATTTAAAAACATGTATTTTTTGCCTGAGCAGGTGGTAGAGAGTGGTGAATTGTGGTAAATTATTTAGTGGAAGGGGGCTAGACCATGTTCATGGGTGAATACCACCACAATCTGGACAGCAAGGGTCGTTTAATTATACCAGCGAAACTGCGCGAACAGATTGGTGATAAGATGGTGTTCACGCGAGGAATGGAAGGCTGCATTTTTGGCTATTCAATGGATGAGTGGTCAAAAATTGAAGCTAAATTAGCAAAACTTCCGTTGACTAAGAGGAATGCGCGTAAATTTATGCGTTTATTCTACTCTGGTGCGATGGAATGTGAGTTTGATAAGCAGGGTCGCGTTAATCTGACAGCAACGCTTAAGGACCATGCTAAACTCATAAAAGAATGTGTCATTATAGGTGTTTCTAACCGAATTGAAATTTGGTCCAAGGAGCGTTGGGATAGCTTCGAAGAAGAAGCTAACGAAGACTATGATGATATTGCTGAAAATTTGGACGACATTGAACTATAGAATATGAAATTCAAACACACCAGTGTACTCTTACATGAAACTATCGACAATTTAAAACCAAAAAACGGTGGTCTTTATGTAGATGCAACTTTTGGCGGTGGTGGGCATGCAAGATATTTGCTCAGCAAAATTGACACCGGTACGTTGATAGGTTTTGACCAAGATGAATACGCAATAAAATCGGCAAAGTTGAACTTTGCTAATTTATTGGAACCGGATAGTGAACCTAAGTTGAAGCTCGTACATGACAATTTTACGAATCTGCAGCGGGATCTGGTTGAGCTAGGTTATTCAGATGGCATAGATGGCATATACTATGATTTAGGTGTCTCATCCCCTCAGTTCGATCAAGCTGATCGTGGTTTTTCATACCGCTATAATGCTCGACTCGATATGAGGATGGATCAAAGTCAAAGCTTAGATGCTTATCAGTTAGTTAATACTTTAAGTCAAAAAGAACTAGCGGATATTTTGTACAAATATGGAGATGAAAAATTCTCCCGTCAAATAGCTCACAAAATCGTGGAAAGACGTAAGGATAAGCCGATTGTGACAACTTTTGAATTAGTTGACATAATCAAAGAGGCAATTCCTGCTTATGCACGAAGGACAGGAGGACACCCAGCAAAGAAGAGTTTTCAAGCTTTGCGGGTGGCTGTTAATCATGAATTAGATGTATTACAAGCTTCTCTAGAAGAAGCAATTAAGGTCTTGCGGCCTGGCGGTCGAATCAGCGTGATTACATTCCAGTCTCATGAAGACAAAATCGTTAAGAAGATTTTTAAGAAGTATTCAGAAGTGGAGGTGCCAAGAGGAATGCCTTTTGTACCGGACGATATGAAACCAACGCTGCGTCTGGTCAATCGCAAACCAATTATCGCCTCGGCTTCAGAGTTAGAAAAAAACAACCGCTCACACAGTGCAAAACTACGGGTTGCAGAGAAGTTATAAAGAGGAAAATGCTATGGCTGACAGTTCAGCAAGAAGAATAGAATACGAACCAAGTAAGCAAAATGGTTCTAAGAAACATCAACGAATTATCCTTGATCCGCGTAAAGTTCCTTATAGTTTAGTAGAGAAAACTTTAATAATTGTTGGAAGCGTGATTACGCTTGGGATGATGATTTTTTTAGTTTCTTCTAGTATTTCTGCAACTTCGGCTCAACATGAGTTGACAAAAACACAACAGTCAGTTACTAAGGAACAGAACAGGGTTACCGATTTACGTCAAGAAATTGGTGAGTTGACCTCCACTACGCGTTTGAACAAGATTGCGCGTCAAAAGGGCTTAACTCTTATTAATAAAAACATTAGGACAATTCGCTAATGAAAAAAAACAGTAATTTAAAATTACAAAAATCCAAAGCCCACAGCTACCGCTTTACAGTGGGGAGATTTCTCCAAGTAGCTGTCGCTTTGGTTTTTCTTGTATTTACGGCTAGATTTTTATATATAGGTATATCCAAAACAGTTAATGGGCAGAACTTATCCGCACGTACCAAGCAGCTTTATAAGCGTAATCAAGTTATTAAAGCAACACGTGGTACGATATATGATCGGAATGGATTAGCAATTGCGGAAGACACACATTTATATACTATTTACGCGATTTTGGATAAGTCATCGATCAACTACAAGAATAAGCCAGAATATGTTGTGAATAAGTCTGAAACAGCTGAAAAGTTGGCTACAGTTTTGCCGATGTCGGCAGATAAAATTTATCGCTATTTGAATCCCAAGCAGAAGGCTTTCCAGGTTCAATTTGGTACAGCAGGTAGTGGATTAACGAGTAAGCAGAAGAAAAAGATTGAAGCTATGAAATTGCCAGGAATCAAATTCTTAGCTACGCCATCAAGACTTTATCCTAATGGTAATTTTGCTTCTCACATTGTTGGTTTAGCTCAGCCTGTATATGATAAAAAGACCAATGCACAAAATTTGGTTGGTACTATGGGAATTGAGGCTTACTTCAACAAGACTTTAACCGGTACTGATGGTTACAGAATTTCCTCAGTTGATGCTTCAGAATATCAAATGCCTAATGGCAATCAAGTATATAAGCCAGTTAAAAATGGTAATAACTTATATTTGACGCTTGATTCACAACTGCAAAGTTATCTTGAATTACATATGACTGATGTACAAAAAGCATATGATCCTACTTCGATAACTGCAGTTGTTGAAGATATGAAGACTGGTAAAATTTTAGCAGCTTCACAGCGTCCAACATTTAATCCTCAGACTAAGAAAGGTTTAACCAAGGCATATCGTAATATCTTGGTTCAAGATACTTATGAACCAGGTTCTGTATTTAAAGTTCTTTCCTTTGCGGCAGTAGTTAATAGTGGCAATTATAATCCGAATGAATATTACCGTTCAGGATCAGTAAATGTCGGTGGTTCAACTATCCACGACTGGTTGACTTCTGGTTGGGGTACGATTCCATTTTCACAAGCATTTGAGCGTTCAAGTAACACTGGTTTTGTTAAGCTGGAACAAAAGATGGGTGCAAAGACTTGGAATAAGTACTTAAAGAAGTTCCACATTGGTCAAAAGACTGGAATTACACTTCCGGGAGAACAACCTGGCTTCATTTCATTCAAGACGCCAGTTGATCAAGCCGTTACTGCATTTGGTCAGGGTGTAAATGTTAATGTAATGCAAATGATGCAGGCATACAGTTCATTGGCTAATAATGGTCAAATGGTAAAGCCGCAATTAGTTGATAAGATTACTGATTCTAACGGTAAAACCCTTAAGGGCTATGAGATCAAAAAAGTTGGTTCAAAGATTTACAGCAACAAGACTAAAAAAGTTGTTTTGGCCAATATGAAGCGAGTGCTTAATAAGCAATCTGGTACTGGTAATGCCTACAAGATGGGCAATGCAGATATTGCTGTTAAGACCGGTACTGCTCAAATAGCTAATCCAAAAGGTGGTGGCTATTTGAAAGGTGATAGCAACTACATCTTCTCAGTAGTCGGTGTTTACCCAGGCAGCAATCCACGTTATTGCATTTACTTGACACTTAAGCAGCCTCATTTAGGTGGCGGTGCTACTGCTGAAAAGATCTTGGCATCTATCTTTAAACCAATGATGAGCAGAATCATCTCGATGTCTAAAAACGATAATTCTTCAACCACTGTTGAAGTACCTAGCTTTAAAGGCATGACATATAAGCAGGCTGCAATTAAAGCAAATCAAGTTGGTTTGAATATAGTTAAAGTTGGTAGTGGCAAGCGTGTTACTGATCAAGGCATCAAGAAGGGCGAAAGATTAGAGTCAGGCGATAAGATATTTGTATCTACGTCAGGTAAAGTGACTTGCCCAGACATGCGTGGCTGGAGCATTAACGATTTGCATGAGTTCTCGAACCTCACAGACGTTAAATTTAGTATAAAGGGAACCGGAACTGTTGCTAGTCAAGATGTGGCTAAAGGAACAGAAATAAAAGCCGGACAGAAAATAAAAGTTAAGTTAAAGGAGTAGCATAGAATGAATATTATGCTGGCAAGCTGTATTGCCTTAGTTAGTTCACTGATTTTGACAGTGATTTTTGTACCGATGTTGATCAAATTCATGCGTTCACACCATGAAGGTCAAGAGATTCGTGATGAGGGTCCTAAATGGCACCAGAAGAAGTCTGGTACGCCAACTATGGGAGGAACAGTTTTTGTTATTGCTGCTGTTGTTTCCGTTATTTGGGTTGCTGCATGGCAACATAGTTTAAATAAAGTAGTCTGGATTCTGATTATCAGTTTATTGGGCTACGGTATTATTGGTTTTCTTGATGATGGAATCAAGCTTTACTTCAAACGTAATTTAGGTTTGAGAGCATGGCAAAAGTTAGCTCTTCAAATTATTATTGCGATTGTAATTGTGTGGATTGCTTCAAGTGATCACTTCCAATTTGGTTTGTACATTCCATTTGCTGGAGTTGTACATAGTGTTGTTTTATTCACTATCTTCATTATTTTCTGGCTTGTTGGTTTCTCAAACGCAGTTAACTTGTCAGATGGACTAGATGGTTTAGCAACTGGCTTATCGGTTGTTGCATATGGTACATACGCTTATATTGCATTTAAACAAAAGAATTTTGCTGTTTTGGCCTTTTGTATGAGTGTAATTGGTGGTTTGATTGGATTCTTTATTTTCAACCATAAGCCAGCTAAGATCTTTATGGGGGATGCTGGTTCACTTGCCTTAGGTGGCGGTTTGGCTACTGTAAGTATCATGCTTAACAGACCATGGTCACTTTTGCTTGTCGGAATTGTCTTTGTTTGCGAAACTGCTAGTGTAATTTTGCAAGTTATCTCATTCCAAACAACTGGTAAGAGAATCTTTAAGATGACTCCTATTCACCACCACTTCGAAATGCTCGGCTGGTCTGAATGGAAAGTTGATACTGTATTTTGGATTGTTGGTTTAATTGGTAGTATTTTGTATTTAGCAATTTGGGGATAAAAAATGAAGGATATTAAAACTTATACTGATAAGAATATTTTAGTTTTAGGTTTAGGAAAAAGTGGTTTTGCAGTTAGTGAATTACTTTTAAAGCTAGGCGCAAAATTGACTTTAAATGATAAAGCTGATCTTGATAAAAATGAGAAGGCACAAGAATTAAAGGCTAGAGGCGTTTGCGTAATTGGCGGGCATCACCCAGTTGATCTTCTTGAAAAAGAACACTTTGATTATTTAGTTAAAAACCCAGGTATCCCTTATGAAAACCCAATGGTGCAAAAGGCTGAGGAATTAAATATTCCAATTATTACTGAACCAGAAATTGCTCTAAGCTGCAGTGAAGCACCTTATGTTTGTGTAACTGGTTCAAATGGTAAGACAACTACAGTAATGCTTACCCAAAGAATTTTGGATCACCATTTGCAAAAGTCAGGTCACCACGCTTATGCCGTTGGTAACATCGGTGTGCCAATTTCAGAAGTTGTACCTAAGGCTACTAAAGATGATATTTTGGTAGTTGAAATTTCAAGTTTCCAACTTTTAGGTGTTACTGATATTGATCCTAAGGTTGCAGCAATCGTTGACATTTATAACAATGTTCACTTGGACTACCACAAGACTTTTGAAAACTACGTTAATGCTAAGTTAAACGTGACTAGAACCCAAACTAGTGATGATTACTTTATTGCTAACTATGATCAAAAAGATATTTTAGCTAAAGAAAAGAAGGTTTCTCCAGCTAAGATGCAAACATTCTCAGAAACTGATCATAATGCAGATTACTTTATTGGTGATGAGTATCTTGAGAGTCAAAACGAAAAAATCATGAAAATTGCCGACATCAAGTTGCCAGGTATTCATAACTTACAAAACAGTTTAGTAGCTATCTCCATTTCTAAGATTATGGGTGCAAACAATGATGATATCGTAGCAGTTTTAAGTACTTTTGCTGGTGCTAAGCATCGTTTACAATATGTAACGACACTTGATAGTCGTAAGGTTTATAATGATTCTAAGTCAACTAATATTGAAGCTGCCACAGTAGCCATTCCTGCTTTTAAAGAACCTGAAGTATTAATTGCTGGTGGTTTGGACAGAGGTTTTCTTTTTGATGATTTGGTACCATTATTTAAGAAACATGTTAAGGCAATTGTTCTTTATGGTGAAACCAAGTATCTTTTGGCTGATGCAGCTAGAAAAGCTGGCATTAAGGATATTGTGATCGTTAATACTCTTCAAGAAGCTGTTCCAAGAGCATATGAATTGACTGAACCTGGCGACGTATTATTGTTCTCACCAGCTTGTGCTTCATGGGATCAATTCAGAACCTTCGAAGAACGTGGCGATTACTTTGTTAGATTTGTTAAGGAATTAAAGACTAAATAAAAATGAGAGTTATATTTACAGGCGGCGGCACTGGTGGCCACATTTATCCAATTATGGCAATTATTGAACGTTTGAAAGAACGTGGAATTAGTACGAACGATGAAATCTTGTTTGTAGGTACGCAAAAAGGCCTAGAATCAAGAATTGTTCCTGCAGCTGGAGTTAATTTTAAAACTATTAAGATTCAAGGCTTCAATCGTAAACATCCACTAAAGAACTTTGAAACGATAAAGTTGTTCTTGCAAGCTACTAAGAGTGCGCGTAAGATTTTGCAAGAATTTAAGCCAGACGTTGTTTTAGGTACTGGTGGCTACGTAAGTGGTGCGATGGTTTACGAAGCAGCTAAAATGCATATTCCAACCATGATTCATGAATCAAACTCTGTAGTTGGTTTGGCTAACAAGTTTTTAGGCCACTACGTTGATAAGATTTGTTACACCTTTGACGATGCTGCCAAAGAATTTTCTGAAAAGAAAAAGTTGGTTAAGACTGGTAATCCTCGTTCACAACAAGTTTTAGGCTTGCATGAAGAAAAGATTGACTTGAAGAAAGAATGGGGTCTTAACCCACAAATGCCAACAGTTTTGGTCTTTGGTGGTTCACGTGGTGCGTTGGCAATCAACCGTATTATGCTTAAGTCATTAGTGACTCTTAAGCAGAAGCCATACCAAATTATCTGGGCTACAGGTACTTATTACTTTGACTCTGTACAAAAGAAGTTAAAAGGCGTTGATATTGGTACTAACATTAAGATTTTGCCATATATTAAAAATATGCCTGGACTTTTGCCACAAATGACTTGTGTTGTTTCTAGATCGGGTGCCACAAGTATTGCAGAATTTACTGCATTGGGTGTACCAGTAATTTTAATTCCAAGTCCAAATGTAACTCATAATCACCAAATGAAGAATGCACTTGATTTGGAAAAAGCTGGCGCTGCATTAGTTATTCCTGAAGATGATTTAAATCCAAATAATTTTGTTTCTTCAATTGATCATATTTTGCTTGATGAAAAATATGCTAATGAAATGAGCAAAGCTTCCAAGGCATTGGGTGTTCCAGATGCCTCTGATCAAGTAATTAAGGTAATGCAAGAAATTTCTCGTTAGAAAGTAGGTGAGGCAGATGGCGAAAAAACCGGTAACGAAAATTGATCCAAGAAAAGAATTGTCTCCTTACTTGAATCATGAATTTAATCAGCAGAAAAATAGTCGCAAGGGACAAGCCAAAATCTCTGCCTCGCTTTCTAGTCTGCAGGCTGAAAGACGTCGCTCATTAAGACGCAGGCTAGGTTTAATAATGACTGTTTCAATTTTGGCAGTTGTAGGGTTAGGCTATTATATTTCGCCCTTGGCAAATATTAGTACAGTTAAAGTAGTAGGTGCTGATGATTTGCCGATTAAGGAGATTGTCAAAGTCTCCAAGATTAAAGCAAGCGATAAAGTTTTTGATTATTTATTTCAACAAAAAGATTTAAGTCAAAAATTAGCAAAGAAGTATCCTGAAATTCAAAGTGCTCAAGCTCATCTAGGTCATGTTAATCAGTTAATATTACAGGTCAATGAGCGATCAACTATGGGCTATTTGAAAGACGGTGATACTTACCGCAAGATTTTGGATAACGGCAAAATTGGTACAAAATCTTTGACATGGTCAAAGGTAAATCAAGACAAGCCTATTTTTGTTGGTTACAATAAATATGGTTCCTTAAAAGAAGATTTAAAGTTGTTTAATAGTTTACCTAAATCATTTAGAAATCAGGTAAAATTATTAAGTGGGAACACTAGACGTAATTCACAAATAATTTTTGTCATGAAAGATGGCAATGTAGTTGTGGGCAATGTTGTTACTATCAAAGATAAGATTAAATACTATGATGAAATTAGAATCAAAGCTGGTAAAAATAGTTTAATCGATTTGGAAGTAGGCGCATTTAGTAGACCTTTAACTTCGAGTGAGAAAAAGGCTTACGGCATATCGTAACTGCTATAAATGTTTATCTATGTTAAAATTTTTTCAGGGCAAATATTAATGGGGGCTTAATTTTGGAGAATTCAAATCTTTTAGTGGGGCTTGATATAGGAACCACAAGCATTAAAGCCGTTGTCGCAGATTCAGGCAAAGTGATTGGTGCAGTTACCACGCCTAATTCTGGTATGAGACATGGTCAAATTGTTGATATTGATCAGACTGCTGCGGCAATTAGTAGAGCACTTAAGAGCGTAGCTGAAAAGACTAACGCTAAGATTTACAGTGTTGTTGCTGGGATTCCAGTAGGAATGCTGCAATTAGAGACGGCTACTGGTTTTAGTAACGTAGGCGAACAAGGTCAAGAAGTAAATAATGACGATGTTAAGCGTGCGATTAAATCTGCTATTCATTCAGCAGCTAAGGACAATCGTGAAGCTATTACTTTTTTGCCAAGTCGCTTTTTAATCGATGGTAAGACCGAAGTTGACGATCCAAGAAAAATGATCGCTCGCTCATTAGGTGTTAGCGGAATTTTACTTACTGCACCAACAGGTCCATTGCATAACATTAAAAAGGCAATTGAACGAGCAGGATATCACAATAACTTCTTCGTACCAACTCCATTGGCAATTTCAAGTGTTGCGCTAAATGAGAGTGAGCGTACTTTTGGTTCAGTCATCATTGATTTAGGTGGTGGAGTAAGTACTGCTACTGTTATTAAAGATGGTCAAATTAAGTACGCTAATATTGACTTAGAAGGCGGCAGCGATATCACTAATGATATTTCAACTGTTTTGAGTATTTCTAAGAGTGATGCGGAACAAATTAAATTAGATTATGGTTATGCAGATCCTAATTTTGCCTCAAAGAATGATAAGTTTGCCATTAACAGCGTAGGTGCTAATGGACAACAAATGATTGATGAAGTTTACCTTAGCGAAATCATCAATGCTCGTTTGGAGCAAATTTTAACTCGATTAGGTAAGGGCCTTGCTAAGCACCATGCTTTAAAGCAACCAGGCGGTATTGTAATTACTGGTGGTACTAGCTTGCTAGAAGGAATTGATAGCCTGACAGCTAACGGTTTAAATGTAAAGGCACGTATTTATCAACCTGATCAAATTGGGATGCGCAATCCAATTTATACTGCTGCTTACGGTATCGTAAATTATTCATACAAGATGTCAGAAATTGATTATTTGGTTAATGGAGTAATTTACGGCTTTGGCGAGAGTGTAGCTGAAGAACCTGTTCAAACAAAAAATTCCAAGATTTCGAAAAGTACAGCTTCTAATAGTGAAAGTCAAGCCAAAGAAGCTTATAATAGAAACAAAATACCCGATGAAGACACATCTTCAAGGGATGAAAAAGATAATAATCAAGAAAAAACTAATGGCTTAAAGAGTTTCTTTAAGAAATTCTTTGATTAAAGGTGGTTAAATTTAATGGATTTTACATTCGATTCAGACGACAATAAAAATGCTGTCATCAAAGTTATTGGTGTTGGCGGTGCCGGAGGCAATGCTGTTAACCGAATGATTGACGATGGTGTACAAGGAGTTTCATTTATTGCTGCAAACACTGATGTGCAAGCATTGAACAGCAATAAAGCTGAAAACAAGATTCAATTGGGGCCTAAATTAACACGTGGTTTAGGTGCTGGTTCACATCCAGAAGTTGGACAAAAAGCTGCTGAAGAAAGTGAACAAACAATTGAAGATGCACTTAAAGGTGCAGATATGATCTTCATTACCGCTGGTATGGGTGGTGGTACCGGTACCGGTGCGGCTCCTGTAGTTGCTAAAATTGCACGTGAAACTGGTGCTTTAACTGTTGGGGTAGTTACACGTCCATTTAGTTTTGAAGGCCCTAAGCGTTCTAAAAACGCCGCAGAAGGCATTACTCAACTTAAGCAATACGTTGATACTTTGGTTATCATTGCTAACAACCGTTTGCTTGAAATGGTGGACAAGAAGACCCCTATGATGGATGCCTTCAAGGAAGCTGATAATGTCTTGAAGCAAGGTGTTCAAGGTATCTCAGATTTGATTACTTCAACTGACTACGTTAACTTGGACTTTGCCGATGTTAAGACTGTTATGGAAAACCAAGGTGCAGCCTTAATGGGTATCGGTCGTGCTAGTGGTGAAAACAGAACTGTTGAAGCAACTAAACTTGCTATTTCTTCACCACTTCTTGAAGTTTCAATTGATGGTGCTAAGCAAGTTCTTCTTAACATTACTGGTGGACCTGACCTTACTTTGTTTGAAGCTCAAGATGCTTCAGAAATTGTTTCTAAGGCTGCTGGTGATGACGTTAACATCATCTTTGGTACTTCAATTAATCCAAACTTAGGTGATGAAGTTGTTGTAACTGTTATTGCTACAGGTATTGATTCTGAAGCTGAAGAAGCAGCTTCAAAGCAATTACCAGGACGTAGTCACCAAATTAAGGCTCAACCTAAGAAGGCTGCTGAGCCAGAAGCAAATAAGACAGTTCAACCAGAAACTGAAGCTCAACCAGTTGATCGTCCACAAACTGTTCACCCAGCTTCTGAGACAGAAGAAAAACACGAAACTCCAAAGCAAACTATGGTAGATCCTACTAGTGTTTGGGGATTAAATGATAATCAAGACAATCAAAGAAGAAATGCCAAGCCTGCTGAACCAAAGAAGGATCAAGAAAGCTTTGATGCCTTTAACAGCGAAGGCCAAGACAGTATTTCTCAAATTGAAACTAGTGCTCAAGATGACGATGATGACAATAGTGATATTCCATTCTTCAAGCATCGTGGTGAAAACTAGTAGTCGGAGGTAGATAACGATGGCTTTTGATAAATTAGGCAGATTCTTTGGAATTTCAAATGACGATGAATTGGCAAATGATGAAGAATATGCTGCTCAAAGTAACGAAAACAATGAAGACGTACCTCTAAATTCTGTAAACCGTGATAATGTAGTATCAATTAAATCCGGTTTAAATTCATCTAAGAGCAAAATCGTATTATATGAGCCTAGAGTTTATTCAGATGCTAAAGATGTTGCACAAAATTTGCTTAACAATAAAGCAGTTGTGATCAATTTTAGTAGAATGGAAGACGACTCAGCTCGTAGAATTGTTGATTTCATTACAGGAACAGTTTATGCCCTAAATGGTGAGATTCAACGTATTGGTGACAGAATTTTCTTGGCTACGCCACCTAAGTTTGTTACTGATGGAAAAATTAGCGATTTAGTGGATAAGAAAGATAACTTAAGTTAATGTTCAACGTATTGCATACAATTTATTTAATTCTTACTTGGATATTATGGCTCTACAGTCTTTTTATCGTAATAGACGCGATTATGAGCTGGTTGCCAATGCTACGCAATTCGGTTGTGGGACGCTTTTTAGATAAAGTTGTTAATCCATATCTAAACTTATTTAGAAGAGGCCCACTTGCTAAATTAGCTTATTCAACGGGAATCGATGTTTCTCCAATAATTGCGCTATTTATTTTGTATTTCATACAAAATTATGTCTTGATTTGGATTTTTAATCTTTTATTGAGGTTAGTAGGTTAATGAAACGTAGACAAGCAAGTAAGTTTTACCCACATTTTAATCAAGAAGAAAGACCAGTAATTGACTATTTTACTGGTCTTTTTAATCAATTGATTTTTAAACATGAATCGATTTTAACGGATTTTCTAGATCCAGCTAAAAGAGATATTTTAAGAACGATTGTCGGTAGCGACGCTTTCATTCAAGAATATGGTGGTTACCCAGATGCAGAAAAAAAGCGAGTATTTTTAAGCGAAGAATGGGTTAATCTTCGTCCGGAAGACTATCAAATTCAACCTTATGAAATTGACTACCCGCAAAAATTTATTCAAATTAACCATAGTGCCGTATTAGGTACTTTGGCTAATTCAGGCATTGATACTGATACTTTTGGTGATATTATTACTGATGGAAATGGTAAGTGGCAATTCTTTGCTAAAAAAGAATTGGCCGATTTCTTTGAGGAACAGATCGATCGAATAGGAAGAGCACAAGTAAAGCTCAAACCCATTACTTTTAAAGAGGTTTTGGTGCCAGAAGATGATTCTGTTGAAAAGACTGAGATAGTAGCTTCTATGCGAATCGATGCTGTTTTATCTGGAATCAGTAAACAAAGTCGTGGACAAATTCAAAAGATGATTAGTAGCCAATTAGTTAAATTAAATTGGCATGACGTAACAGATTCTAATATAATGGTAAAAGAAAATGATGTCTTAAGCCTAAGACATTTTGGTCGAATTTTAATTGAGGATATTTCGGCTACAAGAAAAGGTAAGTATAAGGTGGTGCTCAAACTTTGGCAGACAAAAAAACGCAATTAACTCCAATGGACATTCATAATAAGGAGTTTAAATCTAGGGGGCGTAACGGTTATGATCGCTACGAAGTAGACAGCTTCTTAGATGAAATTGTTGATAATTATGGTGATGCGCTTGACCAAATCGTTGATTTAAAAAATGAGGTTGTGTCTTTAAATTCTAAGATGAAGGATTTACAAGCTCAAGTTGATGAATACAACGATAAGAAAAAATCAATTAATAAATCTCTTATTTCTGCACAACAAAATGCAGATGAGATGAAAGAAAGAGCAGAAGCAGAAGCTAAACGCATTGTTGAAGATGCTAAAAAGCAAGCTGAGACTGATACAAATTATCAAAAGCAACAACAAGAAGTTATTTCAAGTGATTTCAAGCGCTTGAAAGAACAAATTGGTGAATTCCGCAACCGGATGCAATCAATGTTGCAAGCTGAAATTGATAATTTAAGTGATGAACGTTGGCAACACGCTTTGGATGAATATTTCCACACCCAACGTTTCTATCCAGGTGGTGGTGCAGAACCTGTTCCTGCTGGTCCAGAATCTCAAGAAGAAGAGTTTGCTCGTGAAGCTGCGTTAGATGACGACGAAGATATTGACAACTACGATGAAAATGACGTAAACTCTTCTCAAGACCCTGATGATTTGAGTTTAGAAATGCCAGATGATCCTGACGACGAAGAAGATGATGATTCAGCTCCTAAGCCAATGACAGGGGATAGTCCGAGTCATGAAACGGTTAATATTAAACCTGATGACGCTGCTAGCAAATTAGGTTCAACGATTGTATTTCCGGACGATTATAAAAATAGATAATTAGATTGACAGTAAAACTTGATGGCAAATCAGCGAGTTAGTGATGGTGCGAGACTAACATAAGAGCCGGATGGTTGATCAGCTGCCTATTGATCTAAACGTATTTTGCACGTTACGCAAGATTAAGTGGAACTCTTTTAGAGTTCAATTTAGGTGGTACCACGGTTAACCTCGTCCTAATTTGGGACGAGGTTTTCTTTTTTAGAAAGGATTAATGTTAATGAGAATTAAGGATACGCTTAATTTAGGTAAAACTAAATTTAAAATGCGTGGTAATTTGCCAGTTCGTGAAGCTCAATGGCAAAAAGAATGGGAAGAAAATGATTTATATGAACAAAGATTAAAGTTAAACGAAGGTCACCCTCGTTTTGATTTACATGATGGCCCTCCATTTGCTAACGGTAACATTCACATGGGTCACGCTTTGAACAAGATTTCAAAGGATATCATTGTTCGTTACAAGAACATGAATGGCTACTATGCACCTTACGTTCCAGGTTGGGATACTCATGGTCTTCCAGTTGAACAACAATTGGCTAAAAAAGGTGTAGATCGTAAGACAATGGATCGTGCTAAATATCGTGAACTTTGTCGTCAATATGCTGAAGAACAAATTCAAAAGCAAATGACTGACTTTAAGCGTTTGGGAGTGATGGCAGATTGGGATCACCCATACATTACTTTGCAGCACGATTTCGAAGCACAAGAAATTCGTGTCTTCGGTGAAATGTACAAGAAGGGTTACATTTACAAGGGTAAGAAGCCAGTTTACTGGTCATGGTCAAGTGAATCAACTTTGGCAGAAGCGGAAGTTGAATACAAGGACGTTGAAGCAAACTCAATTTTTGTTGCTTTCCCAGTTACTGACGGTAAGGGTATTATCGACCCTAAGGATACCTACTTCGTAATTTGGACTACTACTCCTTGGACTATTCCAGCTAACGAAGCTATTTGTGTTAACCCTAAATTTGATTACTCAGTTGTTCAAGTAGGTGACAAGAGATACGTTGTAGCTAGTGGCTTGCTTGACAAGGTTGCTGAAGAAATCGGTTGGGATGACTACAAGGTCGTTCAAACTGTTAAGGGTGCTGACATGGAATACATGAAGGCTAAGCACCCAATTTACGATAAGGAAAGTCTTGTAATCGAAGGCTTCCACGTAACTTTGGATGATGGTACTGGTTTAGTTCATACTGCACCTGGTTTTGGTGAAGATGACTTTAACGTAGGTCAAAAGTATAACCTGCCTATCTTTAGTCCAGTAGATGCACATGGTTGCTACACTGATGAAGTACCTGAACTTAAGGGTATGTTCTACCAAGACGTAGATAAATTAATGATCCAAAAGCTTAAGGATGCTGGTGCACTTCTTAAACTTAAAGTCTTTACTCACTCATACCCACATGATTGGCGTACTAAGAAGCCAGTTATCTTTAGAGCAACAACACAATGGTTTGCTTCAATTGCTCCATTTAGAGATCAAATCCTTGATCAAATTGATAAGGCTAAGTTTATTCCATCATGGGGTAAGACACGTCTTTACAACATGATTAAAGACCGTGGCGACTGGGTAATTTCACGTCAACGTGCTTGGGGTGTTCCACTTCCAATCTTCTACGCTGAAGATGGTACTCCAATCGTTACTCCAGAAACAATTGAACACATTTCTAAGATCTTTGAAAAAGAAGGTTCTAACGCTTGGTACACTCACACTGCTAAGGAATTATTACCAGACGGCTTTACCTCAGAACACTCACCAAACGGTGAATTTACTAAGGAAAAGGATATTCTTGATGTTTGGTTCGACTCTGGTTCATCTTGGTCAGGCGTAATGGAAAAACGCGATGGTTTACATTACCCAGCTGATCTTTACCTTGAAGGTAGTGACCAATACCGTGGTTGGTTCAACTCAAGTTTGATCACCTCAGTTGCTGTAACTGGTAAGGCTCCTTACAAGGAAGTATTGTCACAAGGTTTCGTATTGGATGACAAGGGTCACAAGATGTCCAAGTCACTTGGCAATGTCATTTCACCAAACGACGTAATTAAACGTATGGGTGCCGAAATCATCAGACTTTGGGTTGCTCAAGCTGACACTACTTCTGACGTTGCAGTTTCAATGGGTATTTTGCAACAATCAGCAGAAAGCTACAGAAAGATCAGAAACACTTTCCGTTACATGCTTGCTAACACAAGTGATTTTGATCCAAAGGAGAACCGTGTTGCTTATGATAATCTTCGTTCAGTTGACCAATACATGGAAGTTAAATTGAATGACTTAGTAAAGGGCTGCTTGACAGCATATGACAAGTTTGACTTTACTACAGTATTCAAGAAGGTCTTCAACTTCATTTCAAACGACCTTTCAGCATTCTACCTTGATTTTGCCAAGGATGTTCTTTATATCGATGGTCAAGACAGTCATGCACGTCGTTCAATGCAAACTGTTATCTACGATGCAGCAGTTAAGTTGGATAAGGTTTTAACCCCAATTTTGCCACACACTATGGAAGAAATTTGGGGCTTCTTGAAGGAACCAGAAGACTACGTACAACTTGCTAATATGCCTAAAATTGAAAACTACGCAAATCATGATGAACTCCTTGAAAACTGGGGCAAATTCATGAAACTTCGTGATGATGTATTGAAGGCTTTGGAAGATGCTAGAAACAAGAAGTTGATTGGTAAGTCATTCGAAGCTGCAGCAACTATTTATCCTGATAAAGAAACCAAGGCTATGCTTGATGACTTAGATGCTGACTTTAGACAAATTTTAATCGTATCTAAGTTGACTATTGCTGACGGCGAAGCACCTGAAAATGCTGAAAAATTGAATAATGCAAGCATTGTAGTTGAACATGCTGAAGGCGAAGTTTGTCCTCGTTGTAGAATGATCAGAACTGATATCGGCGAAGATCCTAAGTTGCCAAAAATTTGTGGTCGTTGTGCTAAGATTGTAGAAGCTGATTATCCAGAAGCTGTTCAAGAAGGATTAGAAGACTAATGCGTTTAGGTACTGTTAAACAATTCGATGATGGCAGCAGCTATGGCTTTATTGAAGATGACAAGAATCATAAATCATACTTTGTCTTTTATAAGGCCATTAAAGAAGAAGGCTATAAAACTTTAAAAGTAGGCGATAGAGTTAAGTATCAATTAGCTCAAGGAAAAAATGGCCTACAATGTGTTAACGTTTATTTAGCCTAAAAGGAGACACGAGACTTAGTGGATTTAAAAGAAACAGAAATCTCATCGCAGCAGATTTTTCAAGGACGAATCTTAGATTTGTCAGTTCGTACAATCAAACTTCCTAACGGTGAAACTGCAACAAGAGAAATAATTAAACACCGTCCAGCCTCTGGCGTAATTGCTATTAACGATGAACAAAAGATGTTATTAGTAAAACAATGGCGTGAAGCAATTAAGCAGTTAACATTGGAAATTCCAGCTGGTTTAATTGATCCTACAGATGCGAGCCTCTTGATGCAATGAAACGTGAATTAAATGAAGAAGGCGGCTATAAGGCAGATTATTGGGAGAAAGTGAGTGAATTTTACTCAAGCCCAGGCTTCTGTGATGAAAAGATGTATCTTTTCTACTGTGATACTTTAACTAAGCTTACTGATAAGCGTTCATTAGATGAAGATGAATTTTTAACTGCTGATTGGTACAGCCTAGATGAATTGAAGAATTTACTATCTGAAGGAAAAATTGTTGATGCCAAGACTATTTACGCAATTACAGTTTGGGAAAATATGTTGTTGCGTAATGCTCAAAGCGAGAATAAAGAATAACAATGACAGAAAAACGTTCTGATTATCGTAAAAGGCAGAAAAAAGGTTTAATAGACAAAGTAAAATCCGCTTTTTCGAATAATGATTCAGAAGAAGTTGATGTTAATCCCGATTTTACCAGAGATAAAAACGAAGTCGAAAATCGACGTCGTCCCTTGGCTGGGGATGGACAAGAGTTTTATCAACGCGATGAAACTATAAATAAAGAAACAGTCCGTGAAGATAAAGCCTTAAAACTGAAAAAAAGGTTGAATCGTGCTATTCTATTAGTGATCGTGTTGATAGTTTTAGTGCTACTTGCACTATTTCATTTATAATTTGGAAATGAGGAATAAAGTGAAGATTGCGATTATCGTTCCAATGGCTGAAGAAGCTGAATTTTATCGTAATCATTTCCATGCAGAAAAGAAAGAAATGTTCGGATCTACTGAATTCGAACATTTTTCTGTTAATGGCAATGATGTATATTTAGGTTTAAGTGGTATTGGCAAAGTCCAAGCAGCTATGAATCTTTCCAGTTTGTTAACTAGCGTTGATATCGATGTAATATTTATGACTGGTTCAGCTGGTGCCCTTAAAGAAGATGTTCATCAAGAAGATCTTGTTTTACCTAATGCATTTGCATACTATGATGCACACAATACTGCAGCAGGTGACTATGTAGAAGGTCAAATTCCTCAACAACCTGCTCAATTTGTACTTGATTCACCAGAACGCACAGCTTTTGCCGATTACTTAAAGAAGCAAAATGTTGCCTTTCGTGAAGGTTTAGTTGTTACCGGTGACTCATTTATTGCATCAAGCAAGCAAAAAGAGGCAATTAAGAAGAACTTCCCAGATGCTCTATGCGTTGAAATGGAAGGTGCAGCTTTTGCCCAAGTCGCTCATGCATTTAACAAGCCATTAGTTGCTATGCGTGCAATGTCCGATAATGGTGACGGATCAGCTAATGAAGATTTTGATGCTTTCGTAAAGAAAGTGGGAGCTAAGGCCGCTAAGTTAATTAGTGATTATGTAGAAAAGATGAATTAGGATATGCGTGAAATTTATTTAGATAATGCTGCGACAACGCCTATGTCTCCTAAAGTGATTGATGTAATTACAGATGAAATGAAAAATGATTTTGGTAATGCATCAAGTACCTATGAATTAGGACGTAAGGCAAGAAACGTGATTGATCGAGCACGTCATCAAATTGCGAAAAGCATTAATGCTAAAGACGGTGAGATTATTTTTACTTCAGGTGGTTCCGAAAGCAATAATACTGTAATTTTTGGTACTGCTTATAGTCGTAATAATATTAGCAAAAAAATCATTACTACTAAAATTGAACATCCTTCAGTTTTGAATCCAATGAAACGTCTTGAACATGAAGGTTACAACGTTGTCTATTTAGATGTTGATAAAACAGGGCATATTTCTTTAGATCAACTAAAGCATGAGTTGACTCCTGAAACAATTTTGGTTTCAATTATGGCGGTAAATAATGAAGTAGGTACTATTATGCCATTAAAGAAAATTGGTGAAATGGTTAAGAATAGTAATGCTTACTTCCATGTTGATAATGTACAAGGTATGGGAACAATTGATATTGACGTCAAGGCTATGAATATCGATTTCCTTTCAGTATCAGCTCATAAGATTAACGGACCAAAGTTCTTAGGATTCTTGTATGAAAATTCAGATATTAATATCCCTAATCTAGTTTTAGGCGGCGAGCAAGAAACCAAACGACGTGCTGGGACAGAAAATGTGCCTGGTATTGCCGGTTTTGGTGAAGCCGTTAAAGAATTATCTGAAATTGGTCATGATAGTCTGCAAAAAAAGTATGCTCATTTCCAAAATATTATCTTAAAGGCTTTGAATGATAATCACGTTGACTATGAAATCAACGGCGGCTATGGACCTGGCTATTCGCATCATGTATTGAACTTATGGATTAAAGGAGTTTCTACCACTTCTATGCAAACTAATCTTGATTTGAATGGCTATGCCGTTTCTGGAGGATCCGCATGTACCGCAGGTTCACTGGAACCATCACATGTATTAATTGCGTGCTTTGGTGCAGATTCTCCACGCATAAATGAGTCGATTAGAATCTCATTTGGGCGTTATAATACAGAGGAAGAAGTTAAATCTTTTGCGCAAGAGCTAGTAAAAATTGCTAAAAGAATTCAATCTAAAAATAAATAGTTGCTTTTAAAAAGAAAGTAACTTATTATAAATAAGTGAGGAAAATTATGGCAAATACAGTTGTGATTAATGGTGATAAACGTAAGTTTACTTTAAATTCTGATTTAAAATTATATGCTTTAATTGATGCCGGTTTTGTAAAAACTGCTAAGGGGAATTTCAATTATGAGCATCCTCTGTATAATGACTCTCCTTATAATGCACCAACTAAGTTAAAGATAACAATCAATAAAAATTTAGAGCACTGGACTATGGTTGTTACCGATCGCAGTGGTTTGCAGAAGGTTAATATTTTTAAAAACAAGCAATTAGCGCCAACAGTTGAACTTTTGAATTATATCTTAAAGGATCTGGAAGAGCGCAAGATAATTGCTCTAGTAAAGGATTGATTGGATAATGGTTGACAATAGTAAGATTAGAGTAGTTGTTGGTATGAGTGGCGGTGTTGATTCATCTGTTTCAGCACTTTTACTCAAACAACAAGGCTATGACGTTGTCGGCGTCTTCATGAAAAACTGGGATGATACCGATGACTCAGGTGTTTGTACCGCTACAGAAGATTACGAAGATGTAAAAAAAGTTGCCGATAAAATTGGTATTCCATATTATTCAATTAATTTTGAAAAGGAATATTGGCACCGCGTTTTCGAGTACTTCTTAAGTGAGTACAAGAAGGGAAGAACCCCTAACCCAGATGTAATGTGCAACAGTCAAATTAAGTTTAAGGCTTTCTTGGACTTTGCTATGGATTTGGATGCAGATTATATTGCAATGGGTCACTACGCTAAGACTGTTAAGGATGCAAATGGTGTAACTCACATGATGCGTCCTAAGGATGGTAATAAGGACCAAACTTACTTTTTGAGTCAATTGAATCAAGATCAAATCAAGAAGGTTATCTTCCCATTAGCTAACTTGACTAAGCCTCAAGTAAGGAAAATTGCTTTGGCAAATGGTTTGGCTACTGCTAAGAAGAAGGATTCTACTGGTATCTGCTTTATCGGAGAAAGAAACTTTAGAAAGTTTTTGAGTGAATTCTTGCCAGCTAAGTCAGGTAAGATGGTTACTCCAGACGGTAAGGTTGTTGGCGAACACGCAGGCCTTTTGTACTACACTATTGGTCAAAGACAAGGTTTGGGCTTAGGTTCAACTAAGGAATCAACTGATCCATGGTTTGTAGTTGGTAAGGACTTGAAGAAGAATGAATTGATCGTTGAGCAAGGTTACGACAGTCCACTTCTTTACGCTAGTCGTTTAAAGGCTAGTGATATGTCATTCTTTACTGGTAAGCCAGATCACGATTTCGAAATGCACTGCAGTGCTAAGTTCCGTTACCGTCAATGTGATATTGGTGTTACTGTTAAGTACCATGCTGCTGATAATACTGCAGATGTTTACTTTGACGAGCCAGCTCGTGCCGTAACTCCTGGTCAAGCTCTTGTTTTATACAACGGCGAGGAATGCTTAGGTGGCGGTAATATCGATGCAGCTTACCAAGAAGATAAGCAACTTCAATTAGTTTAAAATAAACTTTAAAAAGGATGTTCGTGTTTTCGAACATCCTTTTGTTTTGTGCTAAACTATTTATATTGACTACAGATTTTCGGGGGAATTTAAAATATGCAAATTTATTTTGTGCGTCATGGTAAAACTGAGTGGAATTTAGCCAGTCGTTTTCAAGGTGGACATGGTGATTCGCCTTTACTTCCACAAAGTAAAAAAGATATTCAAAAGTTAGGTAAATATTTACGCGGAACAAAGTTTAGAGGCATTTTTGCAAGTCCACTTGATCGTGCTTTTAATACAGCACAAGGAATTGATGATGCAATGAATGCTAACTTGCCAGTTACAATTGATGAACGCTTACGTGAATTCAATTTAGGTGACATGGAAGGTATGAAGTTTGCAGATGCGGAAAAGAAATATCCTAAGCAAATGGATAGTTTCTGGCATCACCCAAATCAATATGATCCAACTGAATTACATGGTGAAGATTATCCTCATGTAATTGCACGTGGTAAATCGTTTGCGGAAGAAATGGCTAAAAGATTTCCTAATGATGATGATAAGATTTTGGCTGTTAGTCACGGTGCCGCATTATCAGCTATCATGGGTGGACTTTTAGGCTATCCTTTGAAAGATATTCGTAAAAATGGTGGCTTAAGTAATACTAGTTTAACAATTTTGGAAACCAAGGATGGCGGAAAGACCTTTAAACCTGTCGTATGGAACGAAACTAGCTATTTAGGCAGAAAATTATCTAAGACTGATTCTTTATAATAATGAACAATAAAATTGAAAAACTTTACAATGAGGGCAAAGTAGATCAAGCGATTCATTTGCTCATTAAAAAAATAGATGATAAGCCACAAAATGTAGAGAACTATTTGCAGCTTTCAACTTATTTAATTGAGCAAGGTAGTGCAGATCAAGCTCAAAAATTGTTGGAGCAAGCACAACATTTGGTTAAAAAGCCACGTGAATTAAGTTATAACTTGGCTGTTTGCTACTACATGCAGGGTGATTTTGATGAGGCTTTGAATTTACTGGATCAAATTCCTAATGATGATTTAACTCTTTATCAAAAAGCCTTAACTTATTTGAAACTTGGACAAAGTCAAAAGGCCTTGGCTTATGCTTTAACTATTAAAAAGATAGATGGGCGTGTTCAAGAATTATTAGGTGATATTTGGCTAAGCATGGGTGAATCCAAACAAGCTGAGCAAATGTATTTGTCAATTCCAAAGGCTAAAAGAACGGCAAAAGTCTATTTTTTGCTAGGTGTAACGGCATTAGAAAAAGATCGTGATCAAGCACAAGAATATTTTGATCAAGCTAAAAGTATGGATAAAAAGTATTATCACCATGCCATGGATCAATATGCCTCAATTATGAAAATGCTGAATGATAAGGAAAAGAAAAAATAATGGTCGAATTTACCGGTAAGGTTAACGGGATCGTTTTCGAGAACGACAAGGATTTATATAAAATTTTAGATGTTGAAATTATTGGCTCACTGGAAAACTATTCACGCGATGAAATAAAAGTGACCGGTAATTTTGGTGATATACAAATTTCAGCTAGCTATCGTTTTGATGGCAAGCTTGTAATGCACGAAAAATTTGGTCTGCAATTTAGAGCCACTAGCTATAAACAAGTTCTGCCTCATGAAGAAGGATCATTAACTAAGTATTTAAGTTCTGATAAGTTTCCTGGCATTGGTAAAAAAGCTGCTAATACCATTATCGATGAACTAGGTTTAAACGCTTTAGATATTTTAAAAGAAAAGCCGTCTAAGATTGATACTTTATCACTATCTAGAAAACAGAAAGATAGTTTGCTTTCTGGACTAAACTCAATGGATTCTTATTCAGAAATTGTTTTAAAGTTAGCCCAATATGGTATTAATAGACGAATTGCAGCCAATATTTATCAAATGTATCATGGCGATAGTTTAAAGAAACTGCAAACAGATCCTTATGCCGTGATTAACGATGTAACTGGTTTCGGTTTTAAATCAGCAGATATGCTTGGAAAGCAATTAGAGATCAAAGATGATGATCCTCGCCGAATAAATGGTGCTATTTATCAGGTATTGATTGATGCTTTAAGCGGACAGGGTGATACGTATGTGCCGCTAAAGGAGTTGCTAACTGAAGCAAGCAAATTACTACAGATTGAAAATTTTGATCCGATTGCTAATTGTGTTCTTGTTTTGCAACAAGATGGCAAAATCATAGTTAATGATGATGTAGCAGCTTTACAGAACATTTATCAAACAGAAGTCGATATTGCTAATTCGATGAAGTATTTGGTTGAAGCTCGACAAGATCAAGAAGATGAGCAATATAGCGATAAAGAGATGGATTCAGCCATTAAGAATGCAGAAAAAGAACTGAAAATTAAATACGATGAAACTCAAAAGTTGGCAATCAAAAATGCGTTAAATCATCCAATTTCAATTTTGACTGGTGGTCCTGGTACTGGTAAAACTACAATCATCAATGGTATCTTACTTGCTTTAAGAAAACTGGCTGAGATTCCAGCTTCTGCTTTGTATAGCGAAGACCCGCCGTTTCTTTTAGCTGCACCCACAGGACGTGCTGCTAAAAGAATGAGCGAAATTACTGGTATTGGTGCTAGGACGATTCACCGGATGCTTGGACTGGGTATTGGGGATGCCAGTGCTGGTGAACTCAATGAATTAAATGGGGAAATATTAATTATTGACGAAATGTCCATGGTTGATATGTTCCTATTCAAACAGCTTTTGTCCAGCATTAATCAAGTACGTCATATCGTCTTTGTCGGGGATAAAGATCAGCTTCCATCAGTTGGCGCAGGAAATGTTTTTAGTGATTTGATCAAGTCGCAAGCATTTCCAACTACAATTTTGAAAGAAATTCATAGACAGGGTGATGATTCAACTATTATTTCGTTAGCCCATGCTGTTAACGAAGGCGTAGATAAGGATGCTTTGTTTAGAAAAACGAAGAATTATTCTTTTATCAGCTGTCGACCAGATTTGGTTGGGGATGCAGTAGGTCAGATCGTTGAACTAGCCTTAAAACGTGGCTTTGCTAAAGATGACATTCAAGTATTAGGCGCAATGTATCATGGCAATGGTGGTGTAAATAATTTAAATGATATTATTCAAGAGATCATGAATCCACCTAAGCCTAAAAGTAAGTCACTTGAAGCCCATAATGAGACTTTCCGGATTGGTGATCGGATTCTGCAATTGCAAAATAATCCTGAAAAGGATATTTATAATGGCCAAATTGGTAAAATTAGCAGTATCGATGAAGAAAATTCTAAGGAATGCATGGTCGCAAAGTTTGATGACCGTGAGGTTACTTTTGGCCGTAAAGATTTAAATGATTTAACGAGAGCCTATGCAATCACGATTCACAAATCTCAAGGTTCGGAATTTCCATTAGTAGTGCTAAATTTAACGATGCAGAACTATGTAATGCTTAAGCGCAATCTTTTGTATACTGCGATCACTCGTGCAGAAAAAAATCTTGTATTAGTAGGTGATCCTAGAGCGTTTGAGGCTGCCTTTAACACTCCTGGCAATGATCGTAAAACAGGTTTAGCTGCAAAATTACGTAAACAATTAGGCGTTACAGATAAACAAAAACCAGTTAAAAATGAAAATCCAAAAGAAGAAACTCAACCAAAGAAACCAGAAGATTATATCTTAACTCCTGAAAAGATTTATTCAGGTGAAATTGATCCAATGATCGGCATGGAAGATATTCATTTATAAAATAAAAAAGGCCTTATGATCTAGATGTCATAAGGCTTTTTGAATATACAAAAGCATGATATAATTAATATGCTTAAACGCATGTTCTAAGGATAGATAAATGAATTAATATGGATATAACAATTATTACGTTTACAGTAGGTCTTATCACCTATTGTTTTTTTCGATCAATTAAAGCTAAAAGTAGAGTGAAAAAAGTGGAACTCAGTGATACAGACAAAGAAGAACTTAATAAATTAGAAAAAATAGCGGGAAAGCAACTGCCATATCGTTTTCCTAACAAACGCGGATTAACTTTTCAAATTATTGAATTTGTGCGACCCGGATATATTAAACGAAGAATATTTGATCGTAATGGACATTGTTTGTTTTTAATTAAATATAATTTAGATCGAACAATTGCGGAATTTATCGAATTTGGTGTTACAGATGGTCACTATTTTAGAAAGACTATTTGGAATGAAAAAGATGAAAAAAACGAATTTTATCAAAACAATAAGCAGCAAATTGCGGATTTTTCACAGATAAAGAATGAATTGCAATATTATCGCTCTATGGTGCAAGAAAAAAGAGCAGAGGTATTACCAGTTGAAAATGATATGAAGCAATATGCCAATGAACTTGAGAACCATGCCTATTATCAAAAAGAGTGGGTAAAACGCGATAAAATTACAGATACAGAAGCTATTCATTCACTAGAAAAAGTAGAAAAACTTGATTTTGACAAAAAACGAGATCTAAGAAGAGGATTGCAAGCACGAAATGCTTTGCGGATTGGCGCGATTAATTCAGGCTTTAAGACGTATAACAAGAAAGTTGAGAACTTTCAAAAAAGAATGTCTGATTTGCACTTAGGGAAGATCAAATATCTACATACTATGGACGTCTTGTCTGATCATGATTTGCGTCATGCTAGCAATCTTTTAGCTGGAGCCGCTGCAGAAGAGTTAGTAAATAAAAGAATTAAGGAAGTCCAATTTGGTAAAGTTCTGATCCATAATTTAATTTTGCCATATCCTTATGAAAAGCAAACTAAGCTTAGTAACAATCAGATCGATCATTTAGTAATCGCATCTAGTGGTATTTTCTGTTTTGAAACTAAGGCTCGAATAAGTAAAAACAATTCTTATGACATGCTCAAGGATTATGGTGAAATAGCTGATCAAGTTGCCAAGCATAAAGAGAGTATTAAGTATGTTTTAGAAAAGAGCAATAATCCATTAATCATTAATTTGCTAAAACGAATTCCTAGTATAGATCAATTGATTTGCAATGTGGTCGTAGTGGTTAGCCGTAGTGAAGAGAAATTTTCTCTTGAAAAAACCGAAAGATACCAAAGAGTAGGAATAGAAGTTTGTCAACTGGATGATATTCAATCTTTATTAGTTAAAGCACCTGAAGGTATTGGCTTGCATCCAGAAGAAATTTCTGCAATTGGAGAAGAAATGACAAATAATAAGGCGCTAGAAGAAGAAAAAACTTTTAGTGAAAATATTTTATTATTTGAAGATGAAATGAATCTAGATGAAAAAGCGGTAGATGAACAGCTATATCATGCTAATCAAGTAATTAAACGTATTGATCATATCGATAATCTGTTAGCTGATTATTTATCTGGTGCGCGTGAGTGGCGTAAATTGTATCAACAATATCATTATTGGAAAAAGTTTTATGATCAAGTTAACAATTTTGCCAATGCAGAAAGTTATTATGAGCAACATCAAATAGATAAAAACATTTTAGACAGAATATAAAAGCCAAAGGATTTTTCCTTTGGCTTATTTTAGTAAATTGAAATGATCTATTTTAAATTTAACTTTAAATCCTTGAGCAGCTACGTCTTCACCGTCGATTTGCGCGAATTCAGGTTTCTTAGTTTCAACTTGAATTTCTTTAGCTTCAACATAATGGAATTGAGGTGCATTTACATGCGATCCATCTTTTAATAATTTGCTGAATAAAAAGATGAATTTGCTTAAGCTGGGCTTTTCGACAATAACAGTATCCAAGTGATGACTATAAACATCAGCTTTAGGCAAAATGGCAAAGCCACCACCAAAATATGGGTGATTAGTTGTAGTAACAAAATAGGCATCGCCGTAACGTAAAGTTTTATCTTTAGTTTTACAGTTACAGTGAATGTATTTTGTTGAGCCAATGCCTTAACGACGTTAAGACCATAAATAAGATTACCTAAATTGAGGCGATTGAGCTTATCTTTTAATTTTTCATGATTGCTTTGATAAACGATAAAGGAATCAAAACCAATACCAAAATTATTAACGAAATAACCAGTATTTTCATCAGGAATATTAGCGGTGAAATAGCCGCAATCTACCTGTTCTGGTTCAGGATCATTGAGCAAATTATGGATTAACTGTCGAGGATCATCTGTTAGTCCTGCACCGCGAGCAAAGTCGTTACCAGTACCAGCTGGCAGATAAGTAATAGGAGTATCAGGATAGTCTGAAGTTTTAATACCATTCAATACTTCGTTAAATGAACCATCTCCACCAACTACAATTAAAATGTCGTTTTTATTTGGTTTAGTATTGGCATAATTTTTGGCCAAAGTAGTCAATTCACGAGGGAAGCGACTTTTTTGACACGTAAAAGGTGTATTTAATTCGTTTAATACTTGCTGCAATGCTATGTTAGCTTTTTTAGCATTGCCATTTCCAGCTGTTTCATTGACTAATAAATGTACTCTTATTTTTTTGCTCATAATTTAAATTCTATAGTTCTAAAATAAAAGGCTCCCGAAGGAGCCTTATTAGCTATTTCTTTTCGATGATGATTGGTAAAATCATTGGCCGTCTTTCAGTCTTAGAATAAAGGAAGTCAGATAAGTTTTCGGTAATTGCCTTTTTAATTTCGCTTTCCTTAGGTTTATCTGATTTTGCCATTTCATTTCTAAGAACATGGTAGACATGTTTTTGAGCTTGACTGATTAATTCAGTTGATTCTCTCATATAAACGAAACCACGACTTAAAATATCAGGTCCGGCAAGAACACGTTTATACTTGTAGTCAACTGTAGCTACAGCTACTACCAAACCTTCTTCTGAAAGAATTTGACGGTCGTGAACTACGACATTGCCAACATCTGCTGTACCGGATGTATCAACATAAACATCACCGGCAGGGATGCGTCCAGCAATTCTTGCCCCGTTTGGACCAAAGCAGACAACTTCCCCGTTAGACAAAACGAAGGTGTTTTCTGCAGGAACGCCAGCTTCTTGAGCAAGTTGCGTATGAATAACCTGCATTCTGTATTCACCGTGAACAGGAATCATATACTTAGGCTTAGTTAAACGAACCATCATCTTAAGTTCTTCTTGACCACCGTGTCCAGAAGTGTGGACGTTGTTTACACGTCCGTGAATTACATTGGCTCCGCCTTCCATTAATTTGTTAATTAAGTGGTTAACGCTCAATGTGTTACCTGGAATTGGGTTAGAAGAGAAGATTACTGTATCACCAGGTTGCAAAGTGATTTGTCTATGTGTACCGTTAGCAATTCTAGATAAAGCCGCTAGTGGTTCACCTTGTGAACCGGTACATAAGATCATTACTTTATCAGGTGGTAGTTTGTTAATTTCGTCAGCGTCGACGATTAGATCCTTAGGTACATGCAAGTAACCTAAGTCAATACCATTGTCGACACCGTTTTCCATGCTTCGTCCGAAGATAGCTACTTTTCTGCCAGTATCAATGGCTGCTTGAATCGCAGTAGATACACGGTAAAGGTTAGATGCAAAAGTGGCAAAGATGATTCGACCATGAATACCAGTAATGATATTATGAAGCGATTGCGCAACGAACCGCTCAGATTTGGTGAATTGCGTTACTTCAGCGTTAGTTGAGTCTGAAAGAAGGGCAAGCACACCTTCGTTTCCTAATTGAGCCATCTTTTGGAAATCTGGAGCTGGTTGGTTCATTACTGGAGTTAAGTCAAACTTAAAGTCACCAGTAAAGACTACAGCACCAAGTGGGGTATGAACAGCAATTCCCAATGTATCAGGGATTGAGTGAGTAGTTCTAAAGAAGGAAACAGAAAGTTTCTTAAACTTTAAAACAGTGTCTTCATGTTCTTCATGTAGTTCAGTTGTCTTTAAAATTCCGTGTTCTTCCAATTTGCCTTTAATTAAAGATAAAGCGAATGGAGTTGCATAAACTGGAATTTCAGGGATCTTTTCTAGTAAGAATGGAATACCACCAATGTGATCTTCGTGTCCGTGACTAACTACAAGAGCCCTGATTTTCTTACGGTTTTTGACTAGGTAAGAGTAATCGGAAATTACGTAGTTGATACCTAATAAATCATCTTCGGGGAATTTAATACCACAGTCCATGATGATAATTTCATCCTGGTACTGCACACAATACATATTCTTGCCAATTTCATGCAAACCCCCGATTGCATAAACGGCTACGTCATTATTTTTAATTCGCACTCTTTATTACTTCTTGTCGAACGTCGTTAACTTAAAGTCAGCGTGTTCTTTTTCGTAAGCTAAAGAATTACCTGTTAATTCTTGGATGAGTTCAATGTTATAGGGGGTGTTGTCCTCAACCATGCTTCTTGCTTCGACCATGTTGTCAGCCTCCATGTAAAGAGTCTGAGTAGTTTCTCTACGAGGATTGACAATCTTGTCTTTTTGATACAAAACTTTGTAAATCATAAATGATTCTCCTTATTAATGTATAAACGTTCAATTTTGAGTAAAAATTACTCAATAGCTACTAAAAATTCTATCATATTTATAAAAGTAAGTATATAAATATGTTTGAATCGATTAAGTGTTATAAATTTTTGATGATTTTTTAGTAATTTTATTGACGTAAAATAACGTAGGTTGTACCATGAACGTGTAGTAAATGATTGATAAACTCATTTGCTCGCTATAAGAAGTCTCTTCAATCTTCTTAATTCCCAATGTATGAGCCACTGGTTTAGTCGCCCAGTGGTTTTTTTATAACAAAAAAAGCCTGCAAATGCAGGCCTTTTTTAATATAAATAACAATTAAGAGATCACTACTGTATCTTCTTTAAGATCGTATGGGTTTTGTCTATTGATTCTGTCGTAGAACAAGTGACCGTTCAAGTGATCAATTTCGTGAGAAGATACGATAGCTGGGTAATCCTTTAAGCGAATAGTCTTTTCTTCACCATCAACAGTGTAGTAGTGGATGGTTAACTTGTCTGGACGAGGAACGTAACCATTGATTACTTCGTCAACACTTAAGCAACCTTCGCCTTCACTCAAGCAAGCTTGACGGACGGATTCAGAAATGATTTCAGGGTTAACGTAGACTTCTTTAAAAATAATCTTGCCTTCGTCATCAGGAACCAAAAGGGCTGCCATTTGAACACTTTCGCCAACCTGTGGGGCTGCTAAACCAACACCTGCTCTAAGTTGGTGTTTTTCAGCAATCTTTGGATCTTGTGAGTTGACTAAATATTCCATCATATCGTCTGCTAATTTTTTGTAGTGATCGCTAAGTGGAAAGGTAAGAGGCTTAGCGACTTTGCGCAAGACCGGATCACCGTCGCGCACAATGTCTTTCATTAAAATCAAAACAATTACTCCTTTTAAAAATAAGATCTAACTATATTTTTACCATAATTTAGAGGATTTTGCTTGGTTTAAGATAAAATAAATGAAAAGTTAAATGAGTGTTAAGCGTTGACCCGCGTGTAGTTAGGTGGTAAAATTCACTAACGTAACTATACAGATCAAAAAAAGAAGCACTTCGATAAAGCGCAGAAGCGTTACCGAAACTGTGGCCTAGTCACAGTTTTTTTATTGAAGAGTGGGGAGGAAATACTTTTGTCAGAAAAAAGAAGAGACGATCTTAGAAATATCGCTATTATTGCCCACGTTGACCACGGTAAAACCACTTTGGTTAACCAATTATTGAAGCAATCCGATACTTTGCCAGAACACATGAATCTGGAAGATCGTGCTATGGACTCAAACGCCATTGAACGTGAACGTGGTATTACTATTTTGTCAAAGAACACTGCTGTTCGTTACAAGGATACTACTATCAATATCTTGGATACACCAGGACACGCTGACTTCGGTGGTGAAGTAGAACGTGTTATGCATATGGTAGACGGAGCATTGCTTTTGGTTGATGCTTACGAAGGTCCAATGCCACAAACTCGTTTCGTATTGAAGAAGGCTTTGGAAGCTGGTGTAAAGCCAATTGTTGTTTTGAACAAGATTGATCGTCCAGGCGCTCGTCCTAAGAAAGTTTTGGATGACGTACTTGAACTCTTCATTGAATTAGGTGCTAACGATGAACAACTTGACTTCCCAGTTGTTTACGCATCAGCTTTGAATGGTACTTCATCATATGATCCAGATCCAAGTACTCAAAAGGAAACTATGGATCCTATCTTTGATACCATTATTAAGTACATTCCTGCTCCAATCGACAACTCAGATGAACCACTTCAATTCCAAATCACTATGCTTGATTGGGACGACTACGTAGGTCGTATTGGTGTAGGTAGAATTTACCGTGGTAAGGTTAAGGTTGGCGACAACATCACTGTTATGAAGCGTGATGGATCAACTCAAAACTTCCGCGTTACTAAGTTGTTTGGTTACTTCGGTTTGAAGCGTAACGAAATTAAAGAAGCTAAGGCCGGCGACATTGTTGCTATCAGTGGTATCAACGATATCTACGTTGGTGAAACTATTGCTTCAGCAGATCACCCAGAAGCTTTGCCACTTCTTAAGATCGATCCACCAACACTTCAAATGGACTTTGTTGCTAACGACTCACCATTTGCTGGTCGTGAAGGTGACCAAGTAACTCCTAAGAAACTTGAAGACCGTTTGATTCGTCAAACTCGTACTGATGTTTCTTTGAAGGTTGAACCTACTGATCAATTGAACGCTTGGACTGTTTCAGGTCGTGGTGAACTTCACCTTTCAATTTTGGTTGAAGAACTTCGTCGTGAAGGTTTCGAATTACAACTTTCACGTCCTAAGGTTATTTACCGTGAAATTGATGGTACTATGTGCGAACCATTTGAATCTGTTCAAGTTGATACTCCAGATGAATACGTTGGTTCAGTTATTGACTCCCTTTCACAAAGAAAAGGTGAAATGCAAAACATGGAATCAACTGGTAACGGCCAAACCCGTCTTGAATTCTTAGTTCCATCACGTGGTTTGATTGGTTACAACAATGAATTCATGTCACAAACTGGTGGTTACGGTATCATGAACCACACCTTTGCAGCTTACAAGCCAGTTGTTAAGAACTGGAACCCAGGTCGTCGTAACGGTGCTTTGGTATCAATTAACCAAGGCCAATCAACTACTTACTCACTTCAATCAGTTGAACAACGTGGTGAATTATTCATCGGTGCCGGTGTTGAAGTTTACGAAGGTATGATCGTTGGTCAATCAAGTCGTGAACGTGATATTGCCGTTAACGTAACTAAGGGTAAGAACTTAACTAACACCCGTGCTGCTGGTAAGGACCACGCTGCCGCAATCAAGACTCCAAAGACTTTGACTCTTGAAGAAGCTATTGAATTCTTGAACGATGACGAATACTGTGAAGTAACTCCAAAGTCAATTCGTTTACGTAAGAAGATCCTAAACACTTCTGAACGTCAAAAGGCTGACAAGAAGCGTAACCGTAATAAATAATTATTTTTAATAATTGCTAAAAAAGTCATTGCTTAATAGAAGCAATGGCTTTTTTGTTTTATAATGGAAAAAGTATTATTTCACATAAAGGGGCAACGCTCGTGCGTCGAAAATTAAATTATCTTAATTACCGAATCTTTATTCCTTACTTGATTTTGGTAGTAGTTGGAATAATTTTGGTATATTCAGCTAGTTCTGATATTTTGTTAGTTAATGGTTTTAAGCCAGATGTTTATGGAATAAGACAGGCGATTTATGCTGCAGTGGCATTTTTGGGCTTTGGTATCCCGTTTTTTGCAGTAAAACTAAAAGTAATTAAAAATCCTAAATTTGTAGCAGGCTTTTTAATACTTTGTATTTTAATGCTGTTTTGGTTGGTAATACTGAAGTTTGCCCATGTTAGTTCTGCAGAAGTTAATGGTGCCGTTGGTTGGATTAACTTAGGTTTTATTAATTTGCAGCCACTGGAAGTAACTAAACTAGCTTTGGTTATTTATTTGGCTTATGTCTTAGACCGAAGAGACGGGAAGTTTGTCAAAGGTAAGATTAAAGCTAATCTTTCTCACCCAGCTATTCTATCTGCATTCTTAATGTGTTTAGTTATTGTTGAACCTGACTTTGGTGGTACGGCTATTTTGTTCATGATCACTTTAGTTATGTTCTCAGTATCTGGTGTGCCAACTAGATTGGCTTTGACTTGGCTAATAGGAATTGCAATTTTTGTCGGCTTAGTATTTATACTTGTAGTTACTTGGAATCCTGAATTCCTGCGAAAGAGCTATCAATTCCAACGATTAATGTCATTTTTGCATCCCTTTGAGCTTGAACGAAAAGGTGGGGCTCAGTTAGTTAACTCCTACTATGCAATTCATAATGGTGGGTTGTTCGGTGTAGGACTAGGAAATAGTATGCAAAAGCGTGGTTACTTGCCAGAACCTTACACAGACTTTATTTTGTCAATTACTGCCGAAGAGGTCGGTGTTATAATGACTATTCTTTTAGTTGGCCTCTTATTTTACTTAATGTGGGAAATCATGGAAGTCGGTATTAACGCTAGTTCACAATTTGACGCTTTAATTTGCTTTGGTGTTGCCACGATTCTTTTTACAGAAGCTTTATTCAATATTGGTGCGGTATTGGGCTTATTGCCAATTACTGGTGTAACGCTGCCGTTTATTTCATATGGTGGTTCATCAATGATCGTTTTAACTGCCGCAATTGGTTTGGTTTTAAATGTTTCTGCAAACGAAAAAATGTTACAAGAAAAGGATGAAACGGTCGCATGAGTATAAATAAAGAAATCGAAGGTACGCATTTAATTAAACGCGTTGCATTGATTATTTATTTAAAATCGGTAAGTGATCAATACAAACTGCGTCGCTACGGTGATATAGTTTATTTTTCTAAAAAGATGAAATATTGCATGCTCTATGTTAACCGTAGAGAAGCTAAAGAAATGCAAAAGCAAATCTCAAATCTGGATTTTGTTACTTATGTAGAAATATCAGCTGAAGACGAAGTTAATTTAGACAGTGAATATATTGAAAAACAAATAACCGATATGGCTAAAGCTGCTGAAGAAAAGTTGCAGTTAGAGCAAGAAAAAAATGAGGATCAGATGCAATGAGAATTATTTCAGGAAAATATGCTAAGAGAAATTTATTTACTTTAAAAAGCAATCGTACTAGACCAACTAGCGATAAAGTAAAAGAATCCTTGTTTAACTCGTTAGGACAATTTTTTGATGGTGGTAATGTCCTTGATTTGTACGCTGGTAGTGGTGCATTAGGAATTGAAGCCGTCTCAAGAGGCTACGATCATGCTAGTTTAGTTGATATTAATCACGCAGCTTGTTCAATTATTAAAAAGAATGTTGCTCTTACTAAAGAAGAAAACCGCTTTGAAATTTATAATATGCGCAGTTCAGCTGCATTGAAATTATTTGCGGAAAATGGGCAAAGCTTTGATTTAGTATTTTTGGATCCACCTTATGCTAAAGAAAAAATTGCGAAAGATATGCAACAAATGAACAAGTTAGGCTTGTTAAATGATGGTGCAATTATCGTTGCAGAAACTGATGATCATACCGAATTGGGATCAATTGAAGGCTTTTCTTTAGTAAAGGAACACCATTTAGGCAAAACTATTGTGAGAATTTATCGAAAGGATAAATAATGACTATCGCACTTTTTCCAGGAAGTTTTGATCCAATTACTAATGGGCATGTGGAAACTGCTAAAAAAGCTGCACAAATCTTTGATAAGGTGTATGTAGTAGCGATGACGAATACGTCTAAACATTATTTGTTTACAGCAGAGCAGCGGGCTGATTTTATTAGGGATGCATTGAAAGATATTCCTAATATTGAGGTGCTAGAAAAGCCGGATATGATAACTGTTAATCTGGCTCATGAGTTACATGCTAAGGCAATAGTTCGTGGTGTACGCAATAGCGCAGACTTTCGCTACGAGCAAGAAATTGCAGGGATCAATAAAAGATTAGCTCCTGATATCAATACAATTTTATTATTTAGTAGTCCAGAAAATTCTTTTGTTGCTTCAAGTATGATCAAAGAATTGGCTCGTTTTAATGAAGATGTGCGTCAGTTTTTGCCAGAGAAAGCGGCTGAAGCATTAAGAAAGAAATTAAATCATGAACAATCAGAATAAATCACATAAATTACGCAATTGGCTTATTGCAATTATCGCAATAATAGCAGTTGCGTTTTTAGCCTTTTGGCCGACTGACTATTATATTGAGGCACCTGGTGAGGCAGTACCGGTAGGTCAGTTTATTAAATCTAAGAATAAAAAGCCAAATAACTTTTATTTGGTAACAGTAAGCGTCACAAATAGGCCTGCCTCGATATTGCAGTATTTGTGGAGTTACACCAGACCGTATAACGATCGTATTTCTAGCAAGGAACTGTTAGGTGGGCAAACCAGTGCACAGTATAATGAATTGCAAAATTGGTACATGGAAACAAGTCAGCAGAATGCAATTTATTATGCGGCAAAAAAGGCTGGTAAAAAGCATAGCTTTAAATATCTTGGCGTTTACGTCATGGAAGTGCAAAAAGGTTCTAGTTTTAGAAAGAAACTTCAAATAGGCGATACAGTTTTAGGCGCCAATGGTCATCGATTCCATTCAACTGAAGAAATGATGTCTTATTTGTGTAAACAAAAGATAGGCAGTCCTGTGAAGATTTCTGTCTTAAGGGGTAAGAAGAAGAAACAATTTACTGGCAAGATCGTTAAAGTAAAAGGCACTAATAAACCAGGTATTGGTATTCAACTGGTTGAACATGTGGAAGTTAAAACCAAACCAAAATTATCTATTAATGCTGGTGAAATTGGCGGACCTTCTGCCGGTTTGATGTTTACACTAGAAAGTTACGAAGTCTTTACTAAGCAAAATTTGAGTCATGGTCATAGGATTGCAGGTACAGGAACGATTTCACCAAATGGTAAGGTTGGTATTATCGGTGGTGTTGACAAAAAAGTAGTTGCGGCTAGCCGAGAGGGAGCAGAAGTCTTCTTTGCTCCAACTGATTCAACTGAGGTTAAGAAGAGTCAGACAAATTATGCAGTGGCTAAGCGAACGGCAAAAAGAATTCATACTAAGATGAAGATTGTTCCAGTCGGCAATTTTGATGATGCCCTCAACTATTTAAAAGCACATTATTAGAAAAAGATAAAAAATAAAAGTCCAGAAAAAATTCTGGGCTTTTTTTGCGTAATAAATAGTAGAGGTGAATTATATGAATTTTGAGAAAATAAAGGAATTTGCAATTGAAAAGAAAGTGTATTTGATTGCGGCAGGGATTATTTTGATGGGTTTCTTTTATTTCAAGAAAGGAGATAGTCAGGATAAAAATACTGAGGTAGAAAATACACAATTAATGCAAAAAAGCAGGTCTTCATCAAGTACCACGATGGAAAACACGGCGAGTAGTTCATCTGTGAGTGAATCAAAAACCGTAACTTGTGATATTTCGGGAGCTGTAAAGCATGAAGGCGTATATACGCTTAAAAATGGTGCAAGATTGCAGGAATTAATTGAAGCGGCTGGTGGCACGACTAGTAGGCTCAGTTAAAGGCAATTAATCGTGCAATTTTATTGAAGGATCAAGATAAAATTCATATTCCTTATAAAGGTGAGAAGGTAGAAAATGCCGCAACGACCGGGACGGGTACAGGAAGTCCGGCAAGTTCTACTAGCAGTGAATCAGGTTCATCAGAACAAGGCAGTGGTGAGAAAATCAATTTAAATACAGCGAATATAGCTGATCTACAAAAATTAACAGGAATTGGCGAAAAGAAGGCTGAGCAAATCATTGCCTATCGTGAACAAAAAGGATCATTTAAAAAGATTGAAGATTTAATGCAGGTATCTGGAATAGGAGAAAAGACCTTTGCAAGTCTTAAAGATCAATTGGCTGTTTAAAAATAATGCCGGTTTTTATTTGATTTTGGCATTGTTGTTGATTGCTCTATCTTTTTGGATATTTGTTGGTAATACTTTTCTTCAAAAAATTGTTTGTAGTTTGTTTAGTCTATATTTTCTAATTTTATTGGTTGAAAAATATAGCGCTAATACTCAAATTATTGTATTGATTTTGGTGTTATTTAGTTTAGTCGCATTTTTAAATAAAAAGACAATTAATTTTGAATTGAATGAGCAAAGCAAAATTAAAATTTATCCTGATCAGGTTCATATTAAAGATGATTTTTTATCAGGAACTGGACATTTTGAAGGCGGAGATATCTTGATCGCTGGAAAGGTTTCTGATGAACAAAAAAAGATATTAAAAATAGGTCAGCCCATTATAATGAACCAAATTGAAGGTAAATGTGAACCGATTGAATCAGCAACAAATATCGGTGAATTTAATTATCAAAATTATTATGCTACTAAAAAAATTTTTCAGAGAATTAAATTTACCAATATACAACTGGCGCCTGTTCAGCCTGATTTGGTTGGAAAACTCCACCAATTGCGTTATAGCCTGCAAAAATATTTCAAAAAGATGCCACAATTATTGAACTTTTTTGCGAGTGAACTAATTTTAGGTGAAAACAATGCCCAGGAAAATCAAGAAATATTGAATAATTATCGTGATTTAGGCGTAATCCATTTATTAAGTATTTCGGGTTTGCACGTTGGCATCTACGTGTTAATCATTAGCACCATCTGTTATAGCTTAAAAATGACGGATGAAGAGACGTTTTTATTTTGTGTATTGATTCTACTACTCGGCATCTTTTTAAGTAGTGGGCAGGCCGGATTTGTACGTGCTAGTTTAACTTATTTTTTAGGCAAAATTTGTAAATGTAAAGGTTATCATATTGCACAGGTTGATTTGCTAGGACTGACCTGCGTTATTCATATGCTATTTGTGCCACGATTATTCATGGGTGCAGGTGCACTTTTAAGTTACATTTTGGCTTTAGGATTGCAGCTAACTGATTCTTTTAATGAACTAAAGCAGTCAATTTTGCTCAATTTATTATTGACGCCACCTTTACTTTTGTTCTTTTATCAGATTAATTTCTTAACGGTTTTATTTAATATGCTGGTTGTACCATATTTTAACTGGGTAGTAATGCCGTTAGCATTTATCAATGTGTTAACATTTGGTTTTACAAAGCAACTGGCACCACTTTTTGAAAAAATACTGGAATTCGGAGAACAACTTATTGGCAGGCTGTCCCAAACGCAATTTGGCCTGATTAACTTTGGTCAGATTAATTGGTGGCAATGCTTGCTTTTACTTGTCGTGTCAATCGGTTTAATTGTTGCTTTAAGAGAAAAGCCGGAGTGGCAGTTTAACTTTAAAAAGATTAGCGCAACTTTAATTATGCTATATACTGTTTTCTTTAGCATGATTCATTTTCCGTTGCGAGGGCAAGTAACCTTTATTGACGTTGGACAAGGCGATAGCATTTTGGTTACTACTCCTTTTCCGCGCAAAGCTTACCTCATTGATACAGGAGGCAAGCTTAATTTTAGTGGTAAAAAAGTTACACCTCAGATTAATCGAATCACGATACCGTTTTTAAAAAGCCAAGGAATTAATACTCTAGATGGTGTGTTTGTCTCTCACCAAGATGCGGATCACGTGGGAGATTTAGGCCCGCTGTTAGAGCAAGTTAAAGTTAAAAAGTTGTTTATGGCTCAGGGATTAATTAAAAATCCATCTTTTCAAAAAAGACTGGATGGACGGATTAAGCATACAAAGTTGGTAGAATTATTAGCAGGAATGCAGGTAAAAGAGCCTCAAATTACCTTCAATGTGGTTTATCCTTACCAACCAGGTGAAGGGAAAAATGAAGATTCATTAAGTTTGTTTTTCAGATTGGCAAATAAAAATTGGCTTTTTACAGGAGATTTAGGGCAAGAAGGAGAGAATGAAATAATGCAAAAGACTGCTTTAAATATTGATTATTTTAAGCTAGGACATCATGGCAGTAAAACTTCTTCAAAGCCAGAATTCTTGCAAGCTATTCATCCTAAGCGAGTTTTTATTTCAGCTGGACGCAATAATCGTTTTGGTCATCCGCATCAAGAAACTTTGACAACACTAACCAATCAACAAATACCGTGGGTTTCAACCCAAGACTGTGGTATGATTAGCTGGTATTATGGTGGAATGAAAGAACCAGAATTTAATTACTTTTTGAAGCGGGGTAAAAAATGACCTTACTTTCCTTATTTAAAAATACAAACAATAATAATCCGCACACTTTAATTTGGAGTGAGGACGATTTTGTCAATGACTATCTCGCTAAATCCTATGCCAAAGAAGAAAAGTTTAAGGATCTTGAGCATGTAATTGTTGACTGTGAGACTGATGGGCTAGATGAATTGATTGCCAGTTTGACCGAGTCTAGTTTGTTTAGTGAGCAAAAATTGATTATGGTCAAAAATCCATTCTTTTTGACAGCTAAAGTGCCTAAAAAGTATCAAAAGCAGATTAATGATTTAGTGAAGATATTTGAAAATTTGGCAGATTTAGAAGATGTAATCGTGATTGTGGCTTCATATGATAAGCTTGATCGACGCAAAAAGCTTACTAAAACTGTACTGAAACAATTCAACGTTGTTGAACCTAAGATTCGTTCTTATGAAGTTGGTGCAATTACTAAGGCTCTTATTAAAGCAGAGGGTTATACCATTACACAATCAGCTTTACAGCTTTTAATTGAACGAAGCGACCAAGTGATGGATACCGTTTTAAGCAATTATCAAAAGCTGAAGATGGCGGCAACAGATAATAAGATTACAGAAAAATCCGTCATGCAAAATGTCGATTTGTCGCTTGCACAAAATATTTTTGCAATTTTGGAATCTGCTCTAAATCGAAACTATCAAGAAGCGGTAGATCGATTGGAAAACCAATTAAGGGAGGGCACTTCTCCAATTCAGTTGTTAGCTGTTTTTGAAAATCAGCTAGAATTATTACTAGTAGTTAAAATCCTAGCTCAAAGAGGTCGCAGTGAGCCGCAGATAGTTAAAGATCTTGGTGTTCACCCATATCGAGTAAAATTAGCCTTAAAAAATAGGGTAAAGATCAGTAAACTTGAACAATTGTTGCGGGATGCAATTGAACTAGAATTTAATTATAAAAATGGTACTTATCATGAAGATAATTTCCTAAAACTATTTGTTTTGAATGTATAAAACAAAAAAAGAGAGAAGAACATAATTATGATCTTCTCTCTTTTTTGATTAGTAATAAGTATTAATTACTTGTTTGCTAATTTGTTTAAACGGCTCTTATCACGAGCAGCCTTGTTCTTGTGGATTAAGCCTTTTGAAGCAGCCTTGTCCAAAGCACGAACAGCTTCTAAATGCAATTTGGAGACGTCTTCTTTACTATCAGTTTCGACAGCGTTCTTAAACTTCTTAACAGCAGTTCTTAATTTGCTTAATTCAGAAGCGTTACGTTCTCTAGCAGCGTTTTGCGTCTTAACACGTTTAATAGCTGATTTGATTTGTGGCATGAAATTCACCTCCAATGATTTAGAAATTTACTTCATACATTATACTTAAGAAGCATCTTAGATGCAAGGCAATTTATGCTTGCTTTTTGAAAAAATAATGTGTATCATAATTTTTGTGAACCATTAACGCTGTCTATTTGCTCACGCCGACGATAAACGTTGTTAATGGCAATTATTTATATGAAAGGTGAAATTTTTATGGCAATTTCAAAGACCGAAAAAGACAACATTATTAAAGAATACGCAACTCACGAAGGTGACACTGGTTCTGTTGAAGTACAAGTTGCTCTCTTAACTGCAGACATCAACAACTTGACTGAACACATGAAGAACCACAAGCACGACCACCACTCATACGTTGGTTTGCTTAAGAAGATTGGTCACCGTCGTAACTTACTTCGTTACTTAGAAAATAACGACATTAACCGTTACCGTGAATTGATCAAGAAGTTAGGTCTTCGTCGTTAATTTTAACGATAAAAAGAACAAGTCAGCCATTTGGCTGGCTTTTTTTGTGTCCTTGTTTATGCTAAAATTAAAACAGATTATTTTTACGTTGTGATCAATTGATCCATAAGAAAATTGAATATTTAAATAGAAAAGGAAATATAATGGCTAATCAACTTAAGATTATGATCTTGAGCGGTGTGCGTGAACAGGGGAAAGACATGTTTGCCGTTCAAGTTAATGATGAAATTTTTGTCCTTGATGCCGGATTGAAGTATCCTGATAGTTCTTTATTTGGTATCGATGTTGTTATTCCTGATATGGATTTCTTTGAACAATATGGAGATCGAGTAGCAGGTATTTTTATTACCCATGGACATGCTGACTCAATTGGTGCTTTGCCTTACATCTTGAGAAAGTATGATATTCCAGTATTTGGTTCACAATTAAGTATTGAACTTGCTAAGATTGAAGTTCAACGTGAGAACAAGCATCGGAAGAATAGTTTGTTCCATGTAATCGATGTTGATACTGAGATCGACTTTAAGAATGCAAGTATCTCTTTCTTCCATACTACGCACTCAATTCCAGATTCACTTGGTATCGATGTTCATACTCCAGAAGGTGAAATCGTTTATACTGGTGACTTTAAATTCGATCCAACTGCAGCTAAGAATTACCATACAGATATGGATCGCTTGGCAGAAATTGAACATAGGGGCGTACTAGCACTTTTAAGTGATTCTTCTAATGCAGAAGCTTCATTCCCTAATGCTTCTGAACAAGATATTGGTAAGCTTGTTACTAACGTATTTAGAAATGCAAAGGGTAGAATTATCGTTGCTGCCAAAGCCTCAAACTTGAACCGTGTTCAAGAAGTTTTAAACGCTGCTAAAGCAACAGGCAAGCGAGTGTTGCTTACTGGTCGTGATTTAGCTAAGATTGTAAGAACTTCTATGAAGTTAGGCTATTTAGACGTACCAGATGGCCTTTTGATGCGTGTTAAAGATTTGAGGACTATTCCTGACAACAAGACCGTTATTTTGGAAACCGGTCGAATGGGTGAGCCTTTGAATTCATTGCAAAAGATGGCTAAGAAACGTCACAGCATGATTACTATTCACAAGGGTGATTTGGTCTTTATTGCGACTACACCATCTCACTCTGTTGAAACAATGGTAGCTGAAACTAGTGACTTAGTTTATAAGGCGGGCGGTACTGTCATTCAACTTGGCCGCAACATTCACACCAGTGGTCACGCTACTGGACGTGATATTCAATTATTGATTGATACTTTGAAGCCTAAGTTCTTAATCCCAGTAATTGGTGAATATCGTTTACTTGAAATCGTACGCGATTTGGCTGTTAAGGCTGGTATGAATCCAAAGAACGTTTATATTACCAAAAATGGTGATTGCTTGGACTATGACTTTAAGAAGAAACGTTTTTATCTTTCTGATCCTGTTCCAGGCGAAGATACTATGATTGATGGTTCAGGTGTTGGTGACGTTGGTAACATCGTTTTGCGTGATCGTGAAGTATTATCCGATGATGGTATCTTCATTGCAGTTGTAACTATTGACCGTAAGAAGAAAAAGATTATTGCTGAACCTAAAGTTACTAGCCGTGGCTTTGTTTACATTAAGGCTAACCGTCAGTTGATGAATGATTCAATTGAAGTAATCAAGAAGGCAATCAACAATAACTTTGAACATAAGAAATTTGATTGGACTGAATTAAAGCAAGATATTCGTGGAGACTTGGAGAAGTTCTTATATAAGAGAACTAACCGTCGTCCAGTAATTTTGCCAGTTGTCATGGAAGTAAATCAAAATCGTCATCGTGCAATGCAAAAGCGCAATGAAAAGACGCAAAATGACAACAAGTCAAATAATACGAAGAAGTCTAACTTAAAACGTCAAGCAAATAATAAAAAGAAAGAAAATATTAAAAGCAAGGAAAAATAAGAATTATGACATCAATTAGTCAAAAGAACTTATTGAAGCTTGCTGAAGAAAATAAGCGTAAAGGTGATATTGAAGCTGCTATTCAAAATCTAGAGGAAGCACTTCGAGGAGAGCACTCTATAGATGTAATTTTGCAGCTGTGTGAACTGTATTGCGCTAATAAACAAGAAGATCAGGCATATGCTTTAATTAAAGAAGAGCCTGATCTTTTTTCTGATCAGCGAGTTTATCAAACCTATTGTAAAGTTTTACAAAAGAATAATTTTTTAATAGAAGCTTTGCAGCTTAAACATATTACAGGATTTGAGTTACCAGTTAAGGTAGAGCCAGTTTCTGAGGAAAAACAGCAAAGCATTATGCAAGAATTTAAGCAGAAAAAGCAAGTTAACCAGGCTGATTTTGAAAGCTTGCATAAATTAAACCTGATTAATTTTAAGGCTTTTACTCAAAGCGTATTACTAGATCCAACACCAGATTTTGCATTACGTTTAGCACTTTGTGAGGATTTGGTGCGTTTAGGATTAAAAGATAAATTTAAGATTTGGGTAATAGATAACTTAGAAGATTTTGTTCCTGCAGATACACCTTTGCTAGAAAAAGAACCAGCATATCTCGAAATAATTGCGGCTGTTGGTTCACGTTTTGCACATAATCCTAGTCAACTACCATTAATGATTGGAGAAACTAATTTAGTTGTTGGTAGTTTATACCCTGAAATAAAAAAATATGTTGATGAATCCGATAGCTTTGCTAGTGACTTGGTATCTTTTTTACAAACTAAAGACGGTCGCAGCCACCAAAAATTGTTTGAAAAGATTTATCAGCATTTACCTAAATAAAAATAAGCCAAAAAGGTTTACTTTTTCCAACTATTTAGTATAATTAGCAAAGGATATTTTCGTTAGGCAAGTTCGCTTAAGCTTTTTTACTAGGCATTTGCCGAAGAAAGTAGTACAATATTCAACAGAGAATTATCCGTTAGCTTATCTCAACGGACTTCTTGCAAATTTACAGGAGGGTCATTTTAATGGCAGAAAAAGAACATTACGTTAGAACTAAGCCACACGTAAACATTGGTACTATCGGTCACGTTGACCACGGTAAGACCACTTTAACTGCGGCTATTACTACTGTTTTAGCTGACAAAGGTTTAGCTAAGGCTGAAGATTACTCACAAATCGATGCTGCACCAGAAGAAAAGGAACGTGGTATCACTATTAACACCGCCCACGTAGAATACGAAACTGAAAATCGTCACTACGCTCACATGGACGCTCCAGGCCACGCCGACTACATCAAGAACATGATTACCGGTGCTGCACAAATGGATGGTGCTATCTTAGTTGTTGCTGCAACTGATGGTCCTATGCCACAAACTCGTGAACACATTTTGCTTGCTCGTCAAGTTGGTGTTAACTACATCGTAGTATTCTTGAACAAGTGCGATTTGGTTGACGACCCAGAATTGATTGACTTGGTTGAAATGGAAGTTCGTGACTTGTTAACTGAATACGATTACCCTGGTGACGATATTCCAGTTGTTCGTGGTTCAGCTTTGAAAGCTTTACAAGGCGACAAGGAAGCTCAAGAACAAATCTTGAAGTTGATGGACGTCGTTGATGAATACATTCCAACTCCAGAACGTCAAACTGACAAGCCATTCTTAATGCCAGTTGAAGACGTATTCACTATCACTGGTCGTGGTACTGTTGCTTCAGGTCGTATCGACCGTGGTACTGTTAAGATCGGTGACGAAGTTGAAATTGTTGGTTTGGTAGACAAGGTTCTTAAGTCAGTTGTTACTGGTTTGGAAATGTTCCACAAGACTTTGGACTTAGGTGAAGCCGGCGATAACGTTGGTGTATTGCTTCGTGGTATCGACCGTGACCAAGTTGTTCGTGGTCAAGTATTGGCTGCTCCAGGCTCAATCCAAACCCACAAGAAGTTTAAGGGTCAAGTTTATGTTTTGAAGAAGGACGAAGGTGGTCGTCACACCCCATTCTTCTCAGACTACCGTCCACAATTCTACTTCCACACCACTGATATTACTGGTGAAATTGAATTGCCAGAAGGTACTGAAATGGTTATGCCTGGTGATAACACTGAATTCACTGTTACCTTGATTAAGCCAGCTGCCATCGAAAAGGGTACTAAGTTCACCATCCGTGAAGGTGGTCGTACCGTTGGTGCCGGTCAGGTTACTGAAATCCTTGACTAATTTCTAACGATATAGTAAAAAAGATGCACTTCTTCACTGGAGCGCATCTTTTTTTCTTTTAGATATTTGTTTTTTGTGCGAGTTTAAGGTAAGATAACTTAGTATGCAAGAAGCAAACTCAAACTTGACATTGGAGGTATTTTATTAATGTCTGTAAAATGGGAAAAGACCGGTAAAACAACCGGTGAACTTACTTTTGATATTTCACAAGATGAAATTAAATTAGGTTTAGACCAAGCATTTAGAAGAGTAAAGAAAAACTTGCGTGTTCCTGGCTTTAGAAAAGGCCACGTTTCTCGTGTAATTTTTGATCAATACTACGGTGAAGAAGCATTATATGAGGATGCTTTAAACATCGTATTACCAAATGCATATTCTGCTGCTGTTAAGGAAGCAGGTATTGCTGCAGTTGGCCAACCACAAATTACTCCTGTATCAATGGACAAGGGTAAGGACTGGACTATGAAGCTACTGTTACTGTAGAGCCAGAAGTTAAGTTAGGTGACTACAAGGGTATCGAAGTTCCTAAGCAAAACACTCGTGTTTACCAAAAGGACGTTGATGCTGAACTTGACAAGCGTCGTGAACAAAATGCTGAACTTGTTCTTAAGAAGGGTAAGGCAGAAAAAAGCGATACTGTAACCATCGACTACAAGGGTACTATCGACGGTAAGGAATTTGAAGGCGGCTCAGCTGAAAACTACTCACTTGAATTAGGTTCAGGTGCATTTATCCCAGGCTTTGAAGATCAACTTATTGGTCACGAAGCAGGTGACGACGTTGATGTTGTTGTAACTTTCCCTAAGGATTACGGCGCAAAGGATTTAGCTGGTAAAGAAGCTCACTTTGCAACTAAGATCCACGAAGTTAAGTCAAAGCAACTTCCTAAGTTAGATGATGAATTTGCTAAGGATGTTGATGACTCAGTAGATACTCTTGACGAATTAAAGGACAAGATTAAGAAGGACTTGAAGGCACAAAAGGAAGAAGCTGCTAAGGATGCTATCCAAGAAGCTGCTATCGAAGGTGCTGTAAATAATGCTACTGTTGACGAAATTCCTGATGCAATGATTCAAGAAGATGTTGACACCCAATTGAACCAATACTTGGGCAACATGCAACGTCAAGGTATCGATCCTCAAACTTACTACAAGTTGACTAACACTAACGAACAACAATTACGTTCACAATTTGCTAAGAACGCTGCTGAAAGAGTTAAGACTAACTTAGTTCTTGAAGCTGTTGTTGATGCAGAAGGTCTTAAGGCAACTAAGGACGAAATTGACAAGGAAATCAAGGATCTTGCTGCTGAATACAATATGGATGAAAAGACTGTACGTAACACCTTAACTGATGATATGTTAAGCCACGACATCACTGTACGTAAGGCTATGGATCTTATTACTGATAATGCTAAGCAAGTTGCTAAGGCAAAGCTTGAAACAAAAGATTCAGACGATAAGAAGGAAGACAAGTAATATAATTTGTTGCTGATTCCTCAAAAAAGGCGGCTTTAGGCCGCTTTTTTGATTTATAAGCCTAATATTTATCAATCTTAGTTAAAGTATGATAATCTAATTTTTGGTAGATATAGGAGGAAAAAGTTAATGGCAAATCAGTTTACAGAACAAGAAGAGATTAAATGCGCTTTTTGTGGTAAAACTCAAGATCAAGTCAAAAAAATGATCGCCGGTAATGGCGTTTATATTTGTAATGAATGTGTTGACTTGGCTAAAAAAATTATTGACGATGAATTACGAGCAGATTCTCTTAAAACAGCTCGTGAATTACCTAAACCAGTTGAAATTAAAAAACAACTTGATCAATATGTAATCGGTCAAGATCGTGCTAAAAAAGTTTTGTCCGTTGCTGTATATAATCACTACAAGAGAATTAGTCAAATGGATGTTGATTCATCCACTGAATTGCAAAAGTCCAACATTGCTATGATTGGGCCTACCGGTTCAGGTAAAACATATTTGGCACAAACTCTTGCTAGAATTTTAAATGTACCTTTTGCAATTGCCGATGCAACTACTTTAACTGAAGCAGGTTATGTTGGCGAAGACGTAGAAAACATTTTGCTTAAGTTATTGCAAAATGCAGACTATGATATTGAACGTGCTCAACGTGGCATTATTTACATCGACGAAATTGATAAAATTTCTAAGAAGTCAGAAAATGTTTCAATTACTCGTGATGTATCAGGTGAGGGTGTACAACAATCTCTTTTGAAGATTTTGGAAGGTACTATTGCATCCGTTCCACCACAAGGTGGTCGTAAGCACCCACAACAAGAAATGATCAAGATGGATACTACTAACATTTTATTTATTGTTGGTGGTGCCTTTGATGGAATTGAACAAATCGTAAAGAATCGTCTTGGTAAAAAGACGATTGGTTTTGGTGCTGAAAACGAAGCTGATAAAGTTGATGCAGATGACTGGACTCGCCATTTGACTACAGCTGATTTAGTTAAGTTTGGTATGATTCCAGAATTCATCGGTAGAATTCCAATCATTACTACTTTAGACAAGCTTAACAGTGAAGACTTAGTAAGAGTATTGACTGAGCCTAAGAATGCCTTAGTAAAACAATACAAGAAGCTTCTTTCACTTGATGATGTTGATCTTAAATTTACTGATGGTGCTTTAAAGGCAATTGCCGACTTGGCTATTCAAAGAAACATGGGTGCCCGTGGTTTGAGAACAATTATTGAAAACTCAATCATGGATATCATGTATGAAACTCCAAGTGAAGACGACATTGTATCAGTTGAAGTTACTAAAGATGTAATAACCAAACATGCTAAGCCACGTGTTGTTCGTAAAGATTCAAACGACGTTGAAAAATCCCAGGTAAGTGCTAATGATAATTAAAAGCAGCAGTTATGCAATCAGTGCTGTAAAAGAGAGTCAGTATCCTAAAGATAATTTACCTGAGATCGCATTAGCAGGCCGCTCAAACGTAGGAAAATCTAGTTTGATCAATACCCTGCTCAAGCGTAAAAACTTAGCTAGAACGTCATCACAGCCTGGTAAGACTCAAACTCTTAACTTCTATCTAGTAAATGATGAATTTTACTTAGTGGATGTTCCAGGATATGGCTATGCTAAAGTTTCGCAAAAAAGACGACAAGAATTTGGCGAAATGATTCAAGACTATTTGGAAACAAGACCTAATTTAAAGGGTTTAATTATCCTAATTGATAGCCGCCATCAACCAACAAAGGATGATATTGCCATGTATGAATATGCGCAATATTTAAATATTCCTATTCTGGTTGTCTGCACGAAGATGGATAAAATTAAAAAGAGCCAAACTAATAAAGTGATGTCGGGACTAAAAAAGCATTTGGATCTTAGTTATGATCACGTTACAGTTTTGACTTTTAGTTCAGTCACTAAGTTGCATGTAGCCGAATTAGGAGACTGGATTGAAGATAAGATTAATCAATAAAAGCGTTGCATAAAAAGCAACGCTTTTTTTGTATCATGAGACAAAAATTAGAATGAATACGCTTAAAAATAACAATGATAGAATAGGGAGGTAAACAGAAAGTAGAGGTTTTGTTTTGGATGATGAAAATACTCAAACGAAAAAGACAATAACGACTATGAGCCTTGTCTTGATGATTATCACGACAGTTTATGGCTTTGGTAATGTATCTGTTTCGTACCGGCAAATGACTTATGCTGGAATTATTTGGTTTATTTTAGCTGGGATTTGTTTCTTCTTCCCAGCTGGATTGATGATGTCGGAATATGGTTCTGCCTTTCATGATGCCAAAGGTGGTATTTATTCTTGGTTAGCTGGTTCAATTGGCGAAAAATGGGCCTTTATTGGTACTTTCGTTTGGCTTGCTAACTGGGTACTTTGGTTAGTTTCAAGCGCTTCTAGACTGTGGATTTCAATTTCTGCGCTTATTTTTGGTAAAGATATCACGCAAAGTTGGGATTTCTTTGGTCTACATGGTACAGAGTTAATTGGTGTTTTAGCTATTTTATTCATGATTGTATCCACTTATCTTTCTTCAAGAGGGATGACGGGAATTAAAATCATGTCTTCTATTGGTGGCTGGTTCATGATCGGAATGAATTTGGTATTCATTCTATCTAGTTTAATAGTAATTATCATGAATCATGGTCAATTGGCACAACCAATCAATGGTTTGCAAAGCTTTATTGTTTCACCAAATAAGGATTTCCAAACGCCAATCACAATTATTTCATTTGTCGTATATGCTGTCTTTGCATATGGTGGTATGGAAACCGTTGGTGGTGTGATCGATAGTATGAAGCACCCTGAAAAAGACTTCCCTAAGGGGTTGATTATTGGTAGTTTGTTTACCATTATTTCATATGTTTTGATGATCTTTATGACTGGTTTTTCAGTCAACTATCAAAAAGATATCGTTGAAACAGGAGCCAATACCGGTAATATCACTTACGTGGTTTATGGAACCTTGGGTAAAGCGTTTGGCTATGCTTTAAATCTTGATCCTCATACCAGTTTAATGATCGGTAAAATTTTTACTAGAGCCATTGCTTTATCTGGCTTGATGGGAATGATGGGTGCATTCTTTGTTTTACTTTACTCACCAGTTAAGTCATTTATTATGGGTTCTGACCCAAGACTCTGGCCCAAGGCCGCTACTAAGTTAAATAAGCATGGTATTCCTGCTAATGCAATGTGGGCACAAACTATCTTTGTATGTCTATTAATTGCGGTTGTTTCATTTGGTGGTAGTGCAGCAACCAGCTTTTATCAGATTCTGACTGATATGGGCAATGTCGCAGCTACTGCACCATATATTTTCTTGATTGGTGCATTTCCATTCTTCCTTAAGAAGGATTATCCACGTAAATTTAGAGTATTTACCAATTACCAATGGACTGTAGCTTTGGTTGTCTTTGTTGAAATCATTGTCTGCACCGGTATTATCTTTACGGTTTTGCAGCCAGTTCTTGAAGGCAGATATGCGACAGCCTTCTGGACAGGCTTTGGTCCTATTTTCTTTGGTTTAGTAGCTTATATTTTCTACCGAGTTTCTAAAAAGAAGCATGGATTGAAAGATCTGGATTAATAGTAAAGTTTAAAAACTAAACAAAAATAAAAAAGCTTGCGCAAGCAAGCTTTTTTATGCCAGAGTGGCAATATCATTGAATTTAGGTAAGTTGTCTACGAAATGCTCGTAGGCTTGTTGTTCGTTAGTTTCTGAAATTTGCACATTAGCAAAATTGCCATTTTGTAGATCACCTTCAGAAATATTAATTTGATGAGTAAATGTTGCATTACCTGTCAATTCAATCCAATAGTCGTTATCGTCGTAATGGACCTTAGTTTTGACCATGCCACCAGGGTTGAAGACATCAATTTGTGAATCAGTATCAACCATTTCAGGATGAGTTAACCAAAGGGCTAATGAAGTAGCCGACATACCGGTACCACATGCATTGGTAAAGCCAACGCCTCTTTCATAGGTACGAACAAACAGTTTGTTTTTGTCTAAAATTTGGGCAAAGTTAACATTAACGCCATCAGTGAAATAAGGATTTTCACTATTTAATCTTTTACCGACGATTCCCAAAATTGGGCTAGAAATTTGTTCTTGGTTAACAAAACTAATTAGGTGAGGGTTAGGTACGGCAATAGAAGTAAAGCGCAGACCAGGATAAAGTTCCGGTACAAAATTATCAATTATGCGGTCATGTCCTAAATTAGTGAAGGGCAAGGCCTCTTTGTTAAATCTGACTGGCGAGATTTCAACTGAATAAGCTGGTACGTCTTTAGCAAAGTCATTTTCTTTATGAACACGCAAGCTAGCATTCATTGTATCGACTAAGAAGTGATCTTGTTGGTATTTTTCACTCAAATAACGAGCCACGGTTCTAAGACCATTACCACACATTGAAGCTTCGCTACCGTCTTCGTTGATAACTCGCATCTGTGCTAAAGCGCCTTTACGGACGGGTTTATTAATAGCTAAGACGCCGTCTGCACCATTTAAAATACCAGTTTGAGCATTGGTGATTTTTTTAGTAAAGTCTCTTAATTCTTCGTCAGTTAGTGGCTTATCTAATTCGGTTTGGTCTAGAATAAAGAAATGATTTTGAGAGCCGTGTACTTTTAATAACTTAACCATGTTGCACCTTCTTAATTAAAAAATTGCTGATAAATAATTTTGACTGCTTCGTCGGCTTTTTCTTTCTTAGTCCCAATCATCATTGAGATTTGGGATGCACCTTGATTGATCATGCGTGGAGAAATTCCTTGTTCATCTAAAGAGTCTAGAATTTGACGGCTTACGCCATGCGTTTTTTTCATCCCTTCGCCGACAATCATGATGATAGCATAATCGTCAATCCATTCGAGTTGATCAGGATTGATCGTTGCTTGAATTTCGTTGCAAATTTGATCGATTAATTGATCATTTAGAAAATCATTATTGAAAATAATTGTAATATCGTCAATACCGGATGGCATGTGTTCGTAAGGAACATTATGTCTGTATAAAATTTGCAAAATTCGAAGAGTGAAACCAGCCTCTTTGTTAAGCAAGTATTTGTGTAAATATAAGGCAGAAAAGTGTTTTTGACTAGTTACGCCTGTAATGGTGTTATCTGGCTCAAAATTCTTTTCTGGTACAATCATCGTTCCTGGATTTTCAGGTTCATGCGTATTTTTAACATTAATCGGAATTTGCCCATGAATTGCCGGGATTAAAGCTTCGTCATGAAAAACTGAGAAACCAGCATAAGATAATTCACGCATTTCACGGTAGGTCATTTTTCTAATTGATTCTGGATGATCTACGATGTTAGGATTTGCGGCGAAAATTCCATTAACATCAGTAAAGTTTTCATATAAATCAGCGTGAAAGCCACGAGCTAAAATTGCTCCTGTAATATCAGAACCACCACGTGAAAATGTAGCAATATGACCTGATGGAGTAATTCCGAAAAAGCCAGGGAAAATAATGCGTTCATCTTTGGCAATTTTAACTTGGTCAAGATTTAAATAGCTTTCTGGATTAACCAAAGCATCATTTGGCTTACCGGTTACGATCAAACCAGCTTCGGTTGGATCTAAAAATCTGCTCTTGATACCTTTATGTTGCAAGATAAGGGCAATTAAGCGAGCGTTCAGTCGTTCGCCGTGCGCTTTAAATGCGGCCATTAAATAGTCGGAATTAGGATATTTCTGCTTAGGCAGAGCAATTAAAATGTCTTTGATTATTTGTAAATCTTGGTCACTTAAGCCAAAGTAATAACCGATTTCTTGATAACGAGCAAAAATTTTAGTAACTATTTCATTTGTCTCTTCGCTATTTAAAACTTGATTCGCGTATTTGATTAAAAGATCGGTGACTTTAATATCATTACTTTCTCTTTTACCTGGTGCGGAAACGACAATTACTTGTCTTTGAGGGTCACTTAAAATAATATTTAATGCTTGTTCAACACTAGAGCCACTTGCTAAAGAACTGCCTCCAAATTTTACGACTTTCATAAGATTAACTCCTTAGTAATGATTTTCAGAAATCATTAATTTGAAATAATAAAGCTAGACTAAATTCAGTTGAATTTTAACATTATTTTTTAATCATGCAACTAAAAGGCAATAATATCAAGTGCAAAAATGATGTGCATAATAATGTAAATATAAATTAAATTAATTTTTTATAATAAAACTGTTGACTATATTTTCATAAAACTGTAGACTACAGTTAAATCATAGAGGTGCAGCTGACAAGAGTAGCAATTACGAGTTAGGCATAACGAAGACTAACTGTGAAAGGGGAGGTTGCCGAAGTTTATTCATGCCAAAGAATTAAGCTGGGTCGCAGTTGAATAAGTTGCGAACTGTCGCGAATAAATCGCGGAGCGCTATCGACCATAAGATTAAGCAAAAACTAATCCATTGTTTGTTTGGCGCAGACAATGGATTTTTTGATTAGCGTTTCGGCAAAATAAGAATGGAGCAGAAACATGAATCCTCAAATTTTAGCAAATCAAATTAATGAAAAAGGTCATTTAACTATTGGTGGTGTTGATACAGTTGATTTAGCCAAAGAGTACGGCACACCACTAGTGGTTTATGATGTTGAACAGATTCGCAATCAAATTAGAGCTTTTAAAAAAGTATTTGAAGAAGAAAAAGTTGCTTATGCAGTTAGTTACGCTAGCAAAGCCTTTGCTTGTATTGCGATGTATCAAGTAGCTAATGAAGAGGGAGCTTACACTGATGTCGTTTCAGCAGGAGAACTTTATACAGCATTAAAGGCACACTTTCCAACAGAACGTATCAGTTTTCACGGTAACAACAAAACATTATTTGAAATCGAAATGGCCGTTAAGAATCACGTAGGCAAAATTATTATTGATAATTTCCATGAAATTAAATTGCTTGATAAGGTGCTGCGTGAACAAAATGCAAAAATCAATGTGATGTTGAGAATTACGCCAGGTATTTCAGCCCATACCCATGAATATGATCAAACCGGACAAGTTGATAGTAAGTTTGGTTTTGATCTTGAATCCGGTCAAGCTGATTTGGCGCTAGAACAAGTTTTAGCTAATTCGAGAATGAATATGGTTGGTATCCATGCTCACATCGGTTCACAAATCTTTGAACTAAATGGTTTTGAAATGGCTGCTAAGAAATTGATGGAAGTAGCCGAAAATTGGCGCAGTCGTTATGGTTATACAGCTAAAGTAATCAATGTAGGCGGTGGCTTCGGAATTAAATATACTTCTGAAGATAACCCACTAAAGCCTGAAGAATTTGTTAAGGCAATAGTTGAAACAATTAAGCGAGAAGCTAAGGAAGCTGCTTTTCCGGTACCAGAAATTGATATCGAGCCAGGACGTTCAATTGTAGGCCCCGCTGGTTATAACTTATATACAACAGGTAGCCGCAAGGTTGTTCCAGGATATCGTCCATATGTCACTGTTGACGGCGGCATGGGAGATAACATTCGCCCAGCTTTATATGATGCCAAATATGAAACAGTTTTGGCTACTGATCCTAAAGCACCACTTACCGAACATGTCAGAATTGCTGGTAAGTATTGTGAAAGTGGCGATATCTTAGCGGAAGATCAAGCATTACCGGCAACGAAGTCAGGTTCACTTTTAGCAATGCTTGATACAGGAGCATATGGCTATTCGATGGCTTCAAATTATAACCGTAATCCTCGTCCAGCGGTTGTCTTTGTGGAAAATGGTAAAGCTAAACTAGTCATTAAGAGAGAAAGCTTAGAGGATTTAGTCCACCTAGATCAATCATATGAAGGTTAATAGAAACAAATAATATAGGAAGGTAAAGTTATGGCAGAATTAGACGCAAAAAGCATTATTGAATACATCGGTAATGCACCAAAGAAGACTCCAGTAAAAGTTTTCATTAAAGGGCAAATCGATCAACTTAATTTTCCAAAAGAAATTGAGAATTTTACTGAAAAAAGTTTCGGCGTAATTTTTGGTGACTGGAAATACGTTGAACCATTCCTTAAAGAAAATAAAGCCTTAATTACTGATTACCACATTGAAAATGATGCCAGAAATTCAGCTGTTCCATTAGTTGACTTGAAGAAATTCGATGCTCGAATTGAACCAGGTGCGATTATTCGCGATCGCGTAGCCATTGGTAAAAATGCCGTTATCATGATGGGTGCCATTATCAATATCGGTGCAGAAATTGGTGATGATACCATGATCGACATGGGAACAGTCTTAGGCGGTCGTGCAATCGTAGGCAAGCATTGTCACATCGGTGCGGGTAGTGTTTTAGCCGGTGTTATCGAACCAGCTTCAGCAAAACCTGTTGTGATTGAAGATAATGTGGTTATGGGTGCCACTGCCGTAGTAATCGAGGGTGTTCATGTTGGTGAAGGTGCTGTAATTGCGGCTGGTGCTGTAGTTACCAAAGATGTTGCTCCGCACACCATGGTTGCTGGTGTTCCTGCGAGAGTAATTAAGAAAGTTGACGAAAAGACCGAAAGCAAGACAGGTCTTGAGGATGATCTAAGAAAGATTTAAAATGGCAGTTTTAATTGAAGACGAACTAATTAAGATAAGAAGACATTTACATGAGATTCCTGAACTTGCACTTCAAGAAAAAGAAACGCATGCATATTTATTAGAAGTAATTCAAGATTTTAAGCAAGATTATTTAACAATTAAAACGCCAGCGAGCTTGCCTACTGCAATTTTGGTTTTAGTCAAAGGTTCGGATCCAAAAAGGACGATCGGTTATCGAACAGATATTGATGCTTTACCAGTGACTGAAAAAACAAATTTGCCATTTTCTTCAAAAAATGCAGGTGTAATGCATGCGTGTGGTCATGATATTCATATGAGTGTGGCCATCGGATTGCTTAGCTATTTTAGTGAATATCAACCAAAAGATAATTTGTTGTTCTTCTTTCAACCCGCTGAAGAAAGTGAGAGTGGCGGCAAACAAGCTTATGAAAAAGGAATCTTTCAAGGTGAATTTAAACCGGATGAATTCTATGGTTTGCACGATAATCCAGCTTTACCGGCTGGCAGCATTGGCTGCAGAATGGGTACCTTGTTTGCTGGAACGACAGAGATCAATATCGATCTTTATGGTAAAGACGGACACGCCGCTTTCCCACAAAATGCAAATGATACAGTTGTGGCTGCAGCTAATTTAATCATGCAGATCCAAACAATTATTTCACGTAGTATTGATCCAATTCAAAGTGGGGTAATTACCTTAGGTAAAGTTGAGGCCGGTACGATTAGAAACGTGATTGCAGGTCACACAAGAATTGAAGGAACTCTGCGTGGTTTAACGCAAGAAATGATTTTGCATATTGATCAAAGATTGAAAGACCTTTGTGAGGGGATTGCCCGTAGCTACAATATGCAAGTTAAATTGAACTTGAATCAGGGTGGCTACTGGCCAGTTGAGAATGATCCAAAATTAACGAAAAACTTTATTTCTTATATGAAAGAAAATAAAGATGTTAATTATATTGAAACTGAACCAAAAATGACCGGAGAAGATTTCGGTTTATTGCTTGCCAAGTTTCCAGGAACCATGTTTTGGTTAGGAGTAGGTGATCCTGATTCTGAGCTTCATTCAGCTACGCTTAATCCAAATGAAAAGAGCATTCAGCGCGGCGTTGATGCAATTAAGGGATTTTTAATTAGTAGAATGGAGAGATAAGATGGCTACATTAATTGATTCTGATTTATTAACGGCGATTGCAACGCCTTTTAATGAAAATAATGAAATTGATTTTGATGTTTTAGAAAAGTTAGTTAACCGTTTAATCAATTTGGGATGCAACGGCTTTGTTGTAGGAGGAACAACAGGTGAAACTCCTACACTCAGTCATGATGAGAAAATTTCTTTATATAAGCATTTTGGTCAAATTGTTAATGGTCGTGTACCTGTAATCGCTGGTACAGGAAGCAATAACACTGCAGAGACAATTAAGTTTACCAATGAAGTAGCAAAAATTGATGGTATTGATTATGCCTTGGTAGTTGTTCCACCTTACAATAAGCCAAATCAACGCAGCATGATCGCTCACTTTACTGCAGTAAATGAAAAGACACAAATTCCAGTTATAATTTACAACATTCCAGGTAGAACTGGCGTCAAGATGGAAAAAGAAACCATCGTTCAATTGTCGCACTTGAAGAATATTAAAGGAATTAAGCAATGTGCCTCTTTGGAAGAATTAGAGTATATCATTGAAAATAAAGATGATGACTTCCAAGTCTTTACAGGTGAAGATACGCAAGCTTTAACAGCACGTCTTCTTGGAGCTAACGGTGTTATTTCAGTCGCAAGTCATATTTATACTAAAGAAATGCGTCAAATGTATAACTCATTATATGAAGGCAATTATCCAAAGACTGCCAAGATCCAACGCTGGTTAACACCAAAGATGCAAGCATTATTTATGTATCCATCTCCTTCACCAGTTAAGGCAGTGCTTAATGCACAAGGCTTTAATATGGCGACTGCCGCTTGCCACTAGTAAGTCTAAATGATGAAGAAAAGACGAATTTGGCTAAGCATTTAGGTTTAGCTGATAATGCATTGATGCACAAGTTGCCACTTGATTTAGGAAAGGAATTGGAAGATGACTAAAAAAGTGTTAGTTGCTGGTTTTACTGGTGCAATGGGACAAAAAGCCGTTAATCTAGTAAACAATTTAGATAATTTTGAGCTAGTTGCAGGGATGTCACCTACAGCTACAGACGATCCAGAAAAGTATCATTTACCAGCAGGAGCTAAGATCTATAAGAATTTAGCTGAAATTCCTGATCGAGCAGCAGACATTTGGATTGACTTCACCACACCCAAAGCAGTCTATGGCAATGTGAGGTTTGCTTTGGAACACCATATTTCTCCAGTAGTTGGTACCACTGGGATGAGCGATGAACAAGAAGCTGAATTAATCAAAATTTCGCAAAAAGAAAAAGTCGGAGGATTGATTGCACCAAACTTTGGTATGTCAGCTGTACTTTTAATGAAATTTGCTAAAGAAGCTGCTAAATATTTCCCTGATGCAGAAATTATTGAAATGCACCACGCAGATAAGAAAGATGCTCCATCTGGTACTGCTTTAGCTACTGCTAAGATGATTGCAGAAAACAGGCCAGAACATGAAACTGCACCAGATGAAGTGGAAACTTTGAAAAATGTTCGTGGTGGCGATTATCAAGGAATTAAGATTCACTCAGTTCGTTTGCCAGGCTATATTGCTCATGAGCAAGTTTTGTTCGGTGGACCTGGTGAGGCATTAACTATCAGACAAGACTCTTTTGACCGTGAAAGCTTTATGGGTGGTGTCAAAGTAGCCTTAGAAAAGGTCGATCAACTCGATGAGTTGGTAGTTGGATTAGAAAATATTTTATAAAGGAGAAAACCTATGCCAGAATTAGCTAATGATTTAGGATTAAGCAAAAAGATCACTGATGTAAAAGCTTCAGGAATTAGAATCTTTGATAACAAAGTTTCAGCTATTCCTGGCATTATCAAATTGACTTTGGGTGAACCAGATATGAATACTCCTGAGCACGTTAAGCAAGCGGCTATTAAGAGTATCGCAGATAATGATTCACACTATGCTCCACAAAAGGGAAAGCTTGAATTAAGAAAAGCTATCAGTAAATATTTGAAAAAGATTACTGGAATTGAATATGATCCAGAAACAGAAATCGTAGTAACAGTTGGTGCAACTGAAGCAATTAACGCTACCTTGTTTGCTATTACTAATCCTGGTGACAAGGTTGCAATTCCTACGCCAGTCTTTTCTCTATATTGGCCCGTGGCTACACTTGCTGATGCCGATTATGTTTTGATGAATACTGCAGAAGATGGTTTTAAGTTAACACCTAAGAAGTTAGAAGAAACTATCAAAGAAAATCCAACAATTAAAGCAGTAATTTTGAATTATCCAACTAACCCAACAGGTGTTGAATATAGCGAAGATGAAATTAAAGCTTTGGCTAAGGTAATTAAAGATAATCATCTGTACGTAATTACCGATGAAATTTACAGTACTTTGACTTACGGTGTAAAACACTTTTCAATTGCCAGCTTAATTCCAGAAAGAGCAATTTATATCTCTGGTTTATCTAAATCACATGCGATGACTGGTTATCGTTTAGGCTATGTTGCCGGACCGGCAAAAATTATGGCAGAAATTGGTAAAGTTCATGGCCTTATGGTCACGACTACGACGGATTCATCACAAGCTGCCGCAATTGAAGCACTTGAACACGGACTTGATGACCCTGAGAAATATAGGGAAGTTTATGAAAAGCGTCGTGACTATGTTTTAAAGGAATTAGCCGAGATGGGGATGCAAGCAGTTAAGCCAGAAGGTGCATTTTATATCTTTGCTAAAATTCCAGCTAAGTATGGCAAAGACGATATGAAATTTGCCTTGGATTTAGCTTTTAAAGAAAAAGTGGGTATCACTCCAGGTAGTGCATTTGGTCCTGGTGGTGAAGGTCATATTAGATTATCTTATGCATCAAGTGATGAAAACTTGCATGAAGCAATGAAGCGAATGAAGAAATTTTTACAAGAGGACGAATAATGGTTAAGGAATATAATGTCGCAATTTTAGGTGCTACTGGTGCTGTTGGTAGAAGAATGATTGATCAATTAGCAAAGTCAACCATTCCTGTAAAAAGCGTTAAGTTACTAGCTTCTAGTCGTTCAGCAGGCACAGTTTTAAAATTTAGAGATCAAGACTTAACAGTTGAAGAAACTACGCCAGATTCTTTTGACGGTATCGATTTAGTTTTATCTTCAGCAGGTGGTTCTGTTTCAAAGAAGTTCTTGCCAGAAGCTGTTAAAAGAGGTGCAGTTTGTGTCGACAACACCAGTGCTTTCAGAATGGAAGAGGATGTGCCACTAGTTGTACCAGAAGTTAATCCTGATGCATTGAAGAATCACCACGGTATCATTGCCAATCCAAATTGTTCTACTATTCAAATGGTCATGGCCCTTGAACCAATCAGAAGAAAGTTTGGTTTAAAACAAATTATTGTTTCAACTTATCAAGCTGCTTCTGGTGCAGGTCAAGCCGCAATTAATGAATTAAAGAAGGAAGCTCAAGATTACTTAGATGGAAAAGATATGCAAGCAGATGCCAAAATTTTGCCAACTAAGGGTGATAAGAAACATTATCCATTAGCGTTTAACTTATTGCCGCAAATCGATGTCTTGGAAGATAGTGGTTACTCACACGAAGAATGGAAGATGATCCACGAAACTAAGAAGATTATGTTAGGTGACATAAATGCTAAGGATATTAAAGTAACTGCAACTTGTGTTAGAGTGCCAGTTCCAATTGCTCACGGTGAAAGTGTTTACTTCACTGTTGAAGATGAAAGTGCAACAGCACAAGACATTATGGATGCTGTAGCTAACTTCCCAGGCGACGTTTTGCAAGATGATATTAAACATCAAATTTATCCTCAACCAATCAATGCAGAGGGCAGGCGTGAAACTTTTGTAGGCCGTATCCGTCCAGATTATGAAAACAAGGGCGCATTCAATATGTGGGTCGTAGCTGATAACTTGCTTAAGGGTGCAGCTTGGAACACTGTTGAAAATGCGGAATACTTAGTTAAGATGAACTTGATTTAATCAAATTACTGAAAAAAGCACTTAGGTGCTTTTTTTCTTTGTGGTAAAATAATCCAGGACTGAAGTTGAAGAGGGCACTTATTTTGAAACATAAGGAACAATTCTGGTTATTTTTGACCGCATTATTGATTGTCTTTTGCGGTTTATTTAGTGCGCAATCGGTAAAAGCAGCTTATAGTAATAAGCAATTGCGTAGCTATGCTCAGAAAACAATGAAGAAAAATCATTTACGTGGCTCAATCGTAATCGTAAAAAACGGTCATCGTCAGACAGTTAATATGGGGTACGGTTATTACAAGCGTCATTTAAAAAATGGTAGCAGCAAACTAGTTTATCCAGTGGGATCATTGCAAAAGATGGTTACTGCAGCCATGATCACGCAACTTATTTATAAAGGTAAGCTTTCACAAAATACCAAGATTTCTCGTTGGTATCCATTATTAAAGAATTCTTCTAAGATTACAGTAGGTCAATTGATGACTCATACTTCAGGCATTAATGTGAGCGGTACAGAATCAAATCACGGCATTAGATTCTCTGAAAATGGGGCAATTAATTGGACTGTCGCTAGAGCAAATTTGTCAGGTAATACCGGATTGAACAATTTTAACTACAATAATGCTAATTATGTTTTATTAGCAGGAATTATTTGTAAGGTTACCGGTAAATCATATGCAGCTAATTTGAAGAGTAGAATTGTTAAACCATTGCATTTGCGTCATACCTATATTTATAGTAGTATTCCACGTTCAAAAACAGATGCTATTTCCTATTTGTATCGTCATGGCAAGAATTATCGCAGTGCTGCATATGCCAATGCTAATGTGGTATCTCAGCTGCCTGGTGCTGGTAATATGTTCTCTACTGCAGGCGACTATTATAAGATTCAACAAGGGATGTACAACGGCAAGATTTTATCAGCCAATCAATTCAGTTATATGTCACATTTAAATTCGAAGGTAAATACTTATTCAGGCGGTTTTTACCTTAAAAATGCTGGTAAATTGAAACTTGCATATGGTAATTTTGGTAGCACACACTTTGTAAACTGGATGCAGCTGACTAAGGACAATAAGAACGGCATTGTGATGTTCTTAAACCAACCATATTACAGCAAGAATCATATTAAGAGTGTAGGCTATGGCATTTTAAAGCGAATTAAATCCGGTACATTTATTAAAAGATAGCAAGCAAAAAGCTCAGTTCAATTGAAACTGAGCTTTTTTGATTATTTTTTAAATTGATTCTTTACATATTCTGCGTAAAGTGGAGTAGATTTGACTAAATCTTCATGCTTTCCTGATCCAGAGACGGTACCATGGTCGATGAAATAGATTGTATCAGCATCAACGATTGTACTTAAACGGTGGGCAATAACTAAAGTTGTTCTATCTTTCATCAAACTGCTTAAAGCCTTTTGCACCATTGCCTCAGATTCTGAATCGAGACTAGCCGTTGCTTCATCAAGCATTAAGATTTTTGGATTGCGTAAGAAGGCACGAGCGATTGCAATGCGCTGTCTTTGACCGCCGGAAAGCTTAATTCCGCGTTCACCGATTTGCGTATCTAGTTGATCATCCATTTCTTGAACAAAGTTTTTGGCGTAGGCCATTTCTAGCGCATGCCATAATTCATCATCACTTACTTCGCGCTCTAAACCATAAAGCAAGTTTTCACGAATTGTACCTGGCATTACGGCAGAGTTTTGACCAACTAAACCAATTTGTTTGCGCCAATTTTCTAGACTAATTTGATCAATATTTTGTCCGCCAATAGTAATTTCACCAGTAGTTGGTTTGTAAAAACGTTCGATTAATGAAAAGATGGTTGATTTGCCACCACCGGAAGGGCCAGCAAAGGCAACGACCGTATTAGGTTTAGCTTGAACGTTGATGTCATGCAGAATTTGTTTACCATCTTCGTAGGAAAAGTTGACGTGTTCTAATTTAAGTTCTTTGTTGGTGATGTCTACATTTTGCTCATCTTGGGCAATTTCTTCTGGTTCATTGAGCATTTCATTAATGCGCTGAGTTGATCCACTTGTCTTGGATAATTCATTAAAGAATTGACTAATGATGATTACCGGACTCATGATTTGGAAAAGGTACATTAAAAATGAGACTAAAGCACCCATTGTAAGAGAACCGTTCATTACGCGGATGGCACCATAACCAAGAATGCCTAAGAAAAGAAGCATCATCATCATATTAATAATCGGCTGGGTTAAAGAATTAATGAATGCTTCTTTTACACCAATATTGTAGAGGCTAGAAATCCGATTGCTTCCAACATTTAATTCTTTTGGTTCACCATTAGAGGACTTAACTAATCTGATTTCGCTTAAAACGCTGGTGGATTCACTTGAAAAGTTAGCTAATTCGTCTTGGCGTCTGCGACCGATTTTACGTGATTGTTGCATAATTGGGAGAAGCGCTACGACTACTAGTGGAACGGCGATAAACATAATTAAGGTCATTTGCCAATCCATCGCCATCATAATTACTAATGCACCGAAAAATTGGAGTAGGGAAGTGACGGCATTAGGTAAAGTGTTGGCCAGCAGATTTTTAACTTGAGACGTATCATTGACTAGACGTGAACTAATCTCACCTGTCTTGGTATTATCAAAATATTTTACCGGCAAATGAAGCAGTTTTTGCCAAAGCGTTTTTCTCAGCTTAGCAACTACGTCTTCACCAAAAATGCCAAGAATTAAGCCGGAAAGAGCACCAACGATTAAGCCGCCGATAAAAATGATGCCAGTAATAACCACGAGATTAGTGCTGATGTGTTTGAAATTATTGATTAATCTTTGTGCAAGCTGTGGCACAAAAAGGCTGGCTCCGGTTGAGATAAAGCCAAGGATTATCCCGACAATGAGCTGCCAATATTTAGGATGAATCTGATTAATCAGACTGAAGAAGTCTTTAAAGCTAAAATTATTTTGTTTTCTATCCATAACAATCTCCTAGTCAAATGGGTGATGTAATAGACCACCAAATGGCATTTCACGACTGTGACGCATCATTTTTTTGAAATCTTTACTGCCCATTTTGTTACGCATGTTGAGTATCCGCTCGTGAAATTCATCAAAACGTGCTTCATCTTCGGGACTAGCAATAGTTTTAATTTGTTGATCACAGGCATTACACAAGCGATCGATATAACTTGTAAATTGCTTTAATTCCTCATCAGAAAACTCGTCAAGTACATCTAGACAATCATGTTGTACAGGCTTTATTTCTTTACCTTTTTCAGTAAGACTAATTAGCATGACACGCCGATCTTTAGGGGATGGGGTACGTACGATGTAGCCTTCTTTTTCTAACTTTTGCAGTGTTTCATTTAAGGATTGCTGTCTGATGCCTAAAATATAACTTAAATCCTTAGCTGTTATCTTGGATTTGAGTCTAAGCATCGCCAGAATTCGTCCTTGACCACGGCTAGTGTCTTGCAAAGGACTGATATTTTTGTGAGATAGCATGTGAAATTTTCTAATGGAATAGAGTAATTCCATAAATTTCTCGTTAAATTCTCTTTTTTCTTGATCCATATTTAACCCCTGTATTTATATCAGGTACCTGTTAATAATTTATGCAATGATTATACAGGTACCTGTTTTATTTTGTCAATGTTAATTATTTAAAAAATACTATGCTAAATAATTAAAATATGGTAAATTGATACAAAATTAAATTGGAGTTGAGAGAATGGAATCATTACTGCACATTGATCCCAACGTCTTCTTTCCTTGTTTTTTGGCTTTTTTTCGTTTGTTTTGAGAACCAGTTTAAGAAAATTTCTTGGAAGTGGTATGTAGTGGACTTATCAGCAACTATCATATTGGCTTTGCTTTTTCTTTTAGTAGGCCTGAAACGGTATCTTATTTGGATTTTGACTTTCTCACAGATACTGATTTGGGCTGTTACTTATGTTCTTATGGCTAAAAAGATAAATAAAACTGTAGCCTTTTTCTTAGCTTTATTTATAGGATTTATCTGGGCTTTATCTTTAGCTAGTTTAGTAGGGGTTATTTATAATATTTGATCAATAAAAAAAGAAGAGTTGTTAAACTCTTCTTTTTGTCTATCTATGACTTTTTGGCATCTTAGGCCGTTGGCTGAATAACTCACCAATCAACTTAAAGAAGCCGTACGCAATTAACAAAATACCAATTACAATAATTGATCTTCGATCAAATGCTCTTGGATTTACAATGACGATAATACCTAATGCAAAGGCAATGATCGCTTCAATACCTACAATGATTTTACGAAAAATTCCGGCTACTCGACGCAAGATGATGCTCCTAAGTCTAATGTATGAATAGATGATCAAAAATAGTCCTAGGAAGTAGTGGGCTAAAAAGATTAAAAGTCGATTATTAGAAATCAGCGCTGTCGATAGTGCAAATACAACTAAGTAGGAGATAATAAAGAAATTTTTCTGCCTATCTTTTAACTTAGATTTAGCAGTATCTAGTATTTGGTGCACGCTAAAGGCGATTCCCGCAAAGGCAACTAACGCACCAAACGCACGAACTGCGTATTGCGGCAAAGCTAAACTGATAATTCCTAGGATAACCAATATCCAGCCAACAATCGTATCTGTAGAAAACAACGTTTTAATGATTTGGCGACTTTTAATTGTTTGCCAAATCGATGAGAATAGTGAACCAAAAACGAATCTTGTTCTTCTGGATGAATCGGTTAGCGAAATCAGTATCGCACCGAATCCGCCAAAACCGTTGTTGGCTAATTCGTTAATTTTAGTAGCACCACCAGCACCTAAAGCAGAGAAAAGATCGTTGGTTAATGATTCACGTTCTTTCAAAGTGGCATTACCAATCCATTGATTAATCAGTTGGTTATAAACACGTGACTGAGGATTACGGTGTCTTTTAGTATCAAAATTAGAACCGATAACTTGCCAGCTGTAGGCATCATGCTGACTCAAGTTCTTTCTTGTACTATTAACTATCGTAGGATTGATGCCTTCTGGCTCAAACAAACGACCAATAACACTGAATTCCGGCACAAAACGACGTAATGTGTTTTGCAGATACTTTCTTGGAAGTTGTGCACCAACTTCTTCAGCGATACCAGGTGAGTCAAAAGTGTAGATTCGTTTGATTCGCTTACGCAATTTAGGCTCAATATTGATTGCAGCATATTCGGCTAAGTTACCACCCTTTGAGTGGCCACATAAATAGTAGTCTTCATTGTCAGCGTTCAAAATCCTTTCTAGCAATTTAACGGCTTGCTTTTGTGCAATCGTAACTTTAAAACTAATTTCAAAGTCTTCTTTCCAACCGATTAATGAATCATCGGTTCCACGGAAAGCGATGAAATTGGTACCGCCAGTCAGTGAAATTTTAATAGCACTGAACTGTGTGTGTTCAGTTAAGGTGCTGACAAAATAGGATAATTCGGCATCCTTAAATCTGTCGGCCTCAGCATTAATCTAAATAGATCTTGATATTGCTTAGCATCATTGTGTTCATGATCCGCCGCAAAGTATATTTTAGCTGCTTTTTCTAGAGTAATTGTTCTACTACCGCTATCAACGATATCCGGTAATTCTATGTATGAAAAAATTGATAGGACAAGGGCATCAATATCATTAAAAGGTGATGTACTAAAATCAACGTCGCCCCGCCATTTTAAGTATGTAAGAATATTATTGTCTGGATACATTTCTTTCATCTTCAATTGGAAAAATAATTTCTATATCAATTTTAACTTAACTGTTTAAAGATAGTGTAATAAAAAAGGTGGAAGAGGATTCTTACTACCTGTAAATGGGTCATAAAATAATGATATACCTAATTGTAACTTTTTTCTTTTATATCCTTTACAAAAATGCTTTCATAGATTTATGGAAGCATTTTTTGTTTGGAAAAGAGGATACCAAGTATGTGGAAAGATGGAATTTATTTATCTCAAGCTAGAGGAATGGCAGGTTTTGTCAAAACAGAATTAGAAATAAGTAATAATAAAATAACTTCAGTCAATCTTGACCTGTCTACTGAAACACCACAGTATGCTCAAAAGGCAAAATCTAAACTAGAAAACGAGGTATTGGCTAAGCAATCAGCAGATGTCGATGCAGTTAGTGGAGCTACATTTACCTCAAATGGGGTTAAAGAAGCAGTAAAAGATGCTCTGAAAAAAGCAGAAAAATAACAATATTATATTTTTAAATAGAATAAGTAGTGGTAGAATAAGTTTGTAATTTTTGTAGTTATCATTTGGAGGAAAAATGAAAAAGACAATCAAGGGTGTTATTATCACTAGTGCTCTTCTTGCAGGCTTATTTGTAGGAGCAGCACATGGCCAAGAAGTTAGTGCCAAAAGTTTTGGTAAAGCTGTAACTAAGATCGCTGGTAATGGAAACTATGCTATCTACCACAATGTTTCTAAAGGCGGTCCTAGCGGTAAGTTTACTTCTACCAAGTACTTCAAGCATGGTCAAATTCAATCTAAGGAATATGTTTCAACTAAGAAGGGTAACTTCTGGAACATTATCGTTGATGGTCGTAAAGTTGGTTGGGTTAGCGAAAAATTCTTTGCTAAAAACCAAATTTCTCTTGCTGGTAGCGTATCTGTAGTTAAGAACTCAGACTACTCATTCCCAACTAGAGATGCAATCAACTATGCTACTGACAGCCAAGGTACTGCTGTAAACCCAAGCAAGGTTAATGTATCTAAGGCTTACGTAAGTACTAATGATACAACTGTAAATTACAGCTATGGCAAGGCAAAGGCATCCCTTCACATCGACGTACGTGATGGCGATGGTGAAATGGGTCAACCTGATAAAGATGCTAAGTCAGGCTTTAAGTCAGTAACTACCTGGAATGGTGGCTCAAAGAGCTCATCAAGAAACTGGAATGCTGCTCACCACTACACTTCAGAAACTAGCAGTAACACTTTCAAGAGCAATGGTTTAACTTTAAGAACTAGATTATTCCAACCTCGTTTTGTCAGCTTAAGCTATGGTCAAGCAGGGGATGCAATGGGTCAAGTGGGTGTTATTCCTGAAGGTATCACTGTAAATAGCGGTGTATTTACCACTTCAATGTTCACTAGCAGCAATGATCAACATGGTCACCTTGTTTCATACAACTTGAACGCTATCAAGAGTAAATATGCTGCTCAAAACTTGACTACTATGGGTTGGTCAACCTTTAAGTCATATGCTAACAACATTAAGGTTAGTCCTTACATTAAGTTGGGTCATGGTCAATCACTTGGCTCATCATCAAACTACATTTATGTTTTAGCTAATGATAATAACTACACGAATGGTCCTCGTTCAGAAGAAGTTCTTCAAATCCGTAAGAGCGATATGAAGATCAACAAGATCTGGACTGTTAGAATTTCTGACGACCGTTACATTCACAATGCAACCTTCGTTGGCGATAACACCATGTATGCATTATTCCACAACGGTGGTTACAACAACTACGAATACTGGAGATTAACTAGAGACGGTGACAGTTGGAAGGCTAAAGAAGTTGGTGCAACTAAGTAGATTCGTTTCTAACTCACCAGTACAAGGCTTTGCTTACGATGGTAGCAACTTCTACATCGGCTTTAACGACAACATCTTTAAGGTTGGCGAAGATGGTACTGCTAAGAAGCACTACAAGTTCAACGTTAGAAGAGAAATTGAAGGTATGTCGGCTACCGGTTCAAACCTCTACGTTCAATTTGCACAACGTGCCGAATTAACTCAAGGTCGTATTTAAATAAATCAGATTTAATAGACAAAAAAATACAAGGAATGTACAAAATTTGCATTCCTTGTATTTTTTATGTTTTTTATTTTACTTAGTTCTTTCAAGAATTTCGTCCATTCTCTTAAAGAACAAATCTTTATTAGCCTTAGTAACCAAAGTTACTTCACGACCCTTAGGATCACGAACAAAGCTGCCGGCACCGAGTCCATCAGTGATTACTCTGGCATGAGCTGTTTCTGTTTTAACAACTTCGGGATAAAGGGCACTAACAGTAGTTAAAACATCCCATAAGTATAATTCAGCTGCTGGGATAGAAACGATCAAACTGTATCCTTGTCCCACTAAATCCATTGCAGGGTATTTACGCAAACTTGCCCAATGTTGTCTTAATTCATCATTTAAAGGCAACTCTTCAGTGCTTTCTAGACCTACCATTTGAATCTTAATGTTTGAATCAAAGACGCGCTTAACAGCATAAGGATCCCAGAAAGCATTCCATTCCTGACTGCCATCTGCGTTGATCATAGCAACATTTCCATGACCATCAAGTGAACCACCCATCCAGTAGAGCATCTTTATGTTTTTCTCAATCTCTGGATCTGCATCAAGAGCGCGAGCTAGGTCAGTTAAAGGACCAGTCATAACTAAGGTTACAGGTTCTTTGGCATTCTTAATTTTTTCTACCATATCAAGGTGAGCAGGTAACTCGGCTTGTTTAGTATCGATGTGACCTTTTTCATTTAAAATTGGCAAATAATTAAATGAGTAAGTAGCCATACGCCATTCATGAGGGAATTGGTTAACTGCTCTAGAATTAGAACGAGCTACAGCGAGTTTATCGCCACGCAAATTAAATAAATCAGTCATTTTACGACAAGCTTCTACAGAAGGATCGATATAGCCATCAGCGTCAATTGCACCAACGCCTAATAATTTAATGTCAGGAGCTTGTAATAGTAATAAATAAGAAACTAAATCGTCAATGTTACCATCGTGATTAAAATAAATAGTCTTCATATATTCTACCTTTCTAACTATATATCTTTATTTTAGCAAGAGATTAGAGAAAATGATCACTCAAATAGCTCTTTTTTCGATAGTCGTTAGGCATCATGTGGTATTGCTTTTTAAATTTGGTATAAAAAGAGTTTAGATTACGAATGCCAACTAAGTTGCAGATTTCTGCGATGGAGTAGTCGCTTGAAGCTAATAAGTATTTAGCTTGTTCCATTCTTTTTCTGGTTCGCAATTCAATAAAGGTTTGGCCGGAGATCTTTTTAATTAAACTGCTCAAATACTGTTTAGTATAACCATAGCGATTCGCAAGCTGATCTAAAGAAATTGTCTGATAATGACTAGAAATTTCGGTCAGTAGGTCAACTAATATTTTTTGATGATTATCGTAGATTGTTTTTTCAATCATTGGGTAATTGCGGATGATTTTGGCTAATAAAATGTTAAAAAATTGTCGATAATGACACCGCTATAACTGTAGCCAGAAAAATATTAATTAATAATATCATCCATCGTGCCATTGATGTCATCATTTTTAGGAAAAAAGATGAATTTTTGTACATTATGGTTTTTCATAGAAATATTGAAGAGATACTGGTAAATAAAACTATCTTTTTTATGGGTTTCGTCTAAGAATTGAAAAGAAATATTCCTATTATTAAAAATAAAATTAATCATCAAATCGTCTTTGTTAAGTTTGACGATACTGTGATGACAACAAATATCCATCGTTAAGACATTGCCTTCTTTTAAATGGATCGGTTCACCCTCTACCAACTCATAGCGTTCACCTTTTAGCATGTAGTTGATTCTACAAATTGATGATTGTGAAGAGGATATGGGGCAAAACGATTGTGCTTGCTTAGGTAAATAGAATGGTGACTTAAAAGATGTTTGTTAGCAATTAGCTTATCGGCAGTTTGAATTAGCGTATAAGGTGAAGTTCTTTGACTTTGAAGACATTAATGAAGCAAACCAAGCTTCAGTTTCAGGTAAAGTTATCATGCCAGTTTTGATTATCGATAAGAATTACAAACCTGGTGAATAAAATAGTTAAAAAGAGATAAATATCCATTTAAAAGGCCCTTAATTGGGTCTTTTTTAGTACAATGATTTTATGAATATTGAAGACTTAAAAAAGAATTTTGAAAAGAGAGCAAACGAAGATAATGCAATTCAGATGGCTAAATATTTGCGCAATCAATTTGTCTTTTATGGGTTGAAATCACCTGTGCGTAGGGATGCATATCACCAAATTTTAAAAGATGAAAAAAAGAAAAAGCAAATCGATTGGGATTTACTTGATCAAGCGTGGAATGATAAGCATCGTGAAATGCAATATTTTGTTTGTGATTATTTGCTTGCAATGGAGAAATATGTCAGCTATGATGATTTATTTAAAATAGAGCATTACGTTCGAACTAAGCAGTGGTGGGACACAATTGATAGTTTAATGAAGCTCTATGGTTATGTAGGATTAAAGGATCAACGAGTAGATCAATTAATGCTTGATTGGTCAAAGGATCCTGACAAGTGGGTAAGACGAGTTGCGATTGAACATCAATTGCTTAGAAAAGATAAGATGAATACTGCTTTACTTAGTCAAATCCTTGAAAATAATCTTGAAAGTGACGAATTTTTCATTAATAAAGCAATTGGTTGAGCACTAAGAGATTATTCTAAAACTAATCCAGAATGGGTAAGTGACTTTATTGATGAAAATTATAATCATTTGGCCAAGTTAAGTATTACGGAAGGTAGTAAATATTTAAAAACAAACGATCTTTAGAAAAGACCGTTTGTTTTTTTGCTTTTGATATTCGTTTAAGAATGTTTGTGGTTAAGTTTACTTAAAAATAGAGAAACAATTAATACTAAGATAACTGCTCCTACAATAGATGGAATAATCGCCATTCCAGCTACTTGTGGTCCCCAGTTACCAAGTAATAATTCGCCAAGTGATGAACCGATCAGACCAGCTAAAATATTAGCAATCCATCCCATTGATTTGCCCTTACCGGTAATAGCACCAGCAATTAAACCAATCACACCACCAACAATTAATGCCCATAGCCAATGTAACATTTCAGGTCACCTCAGTCCTTTTCTTGTATGTCTTTTTTAACTTTAGCGGCTTTGTCCTTAAGCTTGCCTTTAGCTTGTTGGGCTTTGCCTTCGGCTTTACGAAGTTTGTCGTCAGTAATTTTACCTTCAACTTCTTTGGCCTTGCCGATAATCTTGTCTTTTAGGCCACTTTTTGCTTTAGTCATCATATAAGTCCTTTCTATACAATTAATTAAATTGACAAGTATATTATACATTTTTAGTGACACTGTGTCAAAGTATTAAAAGATGACTTAAGAAATAGTTTATAAACCAGCACTTTTAATGCACAATAAGTAACTAGCTATAACTGAGCCTTTTTACCAAAATAAAAGAGTTAGAGTAAAATCTAACTCTTTGTGTATTCGTGATAGACTTTTAGTCTAAATCTTTACCGTTTGATTCAATGACCTTCTTGTACCAGAAGAATGAATCCTTGCGTGAACGCTTCAAAGTACCTTCACCAGCGTCGTTCTTATCAACGTAGATGAAGCCGTAACGTTTGTCCATTTGACCGGTACCAGCGGAAACAAGGTCGATGCATCCCCATGGAAGGTAGCCCATTAAGTCAACACCATCAAGTTCAACGGCCTTTTCCATTTCTGAAATGTGGTTTCTCAAGTAATCGATTCTGTAATCGTCATGGATTGAACCGTCTTTTTCAACCTTGTCGTAAGCACCAAGACCATTTTCAACGATGAACAATGGCTTGTGGTAGCGATCTTGTAATTGGTTCAAAGCAATTCTAAGACCTTCAGGGTCAATTTCCCAGCCCCAGTCACTGCGCTTTAAAGTAGGGTTCTTAGCAACTGCTTTAGCTAAATCAGTTAAATCATCAGGCTTTACTTTTTCGCTTGAAACAGTAGTGGTTTGGTAGTATGAAAAGCCTACGTAATCAACAGTACCTTCCTTTAACACGATTCTGTCTTCATCGGTAATGTCAGGACGGTAGCCATTTCTTTCAATGTAAGCTTCAACAGCTTTTGGATATTCACCAAATACGTGAACGTCTGAGAACCAGTCACGACGTTGTTCCCACTTGTCGGCAAGCAATACATCGTCACTTGATGGAGTAAGTGGACGAACAGGTGAGTAGTTGATCATACAACCGATCTTGAAGTTAGGGTTAATCTTGTGGCCAATCTTGACTGCTAATGCGGAAGCAACAAGTTCATAGTGACCAGCTTGGTACATAGCAGCTTCTTTATCTTTGTCAGTCATACCATCTTTAAATAAGATACCTGAGTTGGTAGCCATTAAGAAGTCATTGTTAAAGGCTGATTGGTTATCAATTTCGTTGAAAGTCATCCAGTACTTAACCTTGTTCTTGTAACGTTTGAAGCAAACTTCAGCGAAACGAACGAAGAAATCGATAACTTTACGATTAGTAAAACCACCGTAATTCTTAGCTAAGTTGAATGGCATTTCGAAATGGGAGAGGGTAATTACAGGTTCAATGCCGTATTCATGACAGGTATCAAATAAATCGTCATAGAACTTTAAACCTTCTTCATTTGGTTCTTTTTCATCACCATTAGGGAAAATTCTAGTCCAAGCAATGGAAGTTCTGAAGCCTTAAAGCCCATTTCAGCCATCAACTTGATATCTTCCTTATAGTGGTGGTAGAAATCAATTGCTGAGTGGTTAGGGTAGTTCTTGCCAGGAAGTACGCCATCGGTGATTTCACGTGGCTTAGTTGCAGAACCGACAGTCATAACATCGGCAACAGAAGTACCTTTGCCGCCTTCTTTCCAAGCACCTTCAAGTTGGTGAGCGGCTACAGCACCGCCCCATAAAAAGTTCTTTGGCATTTTTGCTGAATACATTAATAAATTCCTCTCTTTCTTGTATGTAACTGGAAACGTTTACAACGCAATTTTTACATACTTACTTATTAAAATCAAGTGTTTTAGTCACCGTTAACGGTTAAGGCCCCGCGGTCGTACCGATTACGAGTTTCTGATAATTCGAATGGTCGGCCATCTTCTAAGAATGCTTTTTGATGAATGCAGAGAACAGGGTCATCGCGCAAGCAATCTAAATATTTCATATCATAGGCATCGGATTTCTCAGCGGTGATAACTCGATTATCTTTGCCGATTTTAAGGCCAAGGTCATTTTGAATGTACGAATAAACAGATTTATGCAAGATATCTAGCGTAATGCCAGGGATGCGTTTTACTGGCATTACTGTGTACTCAAGTTTAGCAGGCTTTCCGTTTAAAACACGCTGACGAATAATATCGTAGACATCATCGTTTTTGTCTAAGTTTAAAGCTTTGCGTTCATCAGCACTTGGCTTTCTGATGTTGAAGGCAATGACATGGCTGATTAAATGAAAAGCAGCACTGTTAACGTGTCTGGTAAAACCATTATGTTCATTTACACCAGAGTTTAAGAAAATATCCGGAATAGATTTGGTAGTAATAAATGTTCCGTGCCCCTTAACGGTCTTGATTAATTTTTTATCTTGTAAAATCTTAAGTGCGTGCACAATCGTCACTCGACTAGTATCGTATTTTTTAGCAAGCTCAAATTGTTCGGGTAATTGCTTGGTATATTTTTTCTCGATAATGTCTTTTTCTATATCACTCGCGATTTCTTGATAGCGGCTCACAATTGTGTCTCCTTTCTATTGTAAAGAAATATATTACATATATATTCTAACAGGTTTTTCTTATAATATGAAAGCGGTTTCCATAAAACGCTGATTTTTTTGTAAGCAATTTCATATGTAAAGTGGTATGCTTTACATGTAGCATATATGTATTTGAAAATGCTTACAAATGATGCATAATATTATTTGGCAAGAGCAAAAAGTATATATTTATGCTCGAAAGCGATTATATAAGTGTTAAAAATTTTTTAGCGCATGTATAATTTTTTATTTACAAACCAATGAAAGCGTTTTATAATAATTGGTGTAGATCAATATAAAACTAATTAAACTATAAAACGTAATAATTAGGAGGAAATATTATTATGGCTGAACAAACTATCATGTTAAACTGTGCTGCTGGTATGAGTACATCACTTTTAGTAACTAAGATGCAAGCTGCTGCTAAAGAAGAAGGCATTGACGCAGAAATCTTTGCATGTCCTGCTTCAGAAGCTGACGAAAAGATGGAACAACAACAAATTGACTGTGTTCTTCTTGGACCTCAAGTAAGTTACATGAAGGCTGACTTTGAAAACAAAGTTAAAGGCAAGGGTAAAGACGGCAAGGACATTCCTTTGGACGTTATTAACATGCAAGACTACGGCATGATGAACGGTAAGAACGTTTTGGCTCAAGCTGAAAAATTAATTAAGGGCTAATTTTAATTAATCAATAAAAAGGAGAGACTGATTATATGGCAGAAGAAAAGCAAACTCCAGAGCAAAAAGAACAAGAAACTTTGATGGCTGCTATGGGCCTTATTGCTAACGGGGGAAACGCAAAAAGCTTAGCATTTGAAGCAATTCGTCTTGCAAAGAAGGGCGATATTGACGGAGCACGCGAGAAACTTAAGGAAAGTGACAAGTCACTTCTTGAAGCACATAACTCACAAACTAATATGCTTACTAAAGAAGCTCAAGGTGACCACATGCACGTTACTTTGCTTGTAGTTCACTCACAAGACCACTTAATGAACGCAATCACCTTTAGAGATTTGGCTGGAGAAATGGTTGATCTTTATGAAAAGCTATATAAGTCTGGTTCTCTTAAAAAAGAAGATTAAGTAATCGCTGAAAAAATAACCTCTGCTTTTTGGCAGAGGCTATTTTTTATACCAAAGAATGTTAGACTAACAATATCGGAGAATTGATTGGAGAGAAAAATGAATAAAGAAGAAGTCGAAAAGACAAAAATTGAAGTGGCTTGTAAAAAACATCAAGATAGTATCAAGTACATGTATTTCAGTCGCTATTTAATGATTAGGTATGTAGTGACTATCTTTTTCTTTACTAACTTGATGTGGCTAATTATCAGTGCTTCATATGGTAGCGTAGTGGGCATGATTTTAGCTCTAGCAATGGGAATTTATTCAGCGGTTGCTAGTTTTGAACAATTATCTAAGATGCATAATCGTAAAAGAGATATTCCGATTACTAGGATTTATCTCTATGTGCAGATGGCATTCAATGTTGTTTTAGCTGTTTTAATATTTACACCTGTTTGCAAAACAATTTTTCCATTTGCAATTAATAATGATGTGCAATACTTCTTATTAGCATTATTACTAGTTGGAATTTTATTGGTTGCTTTATGTGAATACCGCATTCGTCAAATTATAAAAAATAAAGATCGCTATTATCGTGTGATTGAGACCTTTAAAAAGCATCAGCAATAGCTTATACGAAAAAATTTATGAAATATCATAAGTTTTTTTATAATGCTCTAAACTGCGTCAGAACGGCAAAAGTCTATATTTAATGGTCAAAAAGTATACCGTATGTTAGCAAAAAACGTTTACATATGAAATCGCTTTCGATATAATGAACTTGTTCAGATTTAATGAGTGTTTCAGAATATTGGGGGGAAAGAAATATGGCTGATTCAAACTCTGCACCTTTCAAAGATAGAATGGCTGCGGCTGCTGGTAAGTTTGCAGGCTCTCGCTTTGTTAGAGCTATCATGGACGCTGGTTATAGCGTTATTTCATTTTCAATTATCGGGGCAATCTTCTTAATTTTGACTATTTTGCCTCAAGCATTTCCAATTCCTGGATTTGCTGCATTTTATGCTAATACCTTGGGTCGTTTTACTAACTTGTTCCAAGTTGTTTACAACTCAACTATGGGTATTTTAGCTTTGGTATTTGCCGGTACTTTTGCATATTCATACACGAATATCTACCGTCAAGAAGAAAAGCTGGACCTAGTTCCAATGAACGCTTTATTGATGTTTTTAATGGCTTTCTTCATCACTGTACCAGAACTTGTTTGGAAGAATGGTTCAATTCAATTCGTAACTATTCTTACCAAGGCTAAGATGGTTGCTGGTGGTTACGAAGCTTCAACTGGTGGTATCACTAGAATTGCTTCTGTAGGTATCTTCACCGGTTTGGTAGTTGCTTGGCTAACGGTTCAAATTTACCGTTACACTGTAAAGCACAACTGGAGAATTAAGATGCCAGCATCTGTTCCAGCTGGTGTTTCAAACTCATTCAGTGCTTTGATTCCAGGCTTCTGTGTTGCTGTAGTAGTTGCTGTTATTGAATTGATTTTGGTAACTATGGGAACTGATATTTTCCAAGTTCTTTACATTCCATTCTCATTCATTAGTAACATTGCTGATACTTGGTGGGGCTTCCTCATCATTATCTTCTTGATCCACTTCTTATGGTGGTTCGGTATCCATGGTGCCACAATTATGAGTTCATTCTATACTCCAATTGTTTTGGCTAACATGGCTGCTAACGTAAAGGGTGCTTCACACTTCTTCGCTGGTGACCCAATGAACTCATTCGTAATCATTGGTGGTTCTGGTGCTACCTTGGGTATGGCTATTTGGTTAGCCTTTGGCTCACGTTCAGCCCAATTGAAGGAAATTGGTAAGGTTGAATTGGTTCCAGCCATCTTCAACATTAACGAACCACTTTTGTTCGGTTTGCCAATCGTTTATAACATTAACTTGTTAGTTCCATTCATTTGTGCTCCACTTGCTTCAGGTATTGTTGGTTACATTGCCGTAACTTCACACCTTGTTCCTAAGATCATTGTGCAACAACCTTGGCCAACACCAATTGGTTTGAGTGGTTTCATTGCCACTGCTAGTTGGCAAGGTGCCGTGCTTTCAGTTGTTTGTGCTATTGTCGCATTTGTTATTTGGTTCCCATTCATTAAGCACTACGACAATGTCCTTCTTAAGAAGGAACAAGCAGATGCTGCTAAGAACTAAGAGAGAAAATATAATTAATTATTAAACTTTGAACTAGAAAAAGCCGCAACTCGATTGAGTTACGGCTTTTTTGATGCTGAGAGAACGATTCTAAGCAGCCATATTGGCATAAACGTTGTCAGCCATTCGTTTTAATTCCTTATTGGCGCCCATTTTAAGTTGCCAGTTATAGAACATGGTTTGCAGTTTACCATGCTTGTCGCGTTCGAAGTGAAGCATTTCTTCACTAAAGGTGATCTTAACGCCTTGGTCATTGTCTTCAGTTACATACTTAATAATGATATCAAAACGGTCGGAAACAAAGTGGGCAGCGTATACTTTGCCTCGTTCATATTCAGTGATCTTTACTTTAGCTCCTGATTGCTCATATTCGGTACCAGCTTGTAAAGTAACAGGCATATTATTATTACGAGCTTGTTTAATACTGGTAATCAATTGTTGGTCAAGGTAATCAAAGAAATCTTTAGCTTTAAAACTAAATTGTTTAGAAATAGTAATCAATAAATTTCCTTCTCTCTATGTCACTTATAGTTTAATCTTATCTTTTTATAAAAATAGAGTCTAGCTTTTTCGCCAGACTCTATTGTCTCTTTATGGTTAATCTAGATCTTCACCATTAGAAGCGATGACTTTCTTGTACCAATAGAATGAGTCTTTAGGGTAGCGTTTAAGAGAGCCATGACCACGGTCGTCACGATCAACATAGACAAAGCCATAACGTTTCTTCATTTCACCAGTACCATTTGATACTAAGTCAATTGCTGACCAAGTAGTGTAACCCATTAAATCTACGCCATCGATAGTAACTGCATCGTGCATTGATTTAATTTGATCACGTAAGTAGTTGATACGGTAATCATCATGTACTGAACCATCTTTTTCAAGTGTATCAGCTGAGCCAAGGCCATTTTCAACAACCCATAATGGCTTGTGGTAGCGGTCCCAGAGATCGTTTAGAGCGATTCTTAAGACATCTGGGTCAGTTGCCCAGCCCCAAGCATTACTCTCAAGATATGGGTTCTTAACGCCACCAGCAGTAACGTTACCAGATGCCTTAGCGTCAGCTTCATGTGTAGTTAAAACATTAGAAGTGTAACAAGAGAAGCTTAAGAAGTCAGCAGGGTATTTAGCAATTAGTTCATAATCTTCTGGAGTATCATCAAGTTTAATGCCGTCTCGTTCATATTGCTTGAGACGATAGTCAGGGTAGCGCCCGCCAGTTTGAACGTCGCTGAAGAAGAGCATTTCTTGTTTAGCCTCCATTACTTTGATTTGATCTTTAGGATCGCAGGTGTATGGGTAGTAAGCGGAGTAGGCCAGCATTTGTCCTACACGGTTGTTAGGGTCGATTTCATGAGCTAATTTAACTACTTTAGCACTTGCTATAAATTGGTTGTGTGCACCTTGAGCACGGTTTTGTTCGCTACCATCGATTAAGCCACCACCCATATATGGAGCCATATCCATGGCGTTAATTTCATTAAAGGTAAGCCAATATCTAACTTTACCCTTGTAATGATTCATTACAATATCTGAGTAATGAACGAAGGCATCAATTAAGTGACGATCTTTCCAACCACCGAAGCGAGTAATCAAGGAAAGGGGAGTTTCATAGTGAGAAAGAGTAACTAATGGTTCGATCCCATATTTAGCACATTCATCGAAAACTTTGTCATAGAATGCTAATCCTTCTTCATTAGGCTTTTCATCATCACCATTTGGCAAAATTCTTGACCAGTTCATTGAAAGTCTGAATACGTCAAAGCCCATTTCTGCCATTAATTTGATATCTTCTCTGTAATGGTGGTAAAAGTCGGTTCCTTGGTGACTAGGGTAATAGTAACCATCAAGCATAGTTGGTACTGCACCATCTGGTAATTTGAAGTCTTGACCCCAGACAAGTGGAGTAGCACCAGTTTCTCCATTAAGCTTCTTCCAAGTAACCTTACGCGCTTCAGTTGCTGAACCGTTAGTTAAAACATCAACAGCGTTTAAACCTTTGCCGCCTTCATCGTAGCCGCCTTCGTATTGGTTAGCGGCAGTAGCACCGCCCCAAGTAAATTCTTTATTAAATGCCATATAAATACCTCTAAAATCTATTGTTGTCTAATAATACATAGTCACGAGTATCGTAACGATTGCGACTAGTTGAATATTCAATCGGTTGACCATTAGTTAGCCAAATAATCTGTTCAAGCTCTAGCATCGGATCATCATCTTTAGCACCTAGATACTTTTTATCGTATTTGTTAGGTTTAGCAGCACGAATTTTACGATAAGCGTGACCAAATTTTAGTTTTAGCTTTTTATGAATGAAATCATAAATGGATGCGTGGAGAATTTTGTCATCTAAATCAGGAACTAATTTGATAGGCATATAAGTATGCTCAATGATAAATGGTTTATCATCATAAAGTCTTAAACGAACGATATTATAAACTGGTTCATTCTTTTTTAGTTCTAGATTCTTTTGCATTTGTTCATCGGGAAACTCTACAGAGAAGTGAAGAACCTGACTTTTGATATTCTTTTTTCCTAGCAGATTTCTTAAACCTGTAAAAGCACTAGCAGGAGAATCATGAGCTGATTTAATTGGAATATCCCCAGAAACGAAAGTACCTAGTCCAGATTGTTTGTAAACTATACCTTGTCTTTCCAAACCATCAAAAGCTTTTTTAACAGTTAATCTGCTGACGTTGAATTCTTCAGCAAAGGCCTCTTGATCGGGAAGGGGCTCTTGTCTACTATAAACGCCATTTTCTATTCTTTTCTTTAATTCACTTGCGACCTCTAAATATTTTGCCTTTGCCATGTTTTATCATCTGATTTCTAATTATATTTTATACTTATACATTCATTTTACAATAAAAATATATACTTTATCAAAAAAGAGATGTAATTTAACTATTTCTTTAATAGCTCAACAACATCTCTTTTAGTTTATATTACTTAAAGTCAGCTATACCTTTTTCAATGGCAGACTCACAATCATTGTCGATTGGAATTCTTAATACCATTTGGCCATCAACTTCAATTCCTTTAGGAATTTGAATGATACCTGGAAAATGGTAACCGTGATGAGCTTTAGTTTCATCATCTAAATAAACTGAAACCTGACCATCAGCGGCGACGCCGATTTTGTAGTGATGATTATCACGATCAAATTCATTTACAATTTTTACTTCGTCTGACATTTTTTGACCTTCAATTAAGAAATTTTTATAGTTAGTAGTTAGCTTTACTTAGCTTTTTTAGCTTGTTCACGTTTAAGAAGAACGTTATCGTACTTCTTAGCGAATGGCCAGTAGATTGCAGTTGAGATGAGTAAAGTACAGAATTGCCAAATGGCCATCTTCCAACCACCGATTAAGAAACCGGAGATAACAGCTGGAGTAGTCCATGGAGCTGCGAAACCGTTAAGTGGTGGAACAATGCCAGTCTTAATTACTAAGTAAGTTGAAGCAGCAACTACTAATGGAGTTAAGAAGAATGGAACAGCAAGGAATGGGTTCATAACGATTGGCAAACCGAAGAGGAATGGTTCGTTAATGTTGAAGATACCTGGTACTAATTCCAATTTACCGATTGACTTCAATTGAGCTGATTTAGCAGCTACAAGAATGAAGATAATCAAACCAATAGTAATACCTGAACCAGTTAAGTTAATGAAGTTGTTGTAGAATTCGTTAGTAACAACGTGTGCACCTTGAGCAATGGTTAACTTACCAGCTTTGTATAATTGAGCGTTATCGAATGAGTTGGCTTGAAGCATAGGACCAGCAAGTGAACCAACGATCAAACCACCGTGGACACCGAAGAACCAGAAGAATGGAACAAGGAAACCAATAGCAAGAGCACCACCGAATGAGTCTGAAATACCTTGTAATGGAGTTTGGATTGTGTTGTAAGTCCATTGTAAGAAGTCAGTGTGTGCAAATAAGTTAAAGCAAGCGTAGGTGATCATAGTACCGATCAAGATGATACCTGCAGGAATCATAGCAGTAAATTGGTTTGAAACTGCAGGTGGAACTTGCTTAGGAAGTTTAATAGTCCAACCTTTTTTAACGATAGAACTGTAAATCCAACCAACAAGAAGACCAATGATGATTGCGGCGATCATACCGTCACCACCAAGCCAGGTGATGTTGAATACACCAGTTACAGGTTGTTCAATGTAGTTTTGAACCGCTTTTGGTAATTCACTAATTGCTGCGCTGAATGCTTTAGCGTTCATACCGTTAGGAATACCATTAGTTAAAGCAGTTTTAACTGGACTAGTAATTGATAAAGTTTGAAGCATTAAGAATGCGGCACATGAAGTAAGACCTGGTGCCAATGGTTCTAAGTTTTCATTCTTAACGTAAATGTAGGCAATACCAATTGATGCCCAAAGTGACATTACTGAGAATGTTGTAGTGTAAGCTTGGTTGAAAATTGCACCCCAACCAGAAGCATTAATTGCATTTGATACTGCCGGAATAGGAATATTTCCTAAAATTAAGAAAATAGAACCAATAATGATAAATGGTAAAGTATAAATCATACCATTTTGTAAGGCAGTAATAGCTTTAGTATTAACAAATTTCATTACAGGAGCAAAATTTTGCTGTTAACAAAATTGCCGAAACCAGATTGTTTTTGATCAGCCATTATAATTCATCTCCATTATCTTTAAGTATCTTTTGGAACCAATAGAATGATTTCTTAGGTACACGCTTTAAATCTTTTAAATCATGGTTTGATCTGTTAACGTAAACGGCGCCGTAACGTTTTTCCATATCTGCATGTGAACTTGGAATATCAATCAAGCCCCAGCCAAGATAGCCGAGAACTTTGGCACCGTCATCGAAAATAGCATCTTTCATAGCTTTAATATGATCACGGTGGTAAGCGATACGCTTATCATCTTCAATCATATGTTTACCGTCCCAAGTTTCCTTAAGACCAATACCATTTTCAATAGGGAAGATAGGAATGCGGTAGTGGTTGTACATGGTAGTAATCGCATTTCTAAATCCAAGTGGATCAATTGCCCAGCCCCAATCATTAGTTTTAACGTATTTGGATTCAACTCCACCTTCGTTAAGGTAACGGTTAGGAGCTTCACCAGCAGGAATCTTATCACTAGATAGAACCCATGATGAGTAATAAGAGAATGCCAAGAAGTCAGCTTTAGTTTTCTTCATGATTTCCTTATCTTCATCAGTGATGTCCATCTTAATGTTGTGATGCTTGGCGTATTGCATCACTTCTGGTGAGTAGCCATGACCTGTGTCAGCATCATAAATGTTGAAGTTTAAGAACTCTTGCACTTGTTTTGCTGCCCAGACATCTGCTGGCTTGCTTGTTGCTGGATAAATTTGTTGGTAAGCAAGCATACCACCGATTTTTACATCTGAGTAATTTTCGTGGATGTAGTTTGCTAACTGGATATGACACATCATCGTGTGGTGGAAGATAGTGTACATATCATCCAAGCTCTTGTCTCCCTTTTCATAACCTGAAATATTGAATACTTCATCTTGGAAGTAGAGGTTATGTTCATTGAAGACAATCCAATGTTTGACTCGATCACTAAAGTGATCGATCATCTTTTTACCCAAACGGACGAATGCATCAACCACATGTCTTGACATAAAGCCGTTGTATTTCTTGGCTAAATTGAGTGGCATGTCGAAGTGGTAAAGACAGATCATTGGTTCAATGCCACGCTTAAGCATTGCATTGATTAAACGGTCGTAGAAGTCAATACCCTTTTGGTTGAAGTTGCCGTCTCCGTCTGGACACACACGAGACCAAGATATTTGAATCCGGTACATGTTCATATGCATGTCCTTCATCAAATCCAGATCTTCGTCATATCTGTGATATTCGTCAATTGCTACATGCCAATCAGTAGTATTGTCAGTAGCTGGCCGAACATCGTAGACGGAAAGACCTTTGCCATCTTCATTCCAGGCACCTTCAGTTTGCATACTTGAAACTGAGTTGCCCCAGAAGAATGTTGATGGTAACTTGCGCTTTTCAGTCATATATTTCTTCTCTCCCTCTGTAAGCACTTTCATTTTTTACACTAATAAGTGTATCAAATTGAAATAAAAAATAAAGGTTTATCTAAATAAAAATATATACTTTTATTTAAAAGAAAAAGAAAAAGCCTATAACAATAGGCTTTAAAGGATGTAGATTTAATATAAAATAACATTTATAGAGTGATTATTTTGCATTTTGTTCGAAATCAGCAACAGCACCACGTAAGTTGGCATCACTCTTTAACTTACATAAAACGATATCTGGTTTCAACGTTACCAAATCTAAGCCATCTCTTAAACGATCAATTTCTTTGTTTAGGAGTGGAATCAATTCAGGATTGTTGGAAATCCCACCACCGAGAACGATCTTTTCTGGATCAAAACTGTGTTGAATGTTGTAGATGGCAACGGCTAAGGCGTGGATTAAAGTTTGACGTTCATCACTAGCTGCAGGATCATCTTTATCTGCTAACTCAAAAATAGTTTTGCCGTCGAGATGTTTACCAGTTCTTTTATTGTAACGGTTAGCCATTGCTACTGGGGAACCTAATTCACTTAAAGTATGAGCACCCATAATCATGTAGCCAAATTCTCCGCCAAAGAGATGAGCACCATGCCAAACTTTTTGATTAATAATTAGGGCACCACCGATACCTGTACCAATTACAAAGAAAGCCATGCTGTCACACCCTTTACCACTACCTTCGGCTAATTCGCCTAAGGCTGCAGAGTTAGCGTCATTTTCGATAGAAACTGGAAGGCCAAAACGTTTTTCTAATTCATCTACAATCTTGAAGTTGTGGATGTAAGGAATAGCACTAGATCCACCGATAATTCCTGTCTTTTTATTAACTGCACCAGGTGAGGAGATAGCTACTCCTTCGATCTTGGTATCTTTTTTGATTTTATCTACTTCATCAGTTAATAATTGATAGAAACCGTTCAAATCTTTTGGCGTATCGATTGCATGTTTATCTTGAAGCTGATTATCTTTCCAAGTTGCGATTTTAATAGTTGTACCACCAATATCAATTGCTGCTAAATTCATTTTGTTTGCTCCTTATTAAAAATATATATTTTTGTAACTTATCATAAATACTTTTGAAAGCGTTGTCAATGAACTGTCTAATGGTAAAATAAAGATGATTGAATATAGAGGAAAAACTCCAAGGAGAAAAAATATGGTAAACACAATTATAAAGAATAGAAGAGCTGTCAGAAAATTTACTGCAGATTTTGTATCAGATGATAAAATTAAAAATTTGATTGAAGCTTTTCAAACTTCACCATGTGGTATGCACCAACCGGACGTAATGAATTTGGTAGTTGTTAAGGATAAAGAATTAAGAGCTGAAATTGAAAAAGTAACAGGTAATTCTTGTTATGGCGCACCAGTTTTGTTCTTGATCAATACTAAGAAGGACAACATGTTTGGTGAACGTGACGCCTCTGCTGCAGCTAAAAATATTATGTTAGAAGCAACTGATATGGGTTTAGGCTCAGTTTATGTCATGGGCGGAGCTGTAAAATTGAATGATTTTGCTGATATTCAAAAAGAATTGGGTATTGCCCAAGACTTTGAAACAACAGTAATTGTTCCTGTAGGTAAAATTGCTGAAGAACCAGCTAAGGAAGACCGTACTAGTCGTTATCAAGTAACTATCTATTAAGGAATCGTTAATGAATAAAAGAATTTTACTTGGCTTATCTGCTATTATGCTGACTGCAACTTTAAGTGGGTGTAGTCAAGTTCATTTTGGTAGGGATACAGTAACTATTGGTTCAGTGAAAAAAGCTAAGCCAGAAGTTAAACATAAAACTACTAAAAATGAGTCAGCAGTATCTAGCAGCAGTAAAAAGTCAGTTAAGAAAACCACTAAAAAAGTTGAGAAGACTAAGGTTAAAGATGAGAATAAGAAAAAGTCTAAGCCGAAGACCAAGAAAGTAGTAAAAACTAATTGGAATGAAGCCAAAAATAAAAAACTGCAAGCCGCAGTAAATAAATGGAGTAGACCTTCAGGTCAAACTTATCGTTTTTATGATGGAATTCATCCTTTGAAGACTAAAAAAGGCGATACATATCCGCAAGCTTTCAAACAAGCAAGATTTGTTTTAAAGAAAAAACAAATTAAAATAGACTGGAGTCCTTTGGGCAAGAATAAGTATCAATATAATGTTGTGGCGATTGCTAATGATAATTTTAAGTCGTGGCATAACACTTACTTGTTCTGTTTAAAAAAGAATAAACCTGTGATTTTGCTTGATCAATCTAAAAAAGGTGCAGTGGTAGTAGTTAAAGCTGTTAAAGATACTACTTTGATTAAAGGCTTTGAAAAAGCTTATCAAAAATAAAGCATAAATCAGTTTAAGAGTAAAACAAAAAAAGCATGTAGAAATTAATCCTACATGCCTTTTGTTTTGAAATTGTACTCGGTTAATCGAAATTAATCGTGGTCAACATCGTCTGGGAAGAATGCAAGACGTTCGCCCTTGCCAAGTTCTTCTTCGATTTCAAGTAAGCGGTTGTACTTTTCAACACGTTCTGAACGAGCTGGAGCACCGGTCTTAAGTTGACCACCGTTTACAGCAACTGCCAAGTCAGCGATGAATGTGTCACCAGTTTCACCTGAACGGTGTGAAATCATAGTGTTGTAACCATTCTTACGTGACATACGGATAGTTTCAAGGGTTTCAGTAACAGTACCGATTTGGTTCAACTTGATTAATGAAGCGTTACCGGCACCTTCCTTGATAGCCTTCTTCAAAAGTGCTGGGTTAGTACAAATGAAGTCATCAAGAACGATTTGGATACGGTCTTTGTGTGATTCAGTGAACTTAACCATACCGTCAACATCGTTTTCGTCGTATGGGTCTTCCATTGACATTAATTCTGGGAATTCTTCCAAAAGCTTGTCGTAGTATGCAGCTAATTCTTCATCGTCAAGAACCTTGCCTTCAAGGTGGTACTTGCCGTCTTCTTTGTTGTAGAAGTATGAAGCAGCACAGTCACATGCAATACCGATATCTTCGCCTGGCTTGTAACCAGCCTTAACGATTGATTCGTGTAAAGCCTTCAAAGCTTCTTCTGAGTTCTTCATGTTAGGTGCGAAACCACCTTCGTCACCCAAGCCAGTTTCGTAACCCATGTCTTCAAGAACTTTCTTCAAAGTGTGGTATACGTTAACGATCTTTTCGAAACCATCACGGAATGAAGTCTTAGCAATTGGAGTGATCATGAATTCTTGGATGTCGATACCGTTGTCAGCGTGTTCACCACCGTTGATAACGTTGTGGAAAGTTTGTGGCATTTCAAGATCAATACCGCCAAGGTAACGGTAAAGAGGTTGTTGACTAGCCTTAGCTGCAGCAACAGCAGTAGCCATTGATACACCTAAGATAGCGTTAGCACCAAGACGACCCTTGTTTGGAGTACCGTCTAAGTCGATCATAGTTTGGTCAATCTTAGGTTGGTTAAATGGGTCCATACCCTTTAAAGCGTCGTTAATTTCAGTGTTAACATTGTTAACAGCCTTTGAAACGCCCTTACCGCCAAGACGTGAACCACCGTCACGTAATTCAACGGCTTCGTTTTCACCAGTTGAAGCACCTGATGGAACTTCAGCCTTACCTACGACACCGTTTGAAAGGGTAACGTGAACTTCAACAGTTGGGTTACCACGTGAGTCAAAAATTTCGAGTGCGTGTACATTTTCAATAACTGATTTGAGCATTATAAACCTCCTCAAAAATTATGGCATGTAACAAAAATTTTGCATGCCATACGGAACAATTTTTGCTCCGCTTACAACTCAAATTTTAGCCTAACTTTGTGATTGTGTAAACATATGAAAGCGGTTTACATTTTAAAAATTAATAAAGGCAGTAAAAAAGGCTATACTGTGGCGGTATAATACATGTATTAAAATATATGTTTTATAAATAAGGAATTTGAATATGGAAAAGTTTAAATTAATTGTTGATTCTAGCAGCAATATGGTAAATGATCCCACACGTAATGTAGAAGTAGTGCCATTAACTATTTCTTTTGGTGGTAAGGATTACATTGATGACCAGAATTTAAATATTCAAGAATTCTTATCTGATATGAATAAAAATCAGGTTGCTGGCAAAACTACTTGTCCTAGTATCCAAGCTTGGCTTGATGCTTTAGAAGGAACCGAAAAAGCTATCATCGTTACAATGACAAGTGGGATGAGCGGTACTTTTTCTTCAGCCTTACAGGCAAAAAATATGTATGAAGAAAAACATCCTTCAAGTCAGATTATTGTAGTCGACTCAAGAAGTGCCGGACCTGAACTTACCATCGTTTTGCATGGCATCGAAAAGATGATTCAAGGTGACATTCGTTTTGTTGATCTTGAAGAAGAAATTGCTGAATTCAGAATGCATACGCATTTGCTATTTATTTTACAATCACTGCATAATTTATCCTTAAACGGTCGTGTCTCACCAACTGTAGCTAAGATTGCTGGTCTTTTAAAAATTAATTTAATTGGTACAGCAAGTAAAGATGGTAAGCTTGAGCCGTTAACTAAAGCTAGAGGAATGAAAAAAGCAATGCGTGAACTGCTGAAATATATGAAAGATGATAATTATCATGGCGGCGAAGTCATAATTGATCATTGTGAAAATGAAAAGGATGCTGAAACTATTAAAGAAAAGCTTCAAGCTGAATACCCCGATGCTCAAATTACAATCAGGCCAATGCACGGCTTGTGCAGCTTTTATGCCGAAGAAGGTGGATTGATGATAGGTTTTAATGAGTAAATAAAAAAGGTCACATTGTAGTGACCTTTTTAAAATGCAAATAATAGTTGCTGTGAAATACTAAAGCAAGCAATTGCTAAACTAGTAGCGCCAATAATATCAGAAGGATAGTGTGCTTTTAAACTTAAACGAGAGATTATTACCGTAACCCATAAAGCAATAATGCTAATGACAAAGACTAAACCATAAGTTTTGGCAAATAGCTGCAGTAAGATCAAGCCCATCGTAGTTGCTCCAAGCACATGTCCACTTGGAAAACTATAGCCAGTTTCCATATTAGAATGCATAATTGGCCGCTTGCGTCTAATTAGCCTTTTCAAAATAATTCCTGAAATATCAGCAAATGCTAAAGTACCTAGTACCCAAAAAGCAGTTAATTCGCGCCCTTCATTTAACAAAAGTCCTGCTAATAAAACATCCCAAACTACCATTAACTTAGGATCATTGATGAAGGCAATGACTTGCCATTTATAACCATCATGTCTTTTGACTAATTGATGATGGAGCCAATGGTCAAATAAATTAAAACGACGTGAATTTTTGATGTTAAAAATAAGTAGCAATAAAGTTGAAATTGCTAGTAGCAATACAATATAACTATTCATTTAATTTTAGAATTCCTTATAAACTTAATCATTTATATTTTAACCAGAAAACCAAAAATAGCACCAATTTTTAGACAAAATTAATATTTAATTTTGATATTTAAAAGTAGGCTTATTGATCATATCAAAAACAATTAGATCATTAGCATCAAGATTTTCTTTATGCATATCAACCACCTTGATCTGCTTGTCGGTATATGTTGTGTAGTAAAAGATTCCCTTATCTAGGTTAGTGCCGTCAGAATAAATGGTATATTCAAAGGTATCAGGGGCTGTTTGATCTAAGCCTTTTTGTTGTTCAACAGAATGCAAAATATGGAAATATGTGTCGACATTTTCAACTTCATTATCACTTATTGGCGCATTAAATTTATTAAAAGTGGCTCTGACAAAGCGTGATTCAGAATCCATTCCGCCAGGTAAGTTACGTGAGCCAAGACCTCGGCTATAGTCGCTTAGTTCAATTTGACTTGAAAAGTTATTTTTAGGTGTGGCGGCAGATACATCAGCGTAGTTATTCAAGTTGAATAATTGTTTAGGAAATTGCGGATTATTGGTTAAACAGCCAATTGGATTGTCATAAATGTGCATCCCATCTTTATCAGTTTCAACTACAATGCTCTTGCCAGTTTTATCAGCGATTAACCAGTGGAGTGGGGAGGCTATCATTTTTTCAGAAAAGTTGATATCAGTAATGTTAATGGTAGACAATATTTTTTTAGCTTCCTTAATATTAGCAGCTTGTCCTAAAAGCCAAGGAATAAATTCAAATGAAGCAATATTATCTTTGCCTTCTTTTTCTTTATAGTAAGTTGCATTACCAGGATAATTCAGCCCGGCCATGCCTAAACCCATTTCATTAGCTGCGTCAAAGTATAAGGGATAGTCATTGTTATCTAGAGCAATACCAATAATTGCATAATGATGATCAATTGATGGCATCTTGCGAAACATGAAAGGATAATTACGCGGAGTGATTACGACTTGTTGTCCAAAAGTTATCTCTAAATCAAGATTGCGGCCAAAATAATGATCTTTTGGACTAAAAATGATTGATGTACACATATTACTCTCTTTTCTATTTATTTTGTTATATAACTGTTCTATAATACAGACGGCAATTAAATTACAGCATTTATTTTATTGCTGATTAAAGCATCTCATATTCAGTTTAACACATATAAATGGAAAAATAGCTTGATCAGAAGATTACTAAATTATGGGTTGAGGAAAAGTTATAAATACGCGTGGTGCTAGTTAAATCGTTCTAGGCAATATGCAATATTGTAAGCCAAAATTGCAACTTCAAGTCTCTCTTGAAAACCTGCTAAACTTCTAGCTCGATTGTTCTCAGCATTGTAGTAAGACAATAACGAAAAATCACTCTCGATGGTCCTTCTGAGTACCATTAAATAGTGCTTATTGTGCTTTTGAGCATTCTTCATATTTTTACGATATGGTGTCCAAAGCGTATAGCCCATTTGCTCGACGATTGCGAATTGGCTGACAGACTGGCACAGGAAAACTATCAATAATCAAAATGTCGCCTGACAGATCTACTTCCTCATTAAGGCCATGTCGAATTAAATAGATCAATGGCAAAAGCATGTGTGCTCTGCGATTAAAGCGAGAGTGAGATAAATTAACAAGCTTTTCACAAAATCTTCTTTGAGATTCAACGCCCAATAAAGCCTGCCAAATAAGCAAGGCCAGAATAGAACTGTCAGATATTTTACATCGATTGATATTCCGTCTTTGCTTTAATGCATCTGGGGTATAAAGTTTGTAC
>NZ_BALU01000003.1 GCF_000615285.1 Lactobacillus kitasatonis DSM 16761 = JCM 1039 | reverse complement strand
ATTTTTTGGACTGTTGTCTTTTTAGACGTTTAATTATCAAAAGTTTCTGTGAAGCTATTGCCGTCAACAAGCATTCTTTTGGCGTTTACCGCATACCAGTAAGGCATGACTTCTACGCCATCTTCTGTTTCTGGCTCGCAGTCGGCCATTTCTAAGACATTTTCGAGATCTTGTTTGTTAATTTGCGGATATAGTTTCAACAGGGCATCTTTAGTCATACCAGTTTGCTTAAAGCCACTATCCTTATAGTTTTCTTTGAAGATGTCTTTAAAGTCGTTTAAATCGTAACGCGGCTTGGAATCGTCATCGAAGTACTTGATTTCGATGTTTTCGATTTCCATGAAAGCTCCTAGTTGGTTAGCTAAATGTGGCAACTTATTGGCGATTTGCTCAATAGTGTAGCCATCTTCTGTAGAGGTTTTAGCGTTGTCATGTTGCTTGAGCCAGGCCTCTCTGACATCGTGAATGTCGTCGCGACTATTAATAGTGTCCTTTACTTTTTGAATAAGATCGTTGTGGTGTTTTACTGCTTTTTGCCATTCCAAGCGGTTGGAATACATTTGACGGTATCGAACAGAGAAGGGATGGTTGATCGTGTTAAAAATGAAGTTAAGTTTGTCAGTTGAATAAGAATCTAGTTCGTTTTCTTTCCAGATTAATTCGTAATATGAACTCATGATAGTCCTTTCTATATTTATCGTACTATGTCATTAATTATTCAATGGCTTTAATTATTTTGTTGTTCTTATTAATCACATTTTGAGCTTCTGAAATTGATTGTTCAATCTCTTGAATATGATTATCTTGCATTTGTTTATCTGCAAAGAATTTTGGATTACTTTTATAGAATGAGTTTAATTTGTTGTAATAGGCAATTAGTTTGTTTTGAAAATCTATATCATTCTTGTAAAAGGTGATAAGTAATTTCCCGTGATTCCAGTTAGGAAAATCTTCATCCAGACAAATAGGAAAATTGTCCGCTTGATGCATTTCCCATAGATCACTATAAAATTCTGTAGCCTGTTTTGCTTCTTTTGATAAGAAGTACCTGTTATCTTCTTGAAAGAGCCAGCCTTTATCAAGGAATTTTTGAGTTACTTTTTGTGCATTTAAGTTGTAGGTGAAGATAAAATATTTAGGAATTTTAGCAGTAGTAAGTCTACCTTTTTTTATTTTGCCCCACCAAATTAATAAAAGTAATTCACGCAAACTGAAATCTGTATTTGTATCATATTTGTCGGTGTACTTAGGATAATCAAATGATCTACCAAATTGTTTATCATAATCTGGTTGGCTTTCTTGCACTTTACGGTATTTGGTCCAAACTTCCGATTGCTCATCTTCATATTTTTTCCAAGCTGCTGCATTTTTCTCATTAAAAGGTGTAGGAGGTATTGACGCATATTCATTGTCTTCTGAGCCTTGACTTGATTTCTCATCCGAATTTTCAGAATGGAGTTGAGAAGTGCCAGTTAGTAATTTAATTCTCTCAGTTAATTCGTTATTTTGTTTAGATAATTTGGTATTTATTTTTTTGTAGTCGTAAATTTTAATTAACAACCAGATAATTATTGCAATTAAAATCAGTAATATTATTGCCATTTTGATCCTCTTTATGATGATACTAGGTTGTTTTTAATTTATCTGAAATGTTAACCTTTTAAAACTATTATATCTTAAGTATAGTAGAGAAGATAAAAGTCGAGAGATAACAAAAACTCATAATGGAATTTCTTCCAATATGAGTTTTTGTTTAAATATTCAATTGCCTTACTTTTCTAGACTATCTCTTGCTCCTTGAAGCGACCGTATACCTTCTCGACTTCGCTTACACTCATGAATGCATATGGGTCAGCTTTTTGAACAATTTGACGAATATCATACAAATCGTAGCGGTCGATAATAGTGATCAAAACCGTCTTTTCAATGTGGCTGTAGGCACCTTCAGCATCGTGCAAAATAGTAATTCCACGGTGCATTCTGTTTTGAATACCATCAATGATGTGTTGGGGATGCTGAGTTACGATCATAACCTGCATCTTCTTATGCTGCGTGTAAACAGCATCGATTACACGGCCGTTAATAAAGATGGTTAAAGCAGAGTATAAAGCTCTTGTCCAGCCAAACATGAAACCAGCTGCGGCAATAATGATTAAGTTAATAAAGATATTAAACTTACCATAACTGATCCCAGTTTTTTGTCGAATAACGATACCTATGATATCAAGTCCACCAGTTGAAATACCGTTCTTAAGTGCGAATCCAGTACCAACACCATTGATTGTTGCACCGAAAATTGCGCAGACAACAGGATCGAGATCCATATGCAATGGTTGAATAACGTGCATCATAATTGATCCTAGGACAACCGCAACAATTGTAAAGAAGGTAAATTTATGTCCAATCTTAAGCCAAGCCAAGATGAATAATGGGAAGTTTAAGACGAAGTACATGATTGAGGTGGACAGCGTGAATGGTAAGTATCGTTCACTGACAGTGTTAATTAACTGCGCAAAACCTGTGATTCCGGATGAGTACATGTGTCCTGGCGTCCAGAAGAAGTTTAACGCAACCGCCACAGCAATTGAGTAAAAGAGGGCAGCTGATAACTTAGATAAAAAGTTATAGCGCCTGTTGAATTTATCTAATTGATCCATATAGCGTCAATCCTTAGTTTAAATACAAACTATATTTATTGTTTTTAGCATACTAAGTTTAACAAAAATAAGGGCAGGGACCAACCAATAAAATTATTTACCCCAATGCTTTTTAATAAAATCGGCACGGCCACCGGCTTCTTCTAATGCATATCTTTCAGGATTTTTTTTGTAAAAGCCTTGGTGATAGTCTTCGGCAGGGTAGAAAGGCTTTGCTTCTTCAATTTTGGTCACTATAGGCTTATCGAATCTGCTACTTTCTGCTAGTTCTTGTTTGGATTTTTCTGCTGCTTCTTTTTGAGCTTCAGAATTATAGAAAATTACAGGGCGATAGTTATCTCCGCGGTCTTGGAATTGACCCATTGCATCAGTAGGATCAGTCACTTGCCAATAGTAATTTAAAAGCTCTTCATATGAAATCTTGCTTGGATCATAGGTGATCTCAACAGCTTCGGTATGACCAGTTTTACCGGTGCAAACTTCTTCATAGGTTGGATTAGCAACATGCCCTCCAGTATAGCCAGAAACGACTTTTTCAACGCCATCTACGGTGTCGAAAGGTTCAACCATGCACCAAAAACAACCGCCGGCAAAGATAGCAGTATCTAAATGTTTACTCATATTATTCTCCCTTTCTTAGCTCAAATGCTATTTAATATTCTTAATTGTTTTTAATTATATGCTAAAAAATAAAGAATCACCAAATATTTTGATGATTCTTTATTACGAATAATTATTTTTGTTTTGCAAGGTACTTCTTAATAGTATTAATTGGGTTCAACCAAGTACCATTATCAACATTCCAGTTGTTGCATGGGAAGCCATTCTTATTAATGTATTTCTTAGTAGTCTTAGTTAAACCTAAGTGAAGGTGAGAACCGGTTAACTTACCAATCTTTTGACCAGCTTTAATCTTTTGACCGGCTTTTACATAAATATCGCTCTTCTTAGTGAAACCTTCTTGGTAAACTTCCACGTATTTATCTGGACTGATAACCCAAATGAACCAGCCTAAGCCGCTACCGTAAGCGACCTTCTTAACTGTACCTTCGTGAATTGCGTAAACTGGTGAGTAGCCAACTTCAGAGTGACCAAAGTCCCAACCATCGTGGAAGTATGAAGGTGGGTTAACAGAACGCATATAATCAGTCATCCCGAAAGTTTGCGCTTTGGACATTGGACGTACACCGTACTTGTCACAAGCCTTGAATGGGTAAGTCCATTTGTATGTCTTTTTTTCTGGTTCAGTAGTAGTTGTTGTTGTATTGCTGTCAACTGCAGCATCAGCTGCAACTACAGTTGATACATTTAAATTTGAACCTAATAACACTGCGCCTAATAAAGTGATTAATTGTTTTTTAAATCTCATCTATATTAAATCAGGATGTACCTGAATATCTCCTTTCTTTATGTGACCAGAATTATTGTAGCGCAGTAGTTTTACGTAAACGTTACAAAACTGTTTTTACTAACAAAAAGATAGAAAAAAACAGGGCTGAAATCTATTCAGTCCTGTTTAAAAGATCATTTATTACTTAGCGTAATCATCGATACCTAAGTGTTCAAGAATTAAAGCAGCAGTTTCTTCGATAGAACGGTGGGCTACATTGATTACGTAGCAGCCTAACTTCTTGTATAAAGCTTGTGCTGATTCAAGTTCCTTGTTGATTGAATCCATGCTTGAGTAACTAGTATCTGGATTCAAACCATAAGAAATCATTCTTTGACGTCTGATTTCATTTAAGACAGATGGATCGTTGGTTAAACCAATGATCTTCTTAGGGTCAATTTCGTAAATTTCCTTTGGAATATGAGTTTCTGGAACAAGTGGTAAGTTAGCAACCTTCAAGTTCTTGTTAGCTAAGAACAATGAAAGTGGAGTCTTAGAAGTTCTAGATACACCAAGTAAAACTACGTCAGCTTCCAAGAAGCCCTTAGGATCCTTACCATCATCATACATTACGGCGAATTCCATTGCGGAAATCTATCGAAGTACTTTTGGTTCAAACTGTGTTGAGCACCGATCTTTTGATCAGGAGTCATATGAGTAGTTTGTTGGATGGCTTCGACAACAGGTGAGAAGATGTCTACGCATTGGATGTTGTGTTCACGTGCAAACTTGATAACTGGCATTTGCATTTCATCTTTTACCAAACTGTAGATGATTACAAGATTTGGATATTTCTCAATTTCTTTTAAAACTTCATCCAATTTCTTTTCATTAGTAATAAATGGATAACGACGATAATTAATTTTAGCTTTTGGAAATTCAGCAGCAGCCGCAGTAGCGTTGCTAAATGCGGTGTCACCAGCAGCATCTGAAATAATGATAATGTTTAATTCATTTTGGTCTTTTGTATCTGCCATATTAGCACCTCTTTCTGCTCCTAATTATACTATTAATGAAAGCGGATTAACAACCGAATTCTCAAGATAAACTTTTTTGAAAAATATTTGAAAATTATGTTGACCCTTAAGATTTGTTTGGTATAATTTAAGTAAATGTATGGCGTAACGCCAAGAAATGGAAGGAGGGATCACACATGGCTAAGACAATCGTTCACGAAAACGAGTCTATTGATGATGCTCTTCGTCGTTTCAAGCGTTCCGTTTCAAGAAGTGGTACCTTACAAGAATACCGCAAGCGCGAATTCTACGAAAAACCAAGTGTTCGTAGAAAATTGAAGTCAGAAGCTGCACGCAAGCGTAGACATTATTAATAATCTGAAAAGCTCACCCGGGAATGGGTGGGCTTTTTATTTTCAAAAATATTTGATAAACACAGTATTGAAATAATTGATATTTCGATACTGTTTTTTTATCAAATGAGTTAATAACTATATGTAGATATCAAAGCTGCTGGTGCTCATAAAGGGATTCACCAAGATTCCGGTTCAAGAATGCTTCATAATGCACCTAATACATCTAGTTCAATCGTTTCAAAATCAATTGCTAAAGGTGGCGGTTCAACTGATTACCGTGGTAGCATAAAATTTGGCAAAAATTCTTCAGATTCTAAGTCTCATGTTGAATGCGATACGATCATTATGGATGACAAATCTTCTTCAGATACAATTCCAACGAATTCAATTGAAAACTCCAATGTAGCAATGGAACATGAAGCAACAGTTTCAAAAATTTCGGATGAAGAACTTTAGTATCTTGAAAGTCGTGGAATTCCAGAAAGAAAAGCAACTGAGATGATTATTATGGGCTTTGTAGAACCTTTTACTAAGCAATTGCCAATGGAATATGCTGTAGAACTTAATCGCTTGATCAGTTTTCAAATGGAAGGAGCAATTGGCTAATGTTTGAAGAAAGTCTGTTGCCAAAAGAAAAAGGAGTCTATGATGCTTTAAAAAATGTAATTGATCCTGAATTAGGTGTAAGTTTAGTTGATTTGGGTTTGATTTATTCAGTTGAAGTTGATGATCAAAATGTTTGCCATATTAATTGGACTTTAACTACGATGGGATGTCCGATTATTGAATTGTTGCAAGATATGATTAAGAAAGCTGCACTTCAAGTTGATAGAGTAAAAAATGTGAAGCTAAATTAGTCTACTATCCTCAATGGACACCTAAAATGATGAGTCAATTTGCAAGACTTACTTTAGGCATTCATATTTAGAATAAATTGATAAATCTCAGGTTTTTTCCTGAGATTTTTTGCTTTCCGCACATAAATCATTGAAATAAGACAAAATATTTGCTTTTTATGCAAAAAACTTCAATATATTCCGTTGAAAACTTAATAGTTATGTACATAGTTTGCTATAATATTATTGGGTTTTTAATAGAAAGAAGGAATTATAAATTGAGTTTGTCAGATAAGATCATGACTGATATGAAAACAGCCATGAAAAATCACGATAAGACAACTCTTGATACTGTCCGCATGATCAAATCTGCTTTGATGAATGAAAAGATCAAGCTGGGACATGATTTGAATGCAGATGAAGAATTAACTGTTCTTAATCGCGAAAAGAAACAAAGAGAAGAATCAATCGAAGAGTTTGCTAAAGCTAAACGTGATGATTTAGTGAAAGAAACTAAGAAAGAATTAGCAGTAGTTGAAAAGTACTTGCCTAAACAAATGAGCAAGGACGAGTTGGAATCTGCCGTTAAAGAAACGATTGATGAAATTGGTGCCAAAGGCAAGTCTGATTTTGGTAAGGTTATGAAAGCCTTAATGCCAAAGATCAAGGGACGTGCCGATGGTAAGGCTGCGTCTCAAGCAGTTCGTGATCAACTAAACTAAGTTTAGTAGTAACAAGAAGGAGCGGGTCTTTTTGGCTCAAACAACTTTTACACCTCAAAAAGCAGGGAATATTCAAAAATTAGTTGGAGTTAATGATGGAAATCTGAAGCTTCTTTCTGAAGGCTATGATTTGTCCGTTACCGATACTGGCAATGACATTGTTATTGTAGGGGATGATGAGGCAAACGTAAAGAAAGCCGTCGCTGTTTTAAAGGCACTTGACAGTGTCGTGAATACCGGCGTTAACGTTGGCGCGCCCGATACGGTTAGTGCGATGAAGATGGCCGACAAGGGTACCACAGAGTACTTTGCGGATCTGTATAAGAAAGTCTTGATTCGGGATGCTAAAGGTAGACCGATCAGGGTGAAAAATATGGGTCAAAAGCGTTATGTCGAGGCCATTGATAAATCTGATGTTGTCTTTGGAATAGGGCCAGCTGGGACTGGTAAGACTTTCTTGGCAGTTGTGTGTGCAATTGCTGCATTCAAAAAGGGCGAAGTTTCCAGAATAATTTTGACTAGACCGGCCGTTGAAGCTGGGGAATCACTTGGATTTTTGCCTGGCGACTTGAAGGAAAAAGTTGATCCATATTTGAGACCAATTTACGATTCTTTGTACGCTATTCTTGGTACTAATACTACTGACCGCTTAATGGAACGTGGCGTAATTGAAGTGGCTCCACTTGCTTATATGCGTGGACGTACGCTTGATGACGCGTTTGTAATTCTTGATGAAGCCCAAAACACTACTGATGCACAAATGAAGATGTTTTTGACACGTCTTGGTTTTAACTCCAAGATGGTCGTAAACGGAGATATGACTCAAGTCGATTTGCCGGGACGACAGCATAGCGGTTTAATCGATGCTAGACGAATTTTGAAGAACATCGACCAAATCAAATTTATCAACTTTTCTGCACAGGATGTTGTTCGTCACCCTGTAGTTGCCAAAATTATTACTGCTTATGAAAAAGAGGACGCTAAACACTAAAAATGGATCCAATTGATATTACCTATAATGATGAAGTTGGTTTTTTAGATGATAAAAAACGCGACTGGCAAGACTGGATTATGAAGCTTTTGCTTTTAGCTAAAAAAGAAATTGGCAAAGATAATAACTTAGAAATGAGTATTAACTTTGTTGACGAAGATCGTAGTCACGAAATTAACTTGAAGTATCGTGATAAAGATCGTCCAACAGATGTCATTTCTTTTGCAATTGAAGATGGTGAGGATTCAATTGACTTAGCTGCCTTTGAGGATGATCCTGATTTTCAAGAAGATATCGGGGATTTGTTTATGTGTCCAAGTGTCATCAAACGTCATAGCAAGGAATATGGCACTGGGTTTGACCGAGAATTTGGTTATACTGTAGTTCATGGATTCTTGCACTTGAATGGCTATGATCATATCAAGCCAGATGAAGCCAAAGAAATGTTTGGCATTCAAGGTAAGGTGCTTGAAGACTACGGCTTGCCACTATATCCAGATCAATTAGATGAAGGCAGAGGTAAATAATGGAAGAAAAAAAGTTTAAGTCTGGCTTTGTTGCCTTAATTGGTCGACCAAATGTCGGTAAGTCAACTTTGATGAATTACTTAGTTGGCCAAAAAGTGGCGATTACTTCAAATAAGCCTCAGACCACGAGAAATCGTATCTCAGGCATTTATACTTCCGATGATATGCAAGTTGTCTTTGTAGATACACCGGGTATCTTTAAGCCTCATTCAAAACTTGACGACTATATGGATAAAGCCAGTCTCTCTAGTTTAAATGATGTAGATTTAGTTTTGTTCATGGTTGAACCTGAGGAAATTGGTAAAGGTGATCAATACATTGCTGATTTGCTTAAGGAAGTAAAGGTTCCCGTATTTTTAGTAATCAATAAAGTTGATGAAATTCACCCTAACAAGTTGTTACCAATTATGGATTCATACCATAAGCTAGAGGGCTTTAAAGAAATACTACCGATTTCTGCTACTCAAGGCATTGGTATTGAAGACTTATTAGCTACGCTTAACAAGTACTTGCCAGAAGGACCACAATATTACAGTGCTGACCAGATCACAGATCGGCCTGAATATTTTGTTGTGGCAGAACTTATTCGTGAACAGATCTTACGACTTACTTCACAAGAAGTACCGCACGCTACCGCGGTTGCCGTTGATCAAATGAATAAGCATCAAAATGGCAAGTTGGTGATTGAAGCAACCATTTATGTTGAAAGAGATGGACAAAAGGGCATTATCATAGGTAAAGGTGGTAAGATGCTCAAGCAAGTTGGTATTAATTCTCGTAAGGAAATCGAAGATTTGCTTGGAGAAAAAGTCAATTTGCGTCTCTGGGTTAAGGTCCAACACAACTGGCGCTCAGATCCAAGCTTCTTAAAACAAATTGGCTATGATAAAAAGGAACTTAGTTAATGGTACGCGAACTTAAAGAAGTTCAGGGTATTATTTTCAAAAGACAAAAATATAAAGAAGCAGATTTATTAGCAAAAATCATGACTAAGCAAGATGGAATAATTACCTTAATTGTGAAGGGAGCTTTGCGGCCAAAGTCACGTTTAAGTGCTGCGACGCTTAACTTCTCAATGGGAACTTATGTTATTTACACAAGTGGTCATGGTTTGAGCAATCTACGCACGTATAAAGAAGTAAAGCAATTCGATGGGTTATACCAAGACCTAACGAAGAATGCTTATGCTTCTTTTATTTTTGACTTAATTGATCATGCTTTTGTCGAATATCAGCCAATTGGCAAGTATTATGACTTGGCTCTTTTTGCCTGAAAAAGATTAATGAAGGCGTTGATTGCGAGATGATCACGCAAATTGTGCAAATGAAAATGCTCAGTGCTTATGGCGTTGAACCTGAACTAAGACATTGCGTAATTTGTGGTAAAGAAAAAGGTATTTTCGATTATTCAATTAAATTAGGCGGGGTTATTTGCAGTGACCATTTTGGTGTAGTAAATAGTCGCATGCATTTAAAACCCAAAGAAACCGCCGTTTTAAGAACAATCGGCCTTTTGCCTACTGATCGTCTTGGAACAATTACTATTAATGAAGAAACTAAAAAGGCTACTAGAAAATCAATCGATCGCATCTATCGTGAGACGATTGATTTAAACTTAAAGACCAAAAAATTTTTAGATGAATTAAAACTTTTTTAGTTAGTAAATATCTGGTTTAAACCTAGTTCATGTGTTAAAATATGTACGTATTTGGCGATGATGAGGATTAGAAAAGTACTAGTTAAGCGAGTACCGTTTGGTGTAAGGGTACCTAGGAAAAGGCACCTCTAGTCAAAGTTCAATTAAGTGCAGGAAGAACACTTCCTGAATTAGGGTGGAACCGCGATATATTTCGTCCCTATGCAAAATTTGCATAGGCTTTTTTTATGGCCTAGCGCAGGAGGAGAATTAAGGAAAATGGCAGATAAGAAATTAAACATTCAAAATATGATCTTTAAGCTGGAACAATTCTGGTCCTCCAAAGGTTGTATGATTATGCCTTCTTACGATGTTGAAAAAGGTGCAGGTACGATGAGTCCTTACACTTTTCTTCGTGCAGTTGGTCCTGAACCATGGGCAGCTTGCTATGTAGAGCCTTCAAGAAGACCTGCAGATGGTCGTTATGGTGAAAACCCTAACCGGTTATTCCAACACCACCAATTCCAAGTTGTTATCAAGCCAGCTCCAAAGGATATTCAACAATACTACTTGGACAGTTTGAAGGTTTTAGGCATCGATCCTTTGGAACACGATATTCGTTTCGTAGAAGACAACTGGCTAACCCATCAATGGGTTGTGCCGGTGTTGGTTGGGAAGTATGGCTTGACGGTATGGAAGTTAGTCAATTTACATACTTCCAAGTTGTCGGTGAATTAGATGTTAAGCCAACTATGAGTGAAATTACTTATGGTGTTGAAAGACTTGCATCATACATTCAAGACGTAAACTCTGTATTTGACCTTGAATGGGGTAACGGTGTTCTTTACCGTGATATCTTTAAGCAACCAGAATATGAACATTCTAAGTATGCCTTTGAAGAATCAGATCAAGATCAACTTCTTAAGTTCTTCGATATTTATGAAGCAACTGCTAAGCGTCTTCTTGGTCAAAACCTTGTACACCCAGCATATGACTACATTTTGAAGTGTTCACATACTTTCAACTTGCTTGATGCTCGCGGTGCTGTTTCAGTAACTGAACGTGCTGGATACTTATCAAGAATTAGAAACTTGGCTCATGAAGTAGCTGTTAAGTTTGTCGAAGAACGTGAAAAACGTGGCTTCCCATTGCTTAAGAGCGCAGAAGACAAGAAAGCTGGGGTAGAAAATGGCTAAAGATTATTTATTTGAAATCGGTACTGAAGAAATGCCAGCCCATGTTGTACCACGCAGCGTAAAGCAATTGGCTGACAGAACTAGAAAGTTTTTGAAAGAAAACGGTCTTAAATTTAAGGACATCAAGACCTTTGCTACACCACGTCGTTTGACTATTTTGGTTGAAGACTTAGCTGAAAAGCAAGACGACATCGATGAAGTAAAGAAGGGTCCTGCTAAGAAGATCGCTCAAGATGCAGATGGTAATTGGACTAAGGCTGCACAAGGTTTTGCTCGTGGTCAAGGTATGACTACTGATGACATCTACTTTGAAGAAATTAAGGGTACCGAATACGCCTATGTTCACGTTCAAAAAGAGGGTAAAAAGGCTACTGATATTTTGCTTGGTATGAGTGATATCATTAAGGCCATGACTTTCCCAACTAAGATGAGATGGGATTCAAATGACTTTGAATTCGTTCGTCCAATTCACTGGCTTGTATCATTATTTGGTAGTGACGTAGTTCCTGTTAAGATCTTAGATATTACTGCAGGTCGTAAGACTCAAGGTCACCGTTTCTTAGGTGATTCAGTAGTATTGGCTAATGCAGATGACTATGAAGATGCATTGAAGGATCAATACGTAATTGCCAACGCTGAAGAACGTAAAGACATGATCCTTAACCAAATGAATGAATTGGTTAAGAAAAATCATTGGCAAGTAAAACCTGATCGTGATCTTCTTGAAGAAGTTACCTACTTAGTTGAATACCCAACTGTTTTTGCTGGTTCATTCGATGAAAAGTACTTAAACATCCCAGACGAAGTATTAATTACTTCAATGAAGGATAACCAAAGATACTTTGAAGTTTACGACGAAAATGGCAAGTTGATTAACCACTTTATCGCTGTAAGAAACGGTAACAAGGATTACTTGGACAACGTTATCTCAGGTAACGAAAAGGTATTGGTAGCTCGTTTGGACGATGCTCAATTCTTCTACGATGAAGACCGTAAGTACCCACTTAGCCACTTTGTTGATCGTCTTAAGAATGTTTCATTCCATGACAAGATCGGTTCAATGGCTGAAAAGATGCAACGTGTACGCATGATCGGTGATTACCTTGCTAAGCGTTGGGGCTTGCCAGAAAACGTTGTTAAGGACTTTGATCGTGCTAGTGAACTTTACAAGTTTGATTTAGTAACTCAAATGGTTGGTGAATTTGCTGAACTTCAAGGTGTCATGGGTATGCACTATGCTCGTCTTGCTGGTGAAGATGAAGAAGTTGCTGTAGCTATTAAGGAACACTACATGCCAGCTACTGCAGAAGGTCCACTTCCAGAAACTACTGTAGGTTCACTTTTATCTGTTGCAGATAAGATTGACACTATTGTAACCTTCTTTGGTGCAGGTATGATTCCAACTTCATCAAACGACCCATATGCACTTCGTCGTTATGCTTACGGTATTGTTAGAATTTTGCTTAACCAAAAGTGGTCACTTCCATTTAATGAAGTATTGCCAGAAATCATCAACATGCTTAATGGTGTAACTCCAGCTAAGCTTCCTAAGGGTGATGCTGATCAAGAAATTGCTGACTTTATCCGTGACCGTGTAAAGCAATACTTACAAAAGAACAACTTCAAGTATGATATTGTTGATGCTGTTCTTGCATCAAGTCAACAAGATCCAAGTCAAATCTTGGCGGCTGCTAACGTATTGCAACTTCACCACGATGATGCAGAATTTAAGCCAGTAGTTGAAAGTTTGACTAGAATTGACAATATCTTAAAGAAGTCTAAGTTCAAGGGCAATGTTGAAATCGATGAAAGCTTATTCGATGACAACAGTGAAAAAGAACTTTATGCTGGTGTTCAAAACTTGCAAAAGGTTGAAAGTTTAGCTGACCTTTACCAAGGCTTCGTTCAACTTCAACCAGTTATTGACCAATACTTTGATACTAATATGATCATGGCTAAGGACGAAAAGGTTAAGAATAACCGTTTAGCACAGTTGTATGCTGTTAGTGAATTAGCTGATCGTTTAGGTGACTTGAGTAAGTTAGTAATTAAATAAATAATTAGATAGAAAAAGGTGATTCATATGGCTGGACGGATTCCAGAAGAATTCATCAATGAGGTCCGCAGTAACGTTAATATTGTAGATATCATCAGCCAATACGTGTCACTTGAAAAGAAAGGCAAAGACTATATTGGTCTTTGCCCTTTTCATCAAGAAAAAACACCTTCTTTTACGGTTAATGAAGAAAAGCAATTTTTCAAGTGCTTTGGCTGTGGTAAGGGCGGAAACGTATTTAAATTCTTGATGTATAAGGATAATTTAACTTTCCCAGAGAGCGTAGAGCGAGTTGCGGAATTCGCTCATATTGCGATGCCACAAGGGTATGGCAATAATGGTGGGGGAAAGTTAAATCCACTTATGCGAGTGCAGAAGGATGCAGCAGAATTTTATCATAGGGTGCTATTGACAACTAAAGCTGGTGAAAGAGGGATGCAGTATGCCCAAAAAAGGCAATTGGATCAAAAAGTACTGGATCACTTCAATATCGGTTATGCTCCCAAAGAAGATAATGTTCTAATCACTTATTTGCGTGGCAAAGGCTATCAAGATGATGAATTGGCAAAAAGCGGTTTGTTTGTAGAAAGTAAAGATGGACGGCTTTTCGATCGTTTTCGTGATAGACTTATGTTTCCACTAGATAATGAGAATGGTCGAACAATTGGCTTTTCAGGTCGTCGAATTTCTGATGATAAAACAGAAGCCAAGTACATGAACAGTCCAGAAACTGAAATTTTTACTAAATCTAAAGTTCTGTTTCACTTTGCGGAAGCAAAGAAGGCAGCTAGAAGCGAACAGCACCTTATCCTTTATGAAGGATACATGGACGTAATAGCTGCTTACAAGGCTGGAATTAGTTCAGGTATTGCTTCAATGGGTACTAGTTTGACAGATGATCAAGTTTATATGTTGCGGCGAGTAACTCCAAACATTATCATCAACTACGATGGAGATCCGCCCGGTGTTCATGCTGAAGAACGTGCTGCAAGAATGTTTAATAAAGCAGGCAATTTCAATTTAGGAATTGTTGTTTTACCGGATAATTTGGATCCAGATGAGTACGTTAGAAAATACGGTGCTGAAAAATATCGAAATGAAGTAAATGGAGCTAAAACTCCAACTGAATTTTTCCTGGAAAGATTGGCTAAAAAATATAATCTAAACAATGACCGGGAAAAAATTACTTATTTGGATGAAGCAGTCAAAGAAATTGCTCAGGTTAGAAATCCTGTTGAGCGGGACATGTACATTGAGCAACTTGCCCGTAATGCACAGGTGTCGCCTGATTCGCTGAAAGCAAATTTAGCGAGAGAATTACGTAGAAATAATCGTGCTAAGAGTCATATGCGGCAGCAGGCTAATTATTCTGTTCCGATTAGTAGTGCGAATGAAATGCAGCCTTCTTATGAATCAGCAGAAACTGCAACGATTCAACAGACAGAAGGTCAAAGACATCCAAGACAAGTTAGATTGTTGTACTTATTTATTCATTCAGCACAGGCACAAAAATATCTACAAGAAGGAAACTTCCATTTTCCAGATAAAGATTTTGAAGAATTAGCTCAATTATGGATAAAATACAAAGAAACACACGATAATCCGCAAATTGATGGTTTCTTAGATTTTATTCCTGAGCAACTTCAAGGTATAATAGTAGATGCTGAAATGGCAAACATGCCAAAAGATTTTACAATTCAAGAGATTAATGAGTATGTTCAATCGTTTCAAAAGCGCAACATCTATTCCCGACTGAATGAGCTTAATAATCAATTGCAAGATGCAATGCGCAAAAAAGATAGAGACGAAGCTTTGAACATTACTCAAAAGATTATTGAATTGAAAAGGGTCTTAGGTTAATAAGGAGGCTTTTTAGTGGCAGAAAGAGAAACTACACAAAAACCATCTTTGGACAAGGTGGTAAAGCAAGTCGTTAGGGACGTAAAGAAGAAAAAGACAATTACTGAAAAGGACTTCACTGCTCGTCTGATTAAGCCTTATAATTTGCAAGGCAAGGCTGTTGACCAACTTGTACAAGAGTTTGAAGATAATGGTATCAGTATTGTTGATGAAAACGGTGATCCTTCAAAGTTAGCCTTGAAGAAACAGAAGGATGTTGAAAAGGCTGAATTAAAAGATATGTCAGCACCTTCAAGCGTTAGAATGAACGATCCAGTGCGGATGTATTTGAAGGAAATTGGACGTGTGCCACTTCTTACAGCAGACCAGGAAATTGCTCTTGCCAAAAGAATTGAAGCTGGCGATGAAGAAGCAAAACAAGAATTAGCTGAAGCTAACCTTCGTTTGGTTGTTTCTATCGCTAAGCGTTACGTTGGTCGTGGTATGTCATTCCTTGACTTGATTCAAGAAGGTAACATGGGTCTGATGAAAGCCGTTGACAAGTTCGATTATCGTCTTGGCTTTAAGTTCTCTACTTATGCAACTTGGTGGATTAGACAGGCTATTACCCGTGCTATTGCCGACCAAGCTCGTACTATAAGAATCCCTGTCCACATGGTTGAAACCATTAACAAATTGATTAGAATTCAACGTCAATTGTTGCAAGACTTGGGTCGTGAACCAACCCCGGAAGAAATTGGTGCTGAAATGAATATGCCAACTAATAAAGTTCGTGATATTCTTAAAATCGCACAAGAACCAGTTTCTCTTGAAACTCCTATTGGTGAAGAGGATGATTCACACTTAGGTGACTTCATTGAAGATAAGGATGCAACTAGTCCAGAACAACATGCTTCATACGAGATGTTGAAGGAACAACTTGAACAAGTACTTGAGACTTTAACCGACCGTGAAGAAAATGTTTTGCGTTTGCGTTTTGGTCTTGATGATGGCCGTACTCGTACTTTGGAAGAAGTAGGTAAGGTATTTGGCGTAACTCGTGAACGTATTCGTCAGATTGAAGCTAAGGCTTTAAGAAAACTTCGTCACCCAAGTCGTTCTAACCAATTGCGTGACTTTATGGATTAATGTCCAAATATATGAAAAAGACGTTAAGCATTTGCTTAACGTCTTTTTTTGCATTTTTATTGTCTGCTGGCTTTTCCTTTAGCAATATCATCCTCAATGATCTTCATTGGGTTAAGCCAAGTGCCATTGTCTTTCCAGTAGTAACGACATGGCACGCCGTGTTTATCAATATATTTCTTGTCAGTCTTAGTTACACCTAAGTGGATGTGTGAACCAGTTAAACGACCGATCTTTTGCCCTAATTTAATCTTTTGGCCCTTCTTAACGTAGATATCTGTGATGCTAAGGAATCCTTCTTGATAAATTTCAACATAGCCATCATCAGAAATTACCCAAACGAATAAGCCAAGTCCTGGAGCATATTTAACTTTGTGAACTGTTCCGGCATGGACAGCATAAACAGGAGAGTGACCTACTTCACTAAAACCAAAATCATAACCATCGTGGAAATAACTCTTCGTAGGATAGTAGCGTCTAATTACATCAGTTTCACCGAATTTTTGCCCCGACTTAAACTTTATTTTCTTTTCGTAGAGTCGTTTGAAAGGATACCCCCAGGTAACTTTATGAATTACTTTTTTCTTCTTCTTAGGCTTTTTCTTTTTAACGACTTGAGTTTGTGATCGGTTGGCATTTAAATCAATATGCCAAAGGGGTACCGAAGCAAAAATAATAATTGCAATTAAAGCAATAAAAAGCGATACTTTGCTTTCCGTTTTTTTCATCTAAAAAAGTTCATCTCGTTTTCCATCAAGCATATGTTCACTAACATTGGGATCAAAGAACACTGGTAAATCATGATCAAAATTATAAGCTAGTTTATGTTGTTTCAGCTCATCTTTAGTCATCCAGGTTAAAGTTCCTTCATCTGATGCCTTGACTGTCCCCGTAAATTTATCGGCAATATAGAAGAAAACTAAATAACGCTCATGATTGTGATCATAAAACTGTTTTACTCCAACAAGTCGTGGATGAAAAATTATTAGTCCTGTTTCTTCTTTAATTTCTCGAATAACTGAATCACTAAAAGACTCATGTGGTTCGACATGACCACCAGGAAAGGTAAGACCTGGCCAAACGGGATCGTTACGATCTAAAACCAAAATCTTATCTTTGTTTTTGATCATACACATGTTAGTTAAAGTTACTGTTTCAGTTCTTTTCAATGCAAAAACCCACTTTCTCTGTACGATTATAGCAAAACATGACTAAAAACAACTACTAAATATGCTAAAATTTGATTAAACATACTCTTTATGGAGGATTAAATGAACTTAAGATTAAATACGCTGGCAAAAATGGTTGATCCGGACAGCAAAGTTGCAGACATTGGAACCGACCATGCTTATTTGCCAATTGAATTAGTTAAATCAGGAAAAATAAAATTTGCCATTGCAAGTGATGTAGCTGAAGGTCCGCTTGAAAATGCTAAAAGTGATATTGCAGAGGCAGGTTTAAGTGACCAAATTGAAACGCGTTTAGGCAATGGCTTGGAGACTATTACTCATCAAGATCAAGTAGATACTGTTGTTATTGCTGGTATGGGCGGTAAATTAATGGTAGATATCTTAGATACAGCTTGGAGTAAAGATTTTCAATTTAAGAATTTAGTGCTTGAGCCTAATATCGGTGAAGCAGGCGTACGTAATTGGCTAATGATGCATAATTATCAAATTGTAGCTGAAAAGTTAATTGCGGAAGCAGGCCACACTTATGAATTAATTAAGGCAAGATTAACTTCAGACAAGCATGATTTAACTGAAAAAGAGATTTTCTTTGGCCCATTTATCATGCGTGAAAAAAATCCAGTCTTTTATCAAAAGTGGCAAGGGCAATTGCAATATTATGAAAAATTACTGCAAAATTTGAATAAAGCACGCAAGAAAGATGAAGACCGTATTAATGAAGTTGAACATAATATTCAACTGATTAAGGAGGAATTAAGCGATGACTAAAGTTAAAGATATAGTGGAACGCTTGAGACAAGATTTCCCAGAAGATATTGCTTCTAAGGGCGATCCTGTTGGCATGCAAATTGGTTCAATGGATGCTGATGTTACTAAAGTAATGACTACTTTAGATGTACGTCCTCAAGTAGTTGAGGAAGCAGTAAAAAAGGGTGTTAATTTTATCGTTAGTCACCACCCTGTAATGTTTAGACCAGCTCGCAATTTGGACTTTGCTAACGCTCAAAATGCAATGTATGGCAATATCATAAAAAATGGAATTACTGTTTATTCAATTCATACCAATTCTGATAAAGCTCAAAATGGTTCTGCCGATTGGCAGGCTGAAGAATTAGGCTTAAAATATGTTGAACCATTTTGCTTAGATGATGATGGTATTGCAATGGGTCGTAAAGGTAAGTTGCCTAAGCCTATGTCAGCTTATGACTTTGCTTACTATGTTAAAGATAAAATGAACATTAAGATGGCTAGACTGATTACTGCAGATAATGAAAAACAAATTTCTACTGTTGGTTTTATTTGCGGTGATGGTGGTAAATATTGGACTAGAGCTTTAGATGATCATCTAGATGCCTTTATTACTGGTGACGTTTACTATCACGTAGGTCATGATATGATTTCATCAGGCTTAACAGTAGTTGATCCTGGTCATTATACTGAAAAATTGTTTAAATATAAGGTATATGATCGTCTCAAGAAATGGAACGAAGAAAATGATTGGAATGTTGGTGTTGAACTTTCAGAAGTTTCAACCAATCCATTTCAAGATTTATTTTAGGTAGAAAGAGGACAGAGTATATGGAATACCCAAATTTATTACCAAGATTTTTAAAGTATGTAAAAGTAAATTCACGTTCAGATGAACATTCTGACCGTTTTCCTTCAACTGAAAGAGAAGAAAACTTCCAAAAGAACGTCATTATGAAGGATCTTGAAGATTTAGGTCTTAGCGATATTCACTATAACCAAAAAGCCGGTAGTGTGATTGCTGAAATTCCTTCAAACGTTGACTATGATGTTCCAGTAATGGGCTTTTTAGCACACAGTGATACTGCTGACTTTAATTCAGAAAATGTTAAGCCACAAATTCATGAAAATTATGATGGTAAAAGCAAGATTCAATTAGGTGACTCAGAATTTTATCTTGATCCCAAGGTCTTCCCACACTTGAAGAATTACAAGGGTCAAACAATCATCACTGCTTCAGGTGATACCTTGCTTGGTGGGGACGACAAGTGTGGTGTCTCTGAATTGATAACTTTTGCGGAATACTTGATGAATCATCCAGAAGTAAAACACGGAAAGATTCGTTTAGCATTTACTCCTGATGAAGAAATCGGTACTGGCGCTGAACACTTTGATGTTAAAGACTTTGGTGCCGACTTTGCCTTTACTGTTGATGGTGAAGCACCTGGTAAACTTGATTGGGGTACTTTCTCAGCAGCTCAATTTAGTCTTGATATTCAAGGCGTTAATGTTCACCCAGCGGTAGCTAAAGGTCAAATGATCAACGCTGTTCAAGTAGGTATTGATTTCCATAATCAATTACCAGAACATGATCGTCCTGAACACACTGATGGTCGAGAAGGATTCTTCCACTTGATGAGCTTTAATGGTACAGTTGATAATGCTCACCTTGATTACATTATTCGTGACTTTGAACGTGATGGCCTTGAAGAACGTAAGAACTTGGTTAAGTCAATCGTTGACAAGATGAATGCTGAATTCGGTACTGAACGCATCAAATTAAAGATGTGGGATCAATACTACAATATGGCTGATGAATTGAAGAAGCACATGGATATTGTTGATTTAGCTAGGGATGCATATAAGGCTGAGGGACTTAAGATTAATGAAGATCCTGTTCGTGGTGGTACAGATGGTTCACAATTGACTTATATGGGTCTTCCTTGTCCTAACATTTTTGCAGGTGAAGAAAACATGCACGGTCGTTACGAATACACTGTTCTTGAATCAATGTACAAGGCTGTCGATGTCATGATCCAAATGGCAGAATTAAATGCTGAAAGAGCTAAATAGTGAAACAATTTTAAACAAGCTTTGTAAAAATATATACTTTTAGATAGCCAATATTATGCATATCTTATAATGAAAGAGAGCAAATATAAGTTATTCACTAGTATTATGAACAACAAAAAGCAAGCTAATATTACTGTTAGATCAGTAATATTAGCTGTTTTTTTGTTTAAAATTCTAATTATATTGATTTGTGAAACAAAGTAAAAAATAATGCTTGAAATTTCAAAATAAAGTTAGTAGTATTATTAGTGTAATAGATAAATAATACAGTATATGCAGAAGGTGAGTTAATGGAATTCAAAGATAATATTCCTATTTATCTTCAAATTGAGCAATATTTGTATCGCCAAATCGCTTTAGGGAAGATGAAGGCCGGTGAAAAGATCCCATCGGTTAGAAAGTTGGCATTGGAATTGACTGTTAATGTCAATACTGTTCAACGTGCTTTGCAAGAAATGAATACACAAGGCATTCTTTATACTAAGCGTGGTGAAGGAAATTTTGTTACTGAAGATACGGAACTGTTGTCTAAAACAAAGCAATCCCTCATCAATAATGAGTTAGATGAATTTGTTCAAAATATGGAAAAGTTAGGCGTAAAGCAAGACGAGCTTGTTTCGACGCTTACAGATTACTTGGAGCATAGTGAGGATCATAATGAGGATCATAATGAGTGATTTATTAACTATTAAAGATTTAACTTACAAGAAGAATCAAAAAACTATTTTAAAAGACGTAGATCTAACTTTAACGTCAGGTAAAATCGTTGCCTTATTAGGTGAAAATGGGGCAGGTAAAACAACCTTAATGCGAATTATCGCTGGAGTTGCTAAAAACTATAAGGGACAGATTGATTTAGCTGGTGCAACTAAGGAAGCTGAAAGAAAGACAAAGTTATCTTTTACCGATGGTTTAACAGGCTTTAGCGATTCAACTAAGATTGTTCAGATTGTTCGTTTTTACTCTACAATTTTTCAAGATTTTGATGAAAATGAATTTGACGAATTACGCAAATTTATGAAGTTAGATCCAGATATGAAGCTTAGCCAATTATCTCGTGGTATGCGTGAAAAATTGATCATTGCTTTGACTTTTGCTCGTAAAGCAGATTTGTACTTACTTGATGAACCATTCGGTGGAATTGATGCAATGGCTCGTAAGAAGATCATTAATTCAATTATTTTATGGAAAGATGAAAAATCTACTATTTTGATTTCCGATCATTTTGTAAATGAAATTTCATCATTGCTTGATGAAGTAGTGATCGTAAAGAACCATACAGTTCTGGAACACAAGTCTGCTGATGATATTCGTCAAAATAACAAGTCAATCGAGGAATACTACGAGAGCTTTTATGCAGATGAGGATGATGAATAATGACTAGTTTTAACACATTGTTCAATAGAATGTTTCAAGAAAAAAGTAAGTCAGTTTATCTGATTTACTTGATCCAAGCCTTTGCCACCCTCTGTTTTACAATCATGATGACGGTTTCGGCTGGAGGTCATTCTCAAGAAGTAGTAGTAGGAAATGAGAGAGAATCAATTAATCCAATAGTTGAATTCTTATTCATGTTTGCGGTAATGATGTTTATGACGTCATTTATAGCAGCATTTGTTTATTGGATTGTTTCTTCTGTAAAAAATGAAAGAATAAATCGTAGTCAAACTTGGCGTTTAATCCCGATTAGTGATACTAAGTTCTTATTGAGTAACTTTGGTACAGCTTTCTTCACATACATTTGGCTGGGAATTTTAGAAATTGCTACTGTTATAGTTGCATCTTTACCTTTGCTTTTATCAAGTAAAGAAATCAAAATTGCACTTCAAAGAAGCAATTTTGACTTTAGTGCTCAAGATTGGGGTCAACTATTAGGTGGATTGTTTTTGATAATTTTACTTGGCTATGCTTGGTATGCAGTAGTTAGTCTAATTAACTTAAGTAGCAGAAGTATTATGGATTTCTTACCAAGTGGTTCAAGCAAAGTACTCGTATTCTTTGTAAGATTAGTGACAGTCATCGTAATTATTTGGCTTTTGGCTTATGCGGGAACTACATTGTTTTCAGTAATTGGTCGTTTTACGCCATTTGATTTTGGTACTGGCGATTCAGGAGTAGGTACAACACTTCTTGCATTTCTTGCTTTTGATGTAATTGTAACTTTAATCGATATCTTGCTTTTGAATAAATTTGTCGAAGCAAAGCAAAATTAATGGAGGCTGATTATGACAAGTAATAAAGCCTTATTTAAGCAAATGTTTTTGCAGAAGCGTCATTATGCTGATTTAGTTTTATTAATCCAAACTTTTGCTGTAGCGTTTATGTTCTTAATGGGGATTATTTTTAAAGGCAATGGTAATTCTGTTAATAATATGGCTAGTGGAATTTTTAGAAATGACAACATTTGGGACTTAATACTAGGACTAGGTACACTGACTACATTTTTTGCAGATGTTATCTTTTTAGGTTTAATGTGTTGGCAAAATGAAAAAATCAATTTGAGTCAGACTTGGCAGTTAATTCCAGCATCTGGCAGTAAAATCTGGATCATTAATATTATTTCTAGCATAGTAGAATGTGCCTATATCTTTGTTATTCAAGTCGTAATTGGAATGATCGTTGTTATTATTGATAGTTATAGTCACAATATTAATCCATTTGTAGGTACAAGTTTTGGCGCTAATATTTCTTTCGGCGAAACAGTTTGGGCTTTTGTTGAAGAATTATTAGCTTTGGTTGGACTAGTTTTAATTATTTTTGCTTTTGTTAGCTTGACCAACTTTTTAACTAGAACTATTGCTGATCAGTTGCCAATGAAGAATACTACAGGAGTTAGATTAGTCGTAATGGCTATCTTGGTAATTGTTGGTGTAATTATTGCATTGCGAATCAATGATCAAATATTAACTATGTATACTAATCATTTATTTACTCGAGCAAATAAGGCTATTGATGTAGATACTTTGGGAATTTCTACACTAGAATATTGGATTGGCGCAATTTTATTAGGAATTATCAATTGTCTTCTTATTCAAAAATTTGTTGAGCCTAAAATTGTTAATCGTTAGAAAGGGATGAATGATTTGACTAGTTTTGGTAATCTTTTTAAACAAATATGGGTACAGAAGAGTAGGTACATCTATCTGTTTTTCATCATTAATTTGTTTACAATAGTATTTATTTCATTATTTGCTTGGGGAACAGGAAATTATGATTTAACTTTCTTTTATACATCGACTCATAATTTAGGCAATTTTTGGCGTTATAATATTGCCACTTTAACTATTTACTTTGATATTGCTTTTTTTGCAGTTACTTGTTGGCAAAATGAAAAGATCAATATGAGTCAAACATGGCATTTAGCTGCCGCAGATGAAGGTAAAACTTATTTAGCTAATGTTTTTAGTAGTTTATTAGCGTGTGGTGTTTTCTTCTTATTGCAACAGATTGTTAATATCTTCTTACTTATTCCTACTATGGGGGCTAATAGTATAGCAGAGGCCTTTAGTCAATTTGGGTTATCTCCTTATACTCCTAACGTACCAGGAATTAATGTATCGTTTGAATTTTATTGGCTCTTTATAGTATTAATTATTCTTTTCATTTACTTCTTCGTAAGTTTTACCAACTTTTCCTCAAGAATTATTTCAGATGAATTACCTGTAAAGAGTACCTTATGGATTAGATTACTGATCATTGCAATTTTAGTAATTGTAGCAGTATATGTTGGTTCAATTGTCTTTTCGCATTTGCAAAACTTTGTGGATACTAATAGATCACTTCAAACATATGATCCAATTTGGCTAGATGATATTTTGCTGTTAGTAATGAGCTTAGTATTTGGTTTATGTGATATCTTGTTTGTTAAAAAATGGGTTGAACCTAAAATTGTAAATAGATAAGAAAGAGCAATCGTTAATTGATTGCTTTTTTCTTGCTATAATTATTTCGAGGTGAAAATTATGAAGGAAGAATCGCTTTTTTCCTTAGCCAATGAAAACGAAAATACACCATTAGCTGACCGCGTTAGGCCGCAGAACCTATCTGAATTTGTCGGGCAAGATGATTTAATTGGTCCAGGTAAAATACTGCGTGAGCTAATCGAAAAAGATAGGGTGCCTTCATTAATCTTATGGGGGCCACCTGGGACGGGGAAGACGACTTTAGCAGAAATTATTGCCCAACAAACTAAGGCACATTTCATTACTTTTAGTGCCGTGACTTCATCGATTAAAGATATTCGAAAAATTATGGAAGAGGCGGAACAGAATCGTCAATTTGGTGAGAAGACCATAGTATTCATTGATGAAATTCACCGCTTTAATAAAGCACAGCAAGACGCATTTTTACCCTTTGTAGAACGTGGAAGTATTACCTTGATTGGTGCCACAACAGAGAATCCATCTTTTGAGGTCAATTCAGCTTTACTTAGCCGTGCGAAAGTATTTGTACTTCATTCTTTATCGACTGATGATATTATTCATTTATTAAAAAATGCAATCAAAAATCCCGCAGGTTTCCATGGATTAGATGTTGAAATCTCTGTTGAAAATTTGCGTATAATTGCGGAGTTTGGCAATGGGGATGCTCGTAGCAGTTTGAATACACTGGAAATTGCTGTTTTGAATGGCAAAAAGACAGGGAAAAAGGTTGTTGTAGACGAAAGCATTTTAAATCAGTTAATTAACACTAAATCTTTACGCTACGACAAAAAAGGCGACGAACATTATAATTTGATCTCGGCTCTACATAAATCGATGCGTAATAGTGATGTTGACGCAGCAGTCTATTGGGTTAATCGTATGCTGGATGGCGGTGAAGACCCATTGTATATTGCTCGTCGTTTAGTGAGATTTGCTAGTGAAGATGTTGGACTAGCGGATACCAATAGCTTAAACGTAGCAATTAATACATTCCAGGCTTGTAAATTTATTGGAATGCCAGAATGTGGTGTCCATTTAACCGAATGTGTAATTTATTTAGCTTGTACGCCAAAATCAAATTCAGTTTATGTTGCACAGCAAGAGGCAGAAAGGGCGATTAAGAAGACTGGTAATTTACCTGTACCTCTTCAAATTAGAAATGCTCCAACCAAGCTAATGAAGGACTTGAATTATGGCAAAGATTATCAGTACGCCCAAGATGCTCCAGATAAATTGACTAATATGAGAACTATGCCACCAGAACTTGAAGGTAGTCAATTTTATTATCCAAATGAGCAGGGCAATGAGATTCGTTTCAAGAAAAGAATTGAGCAGATTGAAGCTTGGCACAAGAAAAATGGATAAGAAAAAAGCCTCATTTCACATGGAGAATGAGGCTTTTTCATACATCTATAACTAATTAAGCATTGGCAGACATGTAATCGTAGAGCTGGTTAACTTCTTCAGCAGTGAATGAACCTTCACCAGTTTTCATAGCGTGAACTTTTTCAACTGAAAGGTGGCTAGCAAAAGCCAAATCAGTATCATTTACATGGTGCTTAACTTGAAAATCAATAATTGCATCTGTTAATTCTTCTTGTTGTTCATTCATAATTATTTCTCCTTACACTTCAATTTTAACCAAACTGTCTATAAAAATAAAATTTTTAGCTAATTAAAATGTTTTCCATTGGTTGAATGGCCAATAACGGAAGACAACTTTACCAACAAGAGCACTTCGTTTAACAAAACCGAAGTACCGTGAGTCTTTAGATACATCTCTGTGATCACCCATTACAAAATATGAATTCTTTGGCACTCGTTCTTTTAAAGTGAAGTTATTGGTATAAAGCTCGCCGAGCTTATGAGCTTGTCTTTCATAACTGTTGTTTAAATAAGGTTCAGGTGTACGCTTACCATTGATGTAAAGCTTATCGTTTTTAGAAGTAACCATATCACCAGGAGTACCAACTACACGCTTGATATAGAGCGCACCTTTTTGATCCGGAGCTTTCAAAATCACGATATCATTTCGCTTAGGAGTGAAATGGCGTACCGCAATCAAACGATCACCATTTTCAAAAGTAGGTTGCATCGATGGTCCTGAGACTGTTTCATTAGATAGGAAAAAGCTAAAAATAAAGTAGTAAATTCCCATCAAAATTGCAAACATAATAATGATGTCGAGAACAAATCGACTAATGCTCTCGTCATCATTTCTCTTTTTGGTATTTTCTGCCATAAAAATTCTCCTTATTTTACCTACTATTTTTATTATAACTGATTTCTAGTGCTTTGAATGTTAAAATCATTAAGTAGGTGTAAAGATATGACAGAATATATAACAAAACTTAATCAACTTGATCTAGAAATAGACAATGATATTGTTCATAATCAAGTTAATGAGATAAAACAAATTGATAACTACATCAAAAGTAAAAAGCCATTACCTGAAGCACCAGCTAGGTTGGGGTTGTTGCCAGATCAATTTGAAGATGTTTTGATGGAAATTGGTGAAAATAAGCGAAGTAGTCTAACAACAATTAACAATTTATTTAATAATTGTAGGCAATATTTGTCTTTAGAATATGGCATCTGGTCTGTTGCCAATCTTAAAACTGCGCATTTGATTAAAGAAAAGCTCGCTATCAATAAGGCACTAGAAATTATGGCAGGTAATGCTTATTGGTCTAAAGCGCTGGAAGCAGCCGGAATTGAAACAATTAGCACAGATTCTTTAGAATGGGCTAAGACTTCTAAAACTGGTTCAGAGCCATTTCATCAGGTACTGGATATGCCAGCTGCTCAGGCGATAGAAAAATATCGCGATGTTGATTTGATTCTGTGCTCTTGGTCGCCTAATTTTGGTCAAGGCGATATCGAGACAGTTAATGCTTGGCAGAAGTATAATAAATCAAGTCACTTATTATTTATAGGAGAACAAAATGGTGCGACGAACTCTCAAGAGTTTTGGGATCATTCTTGGCTTAAGAAAACACCAGAATTAGCTGAAATAAACCATTCGTTTAAGAGTTTTGATTTTATTAATGAACAGATATTTGAAATAGATAATGAATTTTAAAAAGATTTTTTTGCTTTTCATTCCACTGTTAGCATTCCTAGGAATGGGAACGATGCTATCTAATATTGACTCTGGTCATGCGGATGAATTGCTTGAAGCACATGGACTAACAAATAATACACGCTATTTTAGAACTAGTAACAATGAAAGCATTAGTTCATTTTTACGCTACTTAGATAAATACTATGCAAATCACCAATTACAGCTACACCTTGATAGTAAATATGAGAAAAAGCAGGTTTTAGTATGGGCTAACCATACAGTTAAAAGTCTGCCTACAGAAGAGGGACGCTACTTTTCTCCAGATGATTTTAAGGGTAAAGTTTCTTTTGCAGTTTTAGGGCCAGCAACTAATGTTAATTTGTTAGATGTACAAAATAATAAATATGTTGTTTTGGGGCAAAACTATTACTCCGTAATCGGCGAATTTAAAGACTATCCCCAAGTAGAAATGGATAAATATTATTTAAGTACTGGGTTGATCAACCAACAGCCAAAGATCAACTAAAAAATTACCGCATAGTAATTGATGGTGCACCTAATGTCATTGAAAGAGTTGCACAACATTATCATGCTCGATTGCATGTGCCATCCTTTGTAAAGAAACACCATCGTGATCGTTGGTCAGTTGTGCCATATATTCTGATGTTGCTTGGCGCAATGTTATTTGGTATTGGTGGAAATGTATTACTTGCTACTTTGATTAAGCGACAAGCTAAATTAACTCATTTACATGGGGTTTTACTACGTAATTGGGTAATCAATCAGAGTGTGCGTTTATTTCTGATAGAGGGCGCTTTAGGTATCTTTACGTACATCTTTTTGAAATACCATGCTTTTTATTCTGCAGATAGTTCACTTGTTATTATGCTGATAGCTAGTTGGATCATCTTTGTTGTTGCATTTTGCATGACAGTTTATTTCTTAGTGAGAAAGGATAGAAAAATTGTTAAACCTGCCAAAAGACTTTAAAGATAAATATCGCGATTTACTTGGTGATGAACAAGCAGAAAAGATGTTTTCTGCAATGGATGAAAATAGTAAAAAAGCTTTTAGAGTAAATACTTTAAAAAATAAAACGCCTATTTCATATAGTTTGGACAATCCAGTACCTGAAATTGATCATGCTTATTATGGAGAAATCAGTGGTGAAGACTCAGAATGGGTGAGTGGCTATGTCTATTCTCAAGATCCAGCAGCAATGTTTCCTGCAGCCATTAGTACTGTTAAAACCGGTGAAAAAGTCTTGGATCTTTGTGCTGCCCCAGGTGGTAAGACTACAGCTTTAGGTGAACAATTAAAAAATAAAGGCTTGCTGGTCGCAAACGAAATTTCAGTATCAAGAGCTAGAATTTTACGTGAAAACGTTGAACGCTGGGGTATCAGTAATGCTTTAGTTACAAATGAGACACCAGAGAATTTAGCAGAAGCTTTTCCAGACTTTTTTGATGTAATCTTGGTTGATGCGCCATGTAGTGGAGAAGGGATGTTTAGAAAGAATCCAGAAGCCATTGATTATTGGTCACAGACCTATGTATTGACTTGTGCGCAACGTCAAAAAATGATTTTAAACGAAGCTGTAAAAATGCTTAGACCAGGTGGTCGTTTAATTTATTCAACTTGTACTTTTGCACCAGAAGAAGATGAAAAAATCGTTGATTGGTTGACTAAAGAATATGATTTTTCTATTTTAGATAGCCATATTAAAGATGATCGAATTAGTACAGGACGTTCCGACTGGGGCAATGATAATCCTGATTTAGTTAAGACCTTGCGTTTCTGGCCACAAGATGGGGTTGGTGAAGGTCAATTTGCGGCAATTTTACAAAAGCCGGGCAAGGTAGAAGAAGCCACTAAGAAAAAGCGTAAGAACAAGAAAAACAAGCGCGATACGCTGCGTTTAACTAAGAATGAACAGGAATTAGTTGGCCAAGTAATAGATAAATTTAAGTTACCTGAAGAATTAGCTGATTGGCGTAAAAAGGCGTTAGTAAGCAATGACCATGTTTTTGTCCCAGCGATTGAATTTACTGGCAAAACTAAACTGCACATTTTGAATAATGGCGTAGAGCTTGGTGTTTTGAAGAAAAAGAGATTTGAACCAGGACATCAATTGGCTGAAGTTTTAGGACAAGTAAAGCAAGAACGAGTTATTGATTTAGCTGATGATAAAGAATACCAGGATTATTTGCATGGAGAAACCATCAAGGTAAAAAGCGACTTACGTGGTTTTGTGTTAGTGAGCTACAAGAATATGATTTTTAGTTTTGGTAAAATTGCCGGTAATCAAGTATTGAAGAACTTTTATCCAAAGGGATTGAGAAAATGATTAAATTAATTGCGACAGACATGGATGGAACATGGCTGAATGATGATAAAGACTATGATCGTGAACTTTTTAAGCGTGAATTTCAAGAAATGCGTAAACGCGATATCAAGTTTGTAGTGGCAAGCGGTAATCAATATGCCAATTTGATGACACGTTTTCCTGATGTGGTCGATCAAATCTACTTTGTAGCTGAAAATGGCGCACTAGTAGCTCAAGGAAAACAAATTTTGCATGTTGATGCTTTGAGTGATGACTTGTATCAAACATTGCTTACAATTACGGATGAATATGATTATCCAGCAATTGTAATGGGATTAGTCAGTGCATACGTCAAAAAGAGTAATAATCCTGCTTATGTTCAAGAAATGAAAAAATATGTTGAACATTTGGAAGTAGTAGATTCATTTGATGAAATTGATGATCGTATTTTCAAAATTAGTTTGACTGTTCCAGAAGATAAAATGCCAGTAGTGTTAGAACAACTAAAGCAAAAATATCCTGAGATCGGCTTTGTCTCTGGTGCGGCTGATTCGATTGATATGCAAACAAAGGGCATGAATAAGGCAGTAGGTCTTGAGTATTTGAGTAAAAAGTTGGGTATTAAGCCAGGTGAGATGGTTGCTTTTGGCGATAGTGGCAATGATGTAGGGATGCTTAAATATGCAGGACGCAGTTATGCGACGGCTACAGCATTAAAAGAAGCAAAAATGGCAGCTGATCAAATTATTGGGTCAAGTAATGAGAATGCAGTGCAAAAAGAAATTCTACGTTTACTTGATCTAGATTAAAATATTTTTGATTATGTAAAATAAAACAGTAGATGGCTTAACATCTGCTGTTTTTAAATTTATGTTGGCTAATTATTTTTCATCATCGAAAGGATATTTCATACCCCATGAAGTTCTCACGCTAGTCAAAATGTGGGCGATATCATGGGACATTTGAAGTTGACCATCGTCATGACCTTGATCGATGTATCTTTGCATGTCTTGAACTTCGTATTCTAAGGCCTTGTCGCTGTCACCAACGGTCATCTTGTCATGCTTTTCTTCATGAGCACTAGCAGTATAAGTAATATCTGCTTCAGTAGCACGAGGGTATTGATTAATTTCAACATAACCTTTAGTACCTGAGACAACACCACGTTTAGGTTGCTTAGCTCTCATAGACAATGCCATAACTACCATTTGATCTTTGGTATTCTTCATAATGATGCCTGATTGTTCATCTACACCAGTTTCAAAGAACTTTACTGTAGTAAGGATGCTTTCAGGACTTTCGTCTAAGAATGTTCTAGCAAAAGCAGTTGCATAGCCACCGATATCGAGCAAAGCACCACCAGCTAAATCCTTGTTAAAAAAACGATTCTTTGGATCGTAATCTTTTAAGGAACCAAAGTTAACTTGAATCATTTTAATCTGACCTAATTTACCAGCCTGGATTAAATCAGTTACCTTTTTATAAATAGGCATGTGATAAAGGGTAAATCCTTCGGTTAAAATTAAACCTTTTTCTTTAGCTAACTTGTCTACTTCATCAAATTGACGTGCATTAACAGTGATTGCTTTTTCACAAAAGACATGTTTACCAGCATTCAAAGCCTTCTTGATGTATTCGTAGTGGAAGGTATGTGGAGTAGCAATGTAAATGATATCGATATTAGGATCGGCAATCATTTTATCAGGGTCAGTATAAATTTTCTTAATGTGCTTTTCTGCCGCAAATTTCTTAAGCATTTCTTTGTTAACATCTGCTACTGCGTAAACTTCGCCGTTAACAGTATTTAATGCATCGGCCATTTCATGTGCGATCCAACCTGTACCAATCATTCCCCAGTTATATTTTGTCATTTTAAATCACCTTTCTTTAATTCAATTGCTTCATTATTTTCATTTGTAGTAATTAGCAAAGTAACCAAGTCTTTGAAATAGGAGTTAGCTACCACGCCATTTTGTTAGAGACGATCTTATCGATGTCATTCCATGTAGAAGAAAATGCATCTACGAGTAAATTGCCTTGCGGACTTCTAGCTAAAGCAGCTACTTTAGTGCCTTGACAAATTTCCATTTTTAAGTCCATAGACTCACCAGTCTTGATTACTTGTTTTACTACTGGTGGAGCAATTTCAATACATAAAGGAACCTTATTTGATAGTTCTTTTTGAATTCTCTCAGCAGGTAACAATAATACGTATTCGTCACTCATCTGGGCAGCTATTTTTTCATATAAATGAATACCGCCGCCACTTTTTAGAGCGTTGAAATGATAATCAACACTGTCGCAGCCATCGAAAGCTAAATCAATGTGACCAATAGTCTCTAAGGAGTCAACTTGCAATCCAATTGCTTGGCAATTTAGTCTGGTTAGTTCTGAAGGAGAACAAAGTTGAATATCTAATTGTGCATGTCTAATCGCCTGAGTTAGATTGAACACATTGTGGCCACCACCTAGCTAACGGTCATGCCATTTTTTATTTTGCTTAATGCTAGTTCACTAATCGTAGTAATAAGGAACGTCTCGTAAATTATTTTCATTAGTTAATTGCTTTTGTAATTAATTTACATAGATAATAATATTATGAAAACGATTTACAGTCAATAAAAATATTTACATTTTTAAAATTTATGTGAAAATTATTTACAAATGATATACTCTTTAGTTAGGAAGTGAACAACATGACAACAATAATCGACAAAATTTATAGCGAATTGCCAGCCATGTCACAAAGTGATCAAAGGGTTGCTAAGCAAGTTTTGGCTGATCCAGAAAAGATCGTAAATAGTACAATTTCTGAACTAGCTAAAATTGCTGCAGTAAGTGGGGCTTCAGTTACACGTTTTTGCCATAATCTAGGCTTAACTGGTTTCCATGATTTAAAAATTCAATTAGCTCAAGTTTCTGGCAATGAAAAAAGCCATTCTTTACAAAAAATTGCAAAGGATGACTTACAAACTGCATTGAAACAGATTGGTGATAATAAGGTAGCAGAAATAGAAGCTACTTTGAATAATATTGATAGTCAAGTACTAAAGAAAGTACTTGATTTATTAACTAATAGTAAAATAGTTCAGGTCTCAGCAGAAGGGGATACATATCCTGTAGCTGAGGATGCTGTTTATAAATTTAATCAAATCGGTATTTTGGCAATGGCTTCAGGTGGCAATGTAGAAACAGCGATTGCGCAAAGCATGAATTTGAATGCTCAAGATTGTTTACTCGTGATTTCTAATTCGGGTGAATCAGCAGCACTGCTTAAACAAATCAAAGTTGCTAAAGAGCAGGGGATTAAAGTAATTGCCATCACTAACAGAGCAGATTCACCTATTGCGTTACAAGCAGATTATCATTTACAAACAGCGGTAAGACAAACAGTACTGCAAACGCAATATTATTTTTCAAGAGTTGCTGCCTTTACAATGATTGAAGCTATTTTCTTATTGTTAATTTCACAGAATGATGAAAGAATCGAACATATTAAAAAGCATGAAGAGATTATCTCTAGTCAAAAAATTTAGAGCAATTGGTCGATTTGGCTTTTTAAGGGTAAATCATAATACTTTTTGATTTGAGGTAGGGATGCTAAACTACTTTGACCGTAAACTGCAATTAAGCCTGCTAATTCGTTTTTCCAAGCAGAAATTAACTTCTCTAAGCCTTCAGTACCATTTTGATTATATTCTTGTAAAAAGACATTGGAGATGCCAACATATTGTCCGCCTAGTGCTAATCCTTTTAGTACGTCTAAAGGATTGCGTACGCCACCTGAGACAATAAAGCTGACGTCTTCTTTTTTTGCCATTAATGCTGAAACAACTGTAGGAAGGCCGATATCTTCTAAGTATGAGACGTCCCTAGAGTTGCGAGCATTTTCAATTTGAGCAAAATTTGTACCACCGCTACCAGCAATATCAAAGTATTGGATTCCAATGTTTTTCAAAGTATGAATGGTTGCTGCGTCTAGTCCAAAACCGACTTCTTTGATAATAATTGGAATATCAATTTGCTCATGCATTTCTTTAATATGATCTAGCCATAAAAAGTTGCGATCACCTTCAGGCATGGCAATTTCTTGGACCGTATTAAGGTGAGTTTGCAAAGCATCTGCTTTTAGTTCATGAATAATTCGTTTAGTAGCATCAATAGGCGTTTCTGGGTTAACATTAACTATTAAAACACCATCGGGATCTTCTTCTCTAGCTACATAAAAACTATCCAGTTGATTTTTCTCTTTAGCAAGGATACTAGCCGAACCTAATGCAAAAGCAATATTCTCTTTAGCCGCTACATGTCCTAATGCCTTGTTCACGGCCTTAGATTTCTGTGAACCACCAGTCATTGCATTGATAAAAAAAGGCGCAGAGACGCGTTTTTTAAACATCTCTACACCTAATGTTTGAGTATCAACTTTGGTTTCAGGCAAAGCAGGGCGAAGTAAATGTAATTGATCAAAACTATTGTATTTTTGCTTATTAAAAAACATCTGAGCTAATTTCAGATGTTCTTCTTTTCTTTCGGATCTAATTGACATATAAATTAATTCTCCGTTAGCGAGTCAAACTAATTTGGTGAACTCTAAAATTTAAAGGCAAAATACCATTATGACGCCATTCGCTCTCAAGAGCAGCAACGTCAGTATTAGAATCAGTGATGACGATACCACAATCACCATTGCCTGCGCCAGAAGTCTTAGCAGCTCCACCGAAATCTTCTGCGATCTTAATTAATTGAGATAAACGTGGAATTTCAATTGCGATTTGGTTGATCTTAGCAAAGTGTTGCAATAATTTACGGTTAGCACGAATTTGCTTTTTAATCAATGAAATATCGTTTGCTTCAAAGCCGGCGATCATTTTTAAAACACAAGCTCTAGAAGCAGCTAAGAAATTCTTGTATTCCATATTTAAAGCAGCCTTGTTAGCGTTGGTTTCGTCAACTAAACGTGAAGTAGAAGCTGGCTTCTGACTCCAGCCGATCATTAACTTCATATCCTTAGGTGGATTAAGCAATTGAATCTTTAAACCAGGCCAGGCTTCATTGACTACTTCAGATAATGTCTTCTTATCAAGTTCGTGCTTAAGCCAAGTCTTGTCGAAGGTTTGGTAAGCAAGCCAACCACCGTAAACACTAGCAGCGATATCTCCTGCGGATCCATTGCCTTGGACTGAATAGTGGGAGATGGCTGAAAGCTTATAAACAAGTTCATTGCTCATCTCTACGCCATAAAAATGTAAAATAGCCTTAACAGTGGCTACAGTAACAGCGGCGCTAGAACCTAAACCATATTTCTTACCATCAGCAGAATCCAAATCTGAATTAACATGCAGATCGTATATTTTCATCTTGATGTTTTGCTCAATACAGTATTGTTCTGTAAAGAAAATTGCAGACAAAATATACTCGAATGGATTATCACGATTGTCGATTACCATCTTAGAGCCCTTGCGAACCCAATGAATAGAATCTTGTGAATACTGCTTAGAATGGATCAAACCTGTAGTAGTCTCACTTTTCGTGATGGAAACACGTACAAACTGATTTACTGCTACTAAAACGGCAGGACAATCCTGCTCTAAAACTGCATATTCTCCGGCAATATATAATTTTCCAGGTGCTTTTTCTGTTATCAAAAGAACTAAATCCTCGAATCTATCTAACTTTCTATGTACAAATTAATCCGAATAAGTAACTCCAGGACCAAAACTTGCACTCACTATCTTAACATTATTGAATTCTGACTCAAAGTTTTCAATGATTTCTTTTATATTTCTTAACTGACAGAGTACTTTAATGTTGGGACCAGCATCAATAGTATAGTAGCATTCAATACCTTTGTCGCGTAAAGTTTCTATTAATTTTATAGCGCGAATAGTATCAGGTTCAAAATAAGTGAACTCTGGTTGTGCGGTTAAATTAATTGCATGCATTTCATTGGCATTGAGTTCAGCTAATTTACCTAGAGCAGTAAAGTCATCATTTTTTATAGCTGCAATCATCTGTTTTAATTCAGATTCATTCCGTGCGATCCATGGCTTAAAGAATGGGGAAGATTGTGCATCTTTCATCCCGCGAGTTGATGAAATCTTTTTTTGTTTAGTGTCTAATTCAATTGCTAGAAGGTGCAAGTCCATTTGAGGATGTTCATCTAAAACATATGCATATGAAGTCTCATCTGAATCACCTTTTTGCCAAATTGAAAAGCCACCAAAAATAGAGCGACTTGCAGATCCTGAGCCAATTCTAGCCAAACGTGATAATAGAGTTTTATCTGCGTTAATATTATAAAAAGCACAAAAAGCTGCAGCTAGAGCCGCAAAAGCAGAACTTGAAGAAGCAAGGCCTGCAGAAGTTGGTACGTGATTAGTAGATTTAACTACAAGATTTTCTTCCTTTAAATCGAATCTTTGTTGCAACTTTTTGATATAGGCAAAAACGCGCTTACTATTAGCAGGAGTTTGCTTTTTACCATTTAAATAGAATTCACTTGAACCTGTAGTTTTTTCAATAGTTGTATCGGTGTAAAAAGCATCAAGCGTCATCGATAAGCTTGACATCAATGGGATTCTTAAAGCAGCATCTTTTTTACCCCAGTATTTGATTAAGGCAATATTGGTATGTGCTCGTGCAGTTTTTGTCATTAAATTTCCTCGATCCAGCTACCACTAATAATATCTTTACATTTCTCTGCAATATTAGTAGCAATTTCTTTATTTTTACATAGTGTGATAGTAATGCCGCCTAAGCCGCCACCAGAAAGTTTAAAACCTAAGGCACCATTTGCTAGAGCAATTTTTTGCAGTTGATCAATTCTGTCAGTAGAGATGTTGAATGAATGCAAAATTTCTTGAGCTTCATTAAAAATTTTACCAACTGTCAAACTATCTTGTTTAAGCCAAACTTCTTTGGTTAAATCGGCTAATTCACCTAGGCGTTTCATATTGTTTTTGGCTGTTTCAGATTGATCTAATAGTGATCTTACTTGAGTTACAGCTTCCTTTGTATTGCCTAGTTGTCCCGTATCCATAATTAAAAGGGTAGCGCCAAGTTTTGCCTTAAGCATCTTAGGACCCATTTTTTTATTGAAAAAGACTAAGTAGTCTGAATTAACAGTGGCTGCATCAAGACCTGAGGCTTTGCCGTGGTTAATCATTTCGGCATGGTTAGTTACTGCATGATTTCTTTTTCAGTTAAGTTTAAATCGAAAAATTGATTTAATGCTTTTGTCGTACCAAGCGCAACGGTAGCACTAGAGCCAAAACCACGTTCCATCGGAATTTCGCCAGTATAAGTGATTTTTAAAGGCTTCGTATTTTGAGCCTTTTCACGCATCGTTTTAACAACATATTTAAGGCCATCGTATTCATCTGGTGCATCAAAAAATGGGCCATGGTAGCGTGCAGTATCCATCCACATTTGATCAGAATCTTCGACAGTGGTTCTAATATACAAAGCTTTGATTGGCATTGCTAGAGCATCATAACCATAAACGACAGAATGTTCACCTATAATAATCACTTTTCCGTGAGCTAAAAAACTACACTTCATTATTTAATCATCCTTAAAATAGATTTAATAAAAGTTAAAACCTTGTTATGCTAAAATATTATGCAAGGAGTACGAACAAATGATCAAAATTCTAACAGGAAGACAAACCGACCCATTACAAGAAAAAATTCTGGAAGAAGCTGTGAAAAATTATCAGCAGCATCCAGAAAATAAAACTTTCATCATTGTTCCTAATCATATTAAGTTTACCACAGAAGTTAGGGCAATTAATAAACTTGCAATCAGTAAAAATCAGAGTGAGACGGCAGTAAAAAATCTGCACGTCCTTTCTTTTTCTCGTCTTGCTTGGTTCTTTTTAAAGGATGCAGAACAAGGCTTGCCAACACAATTAGATGATGCGGCTAGTGCAATGCTGCTTACGCATATCGTAGAACAGGAAAAAGATAAGCTGACTATTTTTGAAAATTCCAATACTGGTTTAATCAACCAATTGTACAGTACTATTTTACAGATTTATGATGGCAACGTAAATTTAGAAGACATTGATGAAGAAAGTCTAGATCAAGAGACCAAAAGCAAAGTCCACGATTTACGCATAATTTACGATGCTTTTATTAAAGAAATAGCAGGAAAATTCTCGACTAAGAATGAAGTTCAAGTACAATTAAATGAAATTTTGGCTAAAAGAAAAGATCTAGGGGATGCTAGCTTCTATTTCTGTGACTTTTCACATTTCTCTTTACAAGAAACTTTAACTATCAAGTTGCTAATGCGTAAAGCTAAGGATGTAGTATTAGCTTTTAAGACAAGATTGGGTGATATTAATCCGCAGGCTGAAGAAGGCGACTATGATTACGTTATTCAGCAAACGATTGGACGCTTCACTTCATTTTTACAGGAAAGAAAAATGGAGTATACAGTTAAAAGTTTTCCGCTTTCTCCTAAGCCGACAAAGCGTGAAATTCTCAATAGTTTGTGGACTGAAGCAATTTCTAAAACTGATGACTTAAATCAGGTGCAATTAGTAAAAGCAGATTCACGCTATGCAGAGGCTTATTTTGTGGCGCGGACAATATATCAGCAAGTGGCTTTAAGTAATTATCGCTACCATGATTTCTTGATCTTAGCACCAGATTTAAAAGAGTATGAAACTTATTTAACGCCAATTTTAAGACAGAATAAAATTCCTTTCTTCAATGATTTGCAGCAAGAGATGAAATATCACCCTCTAGTTGTATTAATTGAAAATCTGTTTAATTTACATGATTTAAAGGAAAATCCTTTTTCAACGGCTAGTATGTTAGCTATTTTGAAGACACACTTGCTTATTCCATCTTGGTACAAAGAAGAAGCAGAATATATTCATGATGTTGATGAGTTAGAGAACTTTGTTTTAGCTCACGGGATTAATCATGGTTTGTGGCGTAAAAAGTTCTCTGACTTTGTGAATGCGGAAGTTATTCGACTAGATAAAATGGATGAAGAAGTTGCCAAGATTGATCGCCTACGTGGTTATTTGGTTGATAAGGTAACTAATCTGTTTGAAAAATTATCTCAAGAGGAGAATAGTCAAAAAGCATTAACTATCTTTTTTGATTTTTTAACTGAAAATGGAATAGCCGCAAGACTAGAAAAATGGCGTGATGATGCTAACGATGCAGGAAACCTGCAACAAGCACAGCAACCAGAGCAATTGTGGGATTTGCTGATCCAACTGCTCAGCGATTATTTAATGATTAACCCTGAAGAATTTAACATGGATGAATTCTTCAACATGTTGATCAGTGCCTTTAAGGAAGCTAATTTCTCACAAATTCCATCAACACTTGACGCAGTTAACTTATCTGAAATTGGGATGGTTCAAACTAGTGGCTATAAACAAGTTTTCATCATTGGTGCTACGAGTGGTAATTTACCTGCTATTCAAAAGATGCCAGGCTTTTTGACCACTGAAAACTTGGCTCAGTTGCAAAATAGTTTTAGTGATGATTCATATCTAGAAGACAATCAACAACTGAATAATTTCGATCAAAATTATCAGTTTGGTTTGTCACTTGCTCTGGCCCAAGATCGTGTGTATGTGTCTTACCCTGTTTTGAATGCATCAAATGAGACGCTCGATCCCTCTATTTATTACCAACGGCTAAGTAATTATGGCGCTCGTGAATTTGAGCAACATGATTTACCAGAAAAATTGCAGGATTTGTTGTCGTTTATCACTAATGCAGATGCTAGTCTGGGCTATTTAGCTTATATGAATTCATCAGCCAAGTTTTCAGCAGTTACGAAATTGCTTGAGCTTACGCAAAAGGTATTGCCACAAAAGACGGATTCTGTTTTAGACGCCAGTCAGTTTGATAATCGGCCAGAAGATATTGGTCAAGAGCTTGCTACAAAGCTTTATGGTGAAAATTTGAATTCATCAGTTTCACAGCTAGAAACCTTTTATGAAAATTCATATGAATATTTCTTAACTTACGGTTTAAGACTGCGGCGTCGTTTTGAAAATGAATTCGATGTGATTCAAGCAGGTAATTATTTCCACGAGACCTTTGATCGTTTGGTCAAGCAGCTTAATAAGCGACATCTTGATTTAGCTGATCTTAATAGTACCGAATTAGAAAGTATGCTTAATTCGGTTAGGGATGTCATGAAGGATGAAGGTAAGTATGCTCAGTTAATGAATGATCCGTTTAATCAGTATTTATTCAAATGCTTGGATCATACAACATCGAAAGTAGCTCATAACTGGCGCAGGTCATTAACTAAAACTCCACTTAGGGCGAAGTATTCTGAATTAAGTTTTGGAGTAGGCGAACGACTTAAGGGTCTGAGCTTCGATGTTCCAGATTTATCAGGTAATCATCATGTGGATTTGCGCGGAAAAATGGATCGAGTAGATTTAGCTAATTTTGCCGATAAAGATCAAGTGCTGGCACAGGTTATTGACTATAAATCATCTGCTAAGAAGTTTGATTTAGGGATGTTTTATAACGGTATCGCCTTACAGATGGTGTCATATCTAGATGTTTTGGCTAATAATGGTCAATTCTTTGCTGGAAATGATCAGCTGTCCTTATTGGGCGCATTTTATCAAACGGTTACTAGACAATTAGAACGATTAAACAGTGATAAATTAATTGATAGTTCTATGAATCTGCGTCAAACGGCAACTGATAGTAAGCCTAAATTAATGTATAACGGAATTATTAGTAACGATCCGGATATTTTAACAGAGGCCGAGCCATTATTAGAGGGTAGCACTAAACAAGCTTCTGAACTTTATACAGGCGTTAAAACTAAGGCTAAAGGTGGTTTTAGTTTACCTGCAAATAGGAGCTTTAGCGAAGATGAAATTGAATTGTTGCTAGAATATGATGAATATTTGATCAAGGAAGCATCAAGTCAGATTCTTTCCGGTAAGATTAGTTTGAATCCATATAAGTATGGTAAGTCACAAAATGCCCTAACTTATTCAGACTTTAAGGATATTTTCTTCTTTGATGCTATGCTTAGACAAAATCAATATCATGAAATTAACAATATGAAGAAAAAAGATTTTTTAGCTAAAATAAAAGAAAGATTAGGAAGAGAGGACTAATTTTGCCACAGTTTACTAAAGAGCAAGAAAAAGCGATCAATGATCGTGGACATGATATTTTAGTTTCAGCTTCGGCTGGTAGTGGTAAAACTACAGTCTTAGTTGAACGAGTTTTAAGAGAAATTTTGGCGGGAACTCAAGTAAGTGAACTACTGGTCGTTACTTTTACTAAAGCAGCCGCCGAAGAAATGAAAACTAGAATAAAGAATGCTTTAACTCAAGAAATGGCTAAACCTGGCGTCAATCGCAGATATTTACGTGAACAATTGAATCAGGTAGATACCGCTAATATTTCGACTATTGATGCGTTTTGTCTAGAAGTGATTCACCGTTTCTACTATTCAGTGGATCTGGACCCTAGTTTTCAAATTCTTACTGATGAAACTCAAGCAGCTTTACTAAAAGAACGTGCTTTGCGTGAAGTTGAAGGAGAATTCTTTACCCAAAAAGATTCAGACTTTAGCCGTTTCTATGATAATTTTGCTGGTGATAGGGATGCAGATAGTCCACGTGATTTATTGCTAGATTTGTATAATTACGCTATGGCCAAACCAGAATATCATGCTTGGCTAAAACAATTGCCGGAAGTATATGAAACAAACGACGAGATTACTAAATCAAAGCTCTGGCAAAAGCAAATTAAGCCATATTTGTTAGATAGTTTTAAAGGCATAGAAGATAAAATTAATGGGTATTTTGAAGAAACTATCTTTGAAACTAAAGAATTAAAAAAGGTCAGAGAGGACTTTGAATTATTTGCCCAAAATTTGCATAACTTCTTAGCAGCATTGACTGAAGACAAGCCCTATGATGAACAAAGAGATTTGCTACGCTCTTGTGCTTTTACAGGAAGATATCGCAAGTCAAATAAATGGGATGAAGACATCGTTGAATTTTATGGTGACTTGCAGAAATTAAAAGATGAAGCTAAGAGTCAAGTGTTTGATACCTTTACTGCATTTTTTGCGACTGATGAAAAAGAGCAAGTAAAAGTAATGCACGATGGCCAAAAAATTGTAAATGCAATTGCACAGGCAGAAATTGCTTTAATTGATCGTTTTAATAAATTAAAGCGAGACGAGAATTTAATCGATTATAGCGATATGGAACAGCTAGCTTATCGTATTCTTAGTCAGGATACGTCTAGTTCACAGATGGCTAGGGATTTCTACCAAAACAAGTTTAAAGAAATTCTAGTCGACGAATACCAGGACATTAATGCTTTGCAGGAAAATATTATCCAGCAAATTAGAGAAACAGGTAAAAATACCTTGTTTATGGTTGGGGATGTAAAGCAGTCTATTTATGGTTTCAGACAAGCTGAACCAAGTTTGTTCTTAAGAAAATATCATGACTTTGCTCAAGAACAGAATGAACATGAAGAACGTATTTTGCTTTCTGACAATTTTAGATCGACTGAACCAGTTACTCGTACTGTAAACCATCTGTTTAATAGCATTTTGAGTTCTGATTTTGGTGGGATTGATTATCAAAAAGAAGGACAATTAGTTTTTGGTGCTAAATATTATCCTGATAATCTGCCTAAAGCGAGTGAAGTAATAGTTCATAAAAAAGAGAGGGGCGGAGATGAAAGCAGCGATAAAGTAGATTTTTCAGAAATCCAAATGGTCTTGGCCCGAATAAAGCAATTAAAAGAAGAACACATGCAAGTGTTTGATAGTAAAAGCGGGAAAATGCGTGAGATGAAGTATAGTGACATCGCTATTTTGACTAGAAGTCATAGCGATAATTTGGAAATCATGCAAGAATTCGCTAAACAAGACATTCCTCTTTTTGTGACAGATGCTGAAAATTACTTCCAGACGTTTGAATTAACTGTCATCATGAATTATTTAAAAATCATCGATAATCCTGACCAGGATATTCCGCTAGTTACGGTTTTGCGTTCGCCACTCTTTAATTTTGGTGAAAAAGATTTAGCTAAAATTAGAATTAAGAGTAAGAATAGTAGCTTTTACAGTGCTCTTACTTCATACGTCGGTGTGGGAGATGAACTCAGCAATAGATGCAAAGACTTTTTGAATCAACTTGCTTCATTGCGTGAATTTGCTACTACTCATAGAATTTCTGAATTGATTTGGAGTATTTATACACGAACTAACCTTTTGGAAATAATGACTGCATTGCCTAATGGTGAACAACGGCGCGTTAACTTAGAGGCACTTTATGAAAGAGCTACTTCTTATGAAAGTGCTGGCTTTAAGGGACTTTACCAGTTCATTAACTTCATTAATAGAATGCGTCAAAGTCAAAAGGATTTGGCCCAACCACTGTTAACTAAAGAAGCTGGGAATGCAGTGAGATTGATGACAATCCATGGTTCAAAAGGGTTGGAGTTCCCAATAGTCTTTTATTTGGGGATGTATTATCAATATCAATTAAGAGACCTTAAGGGGAATTATGTCATTAATGCTGATGGTTTAGGCGTCACTTTACGAGAAAAACATTATCGAATTGACTCTTTAGTTAAAGCAATGGGCAATATTACTAAGAAGAGACAACTACTTGAAGAAGAAGCACGTGTTCTTTACGTTGCTTTAACGCGTGCTAAGCAAAAGCTGATTTTAGTTGGTGATATTCCTAGTTTTGATAAAAAGGTCAAAGAATGGTCTAATGAGCTAGATTATCAAGGCCAATTATCACTAGCAGATAAATTATCAGCGACGACACCATTAAGTTTTATGGGACCAGCCTTAGCATTTGATCGTCGTGTAGCTATGAAAATTACTGATATTACAAACTCGCTTGATCAGAGCCAGCCAATTTTGTTTGTTGATTTTTCAGATGATGATTCAAAAGTAGATAGCTCTACTAATGAAGAAAAAGAGTCACATGAAGATAGCGATACAGAAGTTAAGACTCTGACTCAAACTGCTGAAAAGCTTTATCAATTTGATTATCCATTTAAAGATGCTAGTGCCACGACTGCTTATCAAGCCGTTTCTGAAATCAAAAAAGCTTTTAATGATCCTGATGAAGCAGAATTAGAGAATTCTCATTTGCTAGCTTCGACTAATCGATATTTGCAGCCAATCGATACTAAGCCAAGCTTTTTATATCAAATTAAATTTACCGGTGCAGAGATTGGTACTGCAACGCACTTGATTTTGCAATATTATGACTACACTGGTGATGGAAGTGATGAACAGCTTGATCAAGAGATCCAACACTTAATTGAGCAAAAGAAATTAAATGCCGACATTGTTTCTAGTCTTAAAAAAGATCAAATTGAATGGTTTGTTCATAGCGATTTTGCTAAAGAATTCTGGCAAAGACCTGAAAATCTAAAACGAGAAGTTGATTTTTCTAGTCTGCTTTCTGCTAGAACATTATTTAATAATTTTAGTGATCCAAATGCAAAAATTTTGGTTCATGGTACGATTGATGGCTATTTTATTACAAATAATGGTATTATTTTGTTTGACTACAAAACTGATCATGTCGACAAAACACATTTAGATAAATCAATTGAATTAATTAAGGAGAAATATACCGGACAGCTTCGTTTATATGAACGAGCATTAAATGAATTCAGTAGTAAAAAAGTAATTGGAAAGTATTTGATTTTGCTTGATGTTAAGCAAGTAGTAGAAGTTAAGTAGACAAGAAGGGAGGAGCAGGATGGCAAAAATATTTGCAAAAGATACCTTTGCTGTAGTGGATCTAGAAACCACAGGAACACAGCGAGAAAATGGCCATCACATTATTCAATTTGGGTGTGCAATTATTAAAAATCTTAAAGTGGTTAAAACTTACTCTTTTATGATTAATCCCCATCGTGAAATACCTCAATCTGTTGTTAATTTAACTGGTATTAATAATGAAGATGTACAAAAGCAAAAAGATTTTGATTTTTATGCACCTAAGATAGTCAAAATTTTACAAAATACAGTATTTGTCGCTCATAATGTTGATTTTGACTTGCCATTTTTAAATTATGAATTAACGCAACATGGTTATGATGCGTTAACTAATAAAGCAATTGATACAGTTGAATTGGCTAAAATTGCTTTTCCAACTTTGCCATCATATAAGTTGAGTGATTTAACGGTGCAGCTTGAGATTAAGCATTTGAATCCTCATAAAGCTGATTCTGATGCTTATGGTACAGCTGTATTGTTGATCAAGATTATTAAACAACTTGAAACTTTGCCTCAAGCTACGCTTAATACGTTAAGTTCTTTGTCACATGGATTGATTCGTGATACATCGTGGGTCATTACGACGATTGCGGATAGTTTGAGACAAGAAAAAAGACCACTTCCTGCAGAATATATGCAGGTACGCAATATTGTTTTACAAAAGCAAAATGAGCATTTTGATAGTCATGGCGAAAATAGCACGTTCCCACAAGATGATGATAAACGCAAATTGTTTAAGGGAAAGCTGCATTTCCGCAGAGCCCAAGTTGATTTGATTAATCATTTGCATCAATTTATTAATAATCCTGATAAAAATGCGATGCTTGTAGAAGCACCTAATGGTACAGGTAAAACATTTTCTTATCTGTTTACCTATGCTTATCAGCTGTATTCAGGAAGAAAATTAGTAATTGCTACACCAACTAAGGTTTTGCAAGAACAAGTGATGGAAAGAGAAATTCCACAGTTGCTCAAGGTAACTAAGCTTGACTTGAAGGCTGAAGTTGTTAAATCCAGCAGTCGTTATCTTGACTTAGATGGCTTTGTACAAACAATTTTCCAGGGTACGCCTAATAAGCCTACGTTGATTTTACAAATGCAGATCTTAGTTTGGTTGACTAAAACAAAAACAGGGGATCTAGATGAGCTGAATTTAACTAATTACAATGCACCGCTGTTTGCACAAATTCAACATCCTGGGGATGCTCGTGTAGGCAGTCGTTTTGCGGAAGTTGACTTCTGGAATTTAGCTCGTCGTAAGCAAGAAGAAGCCGATATTTTGGTCACTAACCATGCATATTTGGCTAACCACTATATGGATACTATTTGGGGTCAAAATCCATATTTAGTAATTGATGAAGCACACCGTTTTGCGGATAATGTGATTAGTTCACGTAATGATTCAATGCGCTTTGAAGCACTTTGGGGTGTGTTAAGCCATTTGCGTAATTTGCTATATTATTCAAATGACAGTGTAGAAAGTCAATTCAATGATAATGTGCAGATCAATTTCTTATTGAATAAGCTGGATCCTAAGATTTTAGAGCTAATCAATTTGATCAATGAGTTGCAAAAACAACTCTATGCACAGCATGATAATGCAATCAATAAGGTTAATTTGCCTAATGGCACGCTTGAACTTAGCTTCCAAGGCAAAGGACTATTTAATCAAAATAGTCGTTTTAAACAGATATTGCCTAAGTTTCAGCAAAAGCTTGAAGAAGTTAGGGAATTAACCAATCAGGTTTTGTTTGAACTCTATCATGAGCAAGAAAGAATGCTGGCTAATATAGAAGAATTAGTTAGTGAAGTCACTGAACAGATTGATCGTCTTGATTATTATTCTGAAAAAGGATATCAATTAGCAGATTTGCTTTCTGATCAAAAGAATCTAGCACAAGATGGTTTTATTTTGATGATTACTAATCCAGAAGATCCACTTAGCACCAATTTAGATTGGTTAATGCTTGATACTAGTGATGTGCTTAACCAAATTTATAGTCGTTTTGATCATATTGCATTTGTCAGTGCTACATTGACTAGTGATCATAATTTTGACTACGCAATTAGTCAATTAGCCTTAAGCAATATGAATCTAGTTAAATACATTGGCAAGAGTACTTTTAACATGAAGAAGCATCTGGAAGCTTATGCTGTAGTTAATATGCCTAATCCAGATAGTGAAGATTATCAAAAAGAAATCGCACAAATTATGATTAATGATTTGGCGGATAAAAATCATGTATTGGTTTTAATGACTAATCTTGATAAAATTTATGATGTTTTTACCGAAGTTTTAAATGCACCAGAACTAAAAGATTTTGAAATTTTGGCTCAAGGTATGTCGGGTTCAAACAATCGAATTGCTAAAAGGTTTGTAATTGCTAAAAAAGCAATTATTATAGGTGCTGATAGTTTCTGGGAGGGAATTGACTTCCATGACTGTGGTATTGATACTGTGTTTGCGGCACGCCTTCCATTTGAGTCTCCAGAACAGCCTGAAGTGCGCTTAAGGCAGAAGAAATTAGAGGATCAAGGAATTAACGTCTTTGAAAAAGATAGTCTTCCTCGTGCAATTATTCGCTTTAGACAAGGTATGGGACGTCTGATTCGCGGTGAGCATGATCATGGTCAATTCGTTATTCTGGATCCAAGAATATGGAGCCAAAATTATGGGGATGCATTTTTGAAGGCTATTCCTGTAAAGGTAGAAAAAGTAACACTAAAAGAACTAAAGAAGAAGTTAAGAAATAAATAGTTATGATACAAGACGATACAAGGCAAACAATTAAATTTGTAGCATGGGTAATTGGGTTAATTATTATTGCTTTCTTTGTAAGTATTGGGATTTTTTACTATGCCGGCTCTAAGAGTAGAGGAAATTATCAAAGAATAGCCCAATTAGCTAGAAGCAAAACGCCAATTACTAATATCTCTAAGTATTATCATTTGGACCGTGGCACCAGTAGCTACGCAATCAATGGTACAAATAAGAAAGGTAAAGGCTACTATTTCATTTACTTGCCTAATTCTAAAAAAGCTTATTTATATCCTGCAAAGCGCGGTGTAAGTGAAGCTAATATTAAAAATAAGTTTAAATCTTTTCATTCAAATGCTACAATTAATCATATTAATCTGGGTTGGTACAAAGGTGAAGCTGTTTGGGAAGTTGCCTATAAAAAACAAAATGGCAATCTAGGTTATACTTTATATGAATTTAAAGATGGAAATGATATCTCAGAAGTCGATAATTTGTAGAAACTTTGGTATCATGTACATTGTATAAATGATAAAAAGGTGGATAGGAATTTTATGACAGAATTGATTTCAATTAAAGATTCTTCCAAACATGTTGACCAAGAAGTGAAAATGCATGTTTGGCTTACAGATAAACGATCAAGCGGAAAGATTATTTTTTTGCAATTACGTGATGGTACTGCATTTTTCCAAGGGGTAGTTCGTAAGAACGACGTATCAGAAGAAGTTTTTGAAACTGCTAAAACTCTTAGACAAGAAGCTAGTTTCTATATTACTGGTATTGTTCACGAAGATGCACGTTCTCACTTTGGTTACGAAATTCAAATTACTGATTTGAAGGTAGTTTCAAACAGCGAAGGCTACCCAATTGGTAACAAGGAACACGGTGTTGACTTCTTACTTGATCACCGTCACTTATGGTTAAGATCAAAGAAGCCATTTGCAATTATGCAAATTAGAAACACTATGTTTAAGGCTACTGTAGACTTCTTTGAAAAGGAAGGCTTCATCAAGTTTGATGCCCCAATTTTCATGCACTCAGCTCCAGAAGGTACTACTCAATTATTCCACGTTGACTACTTTGACCATGATGCTTACTTATCACAATCTGGTCAATTATACGGTGAAGCTGGTGCTATGGCTTATGGCAAGATCTTTACTTTTGGTCCAACATTTAGAGCGGAAGAATCAAAGGGCCGTCGTCACATGACTGAATTCTGGATGATGGAACCTGAAATGGCTTGGATGCACCAAGACGAATCTCTCGATCTTCAAGAAAGATACTTAGCTTACATGGTTAAGCAAGTTTTGGACAAGAATGAATACGAACTTAAGATTTTAGGTAGAGATCCAGAAAAGCTTCGTCCAACTACTGAAGGTAACTTCGTTCGTCTTCCATATGACGATGCTGTAAAGATGCTTCAAGATGCTGGTCGAGACTTCAAATGGGGTGACGATTTCGGAGCACCTGATGAAGGATACATCTCTGAACAATACGATCGTCCTGTCTTTATTGTCAACTATCCAACTTCTATCAAGCCATTTTACATGAAGAAGAACCCAGACAATCCTAAGGAATACTTATGTGCCGATGTTATTGCACCTGAAGGCTACGGTGAAATCTTTGGTGGTTCAGAACGTGAAGGTAATTACGAAGTTTTGAAGCAACAAATTTTGGACGCAGGTCTTAACCTCGAAGATTACCAATGGTACCTTGACTTACGTAAATTCGGTGGTGTTCCTCACTCTGGTTTCGGTATGGGATTTGAACGTACTATTGCTTGGGTTTGTCACCTTGACCATATCCGTGAAGCAATTCCATTCCCAAGATTGATCAACAGAATGCAACCTTAATTAGCATTTAAAAATTAGATATTTAAACAAAAGTTGGACTATTTGTTAGTTCAACTTTTGTTTTTGAAAGGAAAATTATTTTGCAATTTAATGACTACCGTGCGTTAGGGTTTACTACTTTGCAGAACGGCTTAATAGCATATTATCCTCGATTAAATATTAGTGATGCAGAACTACTGCTAATCATCCAACTTGAAGCCTTTAATCAGCGTGGTGAATCTTTCCCCTCGAATGAAAAGATAGCTGCCAATACCAATCTATCGGTTACGGATGTTAGTAATTTGATTCAGAGGTTGATTGATCGTAATTATTTAACGATCGAACAAACGACTGATGATCAAGATAAAATTGGCAATAAATATAGTCTAAATAAGTTATATGATGTCTTAGACAATTATATTGATCAAAATATTCTAATTAAGGACAATAAAAAGGATAAAACTGTAGCTGTTACAAACGATTTAGAAAATAGCCCTTTAAATTATCTATCTCGAAAAGTTGAAGTGGAATTTGGTCGTTATTTGAGTCCAATTGAGCGTGAGGAAATTGCACAATGGCTCAGTGTTGACCATTATGATCCGGAAATTATAGAATTAGCATTACGAGAGGCTGTATTATCGCAGGCTTATTCTTTAAAGTATATCGACCGTGTTTTGCTTAACTGGCAGAGACATAATCTAAAAACACCAGAAGAAGTTGAAAGGTTTTTAAAGAGGAATAGATAATATGACAGAAGAATTGTTAAGTGACGATGAGGCTCGTAAGGTCTTAAATAAAATATTATCTCTTTATCCTGATGCTAAAGGAGAATTGCAATGGGATAGTAAGTTCCATTTGTTATGTGCAGTTGTGATGAGTGCACAGACAACGGATCGAATGGTTAATCGAGTAATGCCAAAATTTAGCAAAGAATTCCCGACCCCCGAAGGTTTAGCAGCTGCACCAATTGAAAAAATTGAAGAAGAGATAAAGACGATTGGCTTGTATAGATCTAAGGCTAAACATTTAAAAGCTACGGCTCAAATTTTGGTAGGCAAGTATGATAGCCAAGTCCCTAAAGATAAAAAGACCTTAATGACTTTGCCTGGAGTAGGAGAGAAGACTGCTAACGTTGTACTAGCTGAAGGCTATGGAGTTCCGGCTATTGCAGTAGATACGCATGTTTCAAGAATTTCCAAGAAGTTTCATATTGTAGATGAAAAAGCAACGCCACATGAAGTTGAAAAAAGATTGGAATCAATTTTGCCAAAAGATGAATGGATTAAGACTCATCACGCAATGATTCTGTTTGGTCGTTATACAATGCCTTCAAGAGCAAAAGGCGATCCATATTCTTATTTAAACTCACAAAAATAATCTTTTTAGAAGCAATGAAAAACATTGCTTCTTTTTTACAAAAATATTATCAAGTCAGTTGTTACTAAATTTATTTTTAAAAAATAAAAAAGTCTGCTTTCACTCCGTTCCAGCAGACAAACAAAAACAAAAGTAAACAAAAAGCCAAACTGCAAATTACAGTTTGACTTTCAAAAAATATATTATTGATTATTTGAACTAGAATTTTCTTGCTCGCGTCGACCACCACCATTATTTTCAGATCTAGACGTTGCACTGCTTTGAGCCTGGGATGATGAGGAAGACTGTGCACGACTTTGTTCAGAAGAAGCTCTTTGGCTTCGACTAGATTGATTCGTTGAACCATTCTCGCTACTTGATGAAGATCTGCTTTCAGCAGTTGCTGGTGAATTAGTAGTACCAGTATTATCACTACTATCAGTTTCTTCATCATCTTCATCGTAACTAGTTGCACTGTTACCAACTCCGGCAGGGGCGTGACCCCTAACGAATAATTGCCAAGTACCACCACTTGAAGCAACTTCAGGTGGGTTAGAATTGTTAACAATTCTTGCTCCTACAACTGACTTAGGTTGTTTCCAATCTAAGTTTGGCTTGTTATTCATAAGGTAAGTCATCATGCTCTTGTACAGCAATTGGGCAGATTGTTGACCAACACCAGAAATAGTACCGTCCTTCAAATTATCATAACCAGTCCAAACGCCCATTACATATGATCTGGTGTAACCGACAAACCAAGAATCTTTTGGTGTTGAATTATAACCAGGATACTTGGCTAAATCTTCATCTGAATATTTAACAGTACCAGTTTTACCAGCTTGATATAAATTAGCAATTTTAGCACTTGTACCAGAACCACGTTTGATTACGCCTTTAAGCATATCAGTAATCATATATGCCGTTGACTTCTTCATAACGCGGACACCGTTTGAGTCATAATTTCTAGTTAAACCATCAGGAGTTTCAATCTTAGATACGAATTGAGGCTTGTGGTAAATACCCATTGTAGCAAAGGCACTGTAGGCACCAGTCATTTGTAAACTTGAAGCATTAGCACCAATGGCTACAGATAAACCAGAACTTGCAGGAACATTAACGCCCATTCTACGAGCAAAGGCAGAAGCACGTTTAACACCAACTTCAGCAAGTGTCTTAACGGCAGGAACGTTTCTTGATTGTTCCAAAGCCTTACGCATGGTCATTAAGCCATCATACTTGTTATCCCAGTCATAAAGTTGAATGTTAGTACCAGGGTAAACGTACTTGCTATCATCAATCATTTTAGCTGTTGACCAATTTAAGTATTGGATTGCTGGACCGTAATCTAACACAGGCTTGATAGAAGAACCAGTTGATCTTCCCGTTTGTACAGCACGGTCAAGACCTAATTGAACGGAAGGTAAGTGACGTCCACCCAAGATAGCAACTACGTGACCGTTGTTAGGATCAACCACAGTAGCACTAACTTGCATCTTATTATTAGTGAAAGGGACAGAGCCGTTGTTTGCCAACTTGTAAAGCTTGTTTTGAGCATTTTGATCAATATTGATAGTTATCTTCAAGTTATCATTATATGGGTCAAAGCCCTTGCTTTTAACTTCAGAGATAACTTCTTTGATATATGGATCATCAATCTTTCTGATCTTAGATTCATTATTAGAATGTCTAGGACGAAGGCCCTTATTGATTGGTTCGTTAATAGCTAGATTGTATTGACTCTTAGTGATCTTATCATTTTCTAGCATCGTCTTTAAAACAACGTTACGACGATATCTGGCTTTTTGTGGATATAGGTAAGGGTCATAAGCAACAGGGGCATTAGGCATCCCCGCAATTAAAGCAGTTTGAGCCAAATCCAATTGTTTAAGTGTCTTATTGTAGTAGTAATTTGCGGCGGTACCCATTCCGTAGTTACCATAGTTCATAAACACTTTATTAACATAGAATTCCAAAATTTGATCCTTGCTAAATTCGTGTTGTACTTTCATGGCTAGCCAAGCTTCTTGTGCCTTTCTCTTTAAGGTACGCTGTGAAGCAGCAGTTGAGAACACCGTCAACTTAACTAGCTGTTGAGTAATAGTAGAACCACCAGCAGCAATACTATTACTTTTAACATTAGTAAGCATTGAACCAACAATTCTAATAGGGTCTACACCTAAACGATCCTTATAGAAACGTTTATCTTCTACGGAAACAACAGCATCTTTAAGTTGTTGTGGAATATCCTTATTCTTAACGTAAATTCTCTTTTCAGAACCAAGTGAAAGCAAAAACTTACCATTATTAGTGTAGAGTCCAGAGGTACCCCCACTTTGTAATTGATCTTGACTAATATTAGGCGCATCTTTTGCATAAAAAGCAAAGAGCCCAATACCTGAGACCACTACTAAAAGCACAATAAGAAAAATCCATTTAATGATTTTTACCCATAAGCGACTACCATTAGACCTTCGTCCATGATAGTCTCTTCGTGATTCGCGTTTCATATTATTATTGTCTTCCATTATTCACTTTTCCTATCTGCAATTAATTTATCGACTGCCTCAAGATAAGGCAAGGTAGGTCGAAAGCCACTCTTAATCTCGTAAGAATGGCTTTCAATTTCCTTTAAAGTCATTGAACTTTTGTCCTTTTCTCTATAGGCATGGATTACAAAGCTAGCAGGAGTTACAAAATACCTCTCTAAACTAGCGAATCTAATAATTGTAAAACAAATTCCTTGTTGTTTTAAACATTCATCTAAATGGAAGATCTGGTGATCATGAAAGTTTTTCAAAGGAAAATTTGTTTTATTTCTTGTTTCCTTAGCTTCAAAATCGAGATAATAACCTTTGTATACGCCATTATAGTCAGTGGTTGAAGCCTGTCTAAAATAAGCTTCTCTAATCACTGCCTTTGAACGCTTAGGATAGTCAACCTTAACAATTTGAATTGGGGTTGGCTTTTTATGAACAACTGCTATTTCTTCCATTAAATAGTATTTATTAGATTCATTTATTTTCTGCTCTAAAGTCATACCACGATCAGAAAAGTTAACGCCTTTTCTGTGTTTATATGAGCGCCGAACAGTAGCATGTTCTTCTTTTTTTGTTACTGGTTTTCTAAATGCGGCTAAACTACCGCTTGGATATTTGACCATTAACCTCACTCCTGTTAGCATTATAGCAATAAAGACTGGATTTTTGAATATATTAGGGGGCGCTTACAATAATGCAGCGTTTATGGGTGACTGGATATCGTTCCTATGAATTGAATGTCTTTGGTGATCGGGATCCAAAAATTACTGTAATAAAATATGCCCTAAAAAACTATTTTGTCAGTTTAATTGAAGAAGGACAGTTGGATTGGATTATTACAGGCGCCAACTTGGGAGTAGAACAATGGGCTGCCGAAGTTGGCTTGGAATTAGAAGAAATATATCCTGTTCGAACATCAATTATGATTCCCTATGAAGAATTTGCCAATCGCTGGAACGAAAATAATCAGGCAAAATACATTAATTTAAAAGAAAAAGTGGACTTTTTTGCTTCTACTTCAAATACGCCGTATCAAAGTCCCGTACAATTACGCAATTATCAAAACTTTATGGTTCAGCATACCGATCGGGCTATGATGATCTATGATCCAGAGCATCCCGGCAAACCGAAATATGACTATAATTTAATCCAAAAATACCAAGAAACCAAAGAATATCCATTAGATTTAATTGATTTTTATGATTTACAAGATGCAGCTGAAGAATATCAAGAAAATCATCAAAGTTCTAATTTCTCTGAATAGTTAAAAGTTTTATTAAAGCCGGTATATTTGTTTTAAGTAGACTATCTTTTTGCTAAAATAAAAGAGAATGTAAAGGAGTTGTCAGTAAGATGGCAAATTTAAATGATATAAAACTATCTGCACAAGATATATTAAAGAAACAATTTAGAAGTAAAGTAAAAGGTTATGATCCAGATGAAGTTGATGCATATCTAGATCAAGTGATTTCTGATTATGAAACTTTTCAGCAATTAATTGAAGATTTGTACGGTCAAATTGGAACGTTGCAACGTCAATTAATGGATGAAAAGCAAAAAGAAAAGAAGACAGTTGCAGCTGAACAAAAAGACGAAGAAAAGCTTAAGACTTATACTCCAAGTCACAGAAGATCAGCTACTGTTTCTAATTTTGCTCAAGAAGATGATGGTCAAGGTGAAATTTCAACCAATATGGCAATTATTCAAAGAATTTCTACCCTGGAAAGAAAAGTTTATAATCTTGAGCAACATGTGTATGGCTTAAAGCATTAATTTTTGCTATAATGATTAACAGTGTGAATTTCGAGTAGGCGCGGCTAACTATTGTTAGTTGAGGAAAGTCCACGCACGCACAAGCTGCGATGCTTGTAGTGATCGTATTCAGCCTAATAAGCTGGAGAAAAGTCTTTTTAACTTTTACGGCGGAAAAAGTGCTAAATCTTATGACATGCATTACTATCCTGAAAAGTGCCACAGTGACGAAGCAAGGTCAGAAATGATCTTGGTGGAACGAGGTAAACCCTGCGAGCGTGAAACCCAAATTTGGTGGGGGAGCTTCGGTCTAAGAAAATGAACCAAAGACCGAGTTGTTGCTTTTGCAATAAAGATAGATGACTACTGAAGGTAATTTCGCCAAAAATTACTGGAACAAAACGTGGCTTATAGAGATTCACACCGGCAGAGTTGGGCTTTTGGTCCAGCTCTTTTTATTTTGATAATAAATAAACGAAAGAGTAAGAATGAAAGAATATCAACTTTACGCAACAATGGGCGCTGGGTTTGAGAGCGTCGTTAATAAAGAATTGCAAAGCATGGGTTATAAAACTCGTGTTGAAAATGGTCGAGTATTTTTTAAAGGAACTCAAGAAGATATTGTTAAAACCAATTTATGGTTAAGAACGGCTGATAGAGTCAAAATTTTGCTCAAGGAGTTTAGAGCAACTGATTTTGATACTTTATTCAATGAAACTTATGATTATGATTGGGCAGAATTATTGCCTGTTGATGCTAAGTTCCCTGTACAAGGTCGAGCAGTTAAATCTAAGCTCCACTCAGAACCAGATGTTCAATCTATCGTTAAAAAAGCAATCGTTAATAAGATGATAGATCAATATCACCGTCGTGGCTTTTTGCCAGAAACCGGTAATGAATATCTTTTAGATGTTCATATCTATAAAAATGTTGCTCGTTTATCATTGGATACTACAGGTGCCAGTTTATTTAAACGTGGTTATCGTGTAGAACATGGTGGTGCTCCTTTAAAGGAAAACTTTGCGGCAGGTTTGTTAAAGTTGACTCCTTATAATGGTACACATCCATTGATTGATCCAATGACTGGTTCAGGTACTTTGGCAATTGAAGCAGCATTAATTGCTAAAAATATTGCACCAGGTACGTGGCGTAAGTTTGCTTTTGATGGTTTTGATTGGTTTAAGACAGATCTGCATAAAGAAGCTTTAGCTAAGGCAAAAGCAGAAGTGAAGCCATTAGAAGCACCAATTTGGGCTAGTGATATTGATCAATCTGTTCTGGAAATTGCTAAGTTGAATGCACATAATGCAGGTGTCTTGCAAGATATTCGTTTTAAACAAGTTGCGGTGAAAGACTTTACAACTGATTTAGAGAACGGAATTATTATTGCTAACCCTCCATATGGTAAGCGACTTAAAGACCGTGAATCAGCAGAAGAGTTGTATAAGCAAATGGGAGAAGTATTACGACCATTGGATTCATTTAGTCAATACTACTTAACTGCTGATCCTAACTTTGAAAAGTGTTTTGGTGCCAAAGCTACTAAGAAGCGGAAGTTATTCAACGGTAACTTAAGAGTAGATTTCTACCAATATTGGGCTAATAGAAGGTAAAAATGATTACAAAAGATCTGAACACAGAATTTTGGGTTATTTCAGATACCCATTTAATTGCTGATAGTTTGCATGATGAAGGACAGGCCTTTTCCCGTATGCAGAAGACAAGTCAGGGGAAAGATTTGTATCACCAAGAAACAGCATTATCTGCTTTTATGAGGATGGCTCAACGAAAGAATCCTGCTGCTATTATCGTAACAGGTGATGTAACTTTTAATGGAGAAAGAGTTTCTGCAGAGCGATTTGCGGAGATTTTTAAACCATTAAAGAAAACCAAGGTTTTAGTTCTGCCTGGAAACCATGACATTTTTGATGGCTGGGCTAGAGAATTTCGTGGCAAAAAACAATTTTATGCTGGTGAAATTAGTCCTATGTTCTGGCGCTCAATATTTGATAAATCTTATCGTGAAGCTACTGATGAAGATGACAGTTCTTTAGCATACAGTGTTCAGTTGAATCCACAATATTTCCTGCTCTTAGCTGACTCTAATATTTATGGTAGAGAAGAGACTACGGAAGCTCCTCATACTCGTGGCATGATCGGTAAAGAGCAATTGAAATGGATAGAAAAGCAATTTCGTTATGCGCAAGAGCATAATTTGCGTCCTATTCTTTTCATGCATCATAATTTATATGCACATAATCCAGCAGTAAATAAAGGGTATGTTGTCGATGATGCAGTTGAATTACGCCGTCTTTGTGCAAGATACAATGTAAAATTAGCTTTTTCAGGTCATATTCATGCACAAAATATTATGGGGCCGCAAGGGACAACGCCAACTACCGAAATTGTTACTTCTAGTTTTTGTTCAAATGATCAAGGATATGGAGTAGTGCGTGTTCATTCACGTCATATTACCTATATTAGAAGAAATTTCGATATGACACGGTATCTAACCGAAAAAGAAAAACAAGATTATACTTTAGTGCACTTCCATAAATACTTAAAGGATTTGCAACTGGGAAGTATTTCAGCAGATATGATGCAAAGTGAATTAAATAAGTATCATGATGACATAGATTTGGTTCGGGCAATGGGTAAGTTATTTGGCTGGATGAATTATCATTTCTTTAATGGACACAATCATTTGAAAGTTAGTGAATTAAATAAAATTCATGCATCCAAAGCGTATAAAACTTTAATTGCGCACCATCCTGAGTTTAGATTGTATCTAGAAACTTTGTATGATACGAGTGATCATACTAATTTACAGGTAAAAATTAAATATTAAATAAAGAGAGTATGTTTCAAAACATACTCTCTTATTTTAGCTATATTTGTTACAATAGGAATAAATGATAAACAGGGCGTGATCTAAATTCTAAAATCTAAACAGCATTTAATATTTTTAGGACTTGCTGGAATAATTTATTATTCATGGCTCCTAATTATTCTTTTTATAGCTATGATTCTTGGCTACGAAGGGAATAAGGCAATTAGTATTTCTGGAATAGTAGTTGGACTTATTTTTACAATCTTATTGGTTTATACATGGCTGTTTTCTTATTTAGCAAAGAATAAAAATCAATTTAACTTGAAGTTGCCATACCGTACAAAAATTAACGTAAATGAACCTATTTTACGTGCAAAATGGCGTTGCTTTCAAATCTATCAGTTAAAAGGTGAAGTTCAAAACTATTCTATTTTAGTAATTTCAAGAAAGAAGAGTTAATTTAATGAAATCAGATATTGAAATCGCACAAGAAACCAAAGAATTACCTATCAATGAAATTGCCGCTGAGGTTGATTTAAAGAAGGAAGATCTTGAACCATATGGCTACGATAAGGCTAAAATTAGTTGGCAAGCAATTAATCGTATTCGCCAAAATAAACACTTCGGCAAGTTGATTTTGGTAACTTCTATTTCTCCAACACCAGCAGGAGAAGGAAAGTCAACAATTACAATTGGCTTAGGAGACGCTATTAAGAACCAATTGCACAAGAATACCATCATTGCATTGCGTGAACCTTCAATGGGACCTGTTTTTGGTCTTAAAGGTGGTGCTACAGGTGGTGGTATGGCACAAATTATCCCAATGGAAGACATTAATTTGCACTTTACTGGTGACATGCATGCTTTAACTGCCGCAATTGATACTTTAGCTGCTTTGGTTGATAACTACATTTATCAAGATAACAGTCTCAACATCGATCCTGATCGTATTTTGTTAAAGCGTGGTCTTGATGTAAACGATCGTGCTTTAAGAAAAATCACTGTGGGTGAAGGTTCCAAATTTAATGGTATTGAACACCAATCAAGCTTTGCAATTACTGTTGCTAATGAATTGATGGCCATTTTATGTTTGGCTAATAATATTGATGATCTTAAGACAAGAATTGGTGATATGCTCGTAGGATACACCAAAGATGATCAACCAGTTTACGTAAAACAACTTGGTTTCCAAGGAGCTATCGCAGCACTTTTGTCTAATGCTTTAAAGCCAAACTTAGTACAAACTCTTGAACATACACCAGCGTTAGTACATGGTGGCCCATTCGCTAACATTGCTCATGGTGCAAACTCTGTAATTGCTACTAATTTGGCAATGCACTTAAGTGATTACGTTTTAACTGAAGCTGGATTCGGTAGTGATTTGGGTGGACAAAAGTTTATGGACTTTGTTTCAAAGCACTTAGATAAAAAGCCAGATGCTGCAGTAGTTGTTGCCACAGTGCGAGCACTTAAATATCAAGTTTTAGGTTCAACTGATCATTTGGATGAAGAAAACTTGGACGCATTAAAAGAAGGCTTTAAGAACTTGGAACGTCACATGAATAATATGCGTTCATACAATGTTCCAGTGATTGTTTTAATTAATCATTTTGATTCAGATACTGAAAATGAATTAAACTTTTTAAAAGAACTTGTAGAAAAGCAAGGTATTAAAGCTGAAGTAGTTAACTATCATGATGCTGGCTCAAAGGGTGGCGTTAAAGCAGCTGAAGAAGTTGTGGCCTTAGCGGACTCAGGTAAAGCAGATTTAACTCCAACTTATAACGATGACGATGATATTAAGACAAAGATTGAAAAAGTCGCAACTAAGATCTATCATGCTGCAGGAGTTGAATATACAGAAAAAGCTGAAAAACAAATTCAAACTTTACATAAGTTAGATAAAGACAAGCTTCCAGTAATTATTGCTAAAACTCAATATTCATTTAGTGATGATAAGAAGAAGCTAGGCGCACCAACCGACTTTAATTTGCATGTTAAAGGTGTAAGTTTGAAGAATGGTGCACGCTTTATCGTAGTAACCACAGGTCATGTATTAGATATGCCAGGTTTGCCTAAACATCCAGCAGCTCTTGATATCGATGTAGACAATAATGGTAAGATCAGCGGATTATTCTAAAAATGCAGTTTTTATATTTATTAATTTCATTATTCATCGTTTTAGCCGATCAAGGGTTAAAAAATTATATTGTTACTAACTACACAGTAGGTGAAGTTCATCAAGTTATTCCAGGTATTCTTTCATTCAACTATTTACAAAACAATGGTGCTGCTTGGAATATTTTGACCGGTCAAATGTGGATCTTTTATTTCATTAGTGTAATTGCAATCGGTGTTTGCTTATATTTCCTTTTTAATAAGAAATATAAGAATGCATTGTTAGATGTCGGCCTATCTTTAGTTTTAGGTGGAATTATTGGTAACTTTATCGATAGAATCCATTTAAAATATGTAGTTGATATGCTTCAATTAGATTTTATTCACTTCAATATCTTCAATATTGCGGATAGTGCAATTACCGTAGGTGTGATCATTATTTTCATTTACTTAATTATTTTTGCAGATAAGGAAGATACGGATGCCTAAAAAATATCTACTTGAAGTAAAAGATGAATATGGTCGTTTGGATAAATTTGTTTCAGAGCAAATACCAGATTTGTCCAGAACTAGAGTTAAAGAATTGATTCAAGACAACAATATCTTGGTCAATCAAAAGAAAGAAAAAGTATCTTATAAAGTGCAAGTTGGGGATCAAGTTGAAGTCAATGTTCCAGCGGTAAAACCATTGGATGTTGTTCCAGAAAATATTCCCCTTGATATCGTTTATGAAGATGATGACGTGATTGTGGTTAATAAGCCGCAAGGCATGGTGGTGCATCCCGCACCAGGTCATCCAGATCATACATTAGTTAATGCGCTTTTGTATCATACAAAGTACTTGGCTAAATCCCCTGAAGGTTTTAGACCTGGGATTGTGCATAGAATCGATAAAGATACTTCTGGTCTTCTGATGATTGCTAAGAATGCAAAGGCTCGTGAATCACTAGAAGATCAATTGGCTCGTAAAACCAATAAACGAATTTATAGAGCAATTGTTCATGGTAATTTTAGTGAAGAAAATGGGACTATCGATGCACCGATAGGTCGTAATCCATATGATCGTAAGAAGATGGCCGTTGTGGCAAATGGTAAAAAAGCGGTTACCCACTTTAAAGTTTTAAAACAGTTCAAAGGATACAGCTTAATTGAATGTCAACTTGAAACAGGACGAACTCATCAAATTAGAGTTCACCTTGATTACATTGGACATGCTGTAGCAGGTGATCCACTTTATGGGCCACGTAAGACGCTAAAAGGAAACGGTCAATTTTTACATGCAAAGGTTTTAGGATTTAAGCATCCTCGAACTGGTAAATGGATGGAATTTACTGTTGAACCGCCTAAGATCTTTCAAGAAACGTTAGCTCAATTAGAAAAAAATAAGTGATAACAATGAAGCGTTATTTGATTTTGGAAGATGGCACTTCTTTTCCAGGTGAGGGTATAGGTGCCAACATTATTTCTACTGGTGAATTGGCAATTCAAACAACTAATTTTGGTTACCAAGAAGCTTTGACAGATCCAACTAATGCTGGGAAAATTCTAGTGTTTACTTCTCCTATGATTGGTAATAATGGGATTAATGCGATTGATTATGAAAGTATTGATCCAACAGTAAAAGGTATTATTGCTAATGATATTGCTTTAAATATCTCTGATAGCGAGAACTTTGAAGACTTGAGTTCATTTCTAAAGGAAAAGAAAATTCCAGCTATTTTTAAGGTGGATACACGTGTTTTAGTCCATCGTTTAATGGAAGAGGGAACAATTAAGGCTTCCATTATGGATACTGACGATGAGCATGCTTTTGATCAAATTAAAGCACTTGTTTTACCTAAAAATAAATCAGCCATGGTGTCTACCAAAAATGCTTATGCATCCCCAAACGTAGGTAAAACTGTAGCAGTAATTGATTTGGGGTTAAAACACTCTATGCTGAGAGCTTTATCTTTAAGAAAGGTAAACACTACTGTTTTGCCATATAACGTTAGTGCTGCTGATATTGAAAATTTAAGACCTGAAGGAATTATTATTTCAAATGGTCCAGGTAAACCAGATGAAGTTATTAATCAACTTAGTCCTATTTTGGATAAGTTCTATGGAAAGTATCCAATTTTGGGAATCGGATTGGGCTTCTTGGCACTAAGCGATTATTTAGATTTTGAATTAGTAGACCTTCCCCAAGAATTTAATGGAATCAATTATCCGGTAATTGAACAAAATACTAATAAAATTTGGCAAACTTCAATGAATATTAATCAATTAGTTTCACCTGATAGTATTAAAACGAATATGAATCGTGAGTATTTTGACCTTCATAGTGATTTGATGGCAGGCTTTTGGAACACAAAAGACAAACTCATTGCGACAGCCTTTAATCCTGAGGGGGCACCAGGAACTCATGATGCTGATGAAATTTTTGATTATTTTGTACAAATGATGGAGTAGTAGATTATGCCATTAGAAAACGACTTAGATAAAGTATTAATTATTGGCTCAGGACCTACTTTAATTGGAAGTGTAGCCGAAATGGATCTTATGGCAACTGAGGCAATTGATGCACTTACCGAAGAAGGCATTGAAGTTGTTTTGGTTAATCCTAATCCAGCTACAATTTCTACTGATAAAAGACCAGATGTTACTGTTTACTTAGAGCCAATGACTTTGGATTTCTTGAAACGAATTTTGAGAATGGAAGAGCCTGATGCAATTATTACAGCTTACGGTTCAACTAATGGTCTGAAAGTTGCACATAAATTATTGCAAGATGGTATCTTGGAACAAATGGGCATCCAGTTGTTGACATTGAATTCTAGAACTCTTCAAATGGGTAATCAGCAAAAGAGAACCGAGTTCCTAGAAAAATTAGGCATCGAAACCAGTAAGTCTTGGGAATTAAATCAAAGCATCCCTGATAATTTGAATATTACTCCGGAAGAATTAAATCAAAGAATTACTTTTCCGGTTCTAGTAACTAAGTACAATCGTTTTACTCATAATGAGCATTTGAGATTTAAAGATGCAGCTGAATTAATTGCCTATTTTAAGAACGAAAGTCAGAATGATAATTTCACTTGGAAAAATTATCGTTTGATTGAAGATCTTTCAGCCTGGGAAAAAATAATTGTTGATGTGATTCGTGACAAAGATGGCAATGTGGTATTTACTAATTTTGCTGGATCGATGGAATCAGTTGCTATTAATTCTGGTGATTCAGCTATAGTAATGCCTTCTTTGACCTTGAATAATGATCACATTCAGGAATTACGTGAAGCTGTTAAAAGAATTGCGGACAATTTGGATCTTGTTGGTTTTGCCAGCTTTCATTATGCTGTTAAGCATCATGGGACTCAAATAAAATCGAAGCTTTTAACTATTCGTCCTCGTTTAACACGGAGTTCAGTTTGGGCTCAAAGAATAGGTTTGTATGATGTTGGCTATATTGTAAGCAAAGTAGCTATTGGCTATCGATTAAATGAAATTACAGATCCATTGTCTGGTTTGAATGCTGCAATTGAACCAACGCTTGATGCTGTTGCAATAAAGATGCCATATTGGTCTTTTGCAGAGTCTGGCTATAATCATTATGAGTTAAACAATCGAATGCAAGCCAGTGGTGAAGCCATGGGTGTTGGTCGTAATTTCGAAACTGCTTTTTTAAAAGCAATTGATGCAACGATCAATTTAGAGCTTGGATGGAACGCATATGTTAAAGAAATTCATAAATCTAACGATGAAATAATAAGTGATCTGATACACCCCAACGAATTGCATTTAATTAATCTTCTAGCCGCAATTAATCAGGGAATTCCGTATGCAAAATTGCAAGAGATCACGCATTTGCATCCCATTTATTACCAAAAGCTCTTGCATATTATTGAAATAGGGCAAAAGCTTTTTGAAAATAAAGATCGTCTTTCTACTGATCTAATTGAAGAAGCTAAGGTATATGGCTTTTTCAATCCTTTATTGGCTAAGATTTTAGATCGTTCTGTAGATGATATTCATAGAATTATCGATCGTTTCAACTTGAAACCATCATTCCTTAAGATTGATGGTTCAGCAGGCGTTTATAAACCTAATGTTTGTGCATACTACAGTGCTTATAACGTTCAAAATGAAGCTCATGCACTGGACGCAAAGAAAAAGATCCTGATTTTAGGTATGTTGCCACTGCAAGTTTCAGTTACTAGTGAGTTCGATTATATGATTGCTCATGCAGCTAAAACTTTACATAAGAATGGCTATGTTACCGTTTTGCTTTCTAATAATGATGAATCTGTTTCTTCTAGAAATAAAGATGTAGATCGAGTTTATTTTGAATCAATCACATTAGAGAATATTCTGACTGTTGCTAGGAAAGAAAAGATCACCGATGTTCTATTGCAATTTTCTGGTAAGAGAATAAGCGCATTGAGTAAGAAGTTAGAAGAGTGTGGTTTGCATGTGATTGGTCAAAACCCAGTCTCTGATCCTTGTGATAAGATTACTGATTTATTAAAGCAAAAGTTTTCTGGTTTAAAGCGAGTTCCATCATTAAATACCACAAATCCAGACGACGTATTTGCCTTTGCTGATGAATATGGTTTTCCAATTTTAATTGGTGGAATGAATAAGGAAAGCAAGCAGAAATCTGCTGTTGTGTATGATGTACCTGCAATTGAAAAATATCTGAATGAAAACCAGCTTGATAAAATTTTGGTTTCTCGTTTCATTGAGGGTAATAAATATGAAGTAACTGCAGTTTCTGATGGAGAGAATGTAACTTTGCCAGGTATTATTGAACACTTGGAACAAACAGGGTCGCATGCTTCAGATTCTATTGCTGTTATCAAACCACAAAATTTGACACTAGAACAACAAGATAAGATTGAAAAGGAATCTATCAAGCTAATTAAGCAACTAAAGACACGAGGAATTTTCAATTTACACTTCTTGTTTGTGGGAGATAATTTATACTTATTACAGATCAAACCATATGCAGGTCATAATGTGGCATTTTTATCTAAGTCTTTGAATAAGGATATTACTGCATGTGCGACTGAAGTATTGATCGGTAAAAATTTGAATGAGATGGGTTACCCTAATGGTTTATGGAAGACAAGCAATTTCATTCATATTAAAATGCCAGTATTTTCTTTCTTAAACTATAGTAGTGGAAATACTTTTGACTCTAATATGAAATCATCTGGTTCTGTAATGGGTCGAGATACTCATTTAGCTAAAGCTTTGTACAAAGGATATGAAGCAAGTGATTTACATATTTCTAGTTATGGTACTATCTTTATTTCTGTTAGAGATGAAGATAAGGAAAGGGTAACTGACCTTGCGCGCAGATTCGATAGATTAGGATTCAAATTAATTGCAACAGAAGGTACTGCGAATATGTTTGCGGAAGCTGGCATCACAACTGGAGTAGTTGAGAAGGTTCACGATGATCCACGCAAATTGCTAGACAAAATTAGACAGCATAAAATTGTCATGGTTGTTAATATTACTAACTTATCTGATGCTGCCAGTGAGGATGCATTGCGAATTAGAGACCAAGCTTTGAATACACATATTCCAGTCTTTTCTAGTATCGAAACTGCTGAATTGATTTTAGATGTTTTGGAATCTCTTGCTTTGACAACACAGCCAATTTAATTAAGAGCAAAATAAAAGAAGCAAAATCTAAAAATGATTTTGCTTCTAACAAAGGATATGCTTTCGAGCGTGTCCTTTTATTTTTTCTCAATTTTTTTAGACATTACATCATCTTCATGAGGAGTAATTTCAATTGAATTCTGCCCTGTATAAATTACGAAACCAGGTTTTGCGCCATTTGGTTTTTTAACTCTTTTGTCTTGAACATAATCAACTTGTACGTGAGCGGAATCTTTCCCTTTAGAGAAGAATGCTGCAATTTCTGCTGCCTCTTTAATATCTTGATCAGATGGTTGATCATCACGCAAAATTACGTGAGAGCCAGGCATGTTCTTAACGTGGAACCAATAGTCGGATTTATTGGCTTTCTTTAAAGTTAGCCAATCATTTTGATAATTGTTTTTACCAACTAAAACGTGCTTACCAGATGAAAGTTTGAATTCATTCAAGTTACGTTCAGTGATCTTCTTGCGACGTCTGTTCTTCTTTTGCTTTCGAATGTAACCTTGATTGATTAACTCATCATTGATTTGATCGATATCTTGTGGATCTGCATTATCAATCGCTGTTTGAATTGAATCAAAGTAACGTAAGTTTTCCTTAGCAATTTTGATTTGTTCATTAACGTGCTTGATAGAATCTCGTAATTTCTTGTAGCCAGTAAAATACTTTTGAGCATTACGAGCAGGGGAGAGAGCGGGATCTAATTTTATTTCTATTGGTGCATTGTTCTCATAGTAGTTAGGTAATGATACTTTAGTCATCCCTGGTTTTACTTGAGATAGATTTGCGTTTAAGATTTCACCTTTAATCCGGTAACCCTCAGAATTTTCAGCTAAGTCTAGTTGTTTCTCTAATTTCTTAACTTTTTTGGTTAGTTTCTTTTGTTCATTTTTAACAACTCGTTCAACTTGACTAGCACGTTGCTTTACCCAATCACGTGTTGCTTGGTATTCATAGAATTCATCTAGTCCTTTGTTTAAATCTGGATTTGAACTCTCTTTTTCAAGATCCAAATGATAAGGAAGGTAGCAGAAAATTTTTCTTTTGTTTCTAGGAGTTTTTAAAACAAAAGCGCGTGGATTGTTGAATTGATCAAAAAATGTCTTAAACGATGAGTAGCTGTAATCATCTTCAAGATAACCGATTAATTCATTACGGTCGTCACGATCTAAACCATCCATTTGTTTAGCGAGTTCATCAGGTCGATACTTAGAACTCAATTGTTTGAATTCATTTTCGGACAAAGTTAATCCATTTAAACCTGGCTTTAAAGGAGGTAATTCATATTTTGCTTTTGGTAAAAGAATTCTAGCTCTGTTTTCATCAGGGTTAATTCGCTTCAATAAGTCAATAATATGATTATCTTGTTGATCATAAAGAATAACGTTACTGTGTCGACCCATTAATTCTACAGAAAGAACAAGCTTAACTTGATCACCAAGTTCATTTCGATTGCTGAAATGGAAGTTTATAATACGATCTAAACCAACTTGCTCGATAGATTGTAAAACTGAACCTTCTAAGTACTTTCTCAGCACCATTACAAAAATAGGAGCTTTATCTGGATTAGCAATTGTTTGATCAGTTAAGTACATTCTTGGATATTGTGCATTAGCTGAGATCAAGAATTGATAATTCTTTCTATTTTTTCTAAAGATTAAAACTAAGTCTTGATCAAATGGTTGGTAAATTTTTGATAAGCGACTGTCTACAAGGGTAGGAGCCAAGTCTTGTAATAAACTATGGATAAATAATCCATCAAATGCCATATATATCACCTCAAAATACGTCTAATATTATAGCAATAATTTAGCTTTTTCTAAAATATAAATGTTTATATCAACTATAAATTATTTCTTATATATAAGCCTAAAACTATAATTATTATGTTTCACAAATATTATAAAATTATTAATATTAAATTGTTTCACATGGTGAAACAAGGATGTAATATGAAAGTTTGTTCTTAAATGGTATTATCAAAGCCACTATTAAATGATAAAATACAACTATGACAAACACTACTTTGGAGAAAAAAGGACATATATATGGATGTATTATTTTTTAGTACAATCGCAGATCAAATCAAAAAGGAAATTAATCACAAATGTGGTTTAAATATTTCACAAACAAGAATTTTGCTTTACTTTGATGAAACGCATAATCAAGCTTTAGCAATGGGTAAATTGGCAGAGGCTTTGAATATTTCTTTATCTACTTTGAGTCGTCAATTACAACAAAAAAAGACTCAAAATTATATAAAAGTTACGCGTTCAGAAAAGGACTCTAGCAAGATAGTCAGTCTAAATGATGAAGGAATGGAAAAAGCACAAGAATTAAAAAGTGTGCTTGCTGAAATAGAAAAAAATCTGTTCGTTTATCTAGACCAAGATGCATCGACTTTATTTATTAAGCAACTAAATGAAATCGCCCATACATCTGCATCCCTTGAAAAGATAGAATAGGGTGCGTAATTCAATGCTTTTATGCTATAATTTTCTGTATTAAGCATTGAATTTTAATAAATGGGAAGGGTTAATAAATTGAAAATTGCATTAGTTACTGACAGTACTAGTGTCTTAACCAAACAAGAAGTTAGCGATAATAATATAACCGTAGTGCCTATCCCTGTAATTGTCGGCGATAAGGAATATCTTGAAGGCGTAAATATTACTTCTGCACAACTTTTTGAAATGCAAAGACGAGGTGCTGCTTTTCCAAAGACTTCGCAACCTAGCATGGGTAAAATGATTGAGCTATGCAATAAGTTGCACAGTGAAGGCTATGAAGCAATCATTGCCATTACTTTATCAAGCGGAATTTCAGGATTTTACCAAAACCTAGTTAATATGGCACACAATAATCCTGAATACAATTTATATCCATATGATTCTAAGATGACTGTAAGATTGCAAGGCTATTTGGTATTAGCTGCTGCAAGAATGATCAAGAATGGTATGGAACCACAGGCTATTCTTAAGAAGCTTGATGAAATTAGAGAAACAATCGATGAATTGTTTGTGGTTGATGACTTGAAGAACCTTAGTCGGGGTGGACGATTGAGCAATGCAAGTGCATTTATTGGTACCATGCTTCAAATCAAGCCTTTATTGACCTTTAATGATGAAGGAAAAATTGTAGCTTTTGATAAGATTAGATCTTTAAAGCGAGCTGTATCTAAGGTAGAAAAGCTAGCATTAAAGAAAACTGCAGATCTACCATACAAAGATAAGCTGCGTTTGTTTGTATTTCACTCTAATGACCTCAAACAAGCAGAAGAAATTAAGCAATTTGTGAATGATAATTTCCCTGGTAAGCCTGTAGATGTAGCAGAGTTTAGTCCAGTAATCGCTACTCACTTGGGTGAAAAATCAATTGCGATTGCTTGGATGGTAGACATTGATAAATTAGATTTGAATAATTAAAAATAGAAAAGAGCGAAGACAAGAAAAAGTCTCCGCTCTTTTTGTATTTATGTGTGATAACAAGAATGTAATCAATATATTTTATATAAATTAGTCCGATAATATTTATGTTATTATAAGCGTGCTAAGCAATTTAATAATAAAAATATTATTAAACATATTTTGCTCAAAATGAGTTAATAACAAATCTACTATAGTAAAGCACAATATGCTATTTATCTTCTTTTAAATCTTCACTAGAAATTTTATTTAATGCTGCTCTTTGTACTTTTTGATCAACATGTGTGTAGAGATCAGTAGCCGTTGTGCCTTTTTGGCCTAGTTGTTGAGCGACCAATACTTGATCCTTGGTTACCTCATATAACTCTGAAGCCAAAGTATGCCGTAATTTATGAGGTGTAAGAGGGTGACCAAAAGCCGCAGAATACTTGTTTACCATTTTTTCAATTGCGTTGGTAGTGATTCTTCGAGTTTGATGGTGCCATCTAGTTAAGAAAAATGCTGTCTCTTTTTGATCAGCGGAATAACGATCCATTCGAATATTCTTATACTTTTGAATATAATCTAAGGTCCATTCTGCAATAGGTACACTGTCTTTTTGACCACCTTTACGTGTTACATCTAAAACAGCATCTTTTAAATTGAGGTCTTGTAAATCAACCCCAGCGCACTCAGAAACACGGATACCGGTGCCTAATATCAAAGCAATGATAGCCATGTCTCTTTCTTTGTTCATTTTAAAGCCAGGCTTAGCTTGCTTATTACATTTGCTTTCGTAATCGTGATCAATGAACTTTAAGAATTCAAACTTTAGATTTCCAGTGTACATATGAGAGGCTAAGACGTGAGCACGATAGTTCAGAGTTTTTGTATCGTTTAAAGAATTAATCTTGAGCATTACGTTACGGTCAAAGTAGGACATACCGTTGTTGTTATCAGCCGTAATTGTTAAGAACTTAAAAAGAGATCTTAATGCATTGATTGAGCGATTGATCGTAGTAGGTGAATTTAAATGTCCCTGTTTGTTTTTAGTATGACCTAAATAATCTATGTAAAGCATCACATCATTGCGTCGCAGTGAAGCTAGCGTATCCGTTGTGACGTGTTTGTTATCGGGAGCATTAGAAATGCCTTCTTTGCGCAACCAACTTAAGAATCGACGAATTTCCGTTAAATATTGATATGTAGTGGTTAATGAATGATTAGTTCCAAGATTATATTGTTTAACGTAATCTGGCATTTTATCTAATTCAATTTGAATTCGCTCGAGGTATTTAGCAGTTTCCATGTTTTACTCCTTTGCAAACAAATGTTTCTCTAAAAATTATATCATAAAAATAAAAACACCTATCTAAACAGATAGGTGTTAATAAATACTAATTCAACTTGTTTATTCCTAATACCGACAACAATTATCTTTAGTAATCATCATAAAGCATTATTTATAAAAAAGGCAAATCAGGAAATCATTTTACCACAACTGGGATACCAGCAACGCTATCTTAGCATGCCAGTTGTGGCAAACATTGATTAGCTATTCCAATATGGTCAACTTGCCTGTAGCAAATTACGCAATACTGTAAATAGTTTGAAGGTTGTATAGTACAATACAGCTTTCAATAGCTTATTCTAAGCTGTTTGGCCATAATGATCAAGCATAAAATGGTAATTTTTATTTAAAAATTGTACAATAAAGAAAAACCTATAAGTGAGATGAAAATTATGACAGAAGAAATTGAAGTAAACTTTCAAGCAAGAAATCCTAGTGGTATTAAGTTGCTAAATCGTCTATATGATGGACACTTAGTTTTAAACGATATTGGTGTGCGTTTGGACGAACAACTTAATAATGAGGATGAAGAATTAACAGTTCCAACTCAAGAAGATATTAATAATTTGAGTGATATATTTGGTAAGACTGTTGAGGCTTTTAGTGATATCACTGATGCTTATGGCGATGTTAACAACTTTGCAAATAATTTTGCAGGTTCAACTAAAGCTTTTGCAGAAAAGTTAATTACAGAAATGGTCGACTTTAACAATGGTATTGCTGATATCGGTGATACTGAAGGCGGCCTTGAAAACTATGATAACGATAAACTTAATAATTGGGTTAACCAATTAATGGGTGACATTGTAGAAACTAACGATTCATTCAACGCTTTAATTAATGAGTAGCTTTAATGGAAAGAGAGAGTATGGATTTCTCTCTTTCTTTTTTATCGGTAAATAAAATGAAAAGAATTATGGTTATAGGCTCACCAGGAGCAGGAAAAAGTACATTCACACGTAAGCTGCAACAAAAGATAAACTTACCTATTGTCTATCTAGATAGATTGTTTTGGAAGGCAGATAAGACTACCGTTTCACCAGAAGAGTTTACTCAAAAGATAGAAAAGGCATTATCAAAGCCCAAATGGATTATGGATGGTAATTATAGTAATTACTTATTTGATAAACGACTTAATCGTTGTGATACAGTTTTCTTTTTAGATTATGATGTGCAGACATGCTTAGATGGTGTAAGAAGTCGTCGAGGGATGCAAAGACCAGATATGCCGTGGATAGAAGAAAAAGAAGATCCTGAATTCATGGATTACATCCGTGCTTTTCCTGTCAAGCAAAAGCCTAAGATTATAATGGCTTTATCGCAGCATCCCCATATTAAACTTTATCATTTTAAAGAACGACATGAGGCTAATCAATTTCTAGAAAGCATATAAATGAAAAACCATGTAATGCTAAATACATTACATGGTTTTTATATTTTTAATTATGTAAAGCTTTTACTTCTTAAGGCTTGCAACAGGGTAAACGGTATAGTCAGCACGGTAGACGAATAAACGATGTCCATCGATTACAAACTGAGTTGATTTCTTCATATCACTCTTATGAATTGATACTTTTTTACCGGCGAAGACTGCAACAGGCATCCCTAACTGACTTCTAATCATAACAACCTTAGAATCTCCTGACCAATCATTCTTAAAGTTTTGATACATGGTATTCAAGATTGGTACAGCATGATTTTGATCGTTAATATTAGTGTGCTTGCTAAATGCATCTTGATAGTTCTTAAGGCCTTCATATGCGATTAAAGTAGAACCTACATGGATCATTCTGTTATGACCGTAGTCAACATCAATAACGCTAGAATCTTCCTTACCCTTATCATCTTTTTGCGACATTTTCTTATCAGTATGAATATTTACTGATCTGGCTTTAATTTGATCGATCTTTTGCCCATTTGAATCATAAGTTGACACTGTAAGAGGTAAAGCACCAATCTTTGAACGCATCGATAATTCCCAGTTGGTAATATTGCTGCAGGAAGATAGGGTTAAGGACAATATTCCTATACCGAATATCATACCTAGCTTTTTCCTTAATTTCATAATTCTTCTCCAAATTCTAAAACACAATACTTTTGATACTATAATTTTATCATTAATAAAAGATGCCAAAAATAAACTAGGTTTATATTCCTAGTTTATTTTTGGCGTATTTATTATTTGAACACTTCAGACTTAACGTAAGCGTCTTTACCAACTCTGTAGTAGTCTTCACCGTTAATAGAATGCTTAGGGCCGTATGTCTTAACTGGGGAACCTTTCTTGTAAGTCTTCCAGCTACTGTTTAAACTACCGTCTCCTTGGTAAACTTCAGCGTCTTGCTTAAAGGTACGTGAGTTACCTAAAACGTTGCTTGCTAAAACATATCTGTTTTCGCCAACTCTGATTGCGCTTTTACCATTCTTGAGCTTAGTTTTACCACCATAATAAGTGATAGAGCTGTAGGCTTTGTAACTATCACCAGTACGTTCTCCGTTTTGTTTGTAAACGTAGGCTTTGTACATTACAGTGCCTGTATGTTTAGTGTTAGGATTTGTTGGTGCCTGAGAAACAGCAGCGCCAGAGATGGATAGTGGCAAGATAGCTACGTTACCATCAGTTGACATGCCTTTCCAGTTGTCTGTGTATTGCCAAATTGCGACACCATCCATTGAAGGGAAGTACTTAAAGTTAGGCTTATCTACACGACCTGAGATAGCATATGCCGCAACCCATAATGAGTTAGGATATTTCTTTACGATAGATGGGGTATTAATGTTGTTTTGTAAAACTGATGAACTAGCGTAAAGAAGTGGTTGATAACCAGCGGCCTTGATTTCATCCATGAAGGCAAGGATTGCTTTAGCAGTGACGCTTTTACCATTAGTAATGATATTCCCTTGACCAGTTTCGTAGTCACAAGCAAGGTATGAGCCTTTAGGCAAGCCTAATGCCTTAGCAGAAGAAATTGCGTATTGAGCTTCTTTCTTGGCCAGGGATGCATTAGAACTAAAGGTCGCAAAGTGGTAACCCATTGGCATCATGTCGTTAGCAATTGCTGACTTGATTTGACTAGCACCTTTAGGGTTACGATAGCCAGTACCTTCACTTACTTTAACAACAGCGAATTGAGAACCAGCTTTAGCATGAGCAGTTAAGTCGGCACTTTGATAACTGGCAACGTCAATTCCTAATGCCTTAGCAGCAACAGAAGTTGATGAAGCTTGAACAGTGGATGTAGCAGGAGCCAGATGAGGGAAGAGAGCCATTCCTGAGTTAAGTAACATAGTTGCACATGCTAATTTAACAATTGTTTTCTTTTTTACCAAAATTAATTCCTCCAGATTGGTGGAGAGTTAACGATCTATATCTTTTATCTCTCACGTATTATGTTTAAATTCCATATATTATAGCTTACATTGGTAGAGACCAACTGGCAATAGGCGTGATTGATTGTTAATAGACTAGTAATGCTACAGAAATATTTGAAATAATTTTGATACAAAAGGGATGCAGATCCCTGCAAAAATAGGAATAAAAAAAGAACAATTGCTGTTTGATACGACAGTAATTGTTCTTTTTATTATTAAAAACAAGCAAGTAAAACACTGCTGTAATAACTTCTGCAATGCCTTGTAAAGAAATAGCGAAGCTTGCGCTAACTCGCTGCACGATAATTCCGCCTAAAAATGAACCAATAGGAATCATGCAGTTGATAATGCTGCTATTGATCGTTTCAATTCTGCCAAGTATGTGTGGGTTAAAACTTTCTTGGATTAGTACCTCAAAGTTTATGTTCATGATGCTAATCCAGAAGGCACTGCTGAGTACGAAAACAAGTATTAGCATAGGGATGCTATTAGCAATCATCGTTTCTAAAATTACAGAAATACCGGCCAAACCTAAACAAATGACAACTATGCGTTCTAATTTCTGTTTTAATATACCGATCTTGTTTAATATACCAATCTTGCTAATGATTAAACTGCCTAATAAGCCACCAATAGAAGAAAAGAGTTCTAGTCCGCCGTAACTAATTGCTGATTTAGTTAGATATTGACTGGTAAAATATGGCATTCCCACAGAGGCAATACCATAAAACAAATTTGTTACTGCAAGAGGAATAATTAAAAGCAGAATTTGGCCTTCATTCTTCAATACTTGCCAGCCTTTAAGCAAATCGTGTAAATATTTACCAGTGAAGTAATCATTATCTTTTTCGTAGACTATTAAATTCTTTGGTAGATACAATTTTGCATAGAAACATAGCGCAATAGCAAAAATAAACGCGCTAATGATCATTGCTTTACTTAATGAGAAGAAAGTTACTATTAATGTTGCTAACGCATCAAGAAATAAATCTAGGATACGGTAAGCTAACTGGAATAAGCTATTAACTTTAGTTAATTCATCTTTGCTGACTATAACTGGTAAGATCTTTTCTTCGGCTGGGTAAATTAGTGTTGATCCAATAGTAGACAATACATACGTTAGCAACAATAAAATAAGTGCTAATTGTTTCCACTTAGTAAGATAGAACAATATTGTAGCAAATACGCTTAAGATAGTTTGTCCAATGGTGACGTATTTGAGCAGATTCTTGATGTAGATTCTATCAATCAACGGCCCAAATATGAATGCACACATATCAATAGCTGAATCTACAATGAAGACTAACGATAGAATCATTGGTGAATGAAAAGTAGTCTTAAAGTACCACAGAATGGTTATGTAAAACAACGAGTCTGCAATATTGGTAGCGATCCGTCCAATTAATAGTACCTTGACATTTTGCTTCTTGTTTTTATTAATATCTTTAAACATTTTCCCGTTCCTTATTTAATACTGTGACAAAACAAGTATTTCTGAAAGTCAGGGAAAAGTTATCTATTTAATTGTAGTTAACAAACCCCAAACTTTCAGATTTGGGGTCGAGCTGTAAGTAGCGCTTAACGGTTAAAAGGAAGTAGTTTAACCGCAAGCTTAGACCTAAGTTTTTATGAAGAAACACTTAGAATACATCTCCTGTTTAAAAGTTGATCACATTATAGCACATAGCTTTAGTATCAAACAATTGCATCTTAGTTAGAAAAAATGACCACATAGTAAAAATAGGTTGTAAATTAAAAATAGGGGGGCAATATTAAAATATAAATAAATTTATAAACAATTTAAAAGGATCTTGGAGGAAAAGCCTATGACAATAAAAGAGCTTTTTAAAAGCAATATTCCACGTTCAATTTTGATTATTGTTTTGTACGTGCTATATGCTTTTTCTTGTAGTTTTTCGCATTACTTTCTTAAATATGTTCTAAACGGAATTACTGCTGGAAAATTAAATACGTTTATTTATTGGCAAGTTATTCAGGCGGTCTTAGAAATTATTGCCGCTTTGCTTTTGCCAATTGCAACCGTAGTTTTTACCAGACAAACGCAAGATTATCTGCATATGATTAGGCAAGATATTATGCATCATTACTACGGTAGTGGGGATGCAAAATTGACTGATATGCAGAATGAACTAACTGGGAATCTTAAGTTGCTTACGACAAATTATGCAGCTACTTGGGTCACTGTGCTGAGCGGTATACTAAACATCACCATTGCGATTGTATTGCTGATAAGCATGAATTGGATCTTGATTGTAACTACAGCTATCTTAGCTGTAATTACTTTGTCCTTGCCTAAGATAATGGAGAAAAGAACCTCTATGGCGATGGATAAAGTAAACCAAGAACAAAGCAAATTGCTGAATGCTATCGAGCATTGGCTAGGTGGCCTGCAAGAATTGCGTCGTTATACTGCTTATGGCAGATTGGCCAGACAGATGCAGAAGCTAGTGGTGATTATGTTAAGGCAAATAAGCAAAATTATAAATATCAAGCAATTTCTGAGATTATCAATGGTTTGGGTAACGCTTTATCTCAAATAGGGATGTCCGTTGTAGCTGGTGTACTGTTCTTGATGCATATTATTTCATTTGGTGATTTCGCCGTTGCCAGCAGCTTTGCTTTTACTATCTTTTCAGCTATCTGGGATATTACAAATGCACTGACTAAAGTTAAATCAACTAAGAAATTACGTGAACAAACCGCTGAGTTACGTAAAAAGATGGCAAATACCGATTTAAACAAAACGGACGCATATAGTGTTACTGTATCTGGATTAAAGGCTAAGTATAAAGAGGGAGAAGACATCTCCTATCCTGATTTCACAATCAAGAAGGGGCAAAAAGTTCTGTTAGTTGGTGATTCAGGTACTGGTAAATCTACTTTATTCAAGATTTTATTAGGCAAGCTTAAGCCTGAAGCTGGTCAAGTTGCTTTCTTTGATAAGAACGGACAAGCCCTTTCTTTAGACAAAGCAAAAGTAGGTTATTTACCTCAAGATCCAATTGTCTTTCCCGCAAGTATTAAAGATAATATCGTGATGTTTAATGATAAGTTGACTAATAAATTAAACGAAATTACACAGGCTGTTCAATTACAACCCGACTTAGCTAAAATGCCAGCAGGTATTGATACTGAGGTAGATTTAAAGAAGGAAAATCTATCAGGCGGTCAAAGACAGAAAGTGGTTTTAGCTAGAAGTGAAATTTATGAGCAGCCTTTTGTTTTAATGGATGAGGTAACTAGTGCCATTGATCAAACTGCTACGGAAAGGATTATCGACCAACTACTTCAAACGGATCAAACAATCTTGTTAATTGCACATAACTTCACTCCAGAACTCCAGGCAAAATTCGATCAAATAATTCAATTAAAGAGTAAGAAAGAAGGGACAGAAAAATGAATTTAAAACAGTTTGTTAAAATACATCCCTTTAGATTTGCTTTATTTGTCTTGGGATCAATAGTAGTACCTGCTATAGCTATTTTCAGTACTTACTTAACTCAAACTTTAACGAATGTAATCTTGGCAAGAAATTGGCATGAGTTTATCTTAATAGCCATAGTATGTTTTATCATCATGCTTATTTTGTATTTCTTATTGCCAATAGTGCAGAATCTTGATAATTATTTACAACAGGATTTGAACCAACAAGTCAGAGCCAAGATAGTTAAGCATTATTATGATGATCAAAAACAACACACTGTTGCAGACATGCAGAATAGATTGACTAATGATTTAACGCTAATCAATGAAAATTACTTTAATAACTTATTCAGCGTAATTTATGGTACTGTCTTGATTATCAGTGTAGTAATCTATTTAATTCTGTTAAGTTGGCAGTTATTAATCGTGATCTGCGTAATGGTAGCTGTCTCACTGCTTTTGCCCAAATTAACAGAGAAGTCACTACAAAAGGCAAATCAGATGATTTCTGATAGTAATCAAATTTATTTGGATACATTGAATGATTGGCTATCAGGACTAGAACAAATTAGACAATTTATGGCAGGAGCTAAGTTGTTTTCAGTTACTGCCAATGCTTCAAAGAAATTAGAAAATGCTAACGTGAAGCAAATAGGCTATATCAAATTGCTTGAAGCTGTTAATGGAATTGTTTCAGCTTTGTTTGGATTAATCCTGTTCATTTTGGCTGGTGTCTTAGTTAAGCAAGGTAGTATTACTATTGGTGCTTTGTTGATTGTAGGGAATTTCCGTTTTTATCTTAATCAAGGTATTAACATGGTTACATCTGGACGTGGTGCAATGAAAGGTACAACCAAGTTGATTGATGAGGTTGACCAATCAGCAAGTAAGGTTGAAGTATCAAAAGAAAAGCAAGGTGTTGTACCAGCTTCAATTGAAACTCATGATCTTAAGTTGCAGTTCCCAAATGGAGAAAAATTAGCTTTTCCAGACTTGAGAATTAATCAAGGTGAAAAAATCCTATTGACTGGTGATTCAGGTGCCGGTAAATCTACTTTGTTTAAATTGATCTTAGGAGAACTAAAACCAAGTGAGGGTAATGTAGTATACAAGGATCAAAATGGTAAGGAAATTATTCCTGACTTAAGTAAGATTGGTTATATTCCTCAGAATCCAGTAGTCTTCCCGGCAACAATTGAAGACAACATTACTATGTTTAATGATAAGCTTGATAGCAAAGTTAAGCAGGTTGTTAAAGAAGTTAACTTTGATGCGGATATTGCTAAATTTAAAGATGGTTTGAACGAAGAACTCGATTTGGATAAACTGAATATCTCGGGTGGTCAAAGACAAAAAATCGTTTTAGCTAGAGCTAAGGTACATGATAGTGACATTATTTTGATTGATGAAGGTACTAGTGCAATTGATCAAAATGCGACAATGGATATCTTGCAGCGTCTAGTTAAGAGCAAAGCAACTATTGTATTTATTGCACACAACTTTAATGAAGGGATGCGCAAGATGTTCGATCGCGAGATTCATTTGGTAAAGGGATAAATTAATAATAGGAGGAGCATATGGAAAGCTACGGTCTCTTGTTACCTGTTTGGGTACAAGCAATTGCTATTGCTCTTTTGATATTTGTTCTAGGTAAGTATGGTCATGCAATTTCTTTAAAATGGGCAGGAATTGCATGGGGCGTGATTTGTCTGGCATATATATTGATAGTTGTATTTAAAGTGGAGTATTTTTATAACATTGCTTCAACTATAGTTGGTGCAGTATCCGCGATGTTTTTTTATAAAATCATATCTGCAAGATCTAAAATGCCTAAAGCAGCTAATATTGCTGTTTTATTTGCATTAGCTATGATATGGCTCATCTTATTTATATTTACTGTAGGCTTAATCTTTAATATGTAAAATGAACGAAATCTCCTTTTGTTGAAAGACATAAGGAGATTTTTAATTGCTATAATATATTTAGTACAGAAAGAGTGAACAAAATGAGTGATAAAGAGCAGCTGCAGATAGATGATCAAAAACAAATGATTCAAGGAATTAGGATATTTAGTCCAAGCTTATATAAGAGAGTACGTTTTGTAGTGCAGAATAATCATCTAGAGGGCTGGAATCCTACAGAGAAAGAAATTAATGACTTGGTACATAGTAAGCCAGATCTAAGTGAGGATTACTACGAGATTTTTGGAGTGAATAAATGAGTGACTGGATTCAAGAGACTTTGTATGATAATGGCACTTTGATTAATAAGTTTGGAATTAGGGATGCACAAGAGCTTGCTCAAAAAGAGTTTGAAATTACTGCGCAAAGAGAACTTTATTTATTAAATCAAAATATTGTGATTAAAGATGTTAGTGCATTTACCAAGATAAATAAGTTTTTATTCATGCCATTATACGATTGGGCAGGTAAATATCGAACTGGTAATTTTTATAAAGGAAATACGGCTTTTCTCGATTGCAATCGTTTCGATTATGCCGAAGAGGACATCAACCATGTGCTGGCTCTACAAAAAGAAAAGGATGAATTAGCTGCTGAAGATTATGCTCAGTTGATGGATTTATTAAATTATATGCATCCTTTTAGAGAAGGAAATGGTCGCAGTACACGCTTGTTTTTGCAGTGCTATGCGGCAAATCATAATCAATGCATAGTTTATCCTTTAAATAATGATGACCTGATACAGGCGCTAACAGGTGCCAATGTGCATGAAATAGCTCGATTAATTAAGGTTGAGAAAATATAAAATCAAAAAAGTGAAAGATCAAGGCTCGTTAACGGCAAACCTTGATCTTTTTTGTCTACTTTCCTGCTCCCTAGTCGTAGAGGAGGGGAGATTTGGTGAAATATAGTATTAAATCAGCATAACATATACAATAAAACTGGTCTTTTACAAAAAATACTATAAGATTTTATTGATTTGTAAAGAAATAACGCATTTTGAGTAAATCAATGCGTAATTAAAAGTAAATATATGATATTTGGGTGTTAAATTTATGAATGTGTGAGAGTGATAATCTCAGAATACGACTTTACTGGCACTGATTATCGAATAATTGAATAGAAAATTAATCAATCAGATAAAACATCTAGTTATAATAAGTGATGAATGTTTCATTGATGGGGGAAGAATGCCATATTGCTAGATACAAAAGCTATTCAAAAAGCCAAAAGGAAAAGATGTTTCGAAGTTTCTACTTAAACTGCATTGAATCTGATAATTAAACTTAATAAATAAAATTAACCAAATATCAATTTATAGAATTTGTTTAAAATGCAGCTAAATCAGTGATTTTCGAAAGAGGTTCATCTAGCTAGCATTAAAATTATTATTTTATATAAAGCAAGAATAAAAATATATAAAATCTTAAGTTAAGTCAATATGACTGAGTAAATCAATAGTGATTTAGTAAGGAGACTTGAAATATTTAGCAAATTAACGGTAAAACTCCTATTGATCATTAATTTTGACTAATTCTAGCTATCAATTAGTAATTGCTCCAATAATTCTGTATTTATGGCAGCCATAACAGCTATATATCACATATATGTCGTTTAAATTAGTTCATTCAATAGATATTACTAAAACCGATAGATTTGCTACAAATAAAAAAATCTACTAATAAATAATTTGCTAATTATGTTTATTCACAAACCATGGCTAGTGTTGTTTTATTTATTCAGCAAATTGATCAATACATAAATTATGTTTCCGATTAATAGAGCTATCCGGACAAATTTGAATATATATAATCTCTGGTGGCAATTCTATAAAAATATGAATTCAAAATGAGCTGCCTTAGTTGATTAATTATTGATCAAAATAAATGAACTTAACCGTAGAATTGCGATTTCAGCATCTGATTTTTGAGTAAAGAGAATGAATGCTAAATAGAAAGCAAACGGCAACTAACAAGAAAAGGAATTACTGAAGTAGCTGAAGTAAATTAAAAAATAGAAATTGATCGGTTAATTTACAAAGATAATTTTTCAAATAAACTAAACGAGATAAAAAAGTTTAAGTTTAATTAGTAAAATATAGATTCTAAAACTTAAGGGCTGTTTTTAGAGACACTTCGGCTATTTGATATTTTTTGATATATAACTTTACATAATATCAATTATACGCAGATATATCTTGGAGCATTTTACTGTACTCTCTGCCATCCTTCTCGTAAATTTGATATAAAAAATCATCTGCAAAAATTACAGATGATCCATAAAACTTATTCATTTTTGAAATTAAATTTATTGTTTGTCTTCAAAGCTAACAGATATACAAAATTAATTGCTGCTAAAAATACAACTGCAAACCAAATAGTTTTTAATACCCAAATCTTTTGCAGTAATGCTGAAACGATTGCTCCAACTGCAAATGAAATTGTTAACATCATATAATTAACGGCTGCTGTATGCTGACTCTTATCTGCGCCAAAGAAAAATGCACTCCACGCAACTACAGATTTCTTCAAATTACCTGTTGTAAATACATTATTGTATCCCATGCCCTCAATTTTGCTGAAAGATGCATTTTGAACAGCTAATCCAAAAGCAATTGCTGGAACTATATAGTAATTTGGTACGCTTTTAGGTAAAAATCCAACGACGGCACAAATTACTAATATTGGGAACAAACAAAATACTCTCCAATATTGACTCTTAACGTATTTATGAAAAAGTCCTACAAGAAGTAATCCTAGTGAAAAAGCTATAAATGTACTTGCACGATTGATCATTCCTGGAATATTATGGTCAGCCAATGCTGAACTGAAAAATATTACGTTCCCTGTTTGTCCAGCAGATAATGTGTGTCCCCTTTGGATATATGTATAAGCATCAATAAAGCCACCGCAGAATGTTAAAGCACAAGCTAATTGCCTTGATTCTGAAGGCTTAGCACTGTTAAAAATATCTCGTAGATTTTTTCGTAAACTCATTAGTATCTTCAATCCTCCAAAATATAGTCATATTTTATTATAGGCTTTATTAATTACTGTAGTTACATTTGATTGATCGATTTTTATTCTTATTATTTTTTAATTTCTCTTGAAAATTTACAAGGCTAAATATTTAATACAAGGTGTTATTTGCGGTAGAATAGCCTAAAAGGTTGAGGTTACGAGCTTTATTCACTAAATAAATAAGCAAATATTGATATTTAATATAATACAAGTTAATAATATTAAAATAGTTTATTCATTTTCACCCTAATATTTTATAAGCTATACACATAAGAATATAAGTAGTTTGAAAGGATCGAATGCTTTGTGAATATTAATTTAGGAGAAGAAATTTCTCGCAGAAGACGTGAACAAAAACTTACGCAGGAAGATCTAGCTGAACTTAGTGATCTTTCAGTAAATTTTATTTCACGTTTAGAAAGGACTAAGGATCAAAACATTAGTATTCAAAAGCTTGATTCAATTGCAAGAGCTTTGAATACTACTACACCTGATATCATTAATAATGCTTATCGAGTTAAAAAGATAAAACCAGAAGGTCCAGTTAATAATACGCCTGTTTTCATTCAAAAAGTAAATAATGAATTAAGAAAATTACCAGCTGTCAAAGCAGAACGTGTGTGTAAATCTATAATTGTCCTTTTAAAGGAAATGAATTGAAATAAAATAAGAGTTATTACCTATTTTAGCAATAACTCTTATTTTTTTAGTCTTCAAAAATTGAACCATCAATATCAATTGTATTGATTACAACATCTTCTAATGGTTTGTCCATTTTATCTTTCTTGACCTTGGCAATTTCATCTACTACATCCATGCCATCTATAACTTGACCAAAGACTGTGTGACGACCATCTAACCATGGTGTACCACCCTGCTTATATGCATGAATAATTTCTTTAGGATATCCAGCTGGTTCCATTTGTTTAATGTAGCGCTTAGGCATGTTCTTATTTTGAACAATGAAGAATTGACTTCCGTTAGTGTTTGGACCAGAGTTGGCCATTGATAAAGCACCACGTAAATTAAACAACCCTCTAGAAAATTCATCTTCAAAAAGATGGTTCCAGATACTCGTTCCACCAGTACCATTGCCTTTAGGGTCTCCACCTTGAATCATAAAATCGCTGATAACTCGATGGAAAATTGTTTTATCATAGTAGCCTTTTTGAGCTAATCTAACAAAATTTTCCACAGTCATTGGTGCTTGTTCTGGGAACAATTGAATCTTGATGTCACCATGATTAGTTTTGATAGTAGCTTTTGGTCCCTCTACCTTATCTAAGTTTAATTGTGGGTAATCCATATTCATTCTCTTTCCTAATAATATAATTTAACGTATGTGTCTACGTTTGAGTTTAACATTTAGTTTTACCAAACGTTCTCTATTATAACGTTGTACGATTATGAAGCAAAGTTCTCTAACATCATTGCAATAATAGATGTGATTACAAATATGTATAAATCACCGAAATACAGTGAAAATGCAATTGGCATTAAGCTCAATATGAACACCAATTCATGAATGAGTTCTACCTGGCACATATTGTTTATAATGCTGTCCAGATCATGAATTTTTAAATCGAATAGGCTTGAATCATAAGTTGGCAGAAACTTTTTCCAATCTTTAACTTGTAACACTTTATAAAGCTTATTCTCTAATTCAGTTTGGCGAAACCATTTGTTGCTTGAATCGACGTGTAATAAAGTTGGACCTATTACATTTCCAATAATCAAACGCATGAAAAAATGATACCAAACGGTAAGAAAAGTCGCAAATAAAGCTGTCGATAACTTATTCCTACTTGAATTAAATAGAATCAAACTTAGCAGGATTAAAATAGTACTAATTGCAACTAGTGATTAAAAAGATTTTTCATATAATGATAAAAAATAAGAGGCAGTTATATCAACTGTCTCTTATTTGTCCACTTTAAATTAAGCGTTGAAAGCATCAGTAAGTGGTGGAACAACTTGCTTCTTACGTGATACAACACCTGGCAATTTAACTTCTGAATCTTCAAGTTTCTTATCAAATGCTTTTTCAAATAAGGCCTTAGTCTCGTCACTACCTACAACTAAAGCTTCTGAGTCAGAATCAAGAATGTTAGTGACCAAAAGCATAAACATATCATAGTTGTTGTCCTTTGATGAAGCTTCCATAGCTTTCAAGAAAGCATCTTTACGCTTCAAAGCATCTGATAAATCAACAACGTTGATTTGTGCTACACGTACATTGTGACCGTTTAATTCAAAACTCTTAGCATCTAAATCGATTAATTCTTCTTCTGACTTATCATCGATATTAGTACCAGCCTTAAGCATTGCTAAACCGTATTCCTTGTAGTCAACACCAGCAATCTTAGCTAAAGCTTCTACAGCTTCCTTATCTTCATCAGTAGTAGTTGGTGATTTAAGAAGCAAAGTATCTGAAATGATAGCTGAAAGCATCAAGCCAGCAAGTTTTTCAGGAATTTCAACATTGTTTTCGTTAAACATCTTCCATACGATAGTTGATGTACAACCCTTAGGTTCTGCACGGTAGTACAAAGGATCTGCAGTATTAAAGTTCATAATTCTGTGGTGATCTACTACGTGAGTAACCTTAACTTTGTCGATGTCTGAAACACTTTGTTGTGGTTCGTTGTGATCAACTAACATAACTGCCTTAACTTCTGGTGCAGCTTCTTTAATTACGCGTGGAGCTTTGAAACCGAACTTCTTAAGAGCATAAGCAGTTTCATCGTTAGGTTCACCTAAAGCAACAGCTTCGGTGTTGTAACCTAATCTGTTTTGCAAGTATGAAAATGCAATAGCAGTACCGATAGCATCAGTATCTGGATTTTGGTGTCCGAAAACTAATTCTTTTTCCATTAAATTAATTGCCTCTTTTTCTAACTTATTTTTGATTTACTTCTCTTAATAGTCTACTAGAATCTAGCCGTTTATCCAAGAAGTTTTCAAATTCTTTTAGCATATTTTCCATTCTTGGAATTTCTAACTTACCTTTACGGTAAACATAAGAAATATGGAAGTCATGCTCTCCTTCTAAGTAGATAGGAGTCAAATTAATTTCATCTTTGTGGGCATCATAATAGGATTGAGTAACATATGTATCGTAATCTGTCATTTCAGCCATTTGAACTATTTCATCAGTAGAAGCGATCTTCATGGAAATGTCAGGCTTGTTCTTTTTACCAAACAGTTCATACATTAAGTGTGTCAGGTAGAAGTCATCTGGGTATGCAACCCATTTTCTATCAAGAAAACGTGATACTGGATAAGTTTCACCTGCTTCTACAATTGTCTTGTGTGTTAAAACAACCAAGCGATCGGAAGAAATATCATTATGATTGTATTGATGACGTAAGTTGATTTCTTCCTTCTTAGTATTATCTGGCAAGTACATAATTGCTAGATCAATTAAGTTAGTGTCGAGTCTACGCCAAAGCTCCTTTCTATCGTAATAGTCAACTGAAAAAGTAACTTCTGGATATTTTCTGTGGAAGAAGCGTAGAAATTCGTAAAAGACATCAGCTTGCAGAGTATCCAAAACTCCAATAGAAATATTGCCCTTATCAGCTTGGGCATATTCTTGAATGTCACTAACAACACCATTGATAGTGCTCAATAATTCAACTGCGGCAGATTCCATTTCCTTGCCTGCTTCAGTTAAGTACAATTTCTTACCCATTTGTCCAAACAAAGGAGCACCAATAGCATGCTCTAGTTTTTTAACTTGTTGAGTTAAAGCAGGTTGAGTAATTCCAAGAATTTGAGCAGCTTGAGTGTAATTCATGGTGTCAATTAGTTGTAAAAAGTAACGTAAGGATTTGGCCGAAAGTATAGTATCTGTTTTAGGCATAATAATTATCTTCTTTCCCAAAATATTATTTCATAATAAGCCGTGTCCCATAACACCTTCATTATCTATCCAAAAATAAATAGTGTCAAAACATACGTCTTAACACTATTTATAAGCCTCTAAGCTAGAACTAATTAATAATTAAAAACTAATTTTGGCTACTAATTGGTCGACCTAATTCAATACTTGTTGGAACTCCATCTGTAGTTGTATCGATAACAAACGAACCGTTTGAGTATCGATCACCTAAAGGATACTCATTGGTTTGAATCTTAACGTGACGATCACTACTTGTAGTAATATGCAATACATGATCTTGAGCATATGGTACTAGTGCAGCAATTCTGTGTGGCTTTGTCTTTAGTTCACGCAATACCAGAACTCCTCGTTTAGCTCTAGATACCTTATTGACTAGCTTTAGTTTGAATTGCTTAAATGCACCACGTTGAGTAATTAATCCAACATGCATTAAATCAATATACTTACTGTCAACTAAAACGTAATTTACGATATAGTCGTCTTTCTTAAGGTTGGCTGACTTAACACCCACGGCCTTAGCACCTGATGTAGGAATTTCACTTATATCATATCTAATTGCATAAGCACGATGAGTAAATAATGTAATTTCTTTTTGATCATCAGGTTTAACTACGTCAACGCCAACTAGTAAACTGTCTTTGCTCTTTAATTTAATTGCTGTCATAGCACGAGATTTATAAGTTCTTGTTGGTTGTAAATTAGCAAGTTCTAATTGCTTGATATAGCCATCATTTGTAGCTAATAAGAAATTGATATTTGCACTTAACTTGTCTAAAACAAATACACAAATAATCTTTTCATCATTATCTAGGCCGATTTCTTGAGATAAGTGTTGACCTGTCTCTTTCCACTTAGCTTCGACCAACTCATGAACTGGACGATAAATTACATTGCCTCGATTGGTGAATAAGTAAAGATTAGACAATGTTGATAATGTATTTTCATAAACTACCTTATCGCCATCAGGCAAACCATTATCTGCATCATCAGTTGATTGATATGATCTGATGGATGAACGTTTAAGATAACCATCACGACTTATTAATACTCGTACTTGTTCATCAGCAACTAATGCCTTTTCGTCAATTTCAACTTTGGCACTTTCCTCAGAAATTTGAGTACGACGAGAATTGCTGAATTCTTTCTTAACTGCTGAAAGTTCCTTGATAATTTCTTTTTCAAGAGTCTTGCGATCAGACAAAAGCTTACGATATTTTTCAGCCAGTTTATTTAACTTATCTTGTTCAGCGATTAATTCATTAATATCAGTATTGGTTAATCTATAAAGTTGTAATGAAACGATAGCTTCGGCTTGTTTTTCGGTGAATTTGTACTTTGCAATCAGATTCTTCTTAGCATCGGCTTTATTCTTAGATGCACGAATAGTTTTAATTACTTGATCCAAGATATCCATTGCATGAATTAAACCTTGGATGATTTCTAAACGGGCTTCAGCTTTATTTAAATCAAATTTGGTACGCTTAGTAACAACATCAATTTCATGTTCTAAGTAAGAAGACAAGATATGCTTTAGACCTACTTGAACAGGTGTCATATGGTCAATAGCGACCATATTGAAGTTATAAGATACTTGTAAGTCAGTATTCTTAAATAAGTAATTTAGGATATTTTGAGCATCGGCATCTTTTTTAAGTTCAATTACAATTGACAAACCATGACGGTCAGTTTCGTCACGAACTTCTGCGATACCATCAATTTCCTTATTCAAACGAATTTCATCGATCTTCTTTACAAGAAGTGACTTATTAACATCAAATGGAATCTCGGTTGCTACAATTTCTTGACGGTGTCCACGGATGTCTTGGATACTTGTTTTAGCACGGACTTGAATACGACCACGGCCAGTCTTATAGGCTTCTTTAATACCCTTAGTGCCCATAACAATGGCGCCTGTAGGAAAGTCTGGTCCCTTAACATACTTCATTAATTCCTCAAGAGAGGCATCAGGATGCTTTAACAAATAGATTGTTGCATCGATAACTTCTCCTAAATTATGAGGCGGAATTTCAGTGGCATATCCTGCAGAAATACCAGTTGAACCGTTAACTAATAAATTAGGGAAACGTGCTGGTAAGACTGTTGGTTCGTATTCAGTGTCATCGAAGTTAAGCACCATATTAACAGTGTCTTTATCGATGTCTTGTAAAAGCATATTCGAAATTTTGCTTAAACGAGATTCAGTATAACGCATTGCGGCTGGTCCATCGCCATCCATTGAACCATTGTTACCGTGCATTTCTACTAGTGGTTCACGCATCTTCCAATCTTGTGACAAGTGAACTAAGGCACCATAAATAGAACTATCACCGTGTGGGTGGAAGTTACCCATGATATTACCAACGGCTTTAGCTGCCTTCTTAAATGGCTTATCGTAGGTATTACCATCTTGATACATTGCATATAAAATACGACGTTGAACTGGCTTTAAACCATCGCGGATATCTGGCAATGCACGCTCTTGAATAATATATTTAGAATATCTTCCGAAACGCTCACCCATAACTTGTTCAAGGGGCATTTCGCGAATTCGTTCTTTTGTGGCCATTAAATTAAAAACCTTCTTTATTCATCTTCAGATTCTAGAATTGAGCCATCTTCGCCCATTCTGAATTTGACATTTTCTTCGATCCATTTTCTTCTTGCAGCAACTTTATCGCCCATTAAAGTAGTTACTCTTCTTTCGGCTAAAGCAGCATCATCGATTTTTACTCTAATCAACATTCTAGATTCAGGATCCATGGTTGTTTGCCAAAGCTGTTCGGCATTCATTTCACCAAGTCCCTTAAATCTTTGCAAGGAGTATCCGCGACCCATTTTCTTTTCGTCTTCTGCTAGTTCTTCGTCAGTCCAAGCATATTGGATCTTACTCTTTTTGCCACGACCTTTTTGCAGACGATAAAGAGGTGGCAAAGCAATATAAACTTTACCCTTCTCGATCATCGGGCGCATGTAGCGGTAGAAGAAAGTCAATAACAAAATTTGAATGTGAGCACCATCATCATCGGCGTCAGTCATGATAATAACTTTGTCATAATTAGAGTCATCTACATTAAATTCTGTTCCGACCCCCGCACCAATGGTATAAATCATTGTGTTAATTTCTTCATTCTTGAAGATATCTTGCAATTTAGCCTTTTGAGTATTCAAGACCTTACCACGAAGAGGAAGAATAGCTTGGAAGCGTCTATCTCTACCTTGTTTTGCTGAACCACCGGCAGAGTCCCCTTCTACTAGGAATAGCTCATTTTTCTTGGGATTACGTGATTGAGCAGGGGTAAGTTTACCGGAAAGAACTTCCTTCTTACGTCTCTTTTTGCCGTTTCTGCTTTCATCTCTAGCTTTTTTAGCGGCTTCACGTGCATCCCTAGCTCGTTGAGCCTTCTTAACCAATTCCTGAGCTAACTCACCATTTTCCATGAGATAGTAAGACATCTTTTCATATACAAGTGAATCAACCGCAGAACGTGCTTGGGGCGTACCTAGCTTACCCTTAGTCTGTCCTTCAAATTCAAGTAATTCTTCTGGAATCTTTACTGACAATACCGCACTTAAGCCTTCACGATAGTCGGATCCATCAATATTCTTATCCTTTTTGCCAAGTAAACCTTGCTTTTTAGCATAATCGTTAAAAGCTCTAGTAAACCCACTACGCGCACCAGATTCATGGGTACCACCGTCCCCAGTACGTACATTGTTAACAAATGAAACTAAATTTTCTGAATAGCCGTCACTATATTGACCAGCAAATTCAATTTCCATGCCATCTTGTTTTCCTTCAAAATAGAAAACGTCACTGATTGTTCCTTTTCCTTCATTAAGGTAGGAAACAAATGACTTAATCCCGTCATCATATTGGAAAACATCATGATGTTCTGGTTCACGTTCATCTGTTAAAACAAATTTAACACCCTTGAGTAAAAATGCAGATTCACGAATTCGTTCTTGAATTGTCTCGTATTTATACTTAGTAGTTGAAAAGATAGTTTGATCAGGTTTGAAAGTAATAGTTGTACCTGTCTTATCTTTTGTTTTACCAACGCATTTAAGTGTACCAACAGGATGACCGCCATTTTTAAATTCTTCTTCATAGGCCTTGCCATCACGAACCACTCTTACTTTCATATAACTTGAAAGAGCATTAGTAACTGATGAACCTACACCGTGAAGCCCACCTGATGTCTTATAGTTCTGTTCGGTAAATTTACCACCTGCATGAAGTACAGTTAAAATAACTTCAATTGTTGGCTTACCAGACTTGTGCATCCCTGTAGGCATGCCACGTCCAAAGTCTTTTACAGTAACACTATTGTCTTTATGGATCGTTACATCAATTTCTTTACCAAAACCAGCCATTGCTTCGTCGACTGAGTTATCGACAATTTCATAAACTAGTTGATTAAGACCGTGTATATCAGTTGAACCAATATACATACCAGGTCTTTTACGGACTGCTTCTAGTCCATGTAAGATTTGAATTGAAGAATCATCATAAGTATTAGCTTTTGCCACTAAAATTCCTCCACTTGTTCATAAATTCAGCAACTACCATATATTTAAAAGATAATCTTTGCTAAAATAGCGATAGATTTAATAGGAGTTGTTAAATATGTTTGCATTAAAATTTGCATCGTTGTTTATTTTAGCATATTTGCTCGGATCGTTTCCGACAGGTGTATTAGTTGGAAAAACCTTTTTCCATAAAGATATTAGAAAATACGGTTCAGGAAATATCGGAACTACAAATACATTTAGAGTTTTAGGTCCTGTAGCAGGTATCATTGTATTTCTAGTCGACTTCTTTAAAGGAACGCTAGCTACATTGATTCCTGTCATTTTTAACTTAGGTCCACATTATCTTTGCCTTATTTTTGGTTTAGCTGCAATCTTAGGTCATGCTTTCCCTGTATTCTTGAAATTCAAGGGAGGCAAGGCCGTTGCAACTTCAGCAGGTTTTCTATTAGGATACAATGTACATTTCTTCTTGATTTGTGCAGCAATATTCTTCCCTGTCTTGTTTATCACAAGTATGGTCTCATTAACCAGCTTAATCTCAGTGGTCCTAATCTTTATCACTTCGTTCTTTTTCCACGACATTGCCTTAAGCATTATCAGTGGATTGCTTGTAGTCTTAATCTACTGGAGCCATAGAAGCAATATTAGCCGAATCGAACACCACCAAGAAAACATGGTACCGTTTGGTTTATATTACTGGTACAAAAAGAAACATGCTAAATAAACTAATAAGCAAAATATAAAACCAGCAAGTGTTTAACTTGTTGGCTTTTTGTTACATAAATTATTATACTCATGCAAACAATAGTTCGCAAGAATAAAAATATAATTTAATAAAGATATAACTATAAACTATCCGTTTATTTCAGTAGTCTAAGCAAATCTTTTCTACTCATAGTGGTATTCGACATGTTTTTATTGCCTAATATTGCTTGAGCTAACTCTGCCTTCTTTTGCTGCAACTTAATAATTCTCTCCTCTATAGTATCTTGCGTGACTATCTTATAAATCTTTACGGAATTCTTTTGTCCGATTCTGTGTGCACGATCAGTTGCCTGATTTTCCGCTGCGATATTCCACCATGGATCATAGTGAATAACCACATCAGCACTAGTTAGATTAATTCCTGTACCACCAGCTTTAAGAGAGATAAGAAAGACGCTTGGCGTTTTTAATGAATTAAATTGCTGAATATCTTCTTGTCTCTTTTCTTTTGGCGTAGCTCCAGTGAGCGTAAAAATAGGTATTTTCAATTTAGCTAGTCTTTCATGCAAGATATCTAGCATAGAAGTAAACTGTGAAAACAATAAAATTTTATGTCCATTTTCTATATTGTTCTTTATTAAATCAACAGTTGAACTTAATTTATTAGATTTACCGTGATAGTTATTATATAGCAAGTGCGGATCGCAGCATATTTCTCTTAATTTGGTAATTTGTGCCAAAATTTGGAAGCGCGACTTTTTAAAATCATTGTCATCTTGCCCATTTAACTGAGCGATAATTTTCTGCATTTGTAATTGATACAAATCTGTTTGTGGTTTGCTCATCTTGACGTAAACTACTTCTTCATCTTTAGCAGGCAGATCTTTCAATACATCTTTTTTAAGACGACGCAATATGAAAGGAGCTACGGTTTCGCTTAATATAGTTTCAAGATCCTTGTCTTCCTTTTTAACAATAGGTACTTCAAATTTCTTTCTAAAATCTACATAGGAACCTAAGAATCCAGGCATTAAGTAATCAAAGATGCTCCACAATTCACTTAGTTTATTTTCAATTGGTGTACCTGTTAGAGCTAGTCTATGTTGAGACTTAATAACCTTAACTGATTGTGCAGTAATCGATTGATGATTCTTAATATTTTGTGCTTCGTCTAAGATTTGCAGGTCAAAGTCTAAATTATGATAAGCTTCTAGGTCATGATTAAGTGACTGATATGAAGTGATAAATACGTCATAATCATGTTGATGCAGAAGCATATTATGACGTTCTTTCTTGGTGCCACCTAGTACGCCAACAGATAATTCAGGAGCAAATTTCTTTATTTCTGCTTGCCAATTGTAAATTACAGATGCAGGAGCGATAACCAGACTAGGTAAATTGCTTTTCTTTTGCTCTTTTCTAGCCCAAAATAGGGTGATGATTTGCAAGGTTTTACCTAGACCCATTTCATCTGCTAGTAAGCCACCAAAATCATAATTAACGATTGTACTTAGCCAATTAAATCCAGCTTTTTGATATGGACGTAGTGTATTTTGCAGACTTTGAGGTATTGCATCCCTCTGTGTTTGATTATTAGATAAATCATTAATCAGTCTGTTAAAGGCATCATTAGTCGAAAAATGCAGAGCATTCATACTTTTTATTTGTTTAGCAAAGTAGAAAGCTCGATATGCAGGTATTTGCAATTTGCCATGAATAAAATCTGTAAACTTGATATTCAAATCATGCATGGTTTGAGCCAGTTGCTCTATTGTGGGCTGCTCTGTTTTTTGCAACATACCATTTTGTAAAACAAAGTAGCGTTTCTTTTCTTGATAAGCCTTTAACGCATTTTGAATATCCTCTAGGCTTAATTTTTGGCTAGTTAAATCTACATTGAGTAATTCATTAGTCAGATTAATACTTACACCAATTTGAGAATTGATCTTGATTCCCCTTAATAATAATCTAAAGTTAGCGGTAATTTGTACTTCACCAAGTTCCTTTAACTTTTTAAGACCATTATCAAAGAAGTCAGCGACTGCATCTGCGTCTTCATTAGGGAGAATGTATTGACCATTATCAAAATCAGTGAAATATGACTTGATCTTATTTTGAATGGATTCTTCAAAATTAGCTTCACGTTTATCATTTGCGGCATAATCACGATTTAATTGATATGCATTATCTCCATATAATGCCATAGCCGTGCATCGTATTTTGCCCGATAGATAATCTAACTTAAAAATAAACCTAGCTTTGGGTGGCAATTTCTTTTTTAATTCTTGTGCTCCCTCAATAGAGATATGATCAGCTTTTTCAAGTGCAGGCAAAACTTTACGTGCAAATTGTAAGACACTTTTTTTACTAAAGCGCAGTTCATCTCCTAGATGAAGTTTTAATTTCTGTAAATAATGTGGTGTTAAGCCAGTATATTTGATCCACACGCCCTTGTAATAACCATAATAATTATCTCTACCAGCGATTATGGTTCCGGCCGGAAAGTCTTCAATTGAAACAATAGCGCCACCTTTATCATCAGTAATATTGATATTTAGATCTAACTGATCGGATGTATACCCTACTAAATGAGTACCTGAATAAAGTTTGGTGCCATTATAAATTAGATCATTTACCTCATCCGCAATTGAATTTTCAATTTCTATTGAGTCAAAATGACTGCTTCCACCATAATAAACACTTAAATTTCGTGCATCGATAATTTTCGCAATGAAATCAAGCCATTTTTTACTATCTTGGGTCATTTGATTGGGGGCAATTGGCTCATTAAAGAATTTCCCTAAGTTTACTGGTGTTTGTTTGTGAATTGCATCAATCAGTCCGTTTAAATCATTAATTTGATACAGATGCTTTTCTTTGCCTAGCTTAAAGGTCAATCGAGGCATTCTGTCGTAATTATCAATTTGCGCCCTTAAAAAAATTGCACTTGTAGTCTGATTATCATTATCTGAATATAGATCTAGTAATTGATTTGCTGCTTGATTAGTTACATCAAAAGGATCATCTTTGATATATTCCTCTAAGAATTTAAGCAAGGCAAAAATTGTAATTGCATCTTCGTCTTTAATATTCGTTCTGTTTTCAAAATCAATGGTTAATAATTGCCAACGCGTAAATTTAATGTATAAATTCTGCCAATTTCCATTCTCATTTTCAAAATTCCAGATATATTCATATGCACGCATTTTATCGTCTACTCGACGAAAATTAATTTCTTGCAAGCTATTTCTTAATTGCAAAGCGCGATCATAAGATTCTTGACTAAAAGTTCGTTGACCAATAAGTTGAAATGGATCTACAGCCGGACTAGCCTGAATGACGGCTTGTTTAACCTTATCGGAAACTAAATTTTTAAAATCAACTTTAGAGCTATTGTCAGTATTTTCATCAGCATTCTTCTGTTTTTCTTCAGCAGCCATTAATACGGCTACCTGATGTTTGCAGCGATGCCCTTTTTTAGCCCAAGGGCAATCGCACTTTAATTCAGATGCTCGGCCATCCGGACGAAGACGACCAGAAACATTATAGTATCGCCCTATTCCACCCTGAACTTGAGCTATAAAATGTTCCTTATCGCTGGCTAATTGAACGCTTTGTACCATTTGGTTTTCAAAATAAATTTCACCGCGATCAAAGATTCGCTGAGGAAATAATTTAGACCATTGTGTCATCTGAACAACTCCTTAATATCTGTTATAACTTTAAATACGATACTACATCTTCAATAGTAAAAGCTAGCGGAAAGAAATTTAATTAAAGTAAAGAATTTTAAAATAAAATGTATATCGAGGTGCTAATTATGTTGGTAAGAAGAATCGTTAAAGCAGCTTTCTTTTGTGGCGTTGGTTTATGAGATGGATATTACAGGAGTATCTTTACTACTATTGCCCAAGGGTCACAATAAAGAGCGTGAAATTAAGCGAATCGATGCTTTGATTAACACAATTAATCAATGTGGCACATCATATATCTTTAATGATGTACAGTCTAATGCTGTTGGTTTTGCAGAGAATAACTATCTTTACCCTGCGACTCGTAAGAGTCTAGAAGAAATATATAGTCGCAGTCAAAAAGAACAAAATCGTGAATATTGTCGTAATATCAAAAACTATTTGAAAGTTTATCCAGAACCCTACCCTGACTTTGATAATTTAGTCAACTTTTTCAACGATAATGAGAGGAATGTAGACACAGACTCAAATATTTTCAATTAAAAAATTGTTCTATAGCACAAATTAATTTGGTACAATACTTTCTTGGAAAGTGATGAATTTCTGTGTTTTTTGGAGAGTGTTAATGCAATCTGCGTTAACAAAAAAAGTTGAGTTGAGAGTAAATTTCAGATATTAGATGTCAAAAAAAGAGATGACTACAGGGGGTCATCTCTTTTTTGTTGTTTTTAAAAGAATAATTTACTCATGATAATCATGAATACTAATAAGCAAGTTGAACTAATTGCAGCTGCACCGAATACTGCGCCACCACGTTTGAAGATAACTTTGAAGTTAACAGAAACGCCTAATGCAGCCATAGCCATACCTAAGAAGATGTAAGCTACTTGTACTAATGCATCTAATAAACTAGCTGAGAATGGTAAGTAAGTACCCAAAACGCTAGTTAAAATGAAGCCACCTAAGAACCAAGGAATTGGTAATTTACCAGTCTTTTGGGTATTTTCAACAGCATTTGTATTTACTTTAGCTGAACGACGTTGGTATAAGTAACCGATAATCAATGCTACAGGTGCTAAAAGAATTACACGCGATAATTTCATGATTAATGCACTGTCTAAACTGATGTTACCAAATGCCCCACCTGAAGCAACTGCATGGGCAATTTCGTGTAAAGAACCACCAGCAACAATACCAAATTGTGAATCAGTTAAGCCTAAGACAGGTTTAAGTCCGATTTCTAATAAAGTGAAAACAGTTCCCATTACGCAGACTACTGCGACAGCTAAAACTTCGTTTTCTCTTTTTCTTTCTTCACTAGCTGCTGTAATTTGTGGTGAAACACCCATTACAGCGGCAGCGCCACAGACACCACATCCACATGCTGATAAAAATGCTAGTTCATCTTCTGCACCGAATTTGCGGCTAAGCCAATAAGTCAATGAAATAGTACCTGCAACTGCAAGTGCAGCAACTAAAATGGTTTTAACACCTGCTGCTGCCAATTTCTCTAAATCAAGTCTGAAGCCGAGCAAAATAATTCCTAATCTTAGGAACTTATTTGAGATAAAACTCATGCCACCTGATGCTTCTTTACGTGTCTTCTCTGGTAGAAACTGCATAAGAATACCTAACAAAAGTGCTAATACCAAGGCTCCAATAATATTGGCATATGGCAGTTTAGCTAAATAAATTCCAGCAATAGAACAAGCTAAGGTCATAGCGGCAGCTAGCCTAAATGATTTAGTTTTGGCAATTTCCAATAATAAAACCTCCCAATGTATAAAAAGTTATTCTACAAAGTACCCGAACTTTGTTTTATGACATTGATCATAATATCACAATATATGCGCTAAAGTGACACAGTGTCTCTATCTTTACCATTCTTAAGAAACACTATAATTAGAATAGCTAAGAAAAATATATAAATTTTCATATGGAAACGAGTAATAATTATGAAAGAAATAACCTTAAATCAACTTTACGATACTATGTACGATCACATGGATCCCACTGGTTGGTGGCCTGGACGCAGTGATTGGGAAGTTATTTGGTCTACTATTTTAATTCAACATACCAATTGGAGAAATATTGATAAAGCACTACACTCTCTGTATCAAGCTACTGACTTTTTGCCTCAAAACATTCTAAATATGACAAATGAAGAACTGAGCAAAGTGATTGCTTCTGCTGGATTTTATACTCGTAAAACACAAACTATCAAGAATGTAGCCACATATTTTAAAGATAACTTTGATTGTAATTTGGAACTAGCACAAGAGCAAAACAAACATAAATTGCGTCAGGAAATTTTGGCTATCCATGGTATTGGACCTGAAACCGCGGATGTTATATTGATGTATGGGTTACGTAAAGGAGAATTTGTCGTTGATACTTATTCTCGTCGTCTTCTTAAGTGTTTAGGTTGGAAAAATGTGCCAGCTTATGAAAAAGCAAAGTCATTAATTGAAGGAAACTTAAATGACTTTACTTTGCGTAATTATCAGAATTTTCATGCAATGATTGATACTTTTAATCAGAAATATAAATTGCCGCAACAGTTTGATGAATCTTTCTTGGCTGGATATGAATTGGTTATTCCTCATTCTTAATTAAATTACTCTTTAACAAATATTCTCTCAATCTCTTTAATCCGGTATCAAATTCAGCTAATGAGTTTGTTGAAGAAAGTGAAGTCTGTTAATTTGTTTTTTGATGCATTTGGAAAGTATCGCTCAAAAATATGATTAACTTTTTGAGCTAATTCTAACTTATAGTTAATGATATCTTTAGCTGTGTGTGTATTAATAGCCTCCGTCACTACTGCAGTATCAAGACTAGAAGTTTTCACCATAGTATTAAAAAAGCCATTTCTAATTTCTGAACTATATTTATCAGGATAAATTAAATATCCCACTCTTAAACCAGATGCAATTACTTTGGACATACTACAAATATAGCAATAGTACCAATTGCATCATTTTTAAAGGATGCGCTGGGTTCTTTCGGCTGAGGAAACTTAGATAGTCATCTTCAATAGCAATTAAGCTTTGTTTTTCAATAATATCTGCTAGTTGTTTACGTCTGGTTGGACTGATTACTTTTCCTGTGGGATTACTATATTCAGGCATTAAGTAGATTCTCTTAATAACATTAACCTGACAAACGTGTAATAAATCTTCAGCTTGCATCCCCTCTTTATCACTCTTAACTGCGACTAGGTGAATTCCGCATAATTGTGCAGTAGTAATTAAATTCCCATAGGTGAATTCGTCCAACTTTAATCCATATTTATCTGGATTATGCCGCAGACAATAAGACATCTTTTTGCTGATAAAAACATTACTACGATGATCTGGTCTATTTTGCATCTTAATCACCTGATTTCACTTATATTTTATAGCAAAAATAAAAATCCTTCTCTCCAACTACCTATAGAGAAAAGGATCATTAAATTAATTATTCTAATTCATCTTCAACTTGAGCCACTCTTTGTCCTCTAGCAAAGTGAACCACCAAGCCAATTACTACGCCAACTAAAGCTGGAACTAACCATGACAATCCCATGCTGGCAAGTGGCAAAGCGTTTCTCCATGAAGCTACTGTTAAACCAAAGTTGCTTTGGCTAACTACGCTTGGGAAAGCAACTACCATGTCGCCTAATGCAGGTACAACAGTGAACAAGATTACGAAGAAGTAAACAACACCGTCTTTTTTAAATAATGGTGAACAAACTGAGAGGATGATCAATACCATTGATAATGGGTACAAGAACATAAGCATTGGAGTTGACCATGAGATGATTTGATCCAAACCAAAGTTAGCAGTGAAGAATGAAGCTAAGCAGCTAAGTGCAAGCCAAGTGTGGTAACTTACCTTTGGAAAATGCTTATGGAAGTCTTGGGCAAATGCAGCAACTAAACCTACAGCTGTAGTCAAGCAAGTAACTGTTAACAAGAAAGCAAGCAATGCTTGACCGAACATACCGCCATAGTAATTAACGATTTGGTTAAATGCGACACCACCGTTGTCAGAAACTTTAAACTTACCAAGTGACATTACACCCATCAAGATGAGTAACAAGTAGATTAAACCGATGGCAGCTACGGCGACTACACCTGATTTGGCAACAACTTTTGATACGCTTTTTTCGTCCTTTTGTCCCATTCCGCGTACGGCTGTGACTACGGTTACCCCAAAGGCTAAACCAGCTAAGGCATCCATAGTGTTGTAGCCTTCAAGGAATCCATTAACCAAAGCTGAGTGCTTGTACGCGGCAGTAACAGCTGCAGTTTGAGGATTACCTAATGGGTTTAAAAATGCAACGACGAATACTAAGAAAAGCAGGCTCAAGAATAATGGGTTCAAAACTTTACCAACGTTAGATAAGATGTTGTTTTCATGATATGAAAAAGCAAATGCGGCTACAAAGAACAAAGCAGAGAAGATTAGTAAAGCTGGAGTCTGCATATTCTTTGGAATGAATGGTGCTACACCTACTGTAAATGAAACAGTTGCAGTTCTTGGAGTTCCAAACAAAGGACCGATTGTTGCGTGAATCAATACCATAAAGACTACGGCAAATCCGGCACCAAGCGGTTTACCAATATCATAAACACCTTCTGAACGAGTGATTGCAACGGCTAATACAGAAAGCAGTGGCAATAATACACCAGTGATTAGAAAACCAACAGCAGCTGTTCCCCAGTTAGAACCAGCCAATTGGCCCAAATGAAGTGGGAAAATTAGGTTTCCTGCTCCAAAGAATAATCCGAATAATAGTGAAGCAACGACCAAATATTGCTTCCAGGTCAACTTTTGAGACTCGAGATCTTTCATGTCTTCTCCTCCTAAAAAAATACATCTGATCACAAAAAAAGTCCCTCAGCCAAACTATCTTTGACTGAGGGACGCTCTAGCGTGGTACCACCCTTTATTCATATTGCTATTTCTAACAATACCTTTCACGTGCGGCCATAAAAATATGGCGATACGTTGACACTATAATGGGCGCTCCCACTGCTTCTTACTATTGATTAAGAAACAGAACTAGAAAGGGATTTTCATTTAACCTTAGATTTATCTCCTTGCACCTATCGAGACTCGCTTTTAATCAAGAATTAAATTACTCTTCTTTCTTTTGCTTTCAGATTGATTAAATTGTTAATAATTATTTTAATTAGATTATCATGAATGTCAACACTTTTTTGAAGTTTTTTATTTAAATTGTTTCCAGTAGTTAGCTAAGTACTTAACTGTCAAGCTTTCTAGCTTCTTGATTAAATCAGTAGGTCTGCCTTCTGCAACGATTTGACCACCGTTTTCACCACCACGTGGACCAAGATCTAGCATGTAATCCGCATTTACGATTAAGTTCAAGTCGTGTGTGATTGTAATAATTGTTGCACCTTGGTCTAAAAGTTTTTGCATTACTTGAACTAAAACTTTGACATCCAAAGGATGAAGACCAATAGTTGGTTCATCGAAGACAAATAAAGTGTCATCTTGCTTATGACTTAAGTGAGTCACAAGCTTTAGTCTTTGTGCTTCCCCACCTGACAAAGTTGGTGTGCTTTCACCTAGGTGTAAATAATCTAATCCAACTTCTTTGAGTAATTCTAATTCACGTTCAATCTTTGGTACACGCTTAAAGATAGGCAGTGCTTCATTAATATCTAAGTTTAAAATATCAACGATTGACATATCATGCCATTTAATTTGTTGAATTTTAGGATTGTAGCGTTCACCATGACAGGTTGGACAAGTCTGTTGCATGTCTGGCAAAAACTGAATATCCAAAGTAACAATTCCTGTACCACCACAAGTTGGGCAAGCTCCTTCTTTATTGTTGTAGGAGAAGTAGCTTGGTGTGTAATGCTTTTCTTTTGCCAGTGGTTGACGCGCAAAAAGCTTGCGCAAATTGTCCATGATTGAGGTATAGGTTGCAACAGTTGAACGAGTACTTTTACCTATTGGCGAAGCATCAACACTGACCACATTATGAATTGGTGAATTAAAATCTTTGATTTGTTTAGGTAGCTTTTCACTTTTGCTTTGATCCTGAATTGCTGGAACAAGTGAATCGAGAATTAAACTAGTTTTACCAGCACCAGAAAATCCAGTAACTGCGGTAATTTGATTGAGAGGGATGCCGGCCTTGACGTCATGCAAGTTAAAATAATTGTCTACTTCAAAAGTGATTCTTTCGGTATTAACCGCATCACTTATTTTTCTTGCCATTAATTGTGATTTACCGTTCAAATACGGTGCAATCAATGATTGTGGATCGTTCTTAATCTCAGCTGGACTACCTTGATCTAGAATTTGACCGCCTTGTTCACCAGATCCTGGTCCTATTTCGATAATTTCATCAGCAGCACTAATAATATCAACGTTGTGGTCAACTACGACTAATGAATTGCCTTGGTCGACTAGTCTATGCAATACTTTAATTAAGCCATCAACGTTAGCGGGATGCAGTCCAATTGAAGGCTCATCTAGAACATAAAGTACACCTGTAGTCTCAGTTCTTAAAGTTCTAGCCAATTGAATTCGTTGCAATTCACCGGTGGATAATGTGTTACCTGCTCTAGCCATGGTTAAATAATCAAGACCAAGATCAAGTAATGGCTGTAAGTTGTTTGTGAATTCGTTGATTAAAGAACTGGCTATCTTATGCATATCGTCTGGCAATTTAGCTAAAACGTCTTTGCTCCATTCAGGTAAATCACCTAATTGCATATGTTGAACTTCATCAATATTTTTACTATTAACGAGTTGATTCAAAAGTTTTGGACGAAGGCGCGTCCCGTGACAAACTGGACAAGTTGAATAAGTAAAGAATTCCGCAATTCTCTTTTGTGCTCGTTCACTCTTACTACTTTTGGCAGAACGCAAAACTGCTTGGTGGGCATTTTCATAAAGAGCATTGAAGTCATGGAAGACACGACCGGTTCCAGATAGAAAGTCCATCTTGTATTTTTTCTCTGGACCATTTAAGATGAAATCTTTTTCTTTATCAGTTAAATCTTTAAACGGAATATCGATTCTAACACCAGCGTGTTGAGCAACATTTGGCATAAAGTTTCTACCTGGTAGACTCCATGAAGCTATTGCTCCCTCTTCAATGGAAAGATTTTCGTCAGCAATTAATTTATCTTCATCAAGTTGACGAACTTTACCGGTACCACCACAATTTTTGCAGGCACCATCAGAGTTAAAGGCAAAATCTTCAGCACTGAATGCGTAGAATTTAACACCACAAGTGGGACAGGTGATACGCATCATATCTTGTCCTGACTTAGATGCAGCTTCTGCGATTTCTAGACTAGCTGGGACTCTATGACCATTAGGACAAACTGGTGAACCCAATCTTGAAAAGATTAAACGTAGAACATTGAAAGTTTCGGTTGTAGTTCCGACAGTAGCTCGATCATTAGGAACACTAGGACGTTGTCGGAGTGCTAATGCAGATGGAATATGTTTTACACTGGTTACATCTGCTTGTGTCCCCTGCTTGATTCGACGACGCATATAAGTTGATAAAGCATCTAAATAGCGACGTGAGCCTTCTTCATAAAGAATACCCATTGCTAAGCTAGATTTACCTGAACCGGATAAACCTGAAATAGCGACGAATTTGTGCAAAGGAATATCGACATCTATATTCTTTAAGTTGTGGACTTTTGCACCACGTACTTCAATTTTTGTTGGTAACGCCATAATCTCTTCCTCTAGTTTTTTATTTTCAACATAATTAATTATAGAATTTCTTTTATAAATTAGTATAAATAGCACTACCTTTTCATTTATTTTTCTATTAACTTTTGGTATCGTGGATTTAACCAAATTACGAAAGGAAGATCCTATGACTTTTACAAAATTAGAAAACAGCAGCGATCAAGCTGTTGTAGCTGAAGAAGTAAAAATCTTGACTAACTTACTTAACGAATCTACCCGCCAATTAATTGGTGACGAAGCCTTTGCTAAGATTCAAGACTTAATCAACACCTCAGCTAGTAAAGATCAAAAGCAACTAGAAGATAAAATTTCTGCTTTAAACAATCGTGAAATGATTGTCGTTGCTCGTTACTTTGCTACTTTGCCTTTATTAATCAACATCTCTGAAGACGTAGAATTAGCCAGCAAGGTTAACGTTTTTAACAACACCGATCAAGATTACTTAGGAAAATTAAGTGATACTATCGATCTCGTTGCTAAGAAGGGCGATGCTAAAAGAATCCTTGAAAACGTTAATGTTGTTCCTGTTCTAACAGCACACCCTACTCAAATTCAAAGAAAAACTGTCCTTGAATTGACTGATAAAATTCATCATCTTTTACGTAGCTACCGCGTTGTTAAAAACGGTACTATCAACCAAAAAGAATGGACCGAACAACTTCGTGCCTGCATTGAAATTTTGATGCAAACAGATATTATCCGTGGACACAAATTAAAGGTGTCAAACGAAATTACTAACGTTTTAGCCTACTATCCTAAAGCTTTGATTCCTGCAATTACTAAGTTCACTGCTCGTTACAAAGAACTTGCTAAGGAACATGATTTAACTCTTGATCATGCTACTCCTATCACTATGGGCATGTGGATCGGTGGCGACCGTGATGGAAACCCATACGTAACAGCTGACACCTTGGAATTAAGTGCTACTTTACAAAGTCAAGTGATCTTTGAATACTACATGAAGGAATTAAAGAAGTTATATAGAGCTATCTCCCTTTCAACTTCTTACATGGAACCTTCTACAGCAGTTGAAAAGCTTTCTGAACTTTCAAACGATGACTCACCATTTAGAACTAATGAACCATATCGTCGTGCTTTCTACTACATCGAAAGTCGTTTAGTTCATACTGAAAAGCAACTTTTAGGCATAATTGACAAAAATATCTTTATCAAGCCACGTGATCTTGAAAATCTTGACAATATTCCTGTCTACAACAATCCTCAAGAATTCAAGGCTGATCTTGAAACTATCAAGGCTTCACTCGATGAAGACCATGATCAAGCAGTAACTCACAGTTTCTTTACTGAAATTTTAGAAGCAATTGATGTCTTTGGTTTCCACTTGGCAACTATCGATATGCGTCAAGATTCTAGTGTCAACGAAGCTTGTGTAGCAGAACTTCTTAAGAGTGCTGGTATTTGTGACAATTACAGTGATTTAAGTGAAGATGAAAAGATCAAACTTTTGCTTAATGAACTTGAAAATGATCCACGTAATTTGCATGCAAACAACAAGCCTAAGTCTGAATTGTTGCAAAAGGAATTAAAGATCTACAAGACTGCACGTCAATTAAAAGATCGCTTAGGTGAAGATGTTATTAAGCAACACATCATTTCTCATACCGAAAGTGTTTCTGACATGCTTGAACAAGCAGTTATGTTGAAAGAATACGATCTTTTAGATGGTGAAAAATCTCGTGTTCAAGTTGTGCCATTATTTGAAACCGTAGAAGACTTGCTTAACGCACGTGATATTATCACTGAATACTTGAACTTCCCTATCGTTAAGAAGTGGCTTGCATCCCAATACAACTACCAAGAAATCATGCTTGGCTACTCAGACTCCAACAAAGACGGTGGTTACCTTGCATCATGCTGGAACCTTTACAAAGCTCAAAAAGATTTAACTGCAATCGGTGAAAAGATGGGCGTTAAGATCACCTACATGCATGGTCGTGGCGGTACTGTTGGCCGTGGTGGCGGTCCTTCATACGAAGCCATTACTGCTCAACCATTTAAATCAATCAACGATCGAATTCGTATGACTGAACAAGGTGAAATCATTCAAAACAAGTACGGCAACAAGGACACTGCATACTACAACTTAGAAATGCTTGCTTCCGCTGCAATTGATCGCATGGTTTCAAAGCAAATCGTCAGCGAAGATCATATTCAAGAATTCCGTTCATCAATGGACAAAATCGTTGATGAAAGTAACAAGATTTATCGCAAGCTTGTTTTCGAAAATCCTGCTTTCCTTGACTTCTTCTTCCAAGCTACTCCTATCAAGGAAATTTCTAACTTAAATATTGGTTCTCGTCCAGCCTCAAGAAAGAAACTTACTGACTTCTCAGGTTTGAGAGCTATCCCTTGGGTATTCTCTTGGTCACAAAGTAGAATCATGTTCCCAGGGTGGTATGGTGTAGGTTCAGCCTTTAAGCACTTTATTGATGCTGATCCAAATAACTTGAAGGAATTGCAAGAAATGTACAAAGGCTGGCCATTCTTTAACTCTCTGCTTTCTAATGTTGATATGGTTTTATCCAAATCAAACATGGAAATTGCTAGAGAATACACTAACCTTTGCGATGATGAAGAAGCTAAGAAAGTCTTTGACATCATCTACAAGGAATGGCAATTAACTAAAAAAGTCATCTTACAAATTGAAAATCATGATGAACTTTTAGCTGAAGCTCCTATTTTGAAGCAAAGTTTGGACTACAGAATGCCTTACTTTAACATTTTGAACTACATCCAAATCGAAATGATTAAACGTGGTCGTGAAGATGAAATCTCAGGTGTTTACCACAGTATCATTCCTATCACCATCAACGGTGTGGCTTCAGGTTTGCGTAATTCAGGTTAGAATAAAAATAACTTGGTAATTAATTTTACCAAGTTATTTTTTATTTATTTCTTGTGTATTTGCTTTATAAATGATTTTCTAATTAAAATAATATTTTGCTTAAGTGAGGAATTCTTGTGTATACCATTTATACTAACTTTTTAGAATTAACCTCCTCCTCAAGTTATACCTATTGGCTTGAGTGATTTTGGTATGCTTTAAACAAAATAAAAAGAGAATTCATTTTCAAATTCTCTTTCTTTCTAACTAATTCATATATTCAATATCTTACTTCTTAAACAAGTCAAAGCAAATCAAATCTTCTGAATCCAAATCTGCTTTATGCATATCTACTGCATTGATGTGATTATTATCATAATTGGTGAAGTACAAAATACCTTTATCCAAGTTCATGCAGTCAGTGTACATGGTGTATTCATAGCGATTGTCTTCTACTTCATCCAAGCCCTTAGCTTGTTCAACAGCATGTAAAATATGGAAGAAGTTAGTTACATTTTCTGCTTCGTCCTTACCTTTTGGAGCATGTGATAAAGTAAATGCTACTTTTACGAAACGAGAACTTGAATCCATACCTCCAGGCAAATGATGAGTACCAAGGCCTCTGCTGTACAAGTTAAGATCGACATTAGGAATCAAAGTATTCTTAGGATTATGTGGAGTAACATCAGAATAGTCGCTCAACTTAATCAATTGGTCTGGAAATTCAGGATTGTTGGTCAAAACATGAACTGGATTATCGTAAACGTGCAAAACATTCTTAGTTGATTCAACTACGATGCTCTTGCCAGATTTATCGCTTAAGATCCAGTGCTAGTCAGCTGCAGGTAATTTCTCTGAGAAACTAACGTTTAAAATACTTGCATCAGCTAAAATTTTCTTAACATCATCAGTGGTTTCGCAGTTACTTAACAAATATGGCATTAATTCAAAGGAAGTAATGTTCTTCTTGCCTTCTACTTGTAGTTGTCTTTTCTTAAAACACATGATATTATTTACTTACTAAAAATAAGTTAGTTATATTTTTAAAGAAAAAATTTAAAGGAGTGACCTACCATGAATGTAGAATTAGGTATTTCAACTTTTGGAGAAACAACCCCACTTGAAAAGACTGGTAAGGCAATCAGTCATGACCAAAGAATTAGAGATTTAGTTGATGAAATAGTTTTAGCAGATAAATTAGGCATCGATGCTTATGCAATTGGTGAACACCATAGAAAAGATTTCGCAGTATCTGCACCTGAGATAGTTCTAGCAATGGCCACTTCAAAAACAAAGCAAATCCATCTTTCAAGTGCAACGACCAACTTGCCAACGATTGATCCAATCAGAGTTTATGAGCAATATGCCACAATGGATGCAGTTGCTCCTGGTCGAATCGAAATCATGGCTGGACGTGGATCATTCACTGAAGCTTTTGATTTATTTGGCTATGATCTAAATGATTACGATGATTTATTCAAAGAAAAGTTAGATATGTTGTTAGCCATGAACAAAAATGAAATTTTAGATTGGCCTGGCGGTAAGTTCACACCTAAGGTAGATCATATTGGTATCTACCCTCGCCCTGAAAAACCTTTACCAATCTCACTAGCTACAGGTGGTAGTCCTGCTTCCACGATTCGTGCAGCTGAGATGGGCCTGCCAATCGTTTATGCGATTATCGGCGGTAAGATGGAACACTTCGCACCTTTGATTAAGCTTTACAAGGCAGTTGCGGAAAGAACAGGACAAGATTTAAGCAAAATGCCAATTGCGGCTCACTCATGGGGCTGGCTTAGTGATGATAAAGACAAAGCAATCAAAGAATACTTCTACCCAACTAAATTGCTTGTTGATACGATCAGTAAGGAACGACCAAATTGGACTGGTATGACTTATAATCAATATCTTGAAGGTATTGCCGATGATGGCGTAATGTTTGTTGGTGATAGTGGGACCGTAGCAAATAAGATTATCAAGATGATGGAAACATTGGGCTTAACTCGTTTCTACTTGCATTTGCCAATCGCTTCTATGCCACATGAAGATATTATGAAGGCTATTGAAATCTATGGTAATGAAGTGGTTCCGAAGGTTAAGAAACATTTTAAAGACAAAGAAAATAAGAAGAAACTCTTCTCTTTTAAATGAAAGAAGTAATATTTTAAATTGCAAGATTTATTCTTTAAGCTTAAAATAACTCTTATATTTTGTGTGGAGGGATACGAGATGACAGCAAACGAACAAATTATCGCTTTAGTAAAACCAGAATATTTGAAGAAGATTCCAAAGATCTTTAGAAAGCATGCTACTGAAAGCACCTGCAAGTTGATTGCTCGTGAACATGTGGATTTATACAAGGCATTTGAAGATGGCGAGCCAACTGAAAGTCAAAAGCAAGAAATGACTGACTTAATCAACGGTATCTTCGAAGAACGAATGAAAAAGCATAAGATGATGTAAAGATAATAGATATCAAAATACCGATGATCTTTTTTTGTGAAGGTCATCGGCATTTTTCTTTCCCTAGCAAAAAGAGCCTGAACATTGTCAGACTCTTCACGCTTATTCGAGATTTTATATTATATTTACTTCTTTGCGGCAGCTTCTGCTTCAGCATCTGTGTTTGATGGTGTTAAAGCAACACTATCAGTGTCAAATTTAACATCACTAGCTTTTACATAACCGTCAGTAAAGTTAAGGCTACTCTTGCTACCTTCTACAGAATTACCAACTAAATGATAGAACAATTCTGCTTTGTTTTCACTTGGAACCCAAAGATAAAGTAATTTATCAACCTTGAAACGTCCAGATTGTTTCCGAGGACGATCACCATTAAAGTTAATTACAGTGCCATCAGCATGGTAAATGTCTGTTGGTTGAGTGAATATGATACGTGAGCTTTTTGTTTTTGCATAATTTTGTACTGGAATACTTTTAGCTGCTTTAACATCGGTATTATAAATCCAGTAGTTAGTGCCTTTAATGTGATAAATAGCTAATTCCCAATCATCATCACCATCTCTACCAGTACCAGCACGTGTTCCTTGCTCTAGACGATCAACTACAAATTTATCACCCATTTTAGCTGTCTTTCCAGAAGGCTGCACCATATCTTTATCTGGTACTTCTACATAAAGATATGCGGATTTAGCAGTTACTGTTACAGTAGTTTCATCCTTGCCTACTGGTTGAGTATTATTGGTTGTTGTGGTGTCAGTTGGCTTGTTGGTAGTGGTATTTGATGATGTATTATCACTACCTGGTGCCATTACTGTATTAGCTTTGATAACTGGACCTAAGTTGTATGATTTAACATATTGCTTAGCTGGCCCACCTACTCTGAAGTAGTGCTTACCATTCTTGAATCTGTAAGAACCACCGTAAGTAGTGATTGTTTGGCCCTTGTATAACTTCCACTTGTTTTGGTAACTAGTCCGACGAGTAGAAGTTCTGTAGATGTAAGTATTATGAGTAATTCTTCTAGTTACACCGTCAATATTGGTAGCTTTTAAATATTGGTCCTTATCGGCAACTTTGTAGTAAATGCCATCGCCAATCTTTACAGGACTAGCTACTAATCTAGCATAGCTAAATGCATTATATTTTACGCCAGTGCTGTTACCGTCTTTATCATAAGCAACAGCAGTGTGCATTATCATCTTATTTGTAACATTGGTATCTGCAGCTTGAACTGTGTGAGCCTGTGAGCTTAATGAAAGCACTGGACTTACAGCCATCAAAGCTGCAACTGAAGCTAAGATAAGTTTGTTTTTCTTCATATAAATCATCCTTTGTGAATTTACAGTTATACTTTTATTATCACCCCCATTTTTTTAAAATCAATTAAAAAAGCCGTCTTCATGACGACTTAAAATATTATTTCAATTCATTAAAACTTAGGCAGCTTCTTATACCTTTACAAATTTATCACTTACTATTTTTTGCTCTTTTTATCGTGATCAGAAACATAACTTATACAGTAACCTACTACAGTGTAAGCTACAGTTAATACTAATGGTCGAAAAAATGTCTGAAAATTTATCGCTTTTAAATCCATCAAGTAATAAATAGAAGTGAATATATAATCAAAAAATCTTCTATTTTTTCACGCATATTCATTCATATCAAACGAAGCGATACATAAAGTCTTCTTAAGAATTTAATTTTATGTAAGCACAAAATCCAGCAACAAAAACTAAAAATGCAATGCAAATAAAAAGAAATATTCTTTGCCAGTTTTTACTAATAAATTCACTTCCGAAAGAAAATAGCCACCATCCTAATGTTCCGACTACTGACATCCATAAATTATGCTGACCTTTAGAGGGTGGCCATTGTTATCTTTTAACAGTTTAATGACCGCTTTTTGGATTTTCTTTCTTGCCTGCGACATTTGTGTCTTCATATAGGTGATTTCCCTTTTTAAATTTATAAGTGAATCAAAACTTTAGACCCAATTTCTAATCCTACGGTGTGCGACTCACTGCCCCAATCACGTTCATCATAATTATCCATGTCAGCAAGCGAGTCTGCAGTAAACAAAAGCTGAGCAAAATCAACTTTTCTAAATTGAGCACATGCAGCCATCCCAGCGCATTCCATTTCTACAACGCTGGCCCCCAGTTGACGAAAGTACGCAACCTTTTTAGGTGTTTCTCTGAAGAACCCATCTGTCGTCCAAGTTGTTATTTCATCATACTCTAGATCTAGCTTATCAAGTTGTGCTTCTACTTTTTTAATAAATTGAGTGTTTAAGTTGATAAATTGACCTGGCTCCATGTAATGAAATGATGTACCCTCATCACGGATAGCTCGCGTAGGCAAAAACATCGCATTTTCTGGTAAATCTACTAATGCGCCTGCAGTCCCTACAGCTAAAATTACCTTAACACCATAACTAATTAGCCAATCTAGAAGTTGAGTTGCTGCAGGTGCTCCCAATGGTGCTTGACATAGGGTGAAAAGCTCACCGCCAATTTCGACTTCATAAACTTTCGGAGTAAAAGATACAGAATCAAACATCCCCATGGTGCGGTGAAGATGCTTACCTAAAAACGAATTAATCTCTTCTTTTGGCACGAATGCATAGAGTAAGCGTGAATGAAAATGAAATGGTTCTTGATCATGATCAGGATCAATTACTGCATGGTGATTTTTGTCATAGTCTAAAATGAATGGTTGTTTGTTCATACATACTCCCCCTCGTGTCGTGGTTTACTTTAATTCGATATAAATGGGCAAAAATTAGAATAGTTTATAAACTTTTGTCCATCTTCAATTGACCAGTCATGAATTCCTGCATCCCCGGTAATCAACTTAACATTTGATCCTACTGGTAATTTAAGAAAAGCCTGATATAGCCTCATAATCATTCCACCATGACTAACTATTACTATTGTTGAAGCAGGATCATTTTCACTAAGGATTTTCGAGAGAACATACTCAGCTCTCATTCTAAATTCAAGTTTACTTTCTTGCTGATAGTGTGATTCATGCATTGCAGTAGGTATATTAGGGTATTTTTCATAAGCCGATTTGTATTCCAATCCTGCTCTTAAGCCATTATCAAACTCCTGCAATTTATCTTCTGGAATAACTTGAAGATTAGTTTTCTTTGATATATGTTCTGCAGTTTGCATGGCTCGTTTTAAGGTACTTGCATAAATTCTGTCTACCTCATAGTTCTTAGAAAGATATTCTGCTGTACTTTCTGCCTGTTCATGTCCTAATTTTGTCAAAGAAAAATCTGCTCGTCCTTCACATACTTTCAATATATCAGCTTCACTCTGACCATGTCTGACCACTAATAATCGCATAGATTACCCACCTCTTATCATCATTAAATATAGAATTCTATATCATTATTCGAACTTTACACTATAATCTCTTCAATATTTCAAAACAAATATCTAATCCTCGACGATGTGAATCTGTACCACCGTCCCGTGGATCATAATCTTTTTCATTTGCTAAAGTATCCGCAGTAAACAAGATTTGCGCAAAATCCACTTTTCTAAATTGAGCACATGCAGCTAATGCAGAACATTCCATTTCTACTGTACTGGCACCTAATTGACGAAATTGTGCAACCTTCTTAGGTGTTTCTCTAAAGAAACCATCTGTTGTCCAAGTCGTTATTTTGTCATACTTTAGATCAAGTTCGTCAAGTCGTTCTTCTATTCTGCTTAAAAACTGAGAATTTAGATCAACTCTTAGACTATCTTCTAAATAATGAAAGGAAGTTCCTTCATCTCTAATAGCTTGAGTTGGAATAAACATCGCATTTTCGGGTAGATCAGTAATTGCTCCAGCATTGCCAAAGGCCAGAACCTTTTTAACGCCATAGGCAATTAACCAATCTAACAACTGTGTAGCAGCCGATGCCCCAAGTGGTGCCTGACATAAAGTAAAATATTTACCATCGCTTTCAATTTCATAGATATTAGGTTGAAAAGAAATAGTATCGTAACTACCTAATACTTTATGTGGATTATCTCTCAGAAAATCATCGATATCTTCCTTAGGAACAAAGGCAAAAAGCAGTGTAGGATGAAATTTAAAGGGTAAATTTTCGTAATTTGCTTCAATGACGACTTTAGAATCATTATCTTTTTGTAAAATATATCGATGTTCTTTCATATGTACTCCTCACTCAACAAATGGATAATCTCGGTTATAATATTGCCTAATAAAATTCAAATGTTGTTTATTGAAAATAGAAGGCAAATTATCTTTAGAGAAATATCCTAAATCCAATGTTTCTGAACTAACTTGTTTATCCGTTTTTTCAACAAGCTCAACGATGAATTCAATTACTACAGCTTGTGCAACATCCCCATTAGGATAATGTTGTATAAAGTTAGTCGACACTCCTAACAAAGATTTAACTTTTACTTTTAAGCCTGTTTCCTCCAAAAATTCGCGAACACATGCTTCTTCCGCAGACTCACCAAATTCCATTGCCCCGCCTGGAAGTCCCCATGAATTAAAATCAGATCTTTTTTGAAGTAAAATCTCATTTTTTTCATTAACTAAAATTCCACCGGCGAAATTTAAAATTAGTGGTTCATGTCCTACCCTTTGCCGTAAGTTTTTGATATAGTCTTTTTCCATTTATTCTTTTTCAATCGTTTCCAGCATTTTTTCTCCAATATTTCTGAATGCAATATCTTCAATCTTTTCAGTATAGTTAAAAATTCCAATGGCAGTAGTAAAGATTAAATATTGTCTCGTCAACTCAGATAATTGATAATCACTATTTTTAGTTGAATATCCTTTTAAAAACGCTTGAATCAATTTATCGTCCATTGCGAAATCTTGATAGAAAAGTTTAATAAAATCCTGATAAACCGGTCCAAGACGAGCTTTTTCAAAATCAATCAGCATTAGCTTGCCAAATATATATTTGTAATTTCTGATTCCCACATCCCCATGTAGAACATAATTGGAATGTGCAGATAATTCAGATTGGATTTCATTTTTATAAGGTAAAAACTTATTTACTAATTCTTTCAAACGTTTCTTATAGGAAGATTCGCAAAAAGTATTAATTTCGGCTAGATAATTATCAAACTGATTCTTAACAACTTTGATTCCTGGAAATGGTTGAACTTTTAAATGAAAGTCTCCTAATACCACTCCCATTTCAAAAACCAACTTCGAATTAATCGGCTGCTTTATATCTTTAGGTGACCAATCTTTAAGAACCAAAATAAATGAATCGTTTAGTGGAAATCCTGTCAGAACTCTATCGTTTAGCTGATTTGTAACGTTTTTTTCGGTAAAATAAGCCTGCTTTTTTACAAATTGTTTTACGAAGATGGATTGCTGAAACAATTGGCTATAACCTACAAAGGTATTATTAAGTGATTCATGATTAATCAGTCGTAGGTCGGCCTGTAATCGTTGATTTAACTGATCAATAATTTGTAACATAGCACTACTCTCTAATGTCTTTCATAATAATTTTAATTTCTTCTATTAAACTAGTTCGACTGGAAAATTTGGTTTCCGGAATGAAACCAATGTAGTCTTTTTCTTTCCACCAAGAGCGCATTTGTTTTTCTCCGAAGGAACTTATATGACGTTGCTTATGACGCAATATCGTTTCTTCAAATGGAATATCAAAATAATATGCATAAATTGCATCACCGAAAAGATGCTGAGCTTCCTTAAATAATGGTTCATACCATTCAGCGTTTAAAATCCCTTCTAAGATTACATAATCACAATTATGATAACCATAAAAAAGTAGGTCTTTAAATAACGGCAGACCGAGAGTATTCTTCCCATCCTTGACGCGAAGCATATCTCGTCTAACTGTATCTTGCGGAATGAGTAAGGTATTTCGAGGCAATCGATTATGAATCTCCTTAGCTAATGTAGTTTTGCCACTGCCAGAATTACCTCTGATGATAATTAATTTACCCAAAAAGAAACACCTCTTCTTAATTCAATCATTCCAATTACTTAATACTCTTTTTAAATACTTTCATACCTAACTCATCATCTTTTTCATACTTAAATCCGGTTCGCAAGGCAACATTTTGACTGGCTAAGTTGTCCTGTGCTGTTCGTAAAAGTAAATACTCTAATTTTAATTGTACGAATGAATAATCACTTAAGAATTCAACGCATTTAGTCATAATTCCTAAGTGTTGATAATCACTTGAAAGCCAATATCCTACTTCACCAGACTCATGAGTTAAATGATGTAAATCAATCATTCCTGCTGGATTGCCATCAATCAAAATTACTAAATTGAAATTAGTACCATCTACCATTTTCTGCTGGAAGATTTTAATTGAATTTACTTCTTTTTGAACAGTATCAATATTATTAGCCCATTTTAAATATTTTGAAAACTGTTTATGATTCTTTTTCAGTTGTTCAAATAAAGCAGGAGCTTGCCATGTTTCAGGTAAAACTAACGAGATTGAATGTTTATTAACTTTAAAACTATATAGAGTAAATGACCTCATGATGTTTAGCCTTCTTTCCCTATAATCTTTTGAACCGCAGGAGCAATCAAATTCTCCTCTAACGCCATATCCACTGGGCGGTAAGTATTATCGATACACTCATCCCAATATTTAATATGCTTCTTATCAATATAACTATCTGATTCTTCTACTACTTGCCCATTTTCACCTTGTACTGAATACCAATAAAAGTATGTATAGCCGTCCGCATTTTCTTCTTTGAAGACATTTTCGACATACATCTCTTCGTTTTTCATTGTGGCTACGGTATCTTCATGATGACTGTTTAAGAAATCCATCCATTCTTGTGCTTTTTCTTCTTTACCCTTTTTTATTCGAAATCGTGTTAGCTCAACTCGAACCATTACTTACTTTACTTCTTTCTATTCTAAATCCAGTACCAAGACAATTTCTTCTCCATCTTTTTCCCCGTTAGGAACAAAACCAGCATCTTTATATAATTTTTCTGCATAGTCATTCCCAGGTACGTAGGACAAATATAGTTTTCCACCCTTACCTAGAGGCATTGTTTTTACGTATTTAATAATTTCATTTAATGCCTTTTTGCCTAATCTTTTGTCCTGGTATCTTTGATCAATCATAAATCTCCATAGACAATAATTATTACGGGCTACTTTTGGTGCTCTTTCCCAATCAAATACATTAAAGTTAATCATCGTAAATCCAACTAATGTATCTTTTTCGTATACAGCGAAAGTTTCAACTTTTTCATTTTCGTTTTGTGTAGCATAAGATTCCAATAAACTAACCGTATTAGTCGCAACATATCTTTTTTGATTTTCCTTAACTTTAAGGTTAACAACGTCCCAGATATTTTCGTTAGTTATTTTTTTGAATTCCATATTTACTCCCCCTTAATAAAATGTTCCTCACATTTTTAATTTATTTATATTTACATTAATCATTTTTTTATTTAATATTAATCTATCATGATTTTATATTTTTACAATAGTAAATGGGGATGGTTGAATGAAAAACAGAATAAAAAATATTCTTGGAGCAATTATTTCAATACTCGGGCTTGGAGCGTTAATATTTGTAGCCTATTTGCGGATACAAGCTCACGAATATGGAGCTCTTGTCTGGAACATATTGGGAATTATCATTTTGTTAATTGCTACTTATGTTTATTTTAGGGATGCAATTACAAATTCTACTGATGCCAATATCGAAGAAGATCCCGAAATAAAAAAGATTGAAACAAATTCCAAGGCTAAATCGTTTGATATATTAAGTAACTTGAGTTTTTGGTGCGGTCTTGTATTAATGATTTTCGCCTCACATCAGTTAAAAGAGGCACCACAGTTCTCATATATTCTTTTCGCTATTTCAGGCACATTAACAGCAATTTGGCTAATCACGTTAGTAACACAACTCTTTTATATTTTTAAATATGGTAAAGAATAGATGATACAGAAGAATAAATTATTAACTTTAGAACCTTTTAATTCATATTATTTAAAAAGTATTTGGAAAGATGGTTTTTCAAGTAAGGATCCTGAATGGGCTAAGTGGAATGCCCCATATTTTGATGACTACAAACCCTATTCCACGTTTTCGAATTTTGAGCACGGTTCGATTGCAGAGTATTTATTAAGTGATTCTTGTAAATGTATCTGCGTAGAAAAAAGAGCTATTGGGATAGTTTCAAAAAATTGGATTGATAAATCAACTAGATGGCTTGAGATAGGGATTGTAATTTATAATTCAAATTTCTGGCATGGAGGAATAGGAACTCAAGCTCTTAAAATGTGGATAAACGAGATTTTTACCTGTTATCCCGAATTAGAACATATTGGTTTGACTACTTGGAGTGGAAATAAGCGAATGATGCATCTCGCTGAAAAAATAGGGTTAAAGAAAGAGGCACAAATTCGAAAGGTTCGTTACTTTCAAGGAAAGTACTATGATAGTGTAAAATATGGAGTTTTGCGAGACGAATGGCATATGCAGTATAAAAATTGATATTGTAAAACAATGCAATAATATCTGCCTACCTTATTTCCTTGAACACGATAAAATAAGACCGTAGCTCATAAGAAGTACGGTCTTTTCATTTACTTGAGTTTTAATTCAACTGTCGCATCAGCACATTTATCTGAGATCATCATGTCGATTGGATATTGACCATGGTACTTCTTCAAATATGCTTCAGTTACTGCAGAAATCTCTGCTGGATCATCAACCGGAACATAGTCAATGTCAAAAGTTTGACCATCTAATTCAATGCTTCTGCCTTTCTTAATTCCAGATTGATATCATTTACTTTCTTTGCCCTTACCTGCTCTGAGATAAACCTTGTCATCATTGGTTACAACCCAGATAGGGTAATCTTCAAAAGATAGATAAATAATTTGTTTTTCAGTTACATCATGTTGCAATAAGTAATTACGATAAAGTTTTAATAAGTATGATTTGCCAGATCTTCTTACACATGAAATCACTTTGATGAATTCTGTATCTTTAAAAGCTATTAGTTCTTTCAGATATTGAGGTCTATTAAATAAGTTTTCATTTTGCATAATTGTTTCCTTTATAAAACAAATCTTAAGTACATTTTACCCAAATTTATTTTATAAACTATAATTATGCGACTTTTTACAGTAATTTTCACTTATAACATAAATTTACAAGAACCTTTGACTAAATTCACGTTATAAGTCAAATTATTTAGAATTCACGAACAAATAATGCAAACGAATAACGCCATCATACTTGGCAGGTGTATCGAAGATCTGCACCTTTTGACTATTTTCGTTTAAGTCATCAGTTCTTTTGGTATAGTCGGTAAGTGCATGTGGGACGCTGCCTATCAGTAAAAAGACATAGTCTGCCTTGTGCATATCTCTAAAAATTTGCTGCATCCCGTCCTCATAAGTATCCATCACCTGCACCTGACAATACTTCTTCAATTCGTCCAAGAATCCAGACGAGAACTTATTACCAACCACCAAAACTTTCTTCTGTATTGCCCACTTTAGTTCGTCCAAATTGGTGATCATAATCTCTCGACTTATCAGAATCCCTTTTCTTGTTTTCATTTCTCTTAATTGCTTTTCTTAAGAGCTCTCTTCTATACTTGGCATTTTTTGTGGATTATCATTTGGCATATTGTTTTTGTTAAATCCCATCACCCTTGCACGATACATCTAATTCACCTCTTATGATTCCGAACTTATGTTTTGATCTACTAAATTATAGCAAAAATAAAATGCAAAAGAAATAGCCCGAAGATCGACGTCTTCGGGTCATTTCATCTCTATTCAAACACCGTCTCCCAATTAGGATCCTTGCTTGCCTTGAAACACAGTTCGATTTGTTCCTTCGTATTTCGGTCAAGTGATAGCTTAGGCAAATTATCTAGTGCAAAGTAATCACATGCATCAGTTTCATCGTTTGGCACAAACTCGCCACTTATTTCCTTACATAAATACAACACCTTCGTCACATGAGTTGCTAAAACAGGTTTATTATGACGATTTCTATCTTGAACAGCGATCAGTTTAACTGGCTTAACAATTCTGCCTGATTCTTCTCTTGCTTCTTTAACACAATTTTGTGCGGTAGTTTGATCGTAATCATTCCAACCACCTGGAAGCGACCATTCCTGAGCCATTCTTTCTCTGACTAGAAGAATCTTATCATCCTTAAAAATCGCAGCTCTAGTTTCAATCTTGGGAGTCTGATAACCTTCATCCCCTAAGAACAAAGTCTTAATCTGTTCTTTTGGCAAGCCAGTCTTGGCCTGCATCATCTCACCGGCAATTTTACGCACCTGTTCATAACGTTCACGATCAAAAACATCCTTACCGTAATGCAAACCTGCTTGAGCGATACTCTGCAAATTTGTTGCCCACTTAGTGAATTGATCTATTTCTTCCATTAAAAATCCTTTCATTGTCATACTAAAGATTACTACTGTCAGTAAGAAGATCCACGGTTAATCGATATCGTCTGGGCCAATAAATGCTTGATGAACTCTGCGCCAAAAGGCAGGTTTTCTAAAGTTATCAAAATAAGCAGCTTTAGGTGAAACTTGGTACTTAATTTTTTTAATATGCGTAGAATGTTTAAATTCAACACCATCCGCACCAATAAAATAATAGTCTTCGAGGCCCGGCTCAGGCACAACGGCAATGATTCTCTTTCACCAATTACGATTGAAGAAGAAATTGTCCGATATACACGGTTATTAATTGAGGACATTTCTGACATTTGAATAGCTTTCAAAGTCGGACTAACAATCGCTCCACCTAATGACTTGTTATAAGCAGTTGAGCCCGTTGGAGTTGAAACACAGAGTCCATCACCATTGAACCTTTCAAATAGCTGTTTGTTGAGAAAAACATCAGCCTTAATATTTTGAATACTTCTTCTAAAAGTAATTTCATTTAAACCTGTTAAGACAGTCTCTTCTCCATGGAATCTTATCTTGGCTCAAAGTTTCGATGATTTCCTCAATTGTTAATTCATGCCAAGTATAAAAACCTAGCTGACCAGTATGAATACTAACAAAACCAATATGATCGATCTGATCAAAATACTTATGAAAAGCTGACATCAAGGTTCCATCGCCACCGATGGCAATAACTATATCAGGATTTTCATCATCAATTTGGAGAATACTGTTTTTCCCTGTTATTCGCAATAATTACAATTTTAGTTATAGAAAATATCTCCTTCAAGTACTATCTAGTAATGTAATCCAAAATTGCAAACATTACATCCCTGTTTTCTGCTGGCACACCATGTGCAATAATCTCACTAGTGTTTTGCTTCAAAGCGTTGTTATCATATGGGTATGAACTATCATTAATGGCAATTTCACGTAAGTTGTCTTCCATTGGTTCAAAGTGGAATTGCAAACCGACGATGTTGTCGCCTAATAAAAAGCCTTGGTTTTCAAGCAAGTCACTTGAGAACAACAACTTGCCACCTTCTGGAATTGAAAACATTTGTTGATGCCAGTGCAAAGCAGTCAACTTGTCAGGGATGCCTGGAATTTCATGATTCTTCAAATATACAGGAGCCCAACCTACTTCCTTGTATTTAGCATCTGAAACTTCACCGCCAAAGGCCATGGAAATTTGTTGTGCACCAAAGCAAGCGCCGAACATTGGTTTGTGTTCTTTGGCTAACTCCTTGATTAATTCTCTTTCTTGCTTGATCCATGGGAAGTCGTCGTTAGGACTCATTGGTCCGCCCAAGATTACCAACATGTCGGTTTCATCTGCAGTTGGTAACTTGCCAAAAGTAGCTGGATGATATACGTAAAATTCGGCGTTGTGTTCATTAGCCCATTTTTCAATTGAACCTGGACCTTCATTAGGTGTATGTTGTAAAACGTTGATTCTCAAAATCCATCCCTCATTTCGATATCTTTTTACTATAATATTTTTAGTTCATTATACACGGGGAACAAAAAAATGTGACTAATAATTTGCAAGTCTATTCTTATTTATTGCAATAATCTAACTTACCATAGAAAAATGCGATCCAACTAAAAAAAGCGAGAACCGACTATAATTAGTGCAACAATAAGCAAGATATAAATAGTTGAAATTGTAACTTTTAATTTTCCATATTTCGACTTTAATCGATCTTTGAAATGCTCTAATACTTTGTCACTGACAATATAAATGTAAATTATCGTTACTAACAAAACATTATATAGTGATACATCTTTGGGTGTAACAAAATACAAGATCCAATAGATAATCAGCAAACCGATCATTAATACATAGCCAGTAATATTGATAATTTTGTCGATCTTCGGCATATTTTTCTTTTTAGCTATATATTCTCCAGTTCCTAATAAAGCTAAAAGAACTAAAAGTGGGAAAAGCCAATTTCCGTCACTAAAGATACTCAATAACATATTTCTATCCCCTTTATCTCTTTATTAATTAAATTTAAGTTTCTTCAAACTGATCGGCCTTTTTATTGATAATTGAAATCTGTTTAAATTGATCATCTTTATACTCAATCTTAGCAACCGATGCATTGGTAAAACCAATTTAAAAGACCTTTTCAATATCGATACCAACGGCGACAAGAAAGTTAAAGATTGCACCTGCATGAGAAACCACTAGGACGTTTTCATTTTCTTTGTTTTCTCTACCAATCTTCGTCATCGTATCAAGCATTCTCTTTTGAACCTGATCTATACTTTCTCTACCATACTTCACGAAGAAGTCACCATAAGGAACAGGTGGATTCAAACGCTCATCTTCTGTTTCAAATGAACCGACGTATTCTTCCTTCAATCCCTTTAAACGTTTATAAGGCAGTTGATGCATAAGCTTTATCAAAATGAATGTTGTTTTCATTAAAATAGCGGCCCATTTCTTTTGCTAGGTTAATTCCTTTTTCAGTCAAAGACGAATCAACCCCACCCTGGATCTTATGCCATAAGTTAAAGTAAGTCTGGCCATGGCGCATTAAATAAATCGTAGTCATAAGTCTTCCTTTCAAAATATTCTTATGATTAGATTAGCACACCATACAAAAAAGGGAATATACCAAATTAATTTGTGCACTCTTTGGTGAAATTACCCCAACTGAAACTTTCATGTATGGGTTAGCGTAGTCAACGACTTCTTTTCTTTCTAGTGTAACTGTGAAGTTAGCCAAAACGATATCAGCTTTATTTGAATTCAAGGTATCTACACGGTTGTTGGCGTTAACCTGGACAAATCTGATTTTTACGCCTAAGTCTTTAGCCATACGGCGAGCCAAGTAGACATCGTAACCTATACGCTTACCGTCGGAATTAACCCAACCATATGGTGGCAGGTCGCCAAAAACGGCCACTCTGATATAACCACGACGTTTGATTTCAGAAACACCATTTTGACTACTCCAGCGACTAGCTGAAGTACCACTATTTAGTCCTTTTTGTGTAAAGCCAAAATAAGCAGAAACGACGACTAAAATGATGGCTAGAACGCTAATGATCCAATTAAAAATATTCTTACCTTTCATTTGCGTCCTCCATTAGAAGTCCATACTATCTAAGAACTCACGCGCACGGGCTGTTTGTGGATTCTTGAAGAAATCTTTTCCTGGTGTATCTTCAAAAATTCTGCCATCTTCAAGGAAAAGCACTTCATCCGCAATTTTCTCAGCAAAATTCATTTGGTGAGTAACGACGATCATGGTCATATGGTCTCGGTTTGATAAATGCCCGACGATTTCTTGCACGCCGTGAACCATTTCGAGGTCGAGGGATTCTTTCACACATCAAGTCGAAAGAGATACCTGATTAGAATACTTGAAGCTGCAGCGATTACCTGGGCTGGTGAAATAATTATCAACTTGGCCTTTCATAATGTTGATCCAGTGACCCACAAAATGACGATTTATTCTATTCTCGAAGGAAATAATATTTTGGTAAACATTAGCTCTGTACCTTGGAGTAATGTGGGTGCTTGATTTATTCAGGGAAAATAAGCACAAGATCTATTACTTAATCCTAGTGATCGTCCTACTAGCAGCTAGTTTAATCTTTGAAGGCGGCATTTACCTGTGGGCGGTTCTACTCATCTTCTACTTTGGCTATCACAAGCCTACGTCTCAATCAATCGGTATCTTCGTTTGGTGTTTGCTCTTATTCATTAAAGCCGTGATGACAGGAATTCAAACCAAAACAGGTTTATACTCTGCATTAACTTTTGATAGCGAATGGATGATGATCTCTGTATTGCCATTTATTTGGCTTTATAATGGTCAACGTGGTAAAAAGAGTTGGATTACCAAATATTTCTTCTATATCATCTACCCTGCTCACTTATGGATTTTGATGATTTTAAGATATTTGTTTATCAAATATGAATTACAATATTAATTATTATGTAAAACAAGTTCAAGTTGCTTTGTTTTTTTATTAAATCGGTAATACATTAACCAATCATCGTTATATTGCCTGTCTATATGTAATTCTCTAACATTTTTTTGATAAAGAATGATCTTTATGCTCTACAAGAAACTTTTTATCATACTTGACAATTGCTGCAACACATTTCTTCACTTCATCCATTGGATAATTTTTCTTACTGTATCTTTTAGCAGATCGAATAAAAGATGGAGTGTATTTAATTTTCATTCTTTATTTCCTTATCAAAAGCTTCATTAAAATCTTCAAGTGAATCAAACTCGCCTGCAAAGGCACCACGATCTGCCTCTACTATAACTCTATCTAATTCCGTCACTGGCTTTAAAGTTAAAGGAATACTCTTTGTATGCTGAACTTCTTTCAAATACATTTTAATTCCTGTGCTTAAGTCCAAACCATAATATTTAAATATAGCAGTTACTTCTTTCTTATCTTTCTCTGGCATTTTAAAGTTTACTTGACTTATCTTTTCTTTTTCCATCGTCATAATATCAACTCCTTACTTTTATTTTGTATAATAAACAAAGTAAAGAAATAAGCTATATTATTTCTTTACCATTGCTATATAGAAAAGGGCATAATTCTTACATTTTTAAGAATTATGCCTTTTCTATTATTTTAACTATCAACCTTTTTATTTCTTAAATTTAGCAAGTGAACTAACTAACGACAAGAGAGCTGATAATAGCATCCCTCCAGCCATCAAATACATCCCCATCATCATATTGCCTGTGAAAGTGAAATATGCCATCGCGGCATATAAAATCACGAAAAACAATTTTACCCAAATATTATCACACATCATTTTTGACTAGCCCCCGTTGTTGCATCATCCATACCACAGCCTTCGGTATCCATACCTGGCATCCAAACATCCTCTGGCTTAATGCCTTTTTCTTCTGCGAAGGCTTTAGTCAAAGTCTCCATATCCATTAAGTGGTATTTCTTAGGATGATCTGAATCAAAGATTTCAATTTGCGCCATCATGCCGGCATCTTCATGTTCAATGATGTGGCAGTGATACATGAACACACCAAGAAGTGGAAATTCGACTCTTAAGCGAACCGTTTCACCAGGACGAACTGGAATAGTGTCCTTATAACCATATTCATTTGGAAATGGTTCATGTCCATTTCTTGAAACAACTGTGAAGTGGGTGCCATGAATGTGGAATGGGTGAATCATACCATGTTCCTTAGTATTAGTGTTAGTTACATCCCAGTATTCAGCTTGCCCTACCTTTTGCTTCATATCGATTCTTTGCATTGAAAACTGCTTGTTATTCATCATATTGTGTTCATCCATGGTAACTTTGCGAACAGGCAAATCTGGATCGACTTCTGGTAATTTGGGTTCAAACAAAGTGTCAGGAATGACAGAATCGTCTTTTTCAAAATGATGAATTCTAAATTCAATGAGTTTAAAGTCATCAGTATAAAGATTTACGACATCACCTTCATGATAGCCTGAGAAGTCAACTACCACTTGAAGTCTTTCACCAGGCGTAACCATGATCTTAGTCATTTTAACTGGATGTGGTAAGAAGGAATCATCCCCAGCAATTTGCGTCATTACAATATCATCGTCAAAGTGCAAACGCCATTCACGTCTATTTGATCCACCTAAGAATAATAATCTTACCTTTTGGGTAGTGACATCAATATAAGGACGAATCGTACCATTGATCAATGGAGTTTCACCCAAGATGCCCATTGCATCATAATCAGCACGATAATCTAGTTGATTATCTTTGTGGTAAGTACGATCTTGCAGAATTACTGGGAACTCATCAACACCATAGTTCTTTGGAATTGGCAGCTTTGCTTCTTGGTCATCTGTAACAACCACTCCCATTGCTAAGCCCATCCAAACTTGAGCGGCAGTTGATGGACATGGATGAGCGTGAAGCCAAGTTAAAGCTGCTGGTTGGTTAACAATGAATTCAATCTCTTTTTCTTCACCTGGATATACTGGTGCGTGGCAACCACCATCTGTGTTTGGACCTGGGACTTCCATGCCGTGCCAGTGATAAGTAGTAAGTTCTGGTAAACTGTTCTTTAGTTTAACGTGAACATGTTGCCCTCTCTTTAAAACCATTGTTTTACCAAGAATAGGTGCATTGTAACCCCAGGTCTTAGTTGCTTTACCTGGCAGTAATTGAACTTTGCTTTCGATTGATTCAATCGTGTACCAAACATCGTTGCCTGATACTTTATCTGGTTTTAAAACTGGTGGGATCGCTAAAGGTTTTGCTTCAACGCCATCAGGGATGCTGAGCTTTTTGTAGCGAAAATGATTTTTGTCAAAGTCTTCTTCATCAAGGAAGTAATCTGTATAAATTTTGGTCATTTTGTTTTCCTCTCGTTCTTCTTCATTTCTGATCAGCACTAAATTAGCACTATTTTCGTATGCAATCAACGGCTTAAAATACTGTTATTAAAACATTGATACCGCTTTCATATTTATGAAGAATTGACGTTATTTTTATCTTCAAGTGCAAATAAACGCTGTCGAGAAAAAATTTAAAAAGATAAGAAAAACATGTTTTATATTAGCAAACAAAAATTATTTAATTATTTTTTTGAGAGATCATTTTTTGGCTTGCTGGTTATTAATTTTTGCAAAGAAAAAGTCAGAACAGTTTTTGAATGCTCTGACTTTCTTTTTATCTAAATAAACTAACAATCCCACTAATTAAAACAAGTGCTGCGATCCAATAAGCTTGTATTGCTTGGAAGTGGGTCTCGCCTTCTTTTTTAAGGCTATTACTAATTTTACGTCCACGGACAAACACAAAAATTGAAATAATGATCAAGCAAATACCAATAACCACATAAGCGGTGTGACTGAAATGTGTGATTGTCGTTGTGCATAAAATCATACTCAAGCCAAAGACAATAAATAAAATGCTAAAAGCTATACCAGAGTAAATAATCAAAGAGTCATTAATAACTTTTTTACGTTTTGAATTATATCAAGCAAAATAAAGGATTGAACGAACTTCGATCAATCCAAGCACTATTAGAACAATTCCGAAAACAATCGCTTGATACTTTTATTGGCATTCAAGCAATGAGCTACAACGAACGCTATTTCAATCGAATCCACAAAGGTTTTGGTCAGGTTCAGGATACCTTAGAAGCCTACTTTGATTAAAAAATCAATCTACGAGAAAAATCTATTTACACAAAAAATTTGACAGTTTCGATTGCGTAATATTTGTCTATTAGGCAATAAGTTCAGCAAGCATGTTATTTGACATAACATAAACAAATTCAGTATGATTAAAGTAAGCAGATAGTAATTATTATGCAATGAATAAAAGATCACGATAAAAGAGGTGGATGTCATGTTATTAAATAGAAATAAGTTATTTGCTACTAATCACAAACAAAGATGGTCAATCCGTAAATTGACTATTGGCGTTGTTTCCGTTTTAGTTGGCACAACAATAGTGTTTATTAATAGTACAAATACTGTATTTTCTGATCAACTTGATTCGAAGACTGAAAACATTTCGAAGGCAATAGAATTGATTTCAGATGATAATACTGCTAGAACTGTTGGAGAAGAAACTAACTCTGATTTGCCAGAAACTGTGACTGAGGAAACAGTCAGCTTAGTAAATAATAATACTGTTGAAGCACAAAATGAGGATAGTACTTTAACTGAAACTTCAGATTCAGAAGAAACTCAAGTAATTACTCCAGAAAATGAAGATGCTGTGAATACCAATACTGCAGAAACTGTATCTACTGCAAAGCAACAAAATGAAGATGATACACTAAAGAATAAAACAGTAGTACAAGCAAGTGCTCCAGTAAGTGTCGCTACCACAAAAGTTGATACACATGACAAGGCTTCTTTGACACGAAATCAAATTCAAGCACAATCTAGTGGTTCCCAATATCAACCAAAAGAAAGCGACGAAAGAAAGGAAGAATCTTCAGGAGCTTCAGAGGCTAACTACTATGCAATCTTTCGTGAAGTAACTATCATTAAACCTGATGGTAAAGAAGTGGTTCTACCTTACCAAGTTTTGGGTTCAATTTATTTTAATTCAGATGAGAGCAAGAATAATCAATTGCAGAAGCTCGGGTTTGAGCTCTTGAAGCTCCACCAATGGAAGGATATAACTCGCCTGTTATTCCTGCAATTTCTGTATCTATTTCTGATTTTTTGAATAATGATATTACTGATCCAACATACGATGATTATCTATATGATGGTCATCATCCTATACAACGTCAAAGTTTGGAAGTTGTACCCCTTCCTGACGACACAAAATATGATGTTGACTATGAGAAATTTTCAAAGGTGTTTGATGAGGAATACAAGGATAACTATGATTTAAGTGATAATGACTTCGAGGCTTTATTAATTAAAGAAGAATATTTTTACACTAAACCTATTGAAGGTAAGGAAGAAAAGACCATCACTAGAACAATTAATGTTCATTTGCCTAATGGTGAAGTACAAACTACTACGCAGCCTGTTACTCTAGAGCGGACCTACACTAGCGTTGCTGGTAGTGACGAAAAAACTTATAGTGATTGGACTAAGGGTTTATGGGAAGCTTTCACCGTTCCTGAATTAGCTGGTTACACTGCTCTTTCTATTTCTGTTGATGCAGTTGAAGTAACTTCTGAGAGCTTGGATGCTGTTGTCGATATTTACTACAGAACTGATGATCCTGCTATTGTTAGTGGCAAAGAAGAAAAGACTATCACTAGGACAATCAATGTTCACTTACCTAGTGGTGAAGTACAAACTACTAAGCAACCTGTTACTCTAGAGCGGACTTACACTAGTGTTGTTGGTAGTTATACTAAAAAGTATGGTCCTTGGACTACTGGAATATGGGAAGCTTTCACTGCTCCTGAACTAGATGGTTACACTGCCCTTCCTACTTCCGTTGATGCAGTTGAGGTAACTTCTGAAAGTTTGGATGCTGTTGTCGATATTTACTACAGAGCTGATGTACCAGTTCTTCCAGCTACTCCAGTCGACCCAACGGATCCTTCTACTCCAACCACTCCAGTTGATCCAACAGATCCTTCTACTTCAACTACTCCGGTTACACCAACGGATCCTTCTACCTCGACTACTCCAGTTCATCCAACAGATCCTCCTACTCCAACTATTAATGTAAAAAACAACATATCTAATGAACTTGCCAGCGGTTCAAAAGTTGAAGACGAAGTAGACGCTACTACAGATTCACAAGAAAAATTGCCACAAACAGGTAATAAATCAAGTGTAATTTACTCAATTTTTGGATTGATTTTAACTTCTCTTCTTGGAGTATGGGCATTTGTTCGCAAGCATTAATAAGATTCGTAAATTTTTAAAATAAACTAATATCTAACCATTAATATATGTAAACCGAAAGATCCAAATATGAATCTGTAGTGACCCCCGAAATTCGGACATGAATTTCGGGGGTTTACTATGGCTAAATTATCTAAAGAAGATAAACTTCACATTTTTGAAGAGTGGAAATTAAAAGGTACTACTTACTTAAGTAAAAAATATAATGTTAATATAGCTGGAATTAGTTATTTAGTCGCCTTAATTAATAAGCATGATATTTCTAATCTAGATAAAGGCTATACTTCCTATACTAAAGAATTCACGGAAGAGGCCATTAAACGTGCCCTTTTAAATGGTGAAGCTGCTTATGTTGTATCACTAGACTTAGGATTACCAAGTAAAAGTATGTTAATCGATTGAATTCGATACTTATCTAGAAGCAATTATTATGACATCCTTAAACTCGATGATTATGATGACTTGAAGCATCATGATATGATTGAACGTATTAAAGCTATCTACACGGAAATTGCTAGCAGATACGTTGCTCCTGGTTACCGTATGGTTACAGATCATTTACACAATGAAGGGCTTAAAGTTAGTCGTAAAACAGTCAGTCGTTTAATGCGCAAGTTTAAGCTATTTGGCTATTCAATTAAGAGTAAAAGAAAATATTACAGCTACAAGGGCGAAGAAAGGGATAGAATCAAACCAGATTTAGTTAAACGACAATTTTTTAGTATTAGACCTAATCGGCTATGGTACACAGATATCACTGAATTTAATCTTAGAGGTAAGAAATTGTATCTCTCACCAATTATTGATGGCTGTGGACGTGATATCTTAGCTTTCAATATCTCACGCAGCCCTAATTTAAAACAGGTTATGACAATGCTAGATGATGCTTTCAAAGATAATCCAGCACTTAATGGTTTAATTTTCCATAGTGATCGTGGTTGGCAATATCAACACAGGGAATACCAACAAGCTTTAATTAATCATGGTATTGAACAAAGCATGTCTCGTAAAGGTTGTTCTCCAGATGATGATCTAATGGAAGGGTTCTTTGGCATTCTAAAAAGAGAAATGTTCTACGGTAAAGAGTCTACTTACGCTAATATTGATGAACTTGAACAAGCAATCATCAAATACATTCACTATTACAATACAGAAAGAACAAAGGAAAAACTAAAAGGACTGACTCAAATACAATATCGGAATCAATCCTTAGTAGCTTAATATCAATAAAGTGTCCAATTTTCTTGGGTCACTACACTTCTACGGTTTACTTCATCAATTGACGTTTTTTAGTGCAATTCTTGTAGGCTTAATGTTTATGCTTTTTTATAAAAAATAATTAAGCACAAACAACTGATAATTGATGCATTAACCTCGTGCATTCCAATCGACGCAGCCATTTTGATAGGCATCGTCTTTTAGTAAATCTGACAATTTTAATTGATCTAAAGATGGCAAATAATTCTTTTCTTTAGGATATTCTTTCAAATACTTATTGATAATATCTTTAAAATTGCTCTTCATACGTCTTGCCGGTTCTTGATTTTTTAAACGTAAAAGTGATTTGTACACTGTATTGTATAAAAATTCATCATCACTATTCTTTATTATCAGCAGTGAATAATTGTGTGCGACACGATTCCTGAAATATCGCATGGACTCGATGACCTTTTGAAAATCAGCAAGTGACAAGTCATTCTTAAAAACTCGCTTTAAAATTATTGCTTGCTGTTTATGGTGCAACAAAAAGAAAAGGTTGCAAGCAACGCCAAATGACATTTCTTTTATTAGAACCCATGTGGTAATTTCATTACTGTACAAGTAATTATATCCATCGAACGGTTCAAGATAATTTTCTTTAATTCGACGAATTCTACTTCTTAATTCACCACGTCTGATTACTCTTCCCGTCTGCATAACATATTTTTCTTTTAAAAGATCCTCGAGTTTTAATCTAGACTCTTGATAAAAATTGAACTTTTTAGCTTTTAGTTGCGCTACGTACAATTCCATTACATCTATTAGTGCGGCTTTAAATGTTTGCTCGAATAGCTGTAGATCAATTAATGCTTCATTTTTTAAATTCTGATCTAGTTGATAAAAAGCATATATTTCTTCAAAAGTTGTATTTAGTCTAACCTTCTCGCTATCGTTTTCAATAAAATGGTCAAGATACTGATAAATAATTTCACGGTAGCCACAAGTTGGGACTTTATCGATAAAATATTCTTCATCATTAATCGTTACTCCAAACTCACGGCAAAAATCCATGCGCAATCTAGTTATATCTTCAAAATCATTGTTTGATTTAGTCATTACTTTCATCTCCTCTTGCAAAGAACGATTTTTATATTATTTACTATACCTTCTTTTATAATTACTAACAAAAAAGTCGCAGTAACATAGCATTACTGCGACTTTAGCGAGATTTATAATGAAGAAAATAGGTTATACAATCACTTCACAAGGAAGGATGTTTGTCCAGCCATGTATAATGGTAGTCCTCTTTCTTTCATTTGTTAAATCAATATATAAGTTAAAGATTATTTACGTCGTTAATTTATTGCATCCTCAATCGTAGCCGATTCATGAAATCCGTATTCTACTCCTCGAATTCTTACCACAGGAATATTCACTCCACGTTGGCCCATTACCAAGCCAGCTGTACTGGCTAGCATGTCGCACAGTGTTTCAATATATTTTTTACCATCATGCTGCGTTTTTCTTAAACCATCTATTCCATATAATCCCACGGCAACTTGATTAGCACCTTTTTTATCCACTCTACCATCACTATCAGTAATAACGATGGCAATTTTGACCTTTAAGGCTTTACCAAGTCTTTCTCCAATTTCTCTAGCAACTAAATCACAGTTTTCAGGAAGTACAATTGCTTTATCTACTTCTTGTCTATCTACCCCAGCGCTTGTCAAAAAGAGACCAGTAGGAAGCCAACCACCAATATAGTTGTCAGCAATCATAATCCTGTTCCCAGTTGCATCTTCAGTTTGATCTAAGATCACTTGGATTAGTTCTGGGCTTTTTCTAGGAATTTTTTCATGAATTTCTTTAGCTAACTTGGAAGGAGTAATATTGTTAAGATCAATTATATTTCCATAAGCTATGGAACACATCTTAGAAGATATGCACAAAATATCTCCATTTTTCAAATCAAACTTTTGATTATTTATTGTGTCTAAAAGCACCTTGCCTAGATCACACTGCTTTTTTAGTTGAGAGACACCATTTAGACCTTCTATACTAATCATTTTTCAAATCCCTATAGAAGAAAATGTTGGCAGAATCTTCTTGAGCCGTGCCACGGTAGCTACGATTATCAAAGCCGCCAATGTCAAAACTGTGCTTTAAGTAAAACAAGCAAGCTGAGGCATTAGTATCTTGGCCAATCGTATAAACACCTTGCATCCCTAGCTTTTCCGCCTTATGCATGCAAGCCTCAATTAATTTGCCGCCTACGCCTTGACCACGATAGTCACGATTTACTTTCAAATCATCTAGATAGAGATATCTGAACATATCTTTACGTAAAACGGCAAGACCTACACAAGTATCACCATCATACGCACCTAAAAATGTTGCGTCATCTTTTGTGACATTATATCGTTCATCAGGAAAACAATCTTGCGTCGGCTTTTCATTTTTTTCAACTTCATAGCTCCATTTTCCATGATCTATGCTAGGAATCATGCGTCCCCAAATTTCAAATGGTTGGTTAGGAATTCTAGCATCTTTATTATGAGCTGCATCAATTTTACGAATAACGATTTGTGACATATAAGCCTCCCTTATTTTTTCTTTAAGTATACACTACAAAAGCATCCCCATTACTAGGGATGCTTTTATTAATAATCTTCATTTTTTACCAAATGAATCTAATCAATGCTTTGTTAACTTGGCTGTTATTGTGCAGTGCACTATGTTGACCGCCTCGACCGCGAATCATTAATTCTTGATATGATTTGACACGACCATATTTGTGCCATTTTCTAGATTACCAAAAATGTTTAACACATTGGTTTCACGAGGAAAAATATTTCTAAGACTTAATAGTGCGCGATATTCCGGTTCCATTCGGCTAGGCTTACCCGTTTTAGCATCAATCTTCGTTTTAGTAGGTTCGTCGTTGATGCCGACGATACCATCATAATGTCTAGCCATGGATACCCAGTGTTCAACACCCGGAAAATCTTTTTGCGCGTGGTAACGACGAATGTAGTTAGCAAATTCTAGATTACCCATTGAGTGAGATACAACGTTAATCTGGTGGTAACCGTATCAATCATTAACTACATTTGACATATCTTGCACCTATTGAATAATATGCCTTGGTACTTAGTATATGAACCATGAGCATTAGTCAACTTATTGTCGGCAAAGTTAACTTCTACAAGTGGGTTCTTCGCATTTTTAGTAATTTTTCCAATTATCTTTGCTTGACCATTTTTATTGACGTTTACTCGAACTATTGTGTTAGATACACCAGCTTTTTTAATGGCGGCTGTCATATCTTCTTCAGCATGATAGCTGCTTCCCCAGCCATGGAAGAAGAATGTAGGGATATTTTTACTAGTGACTTTGGTTTTTCTAATAGACTGCACATCATTTTCTTGTTGTTGATGCTTATTAAATGCAAAAACACCGGCGATTATCAAAATGATGACGATAATCGCACTTATCCAATATGCTTTTTTCTTCATTCAAATCCTCTTTCTAAGATTTATTTATAAATAAATCTTACTTAAAAGAACTCATAATGTGAAATACCTATTTAGATTGCTTTTCGATAGCTAAAGCTATGGGAATATTTTTTATCATTTTAGGTTTTCTTGATTTAGATCAATTTTTATTTAAATTATCGCTCCTATACTGTAGTCAACAAGTGAGAAAACTAAACGAAAGGAAGAATCATTATGACTAAATACATTGCTAAGATTACTGCTTTAAATGCTGACAAGATTGGAGTTAGCCACATGGAACTGCCGAATTTACCGAAAATGGCGATAAGCTTCATATCAAGGTTGAGATGTTCGATACTCCTAAAAACATCGAACACTGGGAACACTTCCATGGTTTCCCTGATGGCAGGGATGCACAAGTTCCAACCATGGCGCAAGATGTTAACCATGATGGTTATATTGACTTACCAGAAACAGAGCCAGTTTCAGGTACAACAATGGTGCCATTAGATAGTGCTCCAGAAGACATGAACATCCCTCACGATGGTTATCCAGTTGCTGATGAAAATGGCCACTACGAATATGAAGTTGATGTTCCTTTAGATAAGCTTCAAGCTAAGTTTAAAGAAGCCTTTGGTTCAACTGACCTTCAATTAGATAAACGTGTTGTTTATGTCCACGGTGTGCCAGCCGATTTAAAGTTGCCTGATTCTGTTAAAGGCGATGTAATGAGTTACGATGCTCACACTACTTTACCTATTGCTGCAGGTAAAATTGTAAAAGCTTAAACCAAAAGATCTCACAATTACTAGATTAATGTCTAATAATTATGAGATTTTTTATTATGGTGGTATCTTAGTAGCTATGAAGATCAAAAAAATTACAACTAACAAAAAACAATATCTTTCTCTACTCCTTCTGGCTGATGAGCAAGAAAGCATGGTAGATAAATACCTTGACCGGGGTAAGATGTATGTCTTGTTTCAAGATGATACAGCTATCTCAGAATGTGTTGTCACTGATGAAGGTAACAAAATTTTAGAAATAAAGAATTTAGCCACTAATCCAGACTTCCAACATCAGGCTATGCACAAAAACTCGTTGAATTCATTGAACAAAAATATCGTGGTCAGTTCGATATTCTTCAAGTTGGCACTGGCGATAGTCCTCTCACCTTGCCTTTTTATGAAAAAATTGGTTTTAAAGTCAGTGGTCGCAAACGAAATTTTTTCGTTGATAATTACGACCATCCAATCTTCGAAGCTGGAAAACAACTTGTAGATATGATTTATTTACAAAAGAGACTTTAACTACAAAAAACGCTCAACTTCTGCATTTTGACAGAAATCGAGCGTTTATTATTTTATCTATTAGAAGTTAACTTTATCTGGATCATTAGCCAAACCAGCTACACCATGTAATCCATCAAGCTTAACCATATCTTCAGGACTAATTTCAAAATCAAATACTTCTGCATTTGCCTTGATGTATTCTGGATGAACTGACTTAGGAAGTGGTAAGAAACCATGTTGTAATGACCAACGAATCAAAACTTGTGCTGGAGACTTGCCATAATTTGCGGCAACTTCTTTAACTACATCGTTACCTAACAACCCACCTGTACCAAGTGGACTGTAGGCTTCGTTAAGCATATCGTATTTCTTATTTTCAGCAACAACCTCAGGTTGTAAGTCACTTGGATTCAAGAAAATTTGGTTTACTACAGGCTTGATTTCTGCATTTTCCATTAATGCATCAAGGTGACGCTTTCTAAAGTTAGATACACCAATTGCACGAATCTTACCTGCTTGAACAGCTTCTTCCATAGCTCTCCAACTTTCAGCATTCAATTCAGCCCAGTTGTCGCGCATGTTAGCTGGATTTGGCCAGTGAATCAAATACATGTCCAGGTAGTCAAGCTTCAAATCAAGCAAACTTTGATCGATGGCCTTCCTAGTCTTTTCATAGCCATGATCTGAGTTCCATAACTTGGTAGTAACAAACAATTCATGACGGTTAATACCACTCTTTTGAATAGCTGCTCCAACACTATCTTCGTTACCATATGCCTTAGCAGTATCGATATGACGATAGCCAGCATTCAAAGCTGCCAAAACAGATTTTTCAGCAACTTCACCATCTGGTGTTTGCCAAGTACCAAAACCAACGATTGGAATCTTAACACCGTTGTTCAACGTATAAGTATCTTGTAAAGAATTAAATTTCATGTTTTCTCCTAAATTATATATTTATAAGTAATTACATTAAGTATAAACTAAAAAGCTTTGTAAGCGCTAAAAAGCGACCTACAAAGTTTCATTAGTTACTTATCGATTTCAGGAGCTTCATTAATCTCAGCTTGCATCATCCAGATTCTCTTTTCGATATCCGTATGACAGCTAGTCAAAATATCGTTGCTACCGTAGTCTCCTTCTTCATCACTAGCTTTAATTCCTTCTTCATAAAGCTTATCTAAATAGCGGTAGCCAGCAATAATGGTCTTGAATCTATCTTTAGTCGAAATGCCCCATTCCCCAGGCTTGTCTTCTAGTTTAGTATGTTTCAATACTTCAGATAAACTTGAATAAGGTGACCCATCAATGGTAATTAATCTTTCCGAAATTAAATCTCTTTGTTCATCAAGCTCGTCCATAACATCGTCGAGGTATGGGTGAAGTTTCAAAAAGTTTGAACCTCTCATGTACCAATGCTGTTGACGAGTAATCATGATAAGTTGAGTTAAATCAGCAACTGCTTGATTTAAAATTTCTTTTGTTTTGGTATATTTCATATAAAGCCTCCTTTAAACCGATTTCTTTAATTGTAGCATCTTTTTCTTAAAAGTACTAATAATTCGACCTAAAACAAAAAGACACTTCTTAAAAAGTGTCTTGAATATTAATCTTTATTTGTTAATCTAATTCGATTAGGGAAAATAAATGAAATCACTGGAATAATCAGATACAAAATCATTGCTACTCTTGGAATATAAAGAGACATGATTATCAAAATAATATTAATAACTAGATCAAATACGCTTCGTATTACAAATGATTTATTCATAACAATTCGCATTATTTGTGAATCCTTCACCGTCTCTTTTGCCCCAAAATATTGAGTCAGAATTTCAACTACTTTTGCAATTAAAAAGACAACACCAAAGTTCACTACTGCAAAAGTCGATGTTTCAGCCATGATCCATTTGTTCATCACTGGAAAAAGAGATAAATCCGCTAATAGCATAAAATCCATAATTGTTACAGTTTTTGTTGGTCTAACAATATAATATAAAAACGATAAATGCAGATCATAGCAAAAATCAGCAACTATGAAGAAAGGACAGCTATATCACTCAAGAAGCCTTTATAATGAACCTCGTTGATAGCTGGCTGTATTTCCAACACAATGATCGTAATGATGATGGCCATTACCCCATCATTGAAAGCTGGCAAATGCTCCCTTAAATTTGCAGGCTCTTCTTTTTGAGCAGCTTTAAATTGCTCTTGCATATCAGCTAGTTTTTGCTTTTCTTCATCAGAAAATTTATCCAAGGTATTTTTAAAAATAATGATGTAAAGATTGCTATTGTAGCCTCAAAGTTTAATGAGATTGTTACCCATCATTTAGTTGACGGTGCATTGGCTACCCTTAAGCAATTTGGAGTAAACGAAAAGAATATTGATGTTTATTGGGTACCTGGTGCTTTTGAAATCGGCTTTACCGCTAAAAAGATTATGCTTAGTGATAAATATGATGGCATCATGACTTTAGGTGCTGTGATCAGGGGTGAAACTGATCACTACAGTATGATTATTCAAAATGTTACAAGTGCAATTATGCAGATTAATTTGGAAGCCAAGATACCTGTCACATTTGGAATTTTGACAACTGATGATATTGAACAAGCTTTGCAAAGAGCTGGCTTAAAGGCTGGTAATGAAGGTAGTTCTACTGCTCAAACTTTATTAGAAATGATCTCTTTGAATAAAATGATGAACTAAAAAATTATTGTACAAAAAAAGCATCCCAAATTTAGGGATGCTTTTTAGTTATTTTACTTAACACTAGCTAAAGCTTCATCAATTGGTGTATCACCAGAATTCATCATGATAACCTTACCAATAGTATTATCATGCTTGAGGATTTCAGCCAATGTCTTTGCTACATCAGGAATTGGGTTAGAAGTTACCCCAGTTACATCTAGACTTATCTTACCTGTACCCTTTTCCTCAGTTAAGTTAGTTGGTTGCAAAATGGTATATTTAAGATCACTTTGGTTTACTAAGTAGTTATCTGCAAAGTACTTGGCAATAGTATAATCTAAGATTTGATCCAAGCCATCAATATGCCACATGTCTGGTTGAAGAGCAAAGATCGAACTAAGCATAATGTATCTTTCAATGCCAAGCTTCTTTGCTGCTTGCATTGTCTTTACAGCGCCGAATGCATCTGTCTGAAGTAAATCTTTACCACGAGAACCTGCAGTAAAGTAAACGGCATCGCTGCCTTTCATCAATTTAGCAAGATCATCCACACTAGCATGGAGATCCATGTGAACCGGCTTTACATTATTTAGCTTAATAATATGGTCTTCATGCGTGCGCCAGCTACAACGGTATTACCGTCGGCAATTAAGTCTTTAATTAATTCAGTTGCGACACGACCTGAACCACCAGCTACAAAAATTCGCATAATCTATCCTCCTCAAATTAATACAATATATTCGTCAAATTTCAATTCAAATATAATACAGCTTATTTTTTGTAAGTCATCAAGAATTTGCATTTAATAGATTTAGACGTTTACTTACTTTTGTTTTTGTAGATTGGCGTTTTTTGATTTGGTGTGATGCTAGATAGTTAGTTTTTATTAAAAATATTTAGTAACAACTTGCTTTAGAAACATTAACTATAAAAAAAGATCCCGACTTCGTCGAGATCCAAAAATTATTTTTCTTACTTAATTTCTAAATAATTTTCTGCATTTCTTAAATCGTCAATTGATAATTGACCTGGGGCCGATGTCTTTCCCACTGCACCGAATGATAAGCTAGAACCAAATACTTGTCCTGCAATTCTAGTTACCTTGCCAATATCTCCCATTGCCATAGTGATTAATGGATTATCAATTGCTTCATTTACCTCATTAGTTGCACTTAATAAGGTCAAAACGTCTTTTGCGTTATGAGGCATACATGCAAGCTTAGGTACATCAGCACCTAAAGCTGCCATCTTCTTCAAACGAAATTCAATCACATCTTTAGCAAGTACTTTTTCAAAGTCATGATTACTCATAATTACGACTACATTATAATTATGTGCTTCGGCAACTAATTCCTTAACACGGTCTTCATTGTGGAATAGTTTAATATCAACGGCATCCCCTAATCTATTCACGATGATGGTGTTAAGTAAATTCAAGTAGCCTTCTTCATCAAGCTCAAGAACGCCGCTCATCTAATTGATGCCCTTTTAAACGATGAACTCGATATTGTTTTAGCTTCAATGTCGCAAAGACAGGACATTAAGGATAAAATTAATACCTTCCACTTAGTTGATCAAGAAATCTTAGCCGCTGTGCCTTTTGAAAATCCTTTGGCTAAACAAAAGGACGTCTCTTTAAAAGAGCTCGTCCAATATCCTTTTATTTACTATTCTGAAAAAAGCGGCTTGCGTCCGCAACTGGATCAAATGTTTAACAAGGCTAATATCAAACCAAAGATTTTAATTGGAGCAGTAGAAGATCATACCATTATCGGTTTTGTTCATTGGAATTATGGTGTTGCAGTCGTTACAAATTTACCTCAACTAAATCCAAATGAAGTAAAATTGCTTCACTTGAAAGATAAAATTGGCATGCACCCAATTTACATCATCACAAAGAGCGATCACTTCTTGCCACCAGCAGTTAATCGCTTTAATGAATTCGTACAAAAATATTGCTACCAAAATTATGTTAGCAAAGACAGGCTTATCTAACAAAAGTGTCTGGGAAAAAACTACCTCTTAGATGTAAAAAGACGATCAAGCTAACTCTTAATTTGAGTTGCTTGACCGTCTTTTTCTTTCTGTTTTTATTTGTCAATAATGCATATTGGTCCTTCGACCATCTTCTGGCCCAATATTTGCTTAAGTTCATCATCATAAAGGCTATTCCAACATCTGTTTCTACTTTATTTTTACCACTTAAATGTGTTGGGCGCATACCAAAAACTTTTCAACAGCTTTGCGCCAGACAAATGTATAGCGGTTGGCATCAGCTTCAATCTTGGTACCATCGATAAAGATAGCCCCTTCATTGATAAGTCCCTCTTGCTCTAATAGGTTAGTGAAGTAAAGGAGCTTTTCTTGATAAGCTGATTGGCATGATCGCTAGATCTAAAGTTATTGATGGTATGGTAGGAGATCTTCTGATACTCTGCCAGCACCATCATGGGCAAATTTTCTTCCAGCATTAATTCAATTTTTCTACCTGAAAATACCTTTCTAGAATAAGCAAAAAGCAGAATTTTAAGCATCATGGCTGGGTGATAAGCTGGGCGTCCAGTTTGAGCGGTATTATCTAGCAGTACTTCTTCTGGAATAGAATCCACGAACCAGCTAATAACAGTAGGCAGATGATTATTAGGAATAGTAAAATCTAAATTGAGTGTTAAAGCTGTTTGACCTGTGATATAATTTTGAATACATTAATAAGCCTTCTTTCATTTTTGTTTTGTGGTGATTCAATAATATCAAGGAAGACTATTAAAGTACAGAAAAAGAACGATGAGATTCGAAATGAAAATCATCGTTCTTTTTTGATCTGCCGGAACTAGTTTTTTCCCAGACACTTTCTTTTACTTTTATTCTGATGCACCAGAAGTTACATCAATTGGTTTTTCATCGCTGCTATGATTGTAGTTGGCATTATCTGCCGCTGAAGTACCTGCGACAAAGCCTGAAGCGTATGACCAGGAATTCATCATACTTGGCATTGAATCACGACCATTTGCTCCACCAATAATTTCACCAGATGCATAGAAGTTAGCTACAGGTGCCATTGCTGTATCAAGTAGCTGCATTTGGTCATTAGTTTCATAGCCGCCTAAGGTTGTACAGAAGCTGAGTTTTTGTTCAACGATGTAGTAAGTATCGCCTTCATAAGCATGCAAGAATTTAGGATCACGGCCAAACTCTGGATCATATTTTGCCTTTACATCTTGTTCATAGTTATCAAGCGATTCCTTCAATGTAGCATAATCGATACCAGCTTTTTCAGCGGCAGTCTTCAAATCACCCTTAACTAAGACAGGACTCTTTTTACCATCTAAGTCAAAGTAGCCTTGAACTTCATCTTTATTGAAGCCGTACTTAAGCATCAATTCATAGAAGCGATCCCACATCTTTTGATCCATTACCACATAGGCAACTTTATCTTTTTGCTCTGCAATTGCATCCCTAAAATGCGTATATGGTGCAGATTCATCAACAATTCGCTTACCCGCTTTAATAACGAAAATCGCACCCATATCACCCACTTCTTTAGTTGAATAAGTGGTCAATTTAGCAATTCCTGGTTCAACTTCTAAACCATGAGGATAGATCTTGTACCAGTTGAGGTTGCGAGAAACCAGATTCATATTCTTAGCAAAATTGAAGTAGTCACCAGTTGATGTCATTGGACCATAGTATGGAATATCAGTGGTATGTTCCTTATAGTCTTTGGCACCAAAACCACCAGCAGCTAAAACTAAAGACTTGAATTTTACGTTAACAGTTTGATTCTTACCTTCGGCTACTAATGAAGTGAGAACGCCTGTGTCATTCTTGTTTAACTTCTCAACGCGAGCATCAAGAATAATCTTGCCGCCTTTTTCTTCAAAAGCCTTGGCTACTTTAGTAATTAATTCATATGAACTTTCTGAAGGCATTTCAATCTGTCTATTTACTGAGTGTTCAACTGTTTGAGTTTCGGCTTTTTGGTATTTCAAATTGGCAAATTCTGTAATAAAGTCAACTGCACGACCAATATTATTAGCCAATAAGTTAGACAGCATTGGGTAATTGGTACCCTTACATTCTCTAGTAATATCTTTAACTAACAAAACTGGTGAATCTTCCTTAGCAGTTTTGCCAAAGAGTTTAGCTGAAACTTTTGAACCTGTGCCAACTACGTTAGAACCATTTAAAATAGTAGCACCGCCCAAGTAACCATTCTTTTCTAAAACAACTACGCGTTTGCCCATTGATAAAGCACGACATGCTGCCATCAGACCTGCCATACCGGAACCAATAACTGCTACGTCTACGTTTAAATTAATTTCCCTGTGTTCCTTAGGCTCAGGCTTAGCTAATTCAATATCTTTATCTTCTAATGCTTTTTTACCTGAATCGAGCATTGCTTGTGTCATTAATGAAGCGCCAGATACAGCATCAACATCGAAGCTTTGATTATCAATTACGCTATTCTTTAATTTATCAAAAACTTGGTTAAAGATTGCAGGGGTTTCTGCACTCTTAGTTACTTTGACGTCATCAATATGATTGCCATCAAGGTCAATATCAAAATCTATTTGTCCATTACGGCCGTCTGCTTTAGCCTTAATAGTTTCTTTACTCATTTTGTTTCTCCTTTAGCCGCATTAATTAAATCGCATTCATTATAGCTATAATCTATGATTAAAGAAATAAATTTGTTTTAAAAGTTCAATAGATATTTTCTATAAATAAAAAGACGCTCTGTATTAACAAAGCGTCTTCTATCTTTATTCGTGATAACTTCTAGTCAAGAAGTGTTCCATAGCTTCTGGTTCATGACCGGTTAAATGAGCAAAGTCATCGCTAAGGCCATGCAAGTAACCCATTGCGCCACCCTTGTACATTGAAGCAAGTTCAGCACCATCACCTTCAGCTGCATAAATCTTGCCAAATTCTTCAACGCTAACTGGGTGATAACCAATTTCATGACCTGTCACCTTGGTCATAATTTTACCTAATTCCGGCATTGTGTAAGAACGACTTTGAGTTAACAAGTAAGTTCTTCTACTCTTTAAAACATCTTCATTAAGTGCCATGGTAGCCATAGCTTCTGCAGAATCTTCTAAAGTAATGAAGCTCATCGCTTGTTTGCCGACTGGGTAAATCAAACCTTTTCTTTCAATCAATTCTGGTAAATATGGTACCAATGGATCAGCATACAAACTGTTCTTGGCAATGGCATAATTAAGATCAGTTCCGGCAAGACGTCTTGGTAAATAACCATAAAATGGTGAGATGACAAATGGATTATCTTCTTGATCGGCAATAAAGCTCATTGCGACCAGATTTTTAATTTCATTTTTCTTCATTGCCGCAAGAACATTTTCAAGTTCACCTACTCGATCAAAAACAGAATAAGTTTTACTTGCTACATAGACTAACGTATCAATTCCTACAAAAGCTTTTTCTAGACTTTCACGCTTTTGAAAATCGATTTCTCTAGTTTCGAGACCTTCATTAATCAAAGCAGTCGCATGATTTTTATTGTGCACTAAAGCAACGATATCTTTAGTATCAGTCTTCTTTTGTAAATGTGCTACAACACGACTACCTAAATGACCAGTTGCACCTGTTACTGCTATCTTCATAATCTAATCCTCCACTACAACTACTTTGCCAAAACTCTTTGAATTCTCTAAATAGCGATGAGCGTCTGCTACATGCTTTAAATCAAAGACACGCTCTGGTTTTGCATCTGCATCATACTTTTTAACATAATCAAGCATATGGTTGATCTTCTCCTCATTAACATTGCCTGAATAGAAACTTGTCAAATAACTATTAGCAGCAATGTCTATAATTGGATCAAATTTGTCTAAGTACCATTGATTGCCCAATTGGCCGGTTGAACAAACAATGCCACCTTCAATTAAGTGTTTAAAACTATTCTTAATAGTCTTAGGTCCAATCAATTCAAGAATCTTATCAAACTTTTTATCAGTTTGTAATTCGCCATCTTGATCAATAATGGCTTCATCATAACCAACATCCAGCATTTGCTTTTCTTTCTTCAAACTGCGAGAACTTCCGGCTACATAAATGTCTGGATATTTTGCTTTTAAAAGTTTAACAAAAGCAACACCGACGCCACTTGTACCAGCGCGAACCAATACTTTATCATCCTTAGCAATCTTCAAGTTAAGCATTGAGCCAAAAGCAGTGTAATAAGTTTCAGGCAATGCAGCTAAGGTTGCCCAATCAAGGTCAGTCTCAATTGGATATAGCTGCTTATTAGGAAGTAAGGCGTATTCTGCGTATGAGCCGTCAAAAGCACGGCCCATTTCGCCCATGATTGAAACTACTTTTTGTCCAACTGGCAATCTATCAGAATCTGTGGTCTTGTTAATCACACCGACGCATTCAATTCCCAAAATTCTAGGAAATTTAACACTTGGTGACAAACCTTTTCTAGTAAAGATCTCTGAGTGATTAATACCAAAGCATTTAACTTTGACTAATGACCAGCCTTCTTTTACTTCAGGAGTTGCTACATCTTCGTAAATAAATTTTTCTGGTCCACCAGCTTCTTTAATTACTGCTGCTTTCGTTTTTATCAACTCTTTTCTAAACCATCGCTAATCACTAGGTTTTCAATCAATTTCAGAATCACAATGCACACCAAAGTTAAAGCTACCGTTAAAATGGTTCCCCATAAGATTGGCACTACTCTACCCGTTTGAAGTCCTTCGAACATCAAGTCTCCGAGACCACCAGCACTAATGGTTGAAGCAATCGTCGCAATCGCCATTGTTGAAGCTAAGGCAACTTGTAAACCGGAGAAAATTGCTGGCATCGATAATGGAAGCTGCACTTTAGTGAAAATCTCTTCCTGTGTCATACCCATTCCACGTGCTACTTCAATATAGTTAGGATCAACTTCTCGTATACCAGTAATAAGGGTTCGCAATAAAACATATTCGTTATAAAAGGCTAAAACAATGATCGCCGTTGTTTCACCTAGCCCTGTTATCGGAATAAGCAAGGCGAAAAACGCATAACTTGGAACTGAATAAAGCAATGAAAAGAAATAGATCAAACTATTCATCCAGTTTTTTTTGCGTAGAAAGACCGCGATCAAAACGATTGCCACCAAAAAAGCAATAAATAACGCGATTAAAACCATTCGTGCGTGTTCAATAGTTAACTGCATCATGCGTGCTGAATTATCTTGCCAATATTTGATCATTTAAATTGCTCCCATAATGCTCTATTCTGTCTAACAGTTCCTAAAAGTTGAGCTACATAATCAGTTGCAGGTTGAGCAACGAGCTTCTCAGGAGTATCGAATTGCTCGATCTTGCCTTTGTTCATGATCATTACACGATCGCCTAAGAATAAGGCTTCGTTAATGTCATGCGTTACAAAAAAGAAAGTCTTATCACTCAAATTTTGATGTAATTCTTTTACTTCTTGTTGCACGTCTTGTCTGATAATTGCATCCAGAGCCGAAAATGGCTCATCAAAAAGCATAATTGGTGGATTGGTCGATAAGGCTCTAGCAACGCCAACTCTCTGCTGTTGACCACCAGAAAGCTGTGCCGGATATCGACCACTGTATTCCTTAGGATCAAGTCCAACTTGATTAAGCATATCATCAACAGTCTTATTGATTTTTTCTTTATCCCAATTAAGTAAATTAGGAGTAACTGCTATATTTTGTGCGATAGTCATATGAGGGAAAAGTCCAATTGATTGAACTACATAACCAATATGTCTACACAAATCAACTAAATTCGTATCGTTTAAATCATTTCCATTGATAGTAATCTTGCCTTTAGTTGGCTTTTCCAGACCATTGATCATCTTTAAGGTAGTGGTTTTACCTGAGCCGGAAGAACCCAAAACAGTTACAAATTCGCCTTGATTAATTTCAAAGTTCAAATCTGAAATTATTTCATTCTTGCCATATTTTTTAGCTACATGTTCAAATTTAATAATTGCTTTGGTCATCTTCTCTAACCTTTCTAATTACCCAATCCATTAAGAACATGGATAAAAGTGATAAAAGAGCTACGCTTACAGCACCAATTACTACATATTGCATCTTGTAAAGACCAAGACCAGTGAAAATCAACGTACCAAGGCCGCCTGCTCCGATATAAGTTGCTAAAGTTGCACTTGAAATAATTTCTACTAAGGCTAACTTCACACCATTTAAAATATATGGCAAAGCCAAAGGAAGTGAAATCTGTTTTAATAGTTGCCTTTGATCCATTCCAAGAGATAAGCCCACTTCTTTTAATACAGGTGAAACTTCATTAAATCCTAAAATTGTATTTACAACTAAAGGTGGAAGTGCAAGGACCACTAAAGCAATTAGTGCTGGGATAACCCCTGCTCCCATTATTGGGATTAAGATAAAGAGCAATGCCAAACTTGGAATAATTCTAAGTAATTGACTAAAGGTCTGGCAAAAAGCCGCTACTGCATTATTGCGTGAGCCTAAATAGCCCAACGGAAAGGCGATAAGCATAGCTATGATCAATGAAGTCAAACTAAGAAAAAGGTGTTGACCAACATAGCCCCAATATTCGGCTGATGAAGTTTGAAAGTAACGAATGATTTGCGCGAGCATGAAAACCTCTTATTTTTTAGTAATTTTTATCTACCCAATCCTTGGCTACTGATTGATAGCTTTGACCATCAACATCGACCTTCTTATTGAGCTTTTGCAATTCGGTAGTAGTTAACTTGCGGTCGATCTTGTTAAGAACCTTCTTAATACCAGGATTATCCTTCAAAGTTTGATTTCTGACAAGTGGAACCAAGTTATATGCAGGCCAGAAGTGCTTATTATCTGTTAAAGCAAAGTACTTACCGGTAGCTAATTGACCTTCAGTAGTTGAAGCAGGAGTAATGTCGCCTTCACCTTTAGCCAAAATTTGGTACTTTAAGCTTGGATCATAAACCTTATGGCTCTTGAAGTTAAACTTACCATAAACTTTAGTAAGACCTGGAATACCGTCTTCACGCTTGTCGAATTCACCTTGAGAAGCAAAGCGAATCTTGTTAGCTTTCTTTTGCAAATCAGAAATAGTCTTGATACCGTATTTCTTAGCAACTGAAGTTCTAATAGCAATACCTTGAGCATCGTTACCAGGTGCATAATTCAAAGTAGTTAAGCCTTGCTTCTTCATTCCTTTACGAGCAATATTAGCAATGGCATCTGCACTTTTACCAACGATCTTACCTTTAAGATAAGTCATAGCAATTGTACCAGTGTATTCTGGATAAAGATCAATTTGTTTTGATTTGATTGCTTGGTAAACGACTGAACTAGAAATGTTTGGTTTAGTCTTTACACTGTAACCATCTTTCTTCAAAGCATCAGTCCAGATTTGCATAACGATCTTACTTTCACTAAAGTTTTTAGAACCAATAGTAATAGTTGTTCCTTTAGTAGTTTGTTTGGAATTGTTGCCTTTAGGCCAGGCAGCAATCACAACAGCTACAATAATTACAATTAAACCAATTATTGACCACTTTTTTTTATTATTCATAGTATTCTCCTTAGTACTTGTTACTTTTTAAATTACATATTTCAATCGGCAGTTAATAATATAGATCCGTTTATATTGATAGTCAACATATTTGCATAATTTATTTGTAATTTGTATAATTACAACTGAAGAAAGGAGAAATCACATGAAGATATCAACGCGCTTTAGCGATGCAATTCATTTACTAGCTTTTATTCATATTTATAAAGGTAAGATTCCTTTAACTAGTGAAAACATTGCTAGCAGTATCGAAACTTCCCCAGTAATGGTACGTAAATTGATGGGTGAGCTGCGTAAGGCTGGTTTAATTGAAACAAAGCACGGTACGCCTGATCCTAAACTGGCTAAGCCAACTGATAAAATTTCCCTGCTTGATGTTTACCTAGCAGTTGAAAGGAACAAGCCGCTCTTTGAAATCGATCATAAGACCAATCCACAGTGTATTGTGGGTGGCAATATTCAAGAAACTTTGTCAGAATACTATAATCAAGCAGAGATTGCAGCTAAAGCTAAACTTAACGACACAAGGCTGTCAGATGTAATTGACACAATCTTAGTTAAACAAAAAGAAAAAGAGTATTTACAAAAGCAACAAAATTATGAATAAAAGAAAAACGATTGAGGATCTTTGCTATGAAGCATTGATCTTCAACCGTTTTTTTGTTTCTAGTTACCTGAAGTCATTTTAATTCCGATGATACTGACAACAAGTAAAACGCCAAATACCCAGGTTAATCCTGATAACTGATCATGAAATAATATCACACCCACAATAACCGAACCGACAGCTCCGATTCCTGTCCAAATCGGATAAGCCAAACTCAATGGTAAGCTTTTAGTTGCTAACACTAAGCTACCAAAAGATATGATAATCCCTATTACCGTAATGACGGAGTAAAGCAGTACTGAAAAGCCATTACTAAGTTTCATAGCCGTTGACCATACTACTTCAAAAATTCCGGCAATTAACAAATAAATCTATGACATAAGTTTTACCTCCAAAATAAAAAAAGCCAAGTATCGATTACTTTCTTCAAAGACCTAATGAAAGTAACCATTACTTGGCCCGCCCCGGTGGGAGTTTAATATTTATTTTTGAACGTTACATAGTATAACGAAATAGCTAAACTATGTAAAATTGATTCCAGCTTAAAAAACAATCAGAATAAATTCGAATGACTTTCAAATATTATATATCAATTAGTCATCATCGTCGTGATCATGATCATGTTGATCGTCTCTATCATAGTCATCCTTGTCATGTTTTTCATCCCTATTATGATCATCATCTTTATCGTGCTTCATATTTTTATCATGATCGTCAGTTTCACTCTTCAAAACCTTCTGACTACTTGCATCGACTTCAACTTCAGTTTCCTTATTACCATTTTCGAACTCGATCTCCCAAATAGCCTTACCATTATCCTTTTCTAAAGTCCACTTAACCGGCTGGCCTTGAGCTGACTGCTGTGCAATTTGCATAGCTTGATCACGATCAATAAGATTGCCTATATCTAATGCTTCCTTTTTGTCATCAGCATCTAACTCCTCAGTCTTTGATTTAATAATGTTGCCACTACTTGCATTAATCTTTGCCTTGTACTCATTTTGTGAGTCAAAGCCTTCAATTTCATAAATGTATTTACCATTTTGGGCCTCAAGTTAATTTCTTCAATTGAAACTGAACCAAATTTCTCATTAAATTTCTCATTAAATTTATTAATTGCGTCAGTTTGTGAAAGATTGATGCTAGATGTTTTCTGGTTATTATTTTGCCCTGTTTGAGTATCTGCGCCCCAGTTGATGCGTTAGCCTGATTAATTAAAACCCCTGCGCCTCCAACAGTTAATCCTAATACAACTGCAGCTAAAGAGAATTTTTTCATAGTAGATTTTTTCATAATAGTTAATTCCTTCCTTGATTACTTAACTTGATGTATTTAGTTTACGAAAAAATTGGCTATTAAAAGCCAAGAAAGGATATAAATTAAATGAAAAAATCTTCATTTTTATTCAAAGCGAGTTTTCCAATTAGGATCCTTATTAGCCTCAAAGCACATGGAAATTTGCTCCTTAGTGGTGCGTCCTAAGGACAACCTAGGCAATTTATCTAAAGCAAAATACTCACATGCATCAGTTTCATCATTAGGTTCAAATTGTCCGCTGATCTCCTTACACAGATAAAAGATCTTCGTAATATTAGTTGCTCGAATCGGCTTATTATGATGGTTACGATCTTGAATTGCAATTACCTTCACCGGTTTAACAATTCTACCAGCTTCTTCTCTTGCTTCTTTAGCACAATTTTCAGCAGTCGTGCAGTCATAATCATTCCACCCACCAGGTAGTGACCAAGTTTGCGTAGATTTTTCTCTTACAAGCAGAATCTTGTCATCTTTAAAAATTGCAGCACGCGTATCAATCTTAGGCGTCTGATATCCTTCATCCCCCAAGAAAAGCGTATCAATTCTCTCCTTAGGTAAGCCGGTCTGTGCTTGCATCATCTCACCAGCAATTTCTCTAACTTTTTCATATCTTTCCTTATCAAAGATATCTTTACCATATTCAAGACCTGCTTGCGCAATACTTTGCAAATCCGTTGCCCATTTCAAAAATTGATTATCCTGCTCCATACTGCACCTCCATTTTTGACAAAAAGAAAAGTATGACATCAACCATATTGATATCATGCTTATTATGGCTATTCTTCACTAGTACTTTTTTCAGTACTCAATTGCTTTCTCAACAATTGCAAAACAATCTTAATCTCATCATTTTCCTTATTACCAAAAATCCTAGTAAAAGATTCGCCTTTTTGGAATTCTTGCGTAAAATCATACTCTTCGGTCAATTCTTTAATTCGATCGTCAAATAAGTAAGCACCATCATTCTTATATTTGAAACAATTGATCTTAGGAATTAGCTCATCAACATTGATTTCTGAAACGATCCAAATATAATTCTCAATCTTTACCAATTTAACTTTCAATTAATAATTAAAGCAGTTAATCGCTTACTTAACATTATAGCATAACTACCTATTCAGGACGGAATTAATAAAGATATAGTATTATTTAGTCAAATATCTCAACCAAACAGCACCATCTGGATAGCTCTTCACACTCTTCAATGTTAATGGTGTAGATGCTCCACTAGTCAAACCATCAAAGACAGCTGGTTGACCAATTCGACCATCAACACCTGGTCCGATTAAAAGATTAATTTCATCAACCAGACCAGCCTTTAAAAAACTACCATTGATCTTACCGCCACCAACGAGAGCCAAGCACTTAATCCCAAATTCATCAGCTAAGACCTCCATGGCACGCTTTAAGTCAACGTGTTCCTTACCTGCAGCAATCCAAGAAATATTATGACCATTCAAGTAATCGATATATTCCTTAGATACATCTTCACTGGTCAAAATTAAATGTGAGAAGTCTGAGCCATTTTCTCTGCCCCATGCAGTTCTACCCTTTGAGTCAGTAACAATATTTATGAATCAGCAGTCGCATTTTTCTTAAAAGCAACTTTACCTAATTTTTCACCATCATCAGCTTTAAAGTCACCATCGGCCATTTCTGTTTCTGCAGTAACACGACCACTTACTCTAGTTGGTGCCTCAAGTGCTGATAAAGTTGAATAATATTCGCTATTACCATCAAGTTGAGCGGTCATTCACAATCGATACGACCGTCAATTGAAGTCATCATGTGCACAATAATATAGGGTTTAGTCATTTAAAATTCCTCTTACTTAAAATTTTCCTTAAAGAAACTTTCAAACTTATCAAATGGAATCTTGTCTACTTGATCATACAAATCGATGTGTTCTGCATCTTTAGCAATGTACTTTTCCTTTGGTTCATTAGCAAGCTTGTAGGCTCTTTCTGAGAAGGCTATTGAGTGGGCCTTGTCGCCACAAACAAAAAGAATTGGATGAGGTGTAATCTCATCGATATGAGCCAAGGCATCAAATTGAAGCATTGATAAGTCTGAAGTAGTAGTAAAGCCGCCACGTGCATTTGAATGGAAGCCACGTGGTACAGCGTAGAATCTTTGCCATTCATTAGTAATTGGATCAGTCTTAGGTAAAGCATCTACACTTGGATATGGAGTTTCTGGGAAGAATGGAATGTATTTGGGGTTGACCATTTTCAAAATCAGCCCAACGTTGACGAGTAAGCTTATCCTTCATTTCGTCAATTTGCTTCTTAGATAAGTTTTGCATCCCGCGAATATCGGTAATATCGTACATTGAAGCAGTCGCAATTGCCTTGATACGAGTATCAACACTAGCTGCAGAAAGCGCGAAGCCACCTGAACCACAAATACCAATAACACCAATCTTTTCACGATCGACAAATGGCACTTTTACACCAAGATAATCAACTGCGGCACTGAAGCTTTCAGCAAATAAGTCTGGAGATGAAACACGTCTTGGCTCGCCGCCTGATTCACCCATATGTACTTGGTCAAAAGTCAAAACGACAAAGCCGCGCTGTGCCAATTCATTGGCATAAACACATGGACCTTGTTCCTTAGTACCACCATAAGATACACCAACGATCAAAGCAGGGTATTTTGCATTTTTATCTATATCTTTTACGTAGTAAATGTCTGCCGCAATAGCAGTTCCATATCTGTTATTATAACGAACATGTTCACGCGTTAATTTATCACTTAATTTAGTAATGTATCCGTAAGGCATATAATTGGTCATTTCTATTACTCGATTAACTATAATTTGCCATTACGCTTTATTCATTACCAATATCTATTGTAAATGAGAATCCATACTTTATACTTATAGTCCTTAATACAAAAAATCCAAGACAAGAGTCTTGGATTTTAATAATTATTCTTTTCTACTTTGACGTAAGTATTCAAACAAGATACCATCACGCAAACCGCAATTAGAAAAGATAACTTCACTAATCTGCAAATTACGCAATACTAGACTAATAGGAATCAAACCACCGATGATTACATCTGCCCGGTTCTTAGCCAAACCAGGAATCTTCATTCGTTCATCTTTATTCATAGCAATCAATTTGCTGACTAAGTTAAAGATGTAATGTGGTGGTAAATGCATCCCATGAATATCAGGCAATTCATCAACATCGTCGGTAACTTTACGACGATGAATCTTAGCGATCGTCCGATTGCTTCCGCCAAGCGCAATCAACGGAAGATTATGTACTTGTCCGAGCCAACGAACCGTTGAGATTTTTTGTCCTGCTGCATTCATGGCACGATAAAGATCACTTGCTGAGATTGAATCTGCTAAATTGTAGTTTTGTGACAAAACAACTGAACCGATTGGAATACTAATACGTTCTTTGCAAGCACCGTTTTGTACCCAAACTAATTCAGTTGAAGCACCGCCACAATCCATGATGATGCCGTTTCTAATTGGCAAAGTATTAACTACGCCAACATAATCCAGATAGGCTTCTGTACTACCTGAGATCACCTGCAGATCAAGACCAACCTCATCTTTTACTCGTTTCAAAAATTCGGCTTGATTCTTTGCTCCGCGAACTGCAGCTGTTGCTACAGCTTTGACGACTACATGATCATATTGGGTATATCTAGCCTTAAAATCTTTCAAGGCTTGAATAGTTCTCTTCATCGGCTCTTCTTTAAGAATCATTTCTTTGCCCATCTTTTCGGACAAACGAACGTATTCTCTAAAGTAGCCTATGATGGTATAACCACCATAATCATCTATTTGGGAAATTTGCATTCTGACCGAGTTGGAACCCAAGTCAATTACTACTAAATTAGTCATTTTCCTTCCTCCTCAGTCTATTCTTTATTCTCCGCGCAGATACTTCACAAAGGCTTCATAGTCTTGCTCTACTTGCTTACTATAAGCAACGGCCCAATCAGCCATATATTTGTCAAATTGCTTACTTTCTTGCAAGTAGCCATAAACCATTGAAGCAGTTGGACTTTGACAATGAGCATGAGCCAAAATGAAGGCACATAGTGTAACGTAAGCTTCAAAGCTTTCTTCATCCAGCTTCATCGTATCAATCGAGTCTTTCATATCTCTGAATTGACGTACATAATAGCTGCGGCCACCTGCTTCAGTATAGCCCAAGAATGGATCATAGAAGGTTTGCAAGATACTTTGTCCGGTAATAACACGACGACCTTCTTCATACCCTTGCTCTTTAGCTTCCGCAACAGATAGATTAGACAAGTCATATTTGGATGGCATAGCTTCTTTTATTTGCAAAACCAAGTGGCTGCCATCTCTACCTGTAAATAAAACTAGGTAGCAACGTGTGCCAAAGCTACCAACACCTACACTATAACGAATGATATCGGTTAGTTTAAAATTATTCAAAAGAAGTTTAACATCTGGTGAGAGTTTCTTTTGATATTCATCCATGGCACTGACCAATTCTTGATAAGTTTGATTAGAAATGCATCTAGCACGAGGTGGATTTTCTTTGAAAACAAGTTTGCCATCTTCTTCAGTAGTAAATTTCTTAACTACCTTATCTGAATTATTCTTTGGTGCCTTATCCGCAATTTTCTTTAAAATTTTAACCAATTGCTTGTCGTCACTGACAGTATTGAAAAAGTCATTGATACTGTATGAAGTGTAAAAACGATCAAGCAGTTTTTGTCCTGCTGCATCAGCAATTCCATCTTCATAAGCCTTAGCTGTGCTCTTCAAGATCTTATAAAGATTATCAGGATTGTAACCGTTAATCTCACCAATCAATTTGGCGCTAACCATAAGACGCTTCAAATCGCTCTCCCAGTTGCCTACTCTAGTTTCATCAAAGTCGTTTAAACCAAATAGCAACTGTCTTTCAGGTGAGGCAAAAAAGCCAAAGTTGTTCAAGTGGGCATCCCCACAAGTCATCACCCAAATTTTACTTTGCGTGCTATGAAGTAAATCATATTCCATGACACCGGCTGTCCCACGCAAGAAGCTAAAAGCATTGGCAGTCATCCGCTGATGACGCAATGGCAAAAGCTCAGGAATCATTGTATCTTCCTGTGTTTTGATCATCTTAACTGCATCCCGCTCAACCGGCTTAAAAGTACCCAACTCACTAACAGGCACCTTTTTAGCTTGCTTCTTACCTGCTTCGATTAATTCATCTTTACTGGCATTTAATCGAAGCTTATCGGTATTAAATCTTTTGAGTAAAAAGTCCTTACTCATCCGTATCCTTCTTTTCATCAAGGGTTAAATCATTGTCTTCTCTACGTATTACTTCAAAGACATCAGGATCTCTATCTTCATCTTCTTTTTGCTTTAATTCGCGTTCTTTTTCTTGTGATTGATGAATGAAGTACTCTTGAGAGTTAAGGGCCTTTTTACCACGTCTATCAACCATTGAATATACATTATCATGAAGTACACGGGGTTTAACGTTGTCGTTCCACATAATGTTGTAGATATTAAGCACACGTTCTTTCAAATCTGGCTGCAAAATTGGGAACAGTGTTTCAACTCTTCTGTTCAAGTTACGCTTCATCATGTCAGCACTTGAAAGGTAAACATCCTGATTACCATCATTATAGAAGTAATAGATTCGACTATGTTCGAGTAATCTACCCACAATCGAATGTACTTCAATATTATCACTAATTCCAGGAATATCGGTTCTTAAACAACAAATTCCCCGCACAATTAAGTGAATTTTAACTCCAGCATGTGAAGCTTCGTATAGTTTACCAATGATTTCAGGGTCAGAGAGTGAGTTCATCTTCATATGAACTTCAGCTTTACGGCCGGTTTTAGCAATTTCAATTTCGTTATCGATCTTTTGGTTGATGAATTCACGAATATGCTTTGGTGAAATTCTCAATCGTCTAAAGTATGGTGGACGTGAATAACCAGATAGCATGTTAAACAAGTTAGTTGCGTCAACACCAAGATCACGACGTGAAGTAAACAAGCCCATATCAGTGTAGAAGTGAGCAGTTACATCATTGTAGTTACCAGTACCTAAGTGAATGTATCTGCGAATACCATCTTCGTCACGACGAATTACCAAAGTAATCTTGGTGTGAGTCTTAAGTCCTTTCAAACCGTAAATAACGTGACAACCCATTTGTTCCAAGGTCTTTGCCCAATGAACGTTGTTCTCTTCGTCAAAACGTGCTTTAACTTCAACCAAAACAGTAACTTGCTTACCTGCTTGGGCAGCTTGACCCAAATATTTAATGATTGGTGAATTACCAGAAACACGGTAAAGAGTCATCTTAATGGCTAAAACTTTGTCATCATGTGCAGCTTTACGGATGAAGTTCAATACAGCATCAAATGAATCATATGGGTGTTGTACAAGATAATCTCTTTCTCTAATATTGGCAAAAATATCACTAGAAAAAGCCAAGTCTGGATCAACGTAACCCTTAATTGGAGCATAGCGCAATTTTTCATGTCCCTTAACGGCGCCAGCTAACTTCTTAAGGAAAGTTAAATCAATTGGACCTGAAATTTCATAGATTTCGCTCTTTTTAACGTTTAACTTGTCAAACAAGCGTGAACGCAATTTGTCACCCATTGACTTTTCGATTTCAAGGCGAACAGCTTTACCATGTTCACGGTCCTTCAATTGTTTTTGAACACTACGTAAAAAGTCTGAAGTATCACGTTCAGCCATGTCCAAGTCCATGTCACGAGTAACACGGAAAATCGCGGCTTCTTTTACTTCGTAGCCGTCGAAAAAGCTGCTGACAAATTCTTTGATGATATCTTCTAGTAAGACAAAACTGTTGTCCGCTTTTGGTAACTTAACTAAACGTTTAAAGTTATTAGGAACTCTAAGTGTAGCATAGTGATGCTTGCCATCTTCTTTGTCCTTTAAACGAACAGCGATATTCAAAGAATCGTTAGCAATAAATGGGAATGGACGGTTAGTGTCGTCAGCCATTGGAGTAATGACTGGATACAATTCATCACTAAAGTAACGTCTTACAAATTCGTATTGTTGTGCGTTCAGATCTTTAACTTCTTTAATAAAGATGTTCTTCTTTTCAAGTTGAGGCAAAAGTGAACGCCAGTAAGTTGAGTATCTCTTTTCTACTGCTTTGTGTTCCTTTTTGTTAATCGCGTCAAGTTGTTTTTCTGGAGTCATACCAGATGAATCAGTAGTCTTGATACCGGCCGCAATCAACTTGTGCAAAGAAGCGACACGAACCATGAAGAATTCATCAACATTGCTTTGGGTGATACCTAAAAAGTTGATTCTTTCAAGCAATGGATTGTCCTTATTACGAGCTTCTTCTAGTACTCGATCGTTAAAGTCCATCCAACTTAATTCACGATTATTGAAATATTCCGGTTTCAAAAACGGTTTTGTTTCTTCTTTTTCATTTCCTAAAAATGTACTACTCATTGTCTATTCATACCCTCTTGTTTTAAAACAACTTTGATGCCAAATACGTCTTCAAATAATTTCACGCGTTTATTAAAGGACCAGCGTTCCAATGTAATATCCGCATTTGTTTTGGCTCTGACGATTAATTCATTATTTTTCTTCAGCGAAATAACGATTTGCTTAATCTTTTGCTTGTGTGAAGCATCTAACGCAGTAGCTATTCGTAAAATAGCGGAAAGCTTGGCAACCGTTAACTGAATTTCTGGATCTAGGTGACGGTAATGATGGCCACCAATGTCAGGTGCAGAACCATCTTCGTTCATAGTCTGATAACGACAAATTTCACTAACAATTTCGTTTTCACGATCAGACAAGCCGATTAATTCATTATCATCCAAGAATTCGGCTGATTGCTCATAGCGTCTTGCTTGGTTAACAAAACTACCAATATCATCAACTATGGCAGCCCAACTCAATAATTCTCTGTCAGATTTAGGCAAAAGATGTACCTTGCGCAGACGGTCAAAGATATGCAAAGCAAACTTGCGCACTGCAGTAGCATGGTGTAAATCAACCAAATAGCGTCGAGCCATATTTTGAGCTGAAGTCATCATGATATCAGTATCTTTGCCTCTCTTCTCTAGCATCAAAAGGCCGGTGACAACAGACATGTCTGTAATGTAAATCGTGCCAATATTTAAAAGAGAAAGGAATTGCTTGATTGAAATGGCATTAGGAATAGCGTGGTCAGCTACAGCTGGTTCCAAGTCATAGTTTTGCATGATATCGTTAAGCGACATTTGGATCAGTTGATCATAGAAGTGTTGAAATTCTTCGTGCGTAATTTGGTTAGCTGAGTTCTCTTTCTTCAAATAAGTATTATTCAAGGCATCAGCGTGTTGGATAATTACAGCGGCACGCGAATTATCCTTGATCTGACGAGCCAAGTGACCGATCTTCGCACCTAAGTAATCATTGATAACATAGATCGGATCATTAGGCGTTTCATTAGTGATTTCATTGATCTCTTGGATCTCTCGTGGACCTAAAGCCAGGCTCCAGCTTGATTCGAACTTATTGTTTTTAAACAAAGAAAGGTTGATCATTGCAGAACCAAGACTAAGCAAATAAGTGGCGTGGTCCTCGCCATCGTCATTTACTTCTGCTTGACTCTTCATCCCGCTTAAAACCTTGGCGTAGACGATTTGACCACCATTAAGCCATTCGATCTTCCAACCAGTTCTAACCTTGATCTGATCTGCAATAAAACTGGCAGACATTTCATCAATTAATTGTTCATTACCGTAAAACTTGAAATCCTTAATCTGATATTCTGCTAGCTTATCTTTAAAGCCTTCAATTGCATCACAGATTTTGTCCATATCTTGTTCAAAAACCTGGCTTTTACTATCAGCTTGTAAAAACGAAGGCGAATCCAGTTTTTCAATGACAGTTAGATCCTTTAGATCTACTATGTTAAGTTGAATCTTATAGGAAGACATATAAATTAAACCAAATAAAGTTTTCTTCATTTATTATTTTCACCTATTAATGCAATTACTTTAATGTTAAACTTTTACTCTATATTAATTATATATTAACTTTTGATGATGATCTAAATTTTACGGCCTAATTTTGAAAAAATTTAATAACAAAAAAGGCACAATTTTATGTACCTTTTTCACCCTAATGGCTATACGAATTGCTTACATGTAAGGGATACAAATGGTTAAAATGTCCTCCATTGATAGCAAGTCAAATTCAACTAGTTCGTTTTTCAATTTATCTACTGTACAAGATTTGCAGTGCATTTCTTTCATCAAATCTTCATCTTAATAAATGATGTACATGTTGCCATCATCATCCATCCAACCCTTATTTTGTTACTCTGTCATCCGTAGAGTAAAAATCATGTAAAGATAACGAGTATTGACACTCATATAGCTATATTTTAGGTTATTGAAGAATGCCTTTGGCAAACCATTTTGTTGTTCAGAATAATCTTGGCCCACTTTAAATCTTAGTTGTGTTTTCATTATATCTACCTCTATTATGTTTGTTTTATTTATTAGAAAATTATTAAGCCAAGCAAATAAAAAAGCCCAGAGCTGATATAGCTCTGGGGCTTAATTGTATTCTTAATTAACGGTAGTCCTTGAGGAAGTCGACTAACTTTTGGTAGTCGGCATCGTGCTCAGAGTCATAAGCATCAACTAAATCAACAACCTTGTTGTCTTTGGTGATGATGCGGTATTCACGCAAATCTTTCTTTTCATTTGCGACGACAGTAATTTCACCTTTACCTGGTGTTGAGTACAAATCAGGATTTAGAGTTTCATTCAATTTGTCTGATAATTGTTGGTTAAATGCTATTGTGTTCATTCGCTTTTATCTCTTTTCTTATAAATAAACTCCAACACAGTCATTATAACATTTTTACCTAATTATGTTAGGCTTCTTATTTTAAATTAATTTTCCTTATCTAGTCTGCAAATGCACATCATATCTAGTGTTTGAGGTGCAACATCAATCGGTGTGATTGCCTTAGTTTCATAAGCATTTTGCTTAAAGTACTTAAGATCACGTACCAAAGTGTCTGGGTTAAATGAGAGATAGATAAACTCTCTTGGCTGCATCTTTACGCTAGCTTCAATAAAGCCTTTTAACAAGCCTTTCTTAGGAGCAATTGCAATAATGACGCTAGTATTTTCATTGTTTTTAGCTAAACGATTCATTACTTGATCAGCATTGCCGATGTAGAAATTAGCATTCTCTACCTTATTCTTCCTGGTGTTAAATCTAGCATCTTCAATCGTGGTTCTTTCACTATCAACGTCGCGGACTGATTTTACTTTATCGGCTGCAATCAAGCCAAAGCTGCCCACACCACAGTAGGCATCAATTAAGTCGTCATCTGCTTGCAAATCTGCAGCCTCTAGAGCTTTTCGACAATAGTCTTCAATTGCCCGCCGTTTGGTTGGAAGAAACTCTTAGGTAAGATCTTGAAGCTAACGCCATTGATTTCATCTTCAATAAAGTCATTGCCCCAAACAGGGATATTTTCTTTGCCAAAAATTTCGTTAGTCTTGTGTGGTTTAAAGTTCAATACAATGCCGTTAACATTGTGGAACTTCTCGGTGATTAAGCCTGAAAGTTCCAACAACTTCACGTCATCCTTGTTATGGGTAACCAAGGTAATGATCATCCCATCGTTAGTTTCTGAACGACGAACATCGATATCTCTAACAAAACCTGTATTAGTATCAGGATCATAAACGGAAACATCAAGTTCACTCAAGGTGTCACGTACACCAAACAATACCTTTTCAATATCGCTATTAGTTGTGACGAAATTGTTCAAAGGAATAAAGTTGGTTGTTCGTGGTTCATAGAAGCCGATTTCGATTTATCCATTGACCTTACGAACTGGGAAAACTACTTCATTGCGATAATGCTTTTGAAATGGACTAGCAATAGCGTTTTCAACTTCAATGCCATTCAAGCCTTCCTTGGTTAACAATCTTTGAATCCTTTCCTTCTTAAAAGCTAATTGCTTGTCATATTGTAAGTTAGCCCAACGTGCATAACCCTTGTGAGCCCACTTTGAATAGTCATCATGAACTCGATCAGGACTAAACTTGATAATTTCAGTACTTTTTCGTATTTTAATGAACTTCTTCAACTTCAGCTTTAACTTCTTCACCAGGTAAGGCATCCCTAACAAATACTAATTTATTACCGTACTTTGCTAGGCCTCTACCTTCAGGGAAAAGATCGGCAATAGTTACGTCTAAAATATCTTTTTCTCTCATATTGTACGCCTCGTATTCAATTTACTAACAAACCATTTAAATCCTTATAACTAATAACATTTATACTCCCTTAACTATTTGATATTAAATTTTTTAATTTAGTCAAAGCAAAAAGCGCATTATAAAGCCATTTTTCGTTATTTAAATTAAGCTATACAAGAATACAGTTAGCGATAAAAGTTCATTCTCAGTATATTTTATAGCTAATAGATAAGTTCCTTTTTTATAAAATAAGATATCGATTAGCGGTGACAAGTGAAAATCAAATACTATACGTTTTTTCTGTAACTTTAAATATGCAAAATCTTATCAATTGTATTTATGAATATTAAAAAAGACATAACCTATTTAAATGAGATAAGCTATGTCTTTTTTTACATTATCTATATTAAATCTAAGCGTAAACTCTTTGCTTAAGAATACCAACATATGGCAAGTTGCGGTAAAGACCGTTGTAGTCCAAGCCGTAACCTACTAAGAATTCATTAGGAGCCTTGAAACCATAATCATCTGGGTAGAAGTCAACTACACGTGTCTCAGGTTTATCTAACATAGAAATAACTTCAACACTCTTGGCACCGCGTTCCTTCATCAAGTCGCTAAGTGCCTTTAAAGTTCTACCTGTGTCAATGATATCTTCCATGAAGATTACTGGGCGGTTCTTAACGTCTGACTTCACGTCTTGGGTAATCTTAACCTTACCAGTAGAGCTGGTACCTTCATAACTGGAGGCTCTAATTGGGTCAATTGTTAATTCGAAAGTTAATCTTTTGATCATATCACTGGCAAAGATCATTGCGCCATTCAAAACTGGAATGACGATTGGTTCTTGCCCTTCATATTTCTTGTTAAGGCGAGCTGCCATTTCATCCATGCGCTTGTTAAGTTGATCTTGATCAAATAATACTTTTTCGATGTCGTTATTCATGTTGATTATTTCCCTCTCAAATTAGTTAACGGTAAGATTTTAACATATATTTTTTTAGTTTTACAGTATTTTACTAAAATTGCTGGCTAATTTATTAATTAATCATAATTTTTATATATTATTGTTCGTGTTTTAGTGAGAGTAAATAAAAAACTATTAAGATTTTACACTTAATAGTTTCTTTACTCTATTTCCTATCTAAAACCACTGTGCCCTCAGGTGGATTTTGATTAATTGCACCGATAATTGGGTGTGACACATACAATTCATCAAAATAGTTTACTTCATCTAGTGTGAGCTCTACGTCCATCGAATTCACAGCTGATTCAAGGTGTTTGATCTTCGTTGAACCAACAATTGGAGCAGTGATACCCTTAGCCCATTCCAAAGCTAAAGCAATTTCTGACATCTCAACACCATGCTTTTCCTGACTTTCATTACTTTAAGCTTAATACCGCTAGTCCATTATGAAAAAATACTTATTATAAATTTCTAGGCATTACTTTTATGCATCCCACTCCATTAAACAGTCGGCTGCACCAGTCTCTTGATCAATCTCTTTTTTCACTAACTTAAAACCACGGTTTTGATAAAAACTAATAGCCGCCTCATTCTTTTCATACACCGACAGCTGCAATTTATCATGCTTTAGCTTCAAAAAGTCAATCAGCTTTCCGCCAATACCGCGGCCCCGATAATCTCTTTTAACAAAGATACCGGCAATATAGTCACCTTGCATCCCTACAAAACCAGCTATCTCGCCATCTTCTTCATCTACATACAGCTGAGCATTCGGCAACTCTTTTTTCACCAATTCATAGTTATCATGCCAATAACTTGGATCAATAAAATCGTGTGCATCAAGGTTGCCCTCAAGCCAAATCTGCATCAACGCATCTAAATCACTCTTTTGATATTTTCTAATCATCTTTATTTACGAATAAACTTTTGATCACTTGCAGGCACGCCGCTGTCATCTGAGATATAGCGTTCAACGCGCATATGCAAGTCATACTTTTCACGCAAGTCAGCCAATTCCTTCATCATAGGTGAAGCATGGTGAGCATCAAGCGCCTTTTGATCACGCCAACTATCGATTAATAAAACCGTCTCAGGATCGTCCATTGGGATAAAGTAATCATATTTTTCATTACCTTCTTCGGCACGAATACGACCTGCAATACCCTTGTCTTCCATTTCTTGTGCGAACTTTCTGGCATCACCATTTTTGCCATTGTAATAAAGATTTACAGTCAAACTCATAATTTGTCTCTCCTTTGTAAAATCGCTTTCATTAGTTATTTTACTATAATCTTTGCTTATTCTTAACTTGTATTCATCGAAAGTTATCGCTAAAATTAAGTAGAAAGTAAGCGTTATTATTTAGAGGTGAGACAAATGTTAAACAAAAGAAAATTCCTCATCAAACTGTGTGCAGTGTTACCAGCTGCCCTGCTTTTAACGACTACTCCAGCTTTAGCTGATGAAAATGATCAAACTAATCAACCACAAACATCTGAAACAAATAAACAAAATGTAACCTACCAATCATTATATTGGCGTTGCATAAATCAATATACTGGTCAAACCTTACAAGTCATGTATGCCGATACGGTAAAAGTGGTTAACGGTGTCCCTGAGCGGCAATTCTTTAACATGGGGCAATTACCAGAGAGAATTGGTGACTTTGAGATAGCTGGCAATCCCCCTTATGGTGGACGTGCCCTTGAAGTTGATCCTAACAATCCAAGTGGTGTCACCTACATCGATTGTGCCTACTATTTGCCAAATAAAAAGGATAGTAATAGCACAACCACTATCCATAATCAACAACATTCACAGAATGTAACAAAGGATAATCACAACAACCATTTAGCAATCAAGAAAACAGACAAATGGCGTCACCAACACAAGATGCCAAATTCTGCTACTTCTAATTTAAACAAAAAGCAAAATGCTAGTCCAAGTAAGGCAGCTACCAGCAGTAAGCCTAATAAGAAAAAGGCAACAAGTAAGAAGAACAAACCTGCTACTGCCAAAAATCATGCTAATGTACAAGCTGAACGTAACAGCAACATCTTGAAATTCGTGGTTACTCCATTGGTGATTATAGTAATCGCCGCAATCTGTATTCCACGCAAGTTCTGGCACAGAAATCGCGGTAAACACGCTGAATAACAAGAAGGTCGAGTTAAGCTCGGCTTTTTTATTATATTTATATGAAATCGCTATCAAAAGATACCTCCTTAACTGTATAATAAAACTATAAATCAACAGTTATACAAGTAAGGAGGTTTTATTATGGCTACTAAAAAGAAGAAAAAGCACCAATTTCCGACGGCCTATACCGTCATCATAATTGTGCTTTTGCTTGTTCAACTATTGACTTTTGTTATTCCTGCCGGTAACTATGCGACGATTGTTTATGATACCAGCAATAAAGATTTCGTAGTTACCAGACCAAGTGGTAAAAGGTACAAAGAACCTGCTACTCAGGCCACTTTAAAGAAGTACAAGGTCAACATTGCAGTCAAGAAATTTAAGGATGGCACAATCTACAAGCCAGTTGCTATTCCAAATTCTTACGAGAGAATCAATTTAAAGAAGCCTAACCTGTGGCAGGCGATCAATCAGTTCTTCACCTCACAGGTACAAGGTATCGCTCAAAGTGTCGACATCATCGCCTTCGTTTTGATCCTAGGTGGATGTATTGGTGTCGTTCACGCAAACGGCGCGATCAACTCGGGGATGCAGGCTTTATCTAAGAAAATCAAAGGTAAGCAAGTTCTGTTGATCATCCTTGTGATGGGGCTAATTTCTCTTGGTGGTACAACCTTTGGTCTTGCCGAAGAAACGATGGCTATGTACCCAATCCTAATTCCAGTCTTCCTGCTAGCCGGGTATGATACGATGACAGTTCTAGGAACGATCTTCCTGGGAACGAGTATTGGGACCATGATTTCAACCATTAACCCATTCTCAACGATCATCGCTTCTAACACTGCCGGTGTTAACTTCGCCAGAGCTTTACCACTCAGAATTACCATGTGGGTCATCTGTACGGTAGTTGGTATGGTATATGTCATTCGCTACGCTGAAAAGGTACGTAAAGATCCTACTAAATCTGTTGTTTACGACCAATCCGAAGAAGATCGTGAAAAGTACTTAAACGATGCCGACTTTAACAAACCAGCCAACTTTACTTGGCAACAAAAATTATCATTGATCATCTTCGGCATTGCCTTTATCGTCATGATCTGGGGTGTACAACAAAAAGGCTGGTACTTCACCGAAATTTCGGTAGTCTTCTTAACTGCCGGCTACTTGATGGCTATCTTCTCAGGACTTTCCGAGCACAAAGTTGTGCAAGCCTTCGTTGATGGTGCTAGCGATTTGCTTGGTGTTGCTTTAACAATCGGGTTGGCGAGAGCCGTTTCCATTGTTATGGACGACAGTCACACCAGTGACACCATCATGCACTTCTTCAGCCAACAGATTTCTGGCATGAGTCCATTAATCTTCATTTGGTTCCTGTTTATCGTCTACATCATTCTGGGATTCTTCATTCAATCATCATCTGGTTTGGCCGTACTTTCCATGCCAATCATGGCACCACTTGCCAATGTGGTTGGAATCGACCGTGCTAGTGTAATTGATGCCTACAACTGGGGCCTTGGCTTTATTTCCTTGGTTGCCCCAACCGGATTAATCTTGATGAGTTTGATGATGGTTAACATCGACTTTAACAAATGGTTCAAGTGGTGTTGGAAATTACTGGTAATCGAATTTGTCTTGTGTCTAGTCGCATTAGGCGTTGGATTGCTAGTATATTAAATTTAAAACAAAGTTTTCAGATCATTCTTTCAGCACGATAGGATGATCTTTTTTCATAGCAGCCCTTGTTTCTTTATTCAAAAAGCGTATCATATACAGACGAAGAAATAATTGGATGACAGAGAGCATTCGTTTTGGAGGAATTAAATATGGAATATATTACGCAACACAGTCATGGACTAAGTAAAAACCAGAAGTGGGTCATCGCCTCTACTTCATCAGGTTTTGCGCTTGAAAACATGGATGTGCTTTTTTTATCGTTTGCAATGAGTTCAATAATTGCGGATTTGCACCTCTCTGGTGGAGCCGCTGGGTTGATCTCCTCAATCACTAACTTAGGAATGTTAGTTGGTGGTATTTGTTTCGGCATCTTGGGCGACAAGATTGGCCGGGTTAAAACTTTCTCACACACGGTTTTAATCTTCGCCCTAGCTACCGGTTTAATGGCTTTTGCCAACAACATCTATGAGATCTACGCCTTACGTTTTCTCGCTGGTATTGGTGCCGGTGGTGAATATGGCGTAGGCATTGCCTTAATCGCAGAAAACTTTGAAAGCGACAGAATTGGTAAGATGACCTCAATTGCGGCAGTCGGTGGTCAAATCGGTGCGATCTTTGCGGCATTAATTGCGGCTTGGATTATTCCAATAGCTGGCTGGCACGCACTATTCTTGGTCGGAATTGTCCCAGTAATTTTAACAGTCTTTATCAGAAGACATTTGCATGAAAGCGATCAATTCCTCCAAGCTAAAAAAGATGAAAAAGGTTCATTATTACGTGATGTCATTAAAAAAATGTTTTCAACCCCACGTCTTGCTTTTCAAAGCTTAGGCTTGATGGTCATGATGACCGTCCAAATCGCTGGTTACTTCGGCTTAATGAACTGGTTACCGACCATCGTGCAAAAGCAATTGAACTTAAACGTATCTAGCTCAAGTATTTGGATGATCTCAACTATCGTCGGCATGAGCATCGGTATGATGACCTTCGGTAACATCTTCGACCACTTCGGTCCACGTAGAGCCTTCGCCATCTTCTTGATCGGTTCAGCTGTCATGGTTTATGTTTTATCACTTGCACAAAACATGGCTACTTTACTCATCATCGGTGCAGTCATGGGCTTCTTCTCAAATGGGATGTTTGGTGGTTACGGTGCAGTAATCAGTCGCCTCTACCCAACTGAGATTCGTTCTTCAGCTAACAACATCATCGTTAACATTGGCCGTGCAATCGGTGGTTTCTCATCTGTTGTCATCGGTATCTTGATGGATCACTACAATTTAACGGTTGTCATGGGCTTTCTTTCAGCCTCTACATCATTAGTTTCATTGTTATGATGAGTTTGCCAGGCCTTAAAGAATTAAGCAATAACGATTAAATAAAAACAAAATAAACAAACTAAAAGGGATGCATCAAATCGATACATCCCTCTTTTTATCGTCTTATCTCTTTTGTGCAAAATCACTAGTTTTCATTGTCTTGGTTGAAACAACCTTATTCTGATTATGCATATCTTCAATAGTTAAAGTAAAGGTCTTGTCATTGCCCTTATTAAACTTGGCATAGCCATATAAGCTTTCCTTGTCAGTGTTTTTACCATAAACAGAAATCACCAACAAACCAATTGCGAGCTTCTCATTTGAAGTCAACTTATTCATGGTGCCAACCTTCACCTTGGCACCATCAAGCTCACTTTCATAAGTCTTAAGGCTCCAGATCAAGTATTGTGCTTCAGCAGTTGACATTAACTTTCTTGAGTTAACCTGAGTTTGTGCATCCCTCACAGCTAGATCGTAATTGTCACGCTTGAGAGAACTAGACAACTTGTATTTAACTGAATTCTTGACACTATCTACTTTGCCAAGTAAATCCTTCAAGTCAGCTTCCTGGTTTTCTAAAATAGCAATCTTGCTACCATCTTTTGCGGAAGCAGCTGTGTTAATTGGCTTCAACTTCTTGCCAGAAAAGAAATTAACATCGCTAGCCTTCACAAAAGCATCCCCAGTATCAACTAGCTCCGTATTAAATCTGTTAGGGAAATCCGGTGATGTCTTCAAATTAGCCATGGTGTGATAATGATTAGTCAAATGGTAGTACAATTCGCTCTTGTCAGTTTTAGCATTGTACAAGTACATTGCACCATTAACTTTAAAATCAGTCCCCTTCATAAAGGCATAGCCAGCTGGAGTAGACTTTTCAGCGTCAAATGAGTAAAGTGGCGCCTTAGACTTATTGGTCCGCACTGTAGTCAAACCACGACTTGTATAATCGATATCTTGTAAGGCATGCTTTGCTTTAACGTCCTTAGCCCAAACATAATAATCGGTGCCCTTAATGTGGTAAGCATCTGGAGAACTATTAGCTAAAATATTCATGCCGCCTAATTGATCAACAGTCAACTTTTGACCTTTCTTGTAGTACTTACCAGTGGTTAAAGCACGGCCGCCAGTTGCCATGAACAATTGTGGCGTCTTTTTCTTAACCGTCACAGTGGTCTGCTTTGCGTATGAAACCTTCTTTACGCTTGCTGCAGAAATAGTATTTGCATTAGCCAAACTTGCTACAGGACTAACCAACATCAAAGTTGCAGCAGAAATCATTAGGATTTTCTTGTTAAATTTCATCTATCTTTACCTCATCACTTTTCTAAAACAAATTTTTCAATTGCCTCACCAACGCCGCCTTGATTGTTATTGGCTTTGGTAATATAGTCACAGTCGTCTTTCATCTTAGGGTTAACATTAGCCACGCCAACACCCAATCCGGCTGCTTTAATCATAGAAAGATCGTTAAAGTTATCGCCTAAGGCCATCGTCTCTTCAGGCTTGATGCCAAGCTTATCAGCAAGCCAAAGCAAGCCTTCACCCTTGTTGACGCCTTGATGGTTGAACTCAAGATAACGGTTGGAAGAATATGACACGTCGAGATCATTGGTACTATTGCTAATTTCAATAGCTATCTTTTCTAAATATGGCACATCAGTACTACCGTATAAAACTTTGGCGATGTCTTGTCCCTTTAAGAAGTCAAGATTTGGTTCATCAATAATCTTGTAAACGTGACGTAGTTTCAGATACCTGATTTCATCTTCATCTGCGTTATAGACATAAACCATATCCTTGGTATATACGTGGATGCAGACATTGAATTTTAAACCAAGACGATAAAGTTCGTCGGCTTTAGCAAAGTCCAAGCCTTGAAACTTCATAATTTGATTATCCTTATTCTCAGTAATGCATCCCCCGTTAAAAGAAATCACATACTCATTTGCCTTATCCTTCAGACCGATCTCTGCCAGCGTCTTCTCAATTGCTCGATAGCCGCGTCCAGTTGCTGGGACAAACTTCACGCCCAGCTTTGTCGCTGCTTTAATCGCATCGACATTACGCTGACAGACATGCGCATCATCATCAATCAAAGTTTCATCAAGATCACAGGCAATTAGTTTATACATAAAAAATTCACATCTTTCTAAATTGAATACGTTTTCAGTATAACAAAATGAAAGCATTAAAAAAAGCTAGGTGCAAAAACCTAGCTTAATCTTAATAATTAACCGACTTAGATGACATGACGTTCAAATGGATCGTCACTGATGCCTTCTTCAAGGATATCACGACACCATTCTTTTGCAGTAAAGAGTGAGTGATCGCGATAGTTACCACAGGTCTTAATCGTGGTTCCTGGAACGTCTTCCAAAGTGACGGTATCGCGAATTTCTTCAAGTGAGGACTTAAGAGCTTTTGCAACTTCAGTAGTTGAATGCTCGCCCCAAACGATCAAGTGAAAACCAGTCCGACAGCCGAATGGCGAACAATCGATAACGCCGTCAAGACGATCGCGGAGTAAACTTGCAAAAAGATAGAGATACCAAGAAGCTACGAAGCCTAATTCAAAGCAAAGATCATGTTGGCAATATGATGCACACCACTTTAAATACTTTCAAACGTAATCTACATGATATTCTCAACGCTGCTAAGTTCGATGAATCAAACGGTTGCCATGAAGGAACCAACCGTAAGATTAAACAGATTGAACGTACTGCCTACGGTTACGCTAACTTCAATCATCTAGTAACCAGAATCAAGCTAGAAAAAAAGGATGCCATTATTAAAGAAAAAGCATCAGACTACTATTTAGCAGCCTAATGCCTTTTCCTATTATTTAATTTTTAATTGACTTTTATCAACACCATTTGACAAAGAGCCAGAAAAATGATCCTCGCCGTTGAGTTGGGATCATTTTTAGTATAGATATAATAAGTTGGATATTTGAAAGGAAATCTATTCTCTATTTTGCAGCATTTTCTAAAGCCCTTTGAAGTACTGGATCAACTGCATGTATATATAAACCATGCACTCCTCTAGTTAGTAATACATTAAACTCATTTTTTAATAATTCATCTGCGTAACTTTTATTTGAATCTCTTTTTTGAGTGGCATTAGTATTTTTGCTTAAAGAGGCATCATGAACTATTTTACCATTACGATACTTAACAGACGGTCCCAGTTCAACTCCAACGTAATTTAGATCAAAACCTTGGACAGTATATGTTGAGCCAATTTCATTAATAGTATAATCTTTTTCCGCCCATGACTGATCGCTGTATTTTACATGACCTTGAGTTCGATGCGATTTTTCATATGAATCACGTCTATTTATTTCATAATTCCATGGCATTCTCCAATTATCTTCTGAAACTTCCCAATAATCTTGCCCCATTGGAAGCTTTCTTTTACCTCCAGAATACTCCCAATCAAAAGTTGCAACCATACGACTAATCCCATTTTCTTGATCTTGATTCTTACTTTCGATAGCCTTTTGCATTTTTGCGGGATCACTAAAGATTTTTATTTGATATTTTTCATCCCTAGGAATTTTTCCAACAATACCTTTATCAATCAGATTGCGAATCCATGTAATGGTTGCCATAGAAGCATCTATTCTCATCTGGTTATGCAAGTGAATTATATTTTCTTTTCCAGTTTTATCTTCTAATTGTTCAAATTGTGACTTTGTCCATATAGTATTTGTTGATAGAAATTGCTTAGGATCAAAAACAGCCATTACCACTTTGGCTCTTTTCAAAATATCCTTCAGCATATTAGTACCAACTTGAATTTCGGGATGTCGCTTATCATTGGAATAAGACTGACTTCGTTGAGTTAGTAATAAATGTGCTTCATCTACTAAAACAATATCTACTTTCTGCTTAGGATCTGTTTTCTTTATGAAAGTTACTGGCTTTTCAACATTGACGTTATCATCTTTACCAAATAACTTCTTAGAAATTTCTTCGTAAACTTTAAGCTGTTCTTTTTGATTAACCAGCATTGAAACTGTTAATCGTTGACTATCAGACTTTGTATTCTCTTCTTTAGATGTTAGTTGATTTTCATGAACTACATCATAAAAAATATTACTCATTAATACAGTTTTACCAGAACCTGCATCCCCTTCTACCAGGATTAATTGACCGTCTTCTTGCTCTTTATTTTTTTGTTCATATAAAGCTAAATTTATTTTCTCAATTATCTCTGCTTTTGCTTCAAGTTGTTCATTTGTCAATTTATTAAAAGGAGACGCTTTAAACAAAGCGGATGATTCCAAAATACTTTGTGCTGGGAAAAGCGTATGATCATATTTTCCTAACTTTTTCCAAACCTTATTGAATAAATCATCAAATTCATCAGAATCGTAATATTTATTTTGATCATTGTGTCGGCGATTATTTAAATGTTTCACCGCTGGCACACTACTTAGATATTGCATTAATCTATTTTCAATATCTAATGTCATTGATTTATTAAAATGCTCATGTCCAATTACATACATTTGAACATTCTTAGAGTTTTTTAGATCAAAAAAATCTTCTCGTTCTTTAGGATCTGAATCGAGATGTTGTAAAGTCCGGCGTTGAATATCATTAGTTTCACCAACATAGACTGTATAATCCTTATTTTTAACAGATGTATTATTAATTATATAAACTGTTGGATATTCAATAAGGAGTGCTTGTTTCTTGGCATCATTATCATATTTTTTACGGATTTGATTATTAAGTTCGCTAGCTGTAGCCATATCGTATTTAACTGGGAAAATAACTGGACTTTTTAATGGTGTTTTCAATAATCTTCACTCCTATTTAATAAAATACAGACCGCCGATTGTAAAATCAAAATTATGGTCAGCCCTAAGCTTCTTTGCATTATCTAATAAGTGTTCAATTTATTATTGCAATTTACGATTAAATAATGACGTAAAAATTCAGTAAATGCATTTGTAGTAAAGAATTGTTCTATTTTAATCCAATATTCCTTATAAAGATATGCTTGATTTTCTAAATTTAAGCTCATTAATAAAAAGTTTCTTACTAAATCAGAAGCTGAAAGAGCCACGCCAGTTGAATTAAGACTTGCAAAAATAATTTGTGGATTTTCATCCCCAGGATCATTTGTTAATTCAATATATACCATTGCAAAATGATTCATAGCTTCATAAAGCTGAGGAGTATTAATTCCAGAATCAGTTATTCTCTTTTTAAAATAATTATAATTTTCTACTACTTTAGATGGGTTATTATATTCTTTACCATTCATTACAGCAAAGAAGGCATCAGCATCATGATCAACGGGCTTCAACTTAAGATGATTATTTGCATCCAAATATTTATTGGTTAAGTACTGTTCTTCAATTTCATCCTTATTTTCTGCATCAATATCAGAAATAGCCTTAAGCAATAGAGTCAAACTCATTAGTCTTTGTTGCCCATCAATAATTCGATAAATATGACTCATTTTTTTACCTGAGTCAGTAACGTAAACTACTGCACCAATAAAATGATCTTGATCTTCCTTTTCTGCTGTTAACAAGTCATTAAAAAGTTGTTCGCATTGGGGCTTGCCCCATTCATAATTCCGTTGAAAGACTGGAATTTTAAAAATAGTTTTTCCATTTCCTAAAAAATCAAATAAGTTAATACTATCTGCCTTCAATTTAAATACTCCTATTTTACTTTATCTTATTATTATATATCTTTTGCTAACACTCTTTCCAATCATCACGAGGAGTCCTCTTTTTCAGTAATTTAAATCACAGTAATCGTACTTACGATAATTATAATTACTGTAATTACGATTACTAAAAAATAAAAAGCATCCCTCTCTGGAATGCTCGTAAGCGTAAAAAACTGAAGTATCTTTCTTAGCTTCCATTTTTCGGCTATTCTTAGCTCATAAACTTAAGGAGGCAAAGAACATGCTTGAAAAACAACCTAATCAAAAGACGTTTTTAACTATCTCCTACCTATTCGGCGTAACATCAACGCGTGCTGTTTTAACCTCGGACCAGTCACTGATCAAATTACTGTGAAATGCACGAACACGAACTTCGTAAACTTGCCCCTTCTTAAAGTCTTGTCCAAAATTATTTGTTGGATCGTCTACTATATCGCCACTCCTAGCTTTACTAAAGAAGGTTGCCCACTTATTGCTGCCTTTCAAACTATATTGAATCTCATAGCTGTCAGTTTCTGGGTTAACGTCCCTTTCAATGTCGATATATGGTTCATCAGAACCATGGTCGTCATAATAACTAACTTTAAGCGTTGGTGTCTTTGGTTTCTCATGACTTCCCTTCAAAGGAATATAGTAAGTAAACTTTTGATTTGCTGAAACTGGGCTAAAGCTTCTACCTTCTTCATCATTCATCGCACGAACAGCAATATCGTAAGTTTCACCGTTAATCAGTCTATTCTTTGAAATTGTCTGAGTTAAAACATCAGGATAATTGCCGTCAGGGGTGAAATTACTATGTCCAATCATTGATGCGGTATCAAGCAAAGGATCATTTGATCTATACCGTCTTAGAGAAGAACCATAAATTCCATAACCAATCGCATTATCAGCTTTAGTATAATCAACCTTGATTCTATCTTCAGTTGAGCTAACCTTAGTCAACTTAGGCGTACTCGGAATAGCATTCGTATCTTCGCTAGTCAACTTAAAGCTGAAACGACCACGAGCAGAACCTTTTTCTAGATAATAAGTCCCTTTCTCTAAATTCCAGGAATATTTTCCATTTTTTAAGGTTCCTTTGGTTTTCCATGGATTTAACGCATAACCATAATCTGTGTCCTGCACAATTTGAATGTCATTATTGTTAAAAATATTAGACCAACTGTTCTCATACACAGGTTGAACAGACATATTCATCGTTACCTTTTGATCTTTATCCAGCGTAAATTTATATCTATTCATCGTATTCAGCTTTTCAGTATGATACATATCAGTCATACCAGTAACCGTCTGTCCTATTTTTATTGGGATAGCTGAGGTAAAATGCGTTTCTAACGGATAAGTTTTATGAGAGAAAGTCTCCAGCTTATTTCTGATCTTGGTAATTCGTGTAGCGCTAGTCTTGATCTTTACATTTTTACCAGATTTAGTAGTCAAATTGTAATGACCAGAACGCAAATAGAAGACCTTGGTATTCTTGTTTTTACCTTTATAAGGGATGCATTCCCAATTTGAAGTATTAAGGATCTTATACTTTGCCTTGGTGGTAACAGTTAATCTAGTTGGTGCCTTGAAATAGAAACGGTACTGATTACCCTTTCTGACATAGCTGGTTTGCATTACCAGAAATTGGTACTGTTGCAGCTTGAACGTTAGTGTTTAAACTAAAAAGCAATGCACCGGCAACTACTGCACCAATTAAATAGCCTCTCCTCTTCATAGTTTTAACCTTCTTCTGCTTAATAATCCTCAAGTTCTTCAAGTTGACCATCAGCCGTCTGATAAGCCATTTTGACTTGATCTAACTTGAGTTCAGGGATAAAGTTCATTGTCTTAGCTGGATTTAACACATCAAGCAATTGAACTCGCATCATCTTATCAATCTTTAATTCCTTTTCAGGCAATTTCAAGATTGTATTCATATCTTTCATGCTATTGTACTTTTCAACTGTCTTATTTACTTCGCTAGCTAAATAAAGCCAAGTACGATAATCAACTGATACAACCTCATTCTCTGGAACTACAAGTTCCAACAAAATCTCACCGGCATCCGGCATTTCGGTTACATGCTCTGGAAATGGTGTACAAGAGATCGGTATCTTTTTAGCCAAAATTGGCTTCTTTGCTTCTGGCAACGTATCTTTAATAATCTTTTGCAACAGATATTGTTCAAGATAGATATTCTTGAAATATTGATCTTGTGTACGAATCGCATTAAGTAAATATGATTGCTCATCAATACTGATCTTGCCGTTCTGTCTTAAATCCGTCCAACCTTTTTGACTAATTGTATACTGTAAAGTTAATGTTTTCATTTTATCTTCCTTGTTAACGTATTTCTTATATTTATTATAACAAAAAGCCAGCACACTATAGCATTCCATAGTATGCTGACTCTTTAATTTAAGTTAGATTTTTTACCTATTAAAATTTAGAATTAGATCAATCAAATCCTGTACTTTCTGCAGATCAGCAGAGCTAATCACTTTTACCTTATTTGGTATTTCGAAGTGAGCATAATAATCAACAAAACGTTGAATAATATCCATATTCACTGAATATTCTCGATCACGATTGCGTTGGTCGAGAATTTTTAAAGCATGAGTTAATGATTCCTCACTTAGTGGATCATTGGCATCCAGTAGTGGTTTAAAACAATCGATCACATACACTTGATAATTATCCGGTACTCTTTTCAAGATATCATTAATTGGATTAAATCCATGCCCGCCTAAATTTGTATTATCGACAATAGTTGGTAGGCCATTTTGTAACCGTGTTTGCAGTATTTGATTAAAAATTTGCCACACGATTTTCTCAGTTTGATTCACAAAGTTGATTTGGGGATGCCCATTATTTAAATTAATTCCATTTAAACGAATTCTTATCTCATCAGCTGAGATAGTATAGTTTTGTAAATCGTTCATCTTAATGAAACTAGATTTACCTGAAGCTTGTGGCCCCAACATTAAGATTAACGGTATCCTTTTCATATTATTGGTCATCTTGGTAATACAAATCCTTAAATTTCTTATGCTTATATTGTTGAGCAAGTTGTGGCGTCTTCCAGGCAACGCCACTTACCCATGGACCGGCTCCTTGAGCAAGTACTAAAACAGATTGACCGTTCTCAGTATGTAGACCATAGAAGTCTCCATCCCCTGCTTCCTGCATCCAACCACGGACATTCATATAATTTATTCCATGAACACGTTGACTTCCCATACCAGCCATTCCCCAATTTTTGGTTGCTTCATGATATGATGCAGACATATCACCATAAGTATATTTATCAAGAAAACCAGCTTTTACTTTATGCAATTCTTGTACGTAATTATCAACGTTGATTTTGTTTTGACTTATTTTAATAATAGACATTTTATCATCATTATAAGTATACCAAGTACCTTGAAATTCAGTTGGCACATTAAACAATCCGTCGTCTCCTGGTAAGTTTGATTTTTTACCAGCAGAATCTGAAGAATCATCGCTTGAATCCGAACGCTCATCGTTCACCTTGGCATTTTGAGCTAAACTATTTACCAAACTATCTGAGCCACGTTCATTCAAATAATCAACCATTTGCTTCATGGTCACAGATCCTAATTTTTTACCATTTGAAAAGAGATAATAAATATTCTCTCCATTCACTTGCTTAAGAGTATATCCAGCATCTGCCGATACCATATAAGCTACGCCGCTACCCTCATTCATATATGAATAATTTGACTGATTCTTTAAATCGACTTCAATACCGTTTTGCTTACCATCAAGCAACGCCTTGTTCCAACTACCAGAATAACGATTACCAGCATATGCAACTACAACTGCTACCGCTTTCTGCGGACTTAGATCTTGATCTGATAAGTGCCCCATCTTTTTAGGCTGTTTCTTATTCTCAGTTACTTTGATAGTCGCACTGCCTTTAGATGAAGTCTTTTGCTTAGGCTTTTGACTGCAGCCAGCTAAAGCTAAACCTGCTAACAAAATTACTGATATTTTCCCAATCTTTTTCATTTCATCCTCAACTTTCCAATTCAACGATATTTTACCACTTATCGTGTACTCAAAAAGACATAGTTAGATGATATTACTCTAACTATGTCTTTTTAAAATATTCATTAAAATAAGATTTCTATTACTTAGTAGCCTTAGCTAAAGCCTTGGTCTTGAATGCATAGGCGCTGGCATGTTGATCTGCACCAGTAGCAATCTTCAAAGCCTTCACCTTTTTACCTTTAACAGTTCTGGTTACAGGGATGTAGTAAACACCATCACCAGCCAAGTTAACCCAATTATTAACGTTAAAGCCCTTCTTAAAGTTATAAGCTGCATAAATATTCTTCTTCATAACCTTCTTGATAAAAGCATTACGCTTCTTTGAAGAAACATTATATACATTCTTCTTAAAGAATTTTTGTGAAGGTACATACAACTTATCTTTATTAGCAGTGTGAGCAGTAATTTTCAAAGTATGAATGGTCTTTTTATCACTGCTGAACTTGTCAGTTTCACGATAGTACCAAGTTCCCCGAGTTGCCTTAGGTGTTGTATATTTACGAGCAATGCCATATTGAGTATCTGCATAAACATTTTGACTTTGCATCCCTACAAAGAAAATGCTAAAGAATGCAACTAATGACATTAGGAACAAATATCTCTTTCTCATAACAAGTCCCTCCTATTATTAGTTTTTCATCTATAATTATAAACTATTTCATTGCATACAAAAACCATCTTAGTTAGTCTAGGATGGTTTTTATGGAAATTATTTTAAGCCATATGTTCCTTGAAAAATCTGATTTCATCAAGATTGCATTTTTTAGCTAATTCATCTTTCTGATTAATATGAAAAACATGTTGACGCTCGTGATCTGCATCCCCATACTCATGGAATTCATGCGCAATCTTGTGCTCTGTCAAGAATTTATCTAACATAATTGATTGCTCACGGACAAAATCCTTGTTAGCAGTCATTACATATAATGGAAGCATTTGTTTAGGAATGTAATCTTCAAGCTTGGTTAAATCAACAGTTGCCGTGTCTTGGTGAGTGGCAAAGTATAAACCTGCCGCATACATGATCTTTTGCTCTTTAGGAATCTTATGATAATTCTCAGTAATAAAGCCACCACAGTTAGTAGCCCCTGCTCTGATCGTAAAGTCGGGATTTCTCAAACCAAACATATGACGATATTCAGGGTTAGTATAGATAGCACTCATTTGCGTTACCATTTGACCACCAGCTGAGTCACCCACTAAGAAGACGTTGTTCAAATCCAAATTATACTTTTCCGCATTAGTAGAGAGCCAATTGTATACGTGATCAATGTCTTCAACATTTGCTGGAAATTGATAGTCAGGTGCCAAACGATAATTGAAGTTTACTACGGCAAAACCTTGTTTAGCCAAAAACATACAGTAGAATTGATACGTTTCTTTGCTGCCATAGAAGAAACCACCACCGTGAATATTAATGATTACTGGCAATTTTCCTGAATAATTTTTTGGCAAATTCAAATCAAGCAAATTGTATTTACCGTAAGGACCATAGCTAATGTCATTATGACGGATCACTTCTGGAATCTCAGTTGGCAGGCCTTCATCTCTTTCGTCATCGTGCTTTTTCCATTCAGCTCTAAACTGGGTAATTAAGTCTTTCATTTCTTGCGTATATTCCATAATCCAGCCTTCTAACTATTAATTCTTGTGAACTCTTAAATAGTGAATAAATGCGTAAATTGTAAAGCAACCAAAGAAGATGGCCGAAACAAGCAAACACATCCTAGCACTTGAAGTAATTGCATTTAAAACCATTGGTGAGATAGCACACCCTACGTTTACCAAAACTAACACGATAGTTGTAGCCAAGTTGACTGAGTTCTTTGGTGCACTCCAATCAAGCCAGTTGTACATATATGGAACTGAAAGACCGAAACCAATATTTAAAATTAAACTTCCTATTGTAAGCATGACAAAGTTGACTGACATTGCGATAACTAAGAAGCCAATAGCTACAATTAAAAAGCCAATCGGGAAAATTTTATCGTGCAATCTCTTAAAGAAGAAACCAAATGAAGCACCAACAGGAATACTTACCAGGTTCAAAATACCTGTTAATAATGAAAGTTCACTAACTGTACCTAATTTTTCTTCAACTACAAATGCTGGAATCTTAAAACTCATTGGCATGCAGAATAAGAAGATGAAGAACATAAAGATGGCAATCATGATTACTTTCTTATTAACTGTTTGCTTTGGTCTAGCCTTCTTTTGATTATTTTCATCTACTTTTTCACGAGGAAGTGGCACAAAGATGGTGAAGAGAATTAATACGGGAATTACTAAGAAGTAAATGGCAAAGGCTGCATGCCAGGAAATGGTGATCAAGTAACTAATCAAAAATGAAGCAATTGCGGCACCTAAGCCACCCATTACGTTTTGGTAACCGACCATCGTAGCCAATTCTTCTTCATCATCGCCATAAAATTGTGGAATCAAGCTTACGGCTAATGAGTTGAACAAACCGATACCAGCACCAATCAAGAAACGTGAAATTAAGATTGGTGTATAGGCAGTAGCGTACATTGGAAAAGTACCACTAAGCAAGGTAACAACCAAACCAGTTAAAATCGTAGCTTTTGCACCAATGAAGCGAATCAGAAATGGACTGATTAGCAACCCGATTACGATACCAATATTAGGAATAGTGGCTAAAGTTTCAACACCAGCTTGATCCACGCCTGGAAAGGCATGATACATAAGTGGTAAAGCTGGTGAAATTGCCGGTGCCATCATCAAGAAGATGGATATTGATAGTAATGAAATTTTGAAAATCAAATGATCTTGCGTTCTTTTAGCTTTTTTCATTTTTCTTTCCTCCTATCGAAAAATGACTATTTGTTGATGTGCTTCTTGAAGAATGCTGCCTCTTCATCATTAGCGTCTTTAGCTAACTCATCTTTTTGATTAATCAAGAAGACATGTGGTTCTGGATGCTTTTCATCACCCCAGGACTTTTGAATTACTTCGATTCCTTTTGCTCTTAAAAATCCGTCTAAACGAACAGCACAATCATGAATGAAGTCTTGATTTGCGGTACTTATAAAGGTTGGTAAGAAATCTTCAGTAATGTATTTTTCAACATTAAGCAAATCACGATTCTTTTCATCCATTACATCTGGCTTGAAGTAAGCTAATGTACCACCAGCTATCATGCCTTTGTCTAACATAAAGGTGGCTGGACTATTCAAGGCAACAGCTCTGAACTTTAAGTCAGTTAACTTATAACCAAATTTTTCACGATATTCTGGGTTAGTTAAAATAGCGGTATATTGTTCTGCCATTTGGCCACCAGCTGAGTCCCCAATTAAGAAAACATTGTTCTTATCAAGGTTATACTCATCAGCATGATCAGCAACCCAGTAAATATATTCGTTTACTTGATCAAGCTCCTTAGGGAAGCTTACTTCAGGTCCAAGCTTGTAGTTAGGGTTAACAAAAGCAAAGCCGCGCTTAGCCATTCCTAAGCCATAAAATTGATAAGTTTCTTTTGTACCGTAAACCCAGCCACCACCATGGATGTTGATGATTACTGGAATTTTTCCTTCTACATTCTTAGGTAGATAAAGGTCAAGCAAGTTCCACTTAGGATCTTCACCATATTGAAGATCATCAATTCTCTTCACTTCTGGAATGTCATGTGGCAAGCCGCTATCACGCTTATCATCGCTAGCCTTCCAACTAGTTCTCATTTCATTGACTGCATCTAAAACTTTTTGATCAACCATAATTTTTGCCCTCCTAAATGAATACGCTTACATCATAACTGCGATTTTATAATAAAAAAAGATCAATCTTAGCCTTAAAATGGCGTTGATTGATCTCTTTTTGTGCTAATTTTTGAAATTTCGTTTAATTTGGGATGCAGTTTTACCATAAAGCTTATCAAAAGCTCGATTCATTGTACGAACACCAGAGAAGCCATTATTCATCGCAATCTGGGTCAAATTATGACTAGTATTCTTCAGTTCAAAATAAGCACGTTGCGCTCTAACATTATTGATATAGGTGTCAACCGTGATTTCCATCTGCTTTTTGAAAAAGCGCGACAGATATTCCTTGGAGACGTTGCATTTCTTAGCAATTGAATCAAGCGTGAGTTTTTCTTGATAGTGGTTATTTACATACTGCGTGATAAACTGCAATCGATTAATCACGTAGACCTTGCGTTGCCCCATCTCACTTTCAGGTGGTTTCTCCTTGGTGAATCTTTCAAGTAGTAGCAAAAGTACTTCATCAACAATCTGTTGCATTTTAAGATTCTTTAGTGGCTGGGTTGATGAGGCTAACCAGTAGAATTGTGTCAGTAAGCCCTGCAAATTGGAATATGCCAATTTTTGATCATTATTTAGCTTTTCGGGATAATTAATATCAATTTCTTGATAGTTTATTTCAGGATATAAATTGGCTACATAATCAAATGGGAAAATAATTGATAGTGTTTTTCCATTCTTATTTAGCGTTGAATTGACACTATGAATCACCTGTGTATTTACTACTAAAATCTGCCCTGCTTTTGTGCTAAAATGCTTACCTGCAATGATGAAATCTGTAATTGCACCATTTAAAGTAAAACTTAGCTCGATTCCTCTATGCCAGTGAGGTGCAACGTATTTTGGCACACCATTATCTGTATTAAAAATAAAGTACCAAACTGGTAACGGACTAGTTGGTACTACTATTTCATGCAGCTTTATCTGTTTATTTTCAGCCATTATAATTTTTCACCATTAACATGAATTAATAAGTTGTACAAAGCACCATAAAGGTTGGCGTTGTTCTTGAACTTAGTATCTACAATTTCTGGTCTAGTGAAAGTATTCTTGACCAATGGATTATCATCAAGCAATTTATCATATGCTTCATTGATTCCTTTAACCACGATTGGTTGAGCTGAAATGCCGCCACCGATCGCAATCACATCAAGATCTACAACTGCTTGCATGTTTAGAATTACGACCGCTACTATATGACAGAATTCATTGAAAATCTTTAGTGCAGTTTCATCCCCATCGTTGATTGCCTTAAAGGCAGCCAAGCCATCGGTTTCATCTTTATTGCCTAAAGCTTTATTAATTTTACTAATCATACCTACGGCTGAACCAAGTGAGCCAGAGAAGCCGTCAAAACCTTTAGCATTTACATCCAAGTTAAGAAAACTTACTTCACCAGCTTGATAGTGTGCACCGTTTAATATTTTACCATTAACAATAATACCGCCACCAAGGCCAGTTCCTAGAGTGATTGACGCACAGTTCTTCATATCTTTAAGACTGCCGAACCAGTTTTCAGCTAAAACGCTAGCCTTACCATCGTTAATTACGGCTACAGGCAAATTATATTTCTTATATCTTTTTGCAAAATCAATTCCGTCCAAGAATGGCAATGCTCCACCGAAGTGAATCTCAGTTTTAACAATCTTACCAGGTGCACAAAAGGCAATACCCTTAACACCTTTATCTACATACTCTGCAACAATCTTATCAATTTCAGATAAAAATTGTTCTTTATCATGAATCGTATTTACCTTTTCTTTTTTAATAATTTGACCGGCATTATCAAGTTCAGCATATTTTACATTAGTTCCACCGATATCAATACTTAAATAGTTCTTCATTTTGATCCTTCTCTCCATAAATGCGCTTTCATATGCCATTTTATGGTTTTTATGATGTGAGAACAAGTCAAATATTGATATTTAAAAAGAACGTTATTGACTCATTTTAATTGCCAAATCTTCAGTTTTAGCCTATGCTGAAAGCGATTACTAATTATACAGGAGGCTTAGAATTATGAAAATTGCAATTGCTGGAGCCGGCGCAATGGGTTCAAAATTCGGCTGGCATTTAAAGAAAGCTGGAAATGACGTTACTTTAATCGATACTTGGGACAGAAACATTGTCGCCATCCGTGAAAATGGCGTGGTCGCTAGAGTTAAGGACGAAGAAATTGCAGAAAAGATGCCAATTTACAGTCCTAAAGAAATCGATGAGCAACACGAAAGTGTTGATTTGTTAATCGTCTTTACCAAGTCAATGCAGTTAGAAAATATGTTAAACAGTCTGAAGCCAATCATTAGCAAAGATACTTATGTGCTCTGCTTGCTTAATGGCTTAGGTCACGAAGATGTGCTAGAGAGATTTGTCACTCGCGATCACATCATTATGGGTGTCACAATGTGGGCATCAATGATGACGGCTCCTGGCCACATTACTTTCGCCAATGACAATGGTAACGTCGAAATCCAATGCCTTGATCTAAAAGGTAAAGACGAGACGCAAAAGATCGTTAAGATTTTGACTGATGCTGGTTTGAATGCTAGTTACAGTGAAAACGTCATGTACTCTATCTGGCGTAAAGCTTGTGTTAACGGCGTGGTTAATGCTCTTTGTGCTTTGCTTGATGCTGACTGCAAGCAATTTGGTCACACTAAGGAAGCTGACGAGTTGACTAGAAATATCGTACAAGAATTTGCGGATGTTGCTCAATACGAGGGCGTCAACTTGGATCGCAAAGAAGTTATTGAACACGTTGAAAGTTTGTTTGATACGCCACACTATCCTTCAATGCATCAGGATTTGGTTCAAAACAATCGTCCAACTGAGATCGACTATATTGACGGTGCCGTTTGGCGCAAGGGCTTGAAGCATAGTGTTGCCACTCCATACTGTGCTTTCATTACATGTTTGATCCATGCTAAGGAAGATATTTTAAAGGTTAAATAATTCTAACAAAATATGATTTAAAAGCACTATTAGTTATTTTTTGTATAGCTAGTGGTGCTTTATTTGTATGATCTAGTATTTATATATTCCACATTAATTAATAGAAATTGTTATTTTTACAATAATTAATATTATAATGAAAGCGGATATAATAATATAATTAGCTTTGACTTATTTATATTTAGCCATCTCATATGTAAGGAGATGATCATGATGATTGAACAGCAACAAAAGAAACAAGCTAAGAAAATGCTTTGGATTACATTGGCAATGATGGCCTTCTCCACTGTCTGAAGATTTGGTTACGTTGTTAATGGTTATGTCTACTTCGATGGTACCAAGATAATCTTTAGTTGGATCTTAATGTTCCTGCTTTACTTTATACCTTATGCATTAATGGTAGGTGAACTTGGTGCCACCTTTAAAGACTCCGAAGGTGGTGTTTCATCCTGGGTTAATGAAACCATGGGTGTTAAATGGGCCTACTACGCAGGCTGGACCTACTGGGCTTGCCACGTTGTACTGGTTCGAGCATCCCTTAGAATTAAAAGAGATGCGTTAAAAATACCGTGATTACGGCAAGACATTGAGTGTTAAAAGATCAGCTAAGATTGAATTAGGTAATTTAGAAGGTTTAGTCTTGAAATAAAATCAAAAAAGCTTGATTAGCACACACGCTAACCAAGCCTTTTTCACGTCTCAATTATTTTTCTCGTTCCTTATCAGTCAACGTCAAATCACTCTTATCAGAGATCCAACTGTACAATGGCAAATCAATCTTGCCGTTGTCGTCGATATTCTCCATAACCTTTTCCATAAAGAATTCTTGCCAGTTCTTCGTTGGCTTAACACCTGGATGATTCAATTGGGGTGTTAACCAGCCTTCAGATATTGGTCTAATTGGATTAAGACCAACAACCATACCAATTGTATAATTACAAAAGTCAAAGCTACCCTCAACGACAACCCACTTAGGGTTTTTCATCAATTCAGGTTGCAGCTTAACAAGCATTTCTGGTGGAATCTTGCCTTCAGTCACCATCATTCTGCCTTTGATTGGACCGTGCTTTTGTTCAAAGTGTTGTAAAACACCCTTCATGAACAACTTTTGACCTAACTCATCAAACTTCTTTTCATCTTTTAACATTATCAAATCTGCTTTCTTTACAAGATAAGTCCATTATACAAAAATATGAGCTAGTGACCAAGATGATACAGACGACGCGCATTTTGCACATCAACCGGTTGAATTGGTACGCCAGGATTTTCTCTCATTACAGAAGCTCTCTTGCCTTTATAATGCTTAAGACCCATTGCATGGCCTAATTCATGCTCACAAATTGCCAACGTCCATCTATTTAAAGCAAGATCAGTTTGATTTTCTGGAATATTACTATTCTGCAGCATTTTTCTCACATATGTCTTATTCAAAAATGCAGGATTCAGATTAATCACTGGATTCAATTTGCTGGCCTTACGACCAATATGCAAAGCATCGTCTTTAACAAATGTGATCCCAGGCATTGGAATATCTTTTCTCTTAAGATCAGTCACAACGACATTGGCATCTCTCTGTTGCTTAACTTGTTCAAAAGTGAAAGCGCCAGTATTGTTCCAAGCTTTCATCGCCTGTTTCATTGTTTTATACAAAAAGCTCTTAGGTTTCATTTTAAGATAAACGGTTCTAACCGGCTTCTTAATATTCTTCACCTTTAAGCTCTTAGTTTGGGCAAAAACAACATTTGCATTTCTTGCAACTAAATTTCCAGTTACTGGTGTCATCAGCAGTACAGCTGCCATAGCTTTAAGCAAAAATTTCTTTTTCATAACTGTCCCTCACATAAATAAAAAATGTACCTTAATACAACCATTAAAGCACATTTTCATTTCTATTCAATTCTATTTATTAAGCTTTTGCGTGATTTCTTTGCCATTTAGCAATCAAAGGCAAAATCAAACCTAAGCCCAACAAAACAAATGATTCAAAGACATTCAAGAAGATTGTCTGGCAGTATTCAGCTGAGCCTGTAGGTGCATCGACTTGGAAGATTGAACCAAATGCGGCAACCAAGGTCAAGAGGAAGCACCACCACCCCATGATTAAAGCATACGTCTATTCTTGATATAAACGTATTCGGCATGATACTTCTTTTCATCTTCACGAATCTTGATGAAGGCCCAGAAAATGAATGAAGTGGTGAATGGGTCGATAATACCGTTCAAGTTCAACAACTGGTTAAAGATTGAATTAATGTTTGGCAAAGTTGCTGAAGAGAACATGATGAAGGAACAAAGAAGTGTGGTCAACCAATAACCATGAATTGGCAAACCATTTTTATCCTTCTTAGTTAAACCATTAGGCAAGTACTTCTTAGCAGTATCTGACAGGAATTCACGTGACATACCATCAACTAGCATTGCCAGCTGAGCGATCATGTAAAGTGCCTGCGTCACAATGAACAGATACAAGAAGAATTTACCTAAACCGAAGTTCTTACCCATTGCCTCAACTGGCCCAAGTTCATTAAACGCTATTATTTGTTCAACTATGGTTGCTCAAGGTGCTGCTGTATTGGCGGTTGCCGTTAAGTCAAAGAAAGCTGACATGAAGGAATTAGGTATCGCTGCTGCTATTTCAGCATTCTGCGGTGTTACTGAACCAGCTATCTACGGTATTAACTTAAGATACAAGAAAGTATTTGCTTCAGGTTGTATCGGTTCAGCATTCGGTGGTCTTGTTACTGGTTTAATGCACGGTACTATGTACGGCTTCACCGGTGGTTTGATCGGATTCTCAAGTTTCTTCAACCCAGCTCACCCAACTCAATTAAACAGTTTCTACACATTCTTAATCGCTAGTGCTGTTTCAATCGTGGTCGCCTTTATCGTAACTTGGGTATGGGGCTACAACGACAATATGACTATGGGTAAGAAAGTTGAAAAAAAGCAACGCCCAGGTACTAAGTAACAAATAATTTTCAACAAAAAAGGTAGATACATGCAAATAGCATGATATCTGCCTTTTTTAATATATTAGTCCAATTAGTGCTATCAATAGCAATCCCCCAAATAAGGCCACCTATTATGGCTATTGTTAATGCAACCCACCGATTCATTTTATCAGCAATAAGCATATCAATTAACATGTCATAAGAAGTTGCGGGATAACGAAGAATGTATCAGTCATATTCTTCAAGTGCACTAATGGCAGAAGAACAAGCATTACACTAAAAATAAGTGTGACTAGCCCTACCCACTTCCAATTAAAGCGATCAAGGAAACCAAATACAAGAAATGCTCCTAATGTGGTGAACAAGACATTACCTTTTGGGACAAAACTCGTTAGTAACGAGCAATGGGAAATTAAGCCCATTACAACCTCAATTGCTACCCCCAATAAACCTGCCAGGAAATATTCTAAAGCTAATTTATTTTCCTTTTTAAATAGAAAATATACGGCTGCAACAAAGCCAACTGCTAGCAAAATTATACTAATAAATAAAATAGCATTATACTCTTCTCGTTTTTCGTTCATCATATCATCCCCTGTAAATACATTTTTTCAAATTATACAGGATCTGATAAGAAATTTCATTGAAAATCGTATTTAAACTAATTAGAATAATCTCATCATGAAAAAACTATTTTTTACTTCGACTATTTTATTAACCGGATTGTTTTTATCAGGATGTGCACCTACACATCATCAAGTGTCCAAGACGAGTACTAAAATAGAGAAGCATCCCTCTAAAAAGCAATCCCAAAATATCACACCAAAGATTGACCTGCATAAAAAATACAAAGGCTTCAAATTAACAACCATACCAGAGCAGTACCGTGGCACCTGGTATCGCGGCGATCCTTACAGTAAAAAAGCTACTAAGTTAGTCATTACTACACACACATTTAATGGTAGTGTCACCTATCAAAAAATTGATCATAATTTAAAACTGGATCATAATTCTGAAAAGCAAAATAAAGAATACGCTGGTAATGCTGTCATGATCACAACCGATAATAATTTTTTAAAGGAGCGTGGATTCTTAGATACTGTTGATATGGTTTACAAATTAGGCAAGTTCAAAGGAGAAGATTGCCTGTTAATGAGCTATGGAACTAATCCTAAAGCCATTAACGGTGTTGCTTTCAAAGATAAACAAGCTGCACTTAAATATCGCAAATATGATTTTTCAAAAATAAAATAAAAAAAGGAACCTTCCCTGCTAAGTTAATAGCAAAATTAGGTTCCTATGTATTAATTAAATAATCGTTTTAAAATTGTATAACTTCATCAGCTTTATTGATCAGATTCGAATTATATACATGCGTTACATAAAGTATTGTTTTATTTGATAACGAGAATATTTTATCTTCACTCTTTTCTAAAGTTTCTTTATCTAATCCAGATGAAAATTCATCTAAAATAATAATTTCTTTCTTTTGCAAAAGAAGCCGTGCAAGTTCAATTCTCTTAGCTTCTCCACCTGAGACAGATTCTGAATTAATATTCTTATTTAAAGATTCTTCATTTGCCCACTTCTCTAGTTCTACAAATTTCAAAACTTCAATCAACTGATTTTTTGTTCTATTTTGATATAAAGTTAAATTATTTGCCAGAGTTGTTTCAAATATATGTCCTTGTTGAGGTAAATATCCAATTTTAGAATATAATTTTTGATCAGCAATGTTTAAAAAATCAATTTTATTAAATGTGATTTTTCCTTCATAATTTATTATCTGCTTAGTTAAAATCTTTAAAAAGGTAGTTTTGCCACTGCCACTTGGTCCTTTTATTAAATATTTTTTATTTGCAAAGATATCAAGATTTAATGAACTAAGAATTATTTTTTGCTCGTTTTTTAAAGATACATTCTTAAAACTGATTTTTTCGAATGTACCTAATTTAATTATATTATCTTCTGATTCTTCTACTGATACTTGCTTTTCAATTTTCTCAAATAGTTTTTTTCCACCAACTATCTGTGAAAACATATCTGCACAACTATAAATTGGAAATGAGATATTAATTACTAGTTGAGAAAATGCTACAACTGAAGCAATGCTCATTTGCTTATTTAAAATGAAAAAAGCTCCAATTAACCATGTACCTAAATATAAAACATTGGAAAAAGCGTGATTAAATGCTGTTGAAATATTTTGTGCTTTTAATTCCCTCTTTTGTGATTGTAAAAGCTGATTATTTTCGGTACTTTCTTGCTTATTAATTAACTTGCTACCACCATTAATTTTCCAGTCTGCAAATCCAAATAAGTAATCTGATATTTTAGTGACATAAGCATCTGTTTGCTTAATTGTCTTAAGCTTAGTATTCTCAAGAGACCTTCTAAAAATTAACGGCAATAATACATTAGGAATGCATAATACGATTGCGATAGCTGCCATAGTTGGATTTATAACAAGTGCAACAACACACGCAACAATAAATTGAATTACTAAATAGAAAGCCCAAAATATTGCATAAAAATAATTTTCATCCAGATTATCCATTTGTGCAGTCATTAATGAAACATAGTTGCTTGGATTTTGCTTATCAAATACTGATATTCGTTGATTAGTAATTCTTTTAAAGACAATCCCTCTATACAAATTAACGGCCTTTTTGGCTAAATACTCAGAATTAAACTGTTGAAAATAATATACGATACCCTGAATTAATATAAAAAATATTACTGATAATACTATTACATAGTATGGAATTCTATTAGCATCTCTTACATTACTAATAATAAATTGCAAAACTAAGGCGTCTGATACAGTAATAATCGCAAGTAATAGCGATAAGATCGCAAAAATTAGAATATGTTTGGAATATTGTTTTATAACGTATTTCATACTGCTAGTCCTTTAACATACTCATTTATATCCGTTTCTTTAGTTAACATTATTAATAAAGTCTGCTCTAATTTTTCAGATTCTATAAACGAAGTTAACTTTAAAAATTTATTTTTATTTTTTTCAGACATACATAAAGGTAGAACTGGTAATGTTTCAAAAATCATCGCAACTACTCCTTTCATGAACTAATCTAAAAGTATTCTACATGGCATTTTTTAATTCATAAAATTACTTCGCTATATCGAAATCTAATCTGCTAGCTAAAGAATTATATCCACATCTTCTAAGTAATTCTTTTAATTCTGTCATATGTTTTTGATCACTTTTTAGATAATCTAAATAATACTGTCCAACCAACTTCTTTAATCCATAAACGTCATTAGCTGGTAGTTTTTTTATTAAATCTAGAGATTCTTGAACATATGCATCTATTTTATAGATAAAAATTGCGTTAAATATGTAATTTATACAAATAGTTGAGATTCGGCGCTGAACTCTATCAGGAAATTTATTAATAGCTGAATATTCATTAATAATTTGTTTCATTCGCCTCTTCAAGATATTCGAATTCATTCTTGGCATAGAGTTTCCGAATAATATTAATGCCTCCTTATTTTTAACCCAATCACTTGATTTATACAAATAGCTACTGATTTCATCTATTGTTTTTCGATCTAATGATGCCATATGATCCTTTAATTCTGACACAATTAAGATAGCTCTATACTTTAAGCTTAATGGAGCATTTGAACTTGCAAATATTTTTCTTTTTACTTCACTTGCTTTTTTATAATTTCCATTATTAAAAGCTTGCGATATCTCCAAAGATAATTTTTCAATTGAAGTTGATTTGTATTGTAAATTAGAGAAAAACTCTTTTACATCTACATTGTTACTTTCTAAAAGTAAAATCAATTTTTCACTATCTATATCAGCTTTTTTACCATTTTTTATAGTATTATTTTCTATCTCCGAATATCGAGATACAGAAATAGGTACATCTTTTATCCACTCTCGTTGTGTTTTATTTTGAGCTAATCTTTCATTCCTCAATGCTCTACCGATATTTAACATAATATTCCTCTCGTATACTATATATGTTTTATTATTTTTAGTATGCCACTTATATTGCTTATCGGGTATAGAGTATTAAAAATAACAATAAAAAAGATCTACTAGTCAAACGATTAGTAGATCTTTCACTTTAATAGAGATACCAATTTATTTTTCCGCTCTTCCTTTTCTAAAAATCAAAGGCTCAACTAGCATATAAGCTAGCAAAACAACAAATTGAACACCAATTGCAATCATCATTACTTTAAAGTTGAACATTGCCATCAATGCTAGCCACAACAGATAGATGCAAACAATTGGTCCAACAATCTTGCTAACTTTGTCTTCCATAATTAAGTGCTTCATCATGTTTTCTGTCATAATCTATACCTCTTTTCCGCCTATATTGTATTCGCTTTCAATACAAAAAGAAAGGATTTAGAAAAGAAAATTTTTCTTTAGAAATCACGGCGAACTGGTGCCTTGTATGAATTCATGAAATCTAAAATTTCATCAAGATTTTCGCTGAAGCAGATAGCGTCAACGTATCTTTGTTCTAAGAATCCCTCATGGTGCATATGCAAAATTTGATCATGCAAACTATCATAAAAGCCATCGTAATTATAAAAAGCAACAGGCTTGGGGTTGTCACCTAAAGTGATCCAGGAAATGGCTTGGCTGATTTCTTCCAAAGTTCCAATCCCACCAGGAATAGCCATCATACTATCTGCTTCATTCATCATTTCAAGCTTGCGCTCATCCATCGTATCAACTATCTTCAAATCCGTAAGATGGTTGTTAGTTACACCGCGATCATTTAATTGATTAGTAATTATACCGTAAACTTTACCGCCATTATTTAGGATTGTATCCGACAAAACTTTCATCAATCCTACTTCAGAACCACCATATACTAGTTCAAGGTTGTTATCTACCATCCATTGGCCAACCTGAACGGCATTTTTCTTGTATTGTGACTTGGCATTTGAAGATGCACCAAGATATACAGCAAGTTTCTTGATCATAATTGTCCTCCCTATTACTTAAATCATTTTATTTTAACACAAAAAAATGTTGATATATCAATGCTAAAAGCACATATATCAACATTTTTCTTTTTTAAAATCTTCTATCTTTAATTACTTTTCAAACCAATCCCAATCGTCGCCAACAGTATGAACGCCGCTATCTTCTTCGTCTTCGCCAGAGCTAATCTTTTCTACTCCAGTAGGACGCTCAACAGTATATTCGCCACGACTGTTTTGCTTAACGATTGCTTCAAATTGAACGACGTCGCCTTTTCCAAGATTTAATTCCTTAAAGGCTTTGTTCATACGCAAAGCAATTTGCTTAACTACAACATTATCTTCATTATTAACAGTTAAATTTTGAAAAATTCCCTTACGATCATCAGGACGCAAAAAAGTTGCAGTAAAAATACGGCGTTCACCATCTGCATATTTTGCAAGTTTTTCATTATAAATATCGATCATCTTTCAAAATCCTCTTTTCCTACATTGCCTACTATAACATTCTTTTTATAGTTATTAACATTAATTTATAAAAAAGCCGCAGCAATGTACATAACATTGCTGCGACTTTAGCGAGACTTATAATGAAGAAAATAGGTTATGTAATAATCACTTCAGGAGGAAGGATTTTTATCCGGCCAACTGTTATGGTAGTCCTATTTCTTTCATTTGTTAAATCTATTCATAAATAATTACTGGTTCGTTTTTAGAAATGTTGTTCCAAACGCTTCTAATTTCACTTGGCTTAACGTTAACACAACCGTGTGAACCACCCTTTAAGTAAGCTGTCTTGCTCCAGTCAGTTCTCCAACTAGCATCGTGGAAACCACAACCACTCAAAGTAAATGGCATCCAGTAGTTAACTGGTGAAGCATAACTTGAACCATCATCATTGCTACCACGTAAAGTTGCATTTCTTTGCTTGTAGTGAATGTACCAAACACCACGAGGAGTTTGATCACTCTTGCTACCTTCCATAGTACCGGTAACGACGTCTCTCAAGTGAACCTTAAGCTTACCTTTTCTGACAAGCCATACTTCTTGTTTCTTTAATGAAACTACAGCATAGGTATTACCAATTTCATGATTTGAATAACCGTAACCATGAGCATAAGTACTGTAACCCAAACCATAAATAGCATCTGCACCATCAAAGCTAGTCTTACCTTTAGCAATAGCATCTAACAAAAGACGACGTGTCTTTTGAACATAAACGCCCCAGCCCCAAGTCTTGTTCTTAACTGTAATGGTCTTACCCTTTACCTTATTACCAGTAGGAACAGTAAACTTGTAACTTCTATGCAAAGTTGAAACTTCCTTATCAATTTGGTTTAACTTATCAGTCAACTTAGAAGTATCACCAAACTGATATTTACCATTTTGGTAAGAAACATCGTTTAAAAGCTCGCTAGCCTTTAACTTATAGGTCTTGCCATTAATCTTGTAATTAACAACTAGCTTTTTAAGACTATTCAACTTATTCTTAGCAGTTGCTAAATCTTTAGTTGTATAGCTGTAACTCTTGTTTGATGGCGTCTTAGTTTGTTGTTTCTTAAACAAACTACTAGTTTCTTGTTCATCAATTGGTTGACCAGTAGTGCTGTAGCTGTAAACTAACTTATTGTTTTTCAATCTAACTACGTTTTTAGCATTCTTATTAACCTTATCCGTAGCCTTCTTAACAGTTAATTTGCCAACCTTAACCCCATCAATTTTTACATTAGGGTTAAAGTGAGTACGTGCAAATTTTTCAGCTGCATTTTGTGTAGCAACACGATGATTATGAATGCTAAAACCGGCAATAATACTGATGATAATGACAATTCCGACCACTAAGATGATCAGATTATTTCGCTTATTTCTTTTTCTTAGATCTTCGTTCATGAATTTCTACCCTTTTTATTAATCAATAAATTTAATATAGCACCCATCAATACGTGTGTAAAATCTATTGTTTCATTAGTTTGTCTTTTTCATAATTGCCTTGATGGCATCTTTTAGAGCAAAATACAAAATTGGAGTACAAATTGCGGTAGAAATAGAGTTAATGACAGTTGCTGGCAAACTGACGAAAGCTCCAATATATGCAACTTGCAAACTTGTTCCTACCATCAATGCTTCAACGATCGACACACAATAAGTGGTAAAAATTTTTGTGACACCGGCAATGATACCAAGAATAATGATATTCTTCTTAGTATCTTTATAGTTCATCCCTTTATAAACAGCAGTTAGCACTGAAGCCACAACTACCACTTCTAACATAGTCAACCATGAAGTTGCCGCATAGCCATTAAGCAAATCGAAGCCGCCTAAACCAATAATGCCGGCAATCATCCCATTACGATAACCTAGATACAGAATAGCAACGGCAGTCAATGTATTACCGAAATGGATAAACGGGCGTCCAACCATTGCTGGTACGGGAATACGTAACACCCAAATACCAATATAAATAATCGCCGCAAATAAACCGGTAAACATCAATGATTGTAATGAATTAATATTTTTTCTCACTTTTTACACCTACTTTTTTATTTCTTGTAATAGCCAAGGCAATCCGGCCGCATAGTCAGGGCCAAATAATGTGTCTTGCTTTGTATTCATTATTGCCAATCTAATAAAGTCTGCTGCGATTGAACAACTCTTTTCTAAGTCATTTCCATGCAAAAACGCTGCTAAAAATGCGCTAGCAAACATATCGCCGGTACCAAAGAAACTACCTGGCAATTTTTCTTGAATCAGTGACCAAGTTTTACCTTCAGTCACGCCAACCTCACCGATTTTTTCTTTGGTAATTGAAATCCCAGTAATCACCACATTAGGAATCAAGAATTTTTGTACTAATTCCTCGGCAAATTCTTGTGTTTTTTCTAATGAAACTTCGGTTAGATCTTTTCCTAATAAAAACGCTGCTTCAGTAATATTTGGTGTTAGAATCGTAGCCTTAGAGATCAATTTACGCATGTTTTCTACATATTCTTCATCCAAACCACGATACATTTTGCCATGGTCTGCCATTCCTGGATCAATTAAAACCACCTGATCATTGCGTTTTACTTGATCAATATTATCAATCCAAAAATCTAGTGCATTTTTACCTAAGTAACCTAAATATAAAGCATCAAAATTTAAATTTATTTTTTGCCAATGGACAATAATTTTAGGCATCTCACTACCTAAATCAAGACAAGTATTGCCTTGAAATCCGGTATGCGTTGATAAAATTGCGGTAGGCAAAAGCGTTGGCCGCATGCCACAAGCACCAAGAATAGGCAAAGCAACTGAAGATGATACTTGCCCGGCACATGACAAGTCTTGACTAATTAAAACTCCTCCATTTTTCATTTTCTCACTCCCTCAAAGTAAAAATCCTGCTACTAGCTTATCATAAGTTAGTAGCAGGACTAAAATATATTTTACTTTGCACTAAAAGTACCAGGTTGAATGTGGTTCAAAATTTGGTAACCAATATTCTTATTTCTTGCTTCGTCGTTTTGAGTTTGATTCAAGAACATAATTAAACCATTTTGATTATCTCTAGTTAATTGAACCCAATTACCAAAGTGAGTGTTGTACAAGTTACCATATGCTGACTTAAGGTTACCTTTAATGTACATACCACCTGAATAACCGTTTGAAGGTTTAGTATCCAAGTTAGTCATGTAGTTGTACTCAGCTTGATCCAAAATCTTACCGTTAGTCAAACCAACTTGAATCTTGTAGTAATCCATTGGAGTTGAAAACAAGTTGCCGGCACCAACAAGTTGGGAAGCTTGTTGCTTTTTAACATATTGTGCCCATTGATAGTTCTTGTAATTCCAAGTATAAGAAATACCATCTGTCATACCTGAAGGAATATCTTCTAAGAAGTATGTTCTCTTTAAGCCTAATGGGTTAATAACACGTTCTTGGACATTCTGCTTGTAAGACTTACCTGTTACTTGGCGAATAATGCCCGCAAGCAAGATGTAGTTAGTATTATTATAAGAAAATTTACCTGGATTATTTTGGCTAGTAGAATTCAGTCTATTAACGACCCAGTTGATCGCATCATTTTCAGAATAGATACGACCACGGTTGACTTCAGTATCAGTAGCCTTTAGACCTGACGTGTGCGTCATCAAATTACCTACAGTAATGTTTGATGCACCCTTCAAGTTAGGATACCAGTTTGAAATCTTAGTATCTTGCGTAAATTTTCCTGCATAAATCAATTGCGTAATAATTGCTGCAGTGATTACTTTTTGCAAAGAGCACACTGGGTAAACTACCTTGCTGTTACCGGCACCAAGACGTTTACCATAATAGCCATAACCGTAACTAATTTGTTGTGGTTGTCCATTTTTGACAACTACAGTAGTGCCTCTTGCATAGTCATTGGCAATTGTTCTTCTGACAAAACTACGCATTTCAGTTTGATCATCTGCCGCATTTGCATCCTTAGATGACGTAATTGCAGCAATTGGCAATGCAGAAACAGCAGTGAACGAGATTGCTGTTTTTGTTAATAGTCTTTTTAGATTAAAATGTCTCGTTTTAGAACCCTCCAGAAATGTTACTTCTTCATAGCCTAATATTAGCATTTATTTTTTTCATTGGAGTTACAGATTATATAAATTTTTACTTATTAATAAGGATAATTATTCAAATGATCCTTCTCTGAAAGAGTTCTAATTACTTTAGCAGGTACGCCAACAGCTAATGAGTTATCAGGAATATCCTTGGTAACTACAGCTCCTGCACCAATTACACAATTATTGCCAATTTTTACACCGGCACAAACAGTAACGTTGCTTGCTAACCAGCAATTATCGCCAATAGTAATTGGAGCACCGTATTCGATATCAGCCACTTTGCCATCTTCTTGCATTCTAGGATTGCGTTGTTCAGCAAGCAAAGGATGAAGTGGTGTAGCTAAAGTAACGTTAGGACCACACATGACGTTTTTACCAATAGTGATTGGACAGGTATCAAGAATAGTTAAATTAAAGTTGGCATAGAAATTATCGCCTAATTTGGTAAAACGGCCATAATCGACTTCAATAGGTCCTTGCAAATAAACACTTTCACCATGATCTGGGAAAAGTTTATCAATAATGGCACTTCTTTCAAGTTTTTCTTCATCAGCAGTCATGTTGTAATCACGAGATAAACGGTGAGCTAAACTTGAAAATTTACCTAATTCTTCTGTATCAGGACGGTAAGGCTCACCTGCAAGCATTTTCTTAGTATTTTCTTCCATTGAGTAGTCCTCTAAACTTTCATTTTTATTTTTCTTACAATTAAATTTTCTTTATCTACATTTTATATGATAAACTCGTACTGTTGTTTAAAAATTATTTTACATCGAGGAAAATATGCGAAAGAAAAATATTACAGCTATTTGTATTGGTTTGCCAATCTTTTTAATTTTGGCAATCTCAATCATGATGCATGCAAGCTGGATCAATGGATTCGACAATTTCTTTGAACAAATCGTGCATACTATCCCTGGATTAAAGGGCTTGATGCTTAAGATTACGTTCTTAGCCGATACCAAAGTTGATCTGGTTTGGATGCTATTAATTGCAGTTATTCTATGGATTAAAAAGCAACGTCCCCTCTCGCTCAGTATCGTAGTTTCATTAATTACTGCTGATGCGTTTGGCTGGATCGTTAAGCATGTTGTTCAACGTGCTCGTCCTGCTGCCCACATGGCAGTCGACGATGGCTTCAGTTTCCCAAGCGGTCACACTTTGGGAATGTCAATCATCGTCTTTTGGTTAATGCTTATTTTGATTCCAGCATTAGTCAAAAACAGAACTGCTAGAATTTGGTTAGACGTACTTCTAGTTGTTTGGCTAATTTTAGTAATGATCTCAAGAGTTTATCTTTACGCTCACTTCCCATCAGACGTTTGCGGCTCAGTTGTACTTGGTGCAATGTGGATCGGCATTGTCGATGCGATTTGGGATAAAGTAACCCCGAGAACGTCAAAAAATAATTTCT
>NZ_BALU01000004.1 GCF_000615285.1 Lactobacillus kitasatonis DSM 16761 = JCM 1039 | reverse complement strand
ATATTGAGTACGTGATACTAGAGTAGGTGTGGGAGTGATCTTTCCTCTTATATGCTAAGGGGAGGTTGGGTGGGTTCTTTCCGCCGCGGCTTTTCGCTAGCTGTGAATAGAGCACAGCAAAGAAGGCATCAAAAAAGCCGAGCACGTTTGTGCCCAGCTTTGGTGTAGGAGATGAGACTACTTGGTTTCGTTCATATATTTGCGGATTTCTTCATCGGAAAGTTGACCATGGTAGTCTTCTTTAAGCATTTTGAAGATGTTAGCTTCATTAGCGCCTAATTGTCGCATTCTATTAGCAGATTTTGTAAGATCCTCTATAGCTCTTTCTCGTTCAGTATCTCGAAGCATCGTTTGGAGTTTCATTTTGTCATCCCTCCATTCACTACTACCTACGTAGCGATCAATCTCTTTGTTGAGTCGAGCGATGAAAGTACTTGAGATATCAATTTCTCCGTTCATGAAGTCCAGAAATTGTTGCAATCCTTTATTGACATCCTTGTCTTTTTTGAATTTAAGAAAATCCAATGTGCACCAGTTTCTAACTTGATACTAGGATCATGATCTTCACGTGCACTGAATTCGTAACGAGTGCGGGTACGATAAAACGGATCGTAAGGACACAGGAAGATAATGTAAGTGTCTGCAATTTGATCGTAATTTAATCCACGATCTAAAGAGAATTTATCCATCTCTGCTTGATAATGGCGAAGACGCTTGCCAATGTATTCCTGACGTGCAACTTGCATTTCGATATCGAAAAGTCGACCTTCGTTATCTTTGGCCATAATGTCGAGTCTGACACTTTTTTCTTTTAACCCTTCATCCAATCACTTGTTGAGCTGTAACATCTTCAACTGATGTAAGGTTCAATTGTGGCAGAATTGACTGTAATAATTCCAGACAATTCTCCTTGTTTTTCATTACGTGGCCAAACACGATGTCTTTGGTAATACTTCTGTCGCTCGGTCCAACTTTTACTATTTTGTTTATCTTTAATTATATCCTTCTTTCTAAAAAAATAATATTATGAGAGCTCTCACTATTTATTACGCAAAAAAGGCGATTTTTTTCTGACGAATTTGAGATTTATACAATATGGAAGATATTGTTTCCAACAATAACATCGTCCTCAAAATTAAGGTGCAAATATGCATGTTTTATTCCTATTAAAATAACATAATTGAAATATTACTTTTATCATACAAATCAGCCGAATCCCTTGTTTTAAAATAACTTGCTAGATACAATAGAACTGTTAATAATAGGAGGAACCAACTTATGAAGAAGAGACTTTTGACCAGCATTGCTAGCGCAGTTATGTTGACTTCAGTAGCTACGCCAGTTGTAAACAATGCTATTAATATCGTTCACAGCCAAAAAGTTTCCGCAGCAACCACCGATGAACAAGCAGATTTTTTAAACAAGGCCGCAAAGCAAGCAGTAAGAGCTGCTAAGAAGTACGGTACTTATCCATCAGTCATGATCGCTCAAGCTATCGTTGAATCTGGCTGGGGTCAATCAGGTTTAGCAGTTAATGCGAACAATCTTTTTGGCATGAAGGCTGATGATAGTTGGACTGGTGCCACTTATACTTCTAAGACGCGTGAAGAAGATAAGAACGGCAAGAGTTATTACGTCACCGCTAAATTTAGAAAATACAATACATTGGAAGAATCATTCGAAGACAACGGACAAAAGTTGCGTGAAGGTGTGTCCTGGCAACCACTTCGCTACAAGGGTGCCTGGATCGAAAATGCCGACAACTATGCTCAAGCTACCAAGGCTTTAACTGGTACTTACGCAACTGATTCCAAGTATGATGCAGCTCTTAACTCAAGAATCACCGCTCACAATTTGAGCAAGTATGATCCAGTTGTCACTAAGACTGCTAAGGTTTACACCGTCGAAAAGGGCGGCTCAGTCTACAACTGGCCAACCGACCACTCAGTTGCTAGTCCAGTCGGCTCAGTTAAGCAAGGCGAAAAGGTTATTGTAACCAAGACCATTACCTATAATGATGGCTCATCCAGAATGTATATCGACGGCAAGGGCTGGATCAACGGCAGTGCTCTTGGCAAGGGCAAGAAGAGCAGTAGCAGTGAACCAATCACTCAAGCTCCAAAGGGTGCAACCAAGATCCAAAAGAACTTGATGCACAATGCCTACGTTTATGACAAGAACGGCAAGAAGCTCGCTGGCAAGATGTTCAAGGTGAGCGACGAAGAAGGCGCTAAGTTAATCAATACCTATGGCACCAAGACCATCAAAGGCAAGAGCTACTACCGTATTGGCGAAAATGAATACATCGCAGCCGGCAACATCGACGGTACTCTTAAGTTCTTGAAGCGTAATTCTTACGTTTACAACCAATACGGCAACCGTGATAACAGCTTGAAGCGCAAGAAGAACGAACAAGTTGCTACCTACGGTAGCGCCGTAACTATTAACGGTGCCAAGTACTACAGAATTGGTATCCGTCAATACATCAAGAAATCTAACTTCATGTAATAAAGGATGGTTTAGTGAAGCTAAAGAAATTAACGATCGCATTTATTGCGGCAATCAGTTTTATTGGTGCCTTTAGTTTTAATAATGAAGAAACTCAAGCGGCATCGATTAACACTGAAGCTAAGAAATATAAGTACAGCGGTGTTACTTATTTATACAAGGTGCTCAAACTTGAGGGTATCAAGTACAACAAATTCCCTGGCGTTGAATACCAAAATGGTAAACCAGAGGGAATTGTCGTTCACGAAACCGATGACCTTGGTGCTACTGCCCACGATGAAGCAATTTACTTCAACCGTGAATGGCAGAACATCCAGGCCTATGTTCATGCTTTCGTCGACAGTAAGCAAGTAATTCAGATGCGCTCACCCGACATGGGTACCTGGGGTGCAGGTCAGCAGGCGAACAACCGATTTATTCAAGTTGAATTGTGTGAAGAAGATAGTAGGGATGCATTTATTAAGTCAATTAATAATGATGCGATCTACATTGCTAAGCTTTTACACCGTTACGATTTGAAGCCGGACAATGCCTGCGATGATGGTCAAGGTACGATTTGGTCGCACCACGCCGTCAGCGACTTCCTTGGTGGCACTGACCACGTTGACCCCGATGGCTATTTTGAAAAATGGGGCTACAGCATGGATCAATTTTATTCATTGATTAAGTATTACTACGACTTGCAAAAGAAGAATACTCAATCTCAATCTAACTTGAAGAACAAGGATAAGGATCCAAACAAGACTAAGGAAGAAATCCCAGTTGTTCAAGGTGCTGTAACTTTAGGTCACGATGCTTACATCTATGATGCTAAGGGCAATAACACCAAGAAGCTCAAGTACGCCGGCAGTCCGGTTGTGGTCATGGGCTACAAGATGATCAATGGCAAGAAGTACTACCAGATTGGCAAAGACCAATACGTAGTTGCTTCTAACATTGACGCAACGCCTAAGACCGTAAATAAGGATACTTACTTACGTACTCGCACCGGTGAGATCGAGAAGCAAAACAAGGTCAATAAGGGCAGTCGAGTATTAGTCTACGGCAGCAAACTTACAATTAAAGGTCAAAAGTACTATGCACTTAATGCTACACAATATGTTTTAGCAAGTGACGTAAATTAAGAGAAAAATATGTCTTATTCCTAAAACGATGGGAATGAGGCATATTTTTTGTATAATGCATGTTGATTGAATGAGAAAAGGTGAGAGATATGGCACAATTATCGCTATTCTTAGTCGTATTATTGGCATTAATTATTCCAATATTTATGGCTCGTTTTCAAATTAGCAATGTCCCAACCGCGATAGCCGAAATTATCGTGGGGATTATCATGGGATCGAGCGGTTTCAACCTGATTTTTTCGACGCACGATCTGACTTTTTTGTCTAATCTGGGCGTGACCTTACTGATGTTTTTATCAGGGATGGAAATCGACTTCGATTTATTGCAAAGAAAGAATAATCCGAAGGGGAGATCACAAGCCGGAAAAATGGTGGATCCGCTGAAGACAGCCGTGATTGCCTTTAGTGGAATCGTCGTCATGGCTGTGGCCTTGGCCTTTGTTTTGAAATGGATCGGTTTGTTCAGCGAAGTTATGCTGGCTGCGATTATCTTGATGACCGTTGCTCTCGGCGTGGTGATTGCCACCTTGAAGGAAAAGGACATTTTGGGTCGGCCAATTGGCCAGACGATCCTGTTGACGGCTGTTCTTGGTGAAGTTATTCCACTGCTTTTGCTTACCATTTATGCATCAATCAACGGTGGTAATGCAGAACAATTATGGTTGATTATCTTGCTGTTTTTGGCCGCAATTTTTCTTTTGCGTAGATTTAAGCAACCATATTTGTGGTTTGCCAAGGTAACTAAGGCAACGACACAATTGGATATTCGTTTGGCATTTTTCTTGATTTTTGCTTTGGTTACCGTTGCCGAAACTGTTGGTGCCGAGAACATCTTGGGTGCTTTCTTGGCAGGTATGGTCATGAAGCTGCTTGAACCAAGTGAAGCAACTAAGGATAAGCTGACTTCAATTGGTTATGGTTTCTTTATTCCTATTTTCTTCATTATGACAGGGGTAAGATTGAATTTGCGTTCATTCTTGACCCATCCCTCAGCCTTAATGCTTTTGCCAGTCTTGGTTATCTTCTTATTGCTCGCTAAGTTGCCGGTTGTTTTAACCTACATGAGATTCTTTGAAAAGCGCAATGCTTTTGCCGGCGGCTTCTTAACTGCAACGACAATTACGATTGTTTTGCCAACCTTGCAAGTTGCGAGAAGATTGCACGCCATTACTTCAACGCAATCTGATGCCTTTATTTTGGCTGCAGTTATTGTATGTATTTTGAGTCCGATTGTCTTTAACTCAAGCTTCGTTTTGTCACCGGAAGACAGAATCAAGAAGACCGTTACCTTTATTGGGGCCAATGCCTTCACGGTGCCGGTTGCCCACGACTTGCACGATAATTGGTACTCAGTCAAGATTTATACTGCTAACAAGGTCAGTTATGAAACTTACGATAGCCGCGTTGATAATATTACCTTGTTGCCTGATTTGAATAAGGAGACCTTGGAGAAGGCCGGCGCATATGATTGTGATATCTTTGTGGCTGCCAGTCACACGGATGAGAATAATGCCGACTTGGCAAGGGATGCTAGAGAGATCGGAGTAGAGCGGGTTATTGCACGACTTAGTCAGGTTGATAGTGATATTGTTGATGAATTTAACCAAAGAGATATCGAGATTTTCAACTTTACCAATATTCGTTCTGCCTTGATGCGTGCGTTGATTGAATCACCAACTGTTTACCGGATTATTACTGATACGAAGAATGTGCTTTACTCAGTTAAGGTTACGAACACGCGGTACACTGGGCGTCCTTTGGCCGATTTGGACTTTATCGACAAGATTACGGTCAGTCGAATTTGGCGTGGAGATCAGTGGCTGGCTCCGCACGGCTGGACTGTGATTGAGCCGGGGGATGTTTTGGTCTTCTCTGGTGAATTCAAGGATGCTGATCAGGTACGGAATTTGTTGAGTAGTCATGAATAATTTTAGGGAAGTCATCCATTTGGATGGCTTTTTTGTTTGGAATGTATTCCAAATGAGAGGCAAAAGTGGCATTTATTTGGAATATGTTCCAAATAAAGGGCAAAAATCAGGTTTTTTTGGAGTATATTCCAAATGATGATAAAATTAAAGCAAGGGAAGTGAATAATATGGTAGAAAAACGATACGTTGCTAGAACTGAATACCTCGATTTTTTGAAGAGACACCAAGGTAAACACATTATTAAGGTCGTTTCTGGTGTAAGAAGATCAGGTAAATCAACTTTATTTTTACTATTTCGAGAATATCTTCGAGCTAGTGGTGTAGCACCTGAGCAAATAATTACCATTAATTTTGAAGATATGGCTAATGAACCTTTGCGTGATCCTCATGCTTTATATAAATATTTAACCAATCGTCTTGATGATGGCAAGATGACCTACATTTTTTTGGATGAAATTCAGCACGTTACTGATTTCGAAAAAGTAGTTGACTCATTGTTCATTAAAGACAACGTGGATTTATACATCACAGGCTCTAACGCTTATTTCTTAAGTGGTGAAATTGCGACATTGCTGACGGGTCGCTATGTGCAAATAAATATGTTGCCACTATCTTTCAAGGAATTTGTGGAATGGCACAAGCAGAACGATTTATTCACTAACGATACAGATATGTTCAATGAGTATTTGAAGAGCTCATTTCCTTATACATTGTTTGTCCAAGATGAACAAGAAAGAATGGAATATCTGCAGGGAATCTATTCGACAATTGTTTTAACCGACATTGTTACCAGACTTAAGGTGAGGGATGTCCCTGTTTTGGAGAGAGTAATCCGTACTTTGTTTAGTGATATTGGTAGTGCAATTTCAATTAGCAATATTGCTAATACCTTGAAAAGTGCTAAGCTGCCAGCAGACAATAAGACGATTGACCGATATGTGGAAGGCATTCTGAACAGCTTGCTAATGTACGAAGCTAAGCCATATGATATTCACGGCCGTTCGATTTTACGTGCTAACAGTAAATATTATGCTGTTGATTTGGGCTTGCGGCGTTTGCTTTTACCAGATCACCAACAAGATTATGGTCACATCATCGAGAACATTGTCTTTTTGGAATTGAAGAGCAGATATCCGCATGTTTATGTCGGTCGAAGCAATGATTTGGAAGTTGATTTTGTGGCATTGAATGTCAAAAATGAAGCAAGATATTTCCAAGTTGCTTTGACTACATTAGACGAAAAAGTGCTGGAAAGAGAGTTACGTCCGTTGAAACAAATCCATGATTCTTATCCGAAGTATTTATTGACGATGGATACTTTGAATAAGGATGTTAATTATGATGGTATTCAGAAGATGAATATTTTGGATTGGCTTTTGGAAAGAGATTAGAGAGCAAAAATAAAAGATTGATTATCAACGCTTTTGTAGCGAAGATAACCAATCTTTTTTAGTTTAATTTTTTATTCCTCAGAATTTCTTGCAGCGGTCAAAATTTGCATTGACTCAAGCGTATTTACAAATGCTTCATCAGCGTTCACCATATCATGATTATCGATGATCTCACTAAACGCATTAAACTCGCTCGTCATACGGTGGTCGTATTTATTCAAGTTGTAACGCTTAGGTTCTTTGCCTCGCATTTGTACTGTAAAGTTGTTAAGTTCGCCAGTTGAACCATCGATATAGATGCTGCCTTTTTCACCTTCAATGAATGAACGTGGCGTTACGTAACTATCCTTTGATGCGGTGAGGGATGCTTGCTTGTCAGGGTAGGACAAGTGCAAGATGCCTGATGTATCAACACCTTTTTGCATGTTTGCGTAATATTGAACCTTATCAGGCAAGCCGAACAAGGCCGCTACAAGGTGAATGTTATAGATGTTCAAATCCATCAAGGCACCACCATCTTTATTTGGATCAAAGACTGGTGCAATCTTACCTTCAAGGAAAGCATCATAACGGCTTGAGTATTGCGTATAGTTCATGTTGATAATATGAATTGGGGCAATATTCTTGAGCTCTTTTTGAATTTGCTTGAAGTTCTCCAAGTAAAGATTGGTGATTGCTTCAAGGATGATCAAATCTTTTTCATCGGCAAGTTGCTTCAATTCCTTGGCTTGAACCGTACTCTCAACAAATGGCTTTTCGCAGATGACATTTTTGCCGTGTTCTAGTGCCTCTTTGGCAATGTTATAGTGCAAGAAGTTTGGCACAGCAACATAAACCGTATCGACATCAGGATCTTCCATCAATTTTTTGTTGTCGGTGTAAGTTTTCTTAATGCCATATTGCTTAGCTAATTCCTGAGCAATATCTTTACTGCGAACAGTCGATGAAATTGCTACAAGTTCAAGATTGTTAATCTTATCTGCAGTCTTCAAAAAATCGTGGACGATCATTCCACTTCCGATAATTCCTAATTTCATAATTTAACCTCTACTTTTTCTTACTATTATTATCAGTTGTTGGCAATGACTTAGCATTAGTTGCGGAAGTTGGTACTTTTAAGAAGTCGTGGCTGCCAAAGTTACCGTAACTTTGACCAACCTTAACCGTCATCATCTTGCCCAGCTTCATGTTCACGAAAACGTTGAAGCCAGCCAATTTGTTGTCTCTAACGACAGTTTTTACAGTCATCTTCTTGTACTTGCCGTACTTTTGAATTTGCTTAAAGACCTTAGCTTGGTTTGAACTTTGAGCCACAGTGTTGAAAATAGGTGAAGCAGCTTTTTCCATTAAGTCCTTGTCTTTGATATTAGCAGTCAAAGTGTAAGTCTTTTCCTTCTTATTCCGCTTCATCTTGTACGCCTTAACCAAAGTATCGCTTGGGTTATGGATCAAGCGGTTATTCATAATTGCGTCAGTTAAGTCCGCATATGAGTGGCCCGTCAATTTTTCTAGATCAGCCTTGTACCAGGTATCACGACCATTTATGTAGACATTGTTCAAGTTGATCCATTCTTCACTAGAACTGGATTTACCCTTGCTGGTTGTTTGGTTAGTAATATGGTAGACAGTTGATTCACCACCAAAGGTAGTGTTAGCCAGAGCCACTTGGCTGGAAGTGTCAGTGCCCAATGTGACCGATTGAATGACCTGACCACTTCTAAAGCTCTTCTTCGCTTTTTGTACGACCTGACTCTTAGTTAAAACAGGATTGGGATTGGCCTTTTTCTGCTGACTGCAGCCGCCTAGTAAGAAGAGGGCGGCAAGTGAAATGCCAATAAATGTTTTTTTAAGTTTTGAATTCATAATTTTTCTCCTATTATTCCATACCTTTATTATAACTAAAAAAGCCCGAATCAACTTGGATTCGGACTTAGTATTAGTTGCTTTTGCTCATTTTTCCTAAATCGACTGCACCTTTTTTAACATTGGCTGGAACTTCCAGATGCTTAATTTGGTCGATTTGATCAGCATTCATGGTAAAGGTTCTATTTGTGCCTTCATCTTTATAGGTAGAAACCACCTTCACATCAGTGATGTGGTAGCTGTTATCAACGTCGATCAAAATTTCGTTGTTGATTGGTTTCACGTTGTCTAAATCGATGCCGATCAAAACCGTGATCGCAGAATCGGAGACGATGGCATTCCAAATTTTCTTATTGTTTCCTTTATAAGAGAGGGCATAATCGTTGCCATTGGGTTTAACTTTAAAACTCTTGCTGGTAGCAACGAATGGATCAAGCATGTTGTTTAAGCTATCTGTTAATACAGTATATGAATTGCTTTTACCAAGTTTTGTCTTAAACCAGTGGTTAGAACTAGTGCCTTTCATTTGGATGTAGCTGGTTTTGCCTTCGATCCACATCTTATAGTGGTTGGAAGCCGCTGCCACATTAGCGTAGATGACCGTTGGATCATTAACGTATTGGACTTCAGCTTTTTGGATCGTTGCGCCATTTTCAGTTTCGTCCCAAGTAGCATGCATAGAATCGAATTTAGTCTTTTGCGCCTTAGTTAAAATCGTCTTTGCACTTTGCAAAGTATTTTCTTTTTTAGTAGTAGTTTTATTGGTTGAACAGCCCGCTAAAAGCAGAACAAAAATGCCAATCAGGCCGATGATGAATTTTTTATTTTTGAATACCATAATTCCGCACTTCTTTTTTGATTAATATTTCTGTTCTAAGTTAGCACAAAAGGGCAAGTATTTGAAACAATGTCTAAAAATTAATGTTTTTTTGTCATTTCTCTATGAAAAAAACTGCGAAATGTGTAAAATATGGTTGAAACATTGAATTTTAAAAGGAGATATTTCATGTCAAAATTAGTTTTAATCCGTCACGGTCAAAGTGAATGGAACCTTTCAAACCAATTTACTGGTTGGGTTGACGTTAACCTTTCAGAAAAAGGTGTTGAAGAAGCTAAGAAGGCTGGTCGTTTAATCAAGGAACACGGTCTTGAATTTGACCAAGCTTACACTTCATTATTAACTCGTGCTATCAAGACTTTGCACTACGCACTTGAAGAAAGTGGCCAACTTTGGATTCCAGAAACTAAGACCTGGAGACTTAACGAACGTCACTACGGTGCTCTTCAAGGTTTGAACAAGAAGGCTACTGCTGAAAAGTACGGCGACGAACAAGTTCACATTTGGCGTCGTTCATACGATGTTTTGCCACCAGCAATTGATGACGACAACAAGTACAGCCAAGCTCACGACCGTCGTTACGCAAACTTGGACCCACACATCGTTCCTAAGGCAGAAAACTTACACGTATGTCTTGACCGTGTAATGCCATTCTGGGAAGATCACATTGCTCCAGACTTACTTGACGGCAAGAACGTAATTATCGCAGCTCACGGTAACTCACTTCGTGCTTTGACTAAGTACATCGAAAACATTTCTGACGATGACATCATGAACCTCGAAATGAAGACTGGTGAACCAGTAGTTTACACATTCGACGAAAACCTTGATGTTGTTAACAAGGAAAAGTTGGACGACTAATTAAATAGTGGTTATTCACACAAAAAGGACTTCGAATTTTCGGAGTTCTTTTTTTTAGGGTAAAAAAAGACATCCCCGGAAGGGATGCCCATTTTCATCAACTTGTTCCAAAAATTTTAATATATTATTCTATTTCATATTTTTTGAAACAAGTATATTATATTATAAATAAAGAAAAACTGCCATTTTTTTCTAAGAAAGGGGGCAAAAACATGAAGATCTTAGTAACTGGATTCGATCCTTTTGGTGGTGAAAAAATTAATCCAGCCATTGAAGCTGTAAAGAGACTGCCAGATGAAATTGATGGCAACCAAATAGTTAAGCTAGAAGTACCAACAATTTTTTATCAAAGCACAAAAGTTGTTAAAGAAAAAATTATTGCGGAAAAGCCAGACATGGTGATCAATGTTGGCCAAGCTGGCGGCCGAGCTGCAATTACACCAGAGCGAATCGCAATTAATTTTCAAGCAGGATCAACTCCTGATAATTCAGGCAAAGGTCCTAAAGAAGGCAAGATTGAATCTGATGGTGCTGATGGCTATTTCACTCAATTGCCAATTAAAAAGATGGTCACTGCAATGAGAAAAGCAGGTATCCCTGCCGAAGTCTCAAACTCAGCTGGGACTTACGTTTGCAACCACCTTTTCTACGAGGTGCAATATATGCGTGTGCACGATTTCCCTAAGTTAAAAGCCGGCTTCGTTCACATTCCATTTTTGCCTAGTCAAGCTAAAAATGGACGCCGTCCTTCCATGAATTTAGACGACATGGTGAAAGGTTTAACCGCTTCCATTAAAGTGGCAGTAGCTGACTAAAAATTGACAGTGACCCCTTTCAAGTGCTATTTTTGTCTTTGGAATTAAAGTTGGGAGAAAAATATGCAAACAATTGATGATTCTCTCTTTCAAGTCTCTGTCGATGAGAACGGGGCCAAAATGGCCCACTTAATATCAGTAACTGATAATTACGACTATCTCGGCGAAGACGGGACTAAAGAGGGTACGGCAATTGCTTTTCCAGTGATCAATCATGATAATGACTGGGCCAGCAAAATGCCTTGGACTGTCGTTGATAAAGGCGATACTCGAGTGAGTTTGACTCTAATTGATACACCGGAAAGCTACAAGAGTTTCCCGTATCACTTTGAAGTAATGACCACATATGTCTTGGAAGGTAACCAAGTCGAGATACGCTTTTTTCTAAAGAATTCTTCACATAAAGAAATGCCATTTTCACTAGGCTTTGTTCTACCAAATAATTGGCCGACCGAAGAGGGCATTAATAAGATTAGTTTAAATAATGGAAAATACGGAATTGATGTTGCTTCAACTGATTTTAAGTTAAATGTAGAAGAAGATCATGTTGCCGCATTTATAGATAAGATTAAGCTTGAAGCAGAAAGCAGTAAGACTTTTGCTTTAACCTTGACTTTGAAATAAAAATAAGTAACGATTTTAATAAGATATAGGAAGCAGGTCAGCGATGATTTGCTTTTTTTGTTATAATACACTAAATGTGAATTTACATATAGGTATGACTTATGGAGAAAAAAAGACAATATCATCCAAAAAGCACGCGAGTGCAAAATCATAAATATAGAAAACACCGCATTTGGCCGTGGATTCTTGGATTAGTTGTATTGGCTGCGATTGGTGTAGCAATTGCGTACTTTACTTCGGTTTACTTTAAGACGAAGAACGCAGTTGATAAGACCTACGATCCGCATACTGCAGTGAAAACTACAGGTGAATTTAATGGAAAGAAACGCTTCGCTGTTTTGCTCATGGGTACTGATACCGGTGCCTTAGATAGAACGGAAAAGCGGGGCAGAACCGATACCATGATTTTAGCTGTAGTTAACCCTACAAAGAAGCATTACACCTTGGTATCTATTCCGCGTGATACGATGGCGCAGATGATTGGTTATAAGGACGGTTTTAAGACCGAAAAGATCAATGCGGCCTATGAATTCGGTGGAGCCAAGATGTCGATGGACAGTATTTCAAAATTGATTAACGTGCCGATTAAATATTATGCCGTAGTTAACATGGGCGGAATCATGAAGATGATTCGTTATGTTGGCGGCATTAACATTCGACCAACACTCAGTTTTGAATATGGCGGCTATATCTTTAAGAAGGGCAAGTTAACGCACATGGGTGGTGCAGGTGCACTGGCCTACTCAAGAATGCGTTATGACGACCCACGAGGCGACTACGGCCGACAAGAAAGACAGCGTCAAGTTATTACGACTTTGATTAAAAAGGCTATTTCTGTCAGCTCGCTCTCGAATTTGGATTCAATCTTAACGTCAGTTTCAAGCAACGTTCGTACTAACTTGCCATTCAGCGCTTTGCAACAGATTGCGACGAATTATCGTGGCTGTGCTAAGACCTCTTCTAGTGACTATCTGCATGGTTATAATGCGATGATCGATGATGCTGCATATCAGGTTCAACCAACCAGTGAATTGCAGCGGATTTCTAATAAGGTTCGCTCAGAACTAGGCCTTGAAAGAGCAATCGTTGATAACAACGAAACTTACCAAAATGAGCGCAATATTGCTAATGGCTTTGATTTCAAGAGCGGCAAGACGCAAGACTATCATATTTATGACTACACAGAAAATACGACTACAACAGGAGATGATGATAATTGATGACGCCTATTTATGCGACGCTGATCGGTTATCTCTTTGGTAATTTCCTGACAGCGATGATTGTCGGAAAGATCTTTTTGAAAATAAATCCTACCCAATATGGTTCACATAATCCAGGAACGGCCAACATGGGTGCTGTTTTTGGTAAAAAATGGGGCATTCTAACATGTCTCGGTGATTTGCTTAAAAGCTTAATTGCCTTATTTATTGTTTACTTTGCTTTTCCAGCTCATATCAACATTGCCTTTTGCGGTTTAGGTTTGATTTTAGGACATTGTTTTCCGTTCTGGAATCATTTCCAAGGTGGCAAGGGAGTTGCGGTTGCAGCTCAGATCACAGTATTTTATGATTGGAAGGCTGGTTTTGCGACCTTGCTGGTGGCACTCGTGCTGACAGCAATCATGCAAAATTTGACGATTCCGCCTTTAGTGTTTATGCTTTTATTCGGTGTTTATGAATTTTTGCAAAACCAAGAGGCAGGAATCATCTTCATGGTGATTACTTTGATCATGGTCTTCAAGTTCTGGAAGGATATCGTTGATTTCTTTACCGGTCACGGCAAGAAGGTCGATATCTTGTACTCGATTAAGAAGAAGCTTGGGATCAAGAGCAAGTAATTGGCAAAAAAGAATTTTTAGTAAGGACATAGACTAAGAAAATGAGTGAGATTAAGAATAAAAAATCACTAAATGTTGTCCAAATTATTTGTATAATTGTGGCAGCATTTTTCATGCTAGTGCAAATGTTCTCATGGGGAAAGCTGTTTGGTAGATTGCCACTCAGCACTTTAATGAGATTCATTCCAGGGCTGCTTGGTCGAAGCACAATGGTGCTGGTGCCAATGGTCTTTGGGGCTGTCTACAGCAAGAAGAAGGTCCATCCAACTGAGGCCATCAGATTCTGGATTATGGCAGTTGTCACACTAGTATTGCTGTACTTGGCTAACTTTATTAAGCGGCCAGGCAGCTTTAACATGTGGAAGTTGTGGGGCGTATTTTTCCCAGTATTGACTAGTACGTCAGTACTGCTTGCCGGACTGATCTTCAGTATGCTGGCTCAGCCTTATATCTACGAACTGCAACACCGCATTACCGTTAAGCAAAACCTGCTTTTGCTTAGTGCATTGACTTTGGTTGGCTTTGCGACTAACGCAGGTACAATGATTTTCAACTACTCCATCTATGGGATATACCTAATCTTGTACTTCGCATGGGGTATGTTTTTAGCCAACGTTAAGATTCCTAAGAAGGTCTTCGGCTGGACGATCGGTGCCGGCATCGTATCATTCTTCGTAATGTTTATCGGTGTTCCCGGTTTTAACGGTGTTTACTGGTACCAACGTTTATCTGGTCGTAGTGGTGTTTATTCTTGGAATCCAAGATTCTTAAGCAACGTTACATCACCATTTCTATTCTTAATGGTTCTTGCCGCATTTCTGATTTTCAGAAAAGTAATCGTTAGCTTCTCTGCTAAAGAAATGCACTTCTTTATTCCGGTAGTCATCTTTATGGATGCACCAGTCATTGGTGGGTTCGTAAGATCATTCTGCTTTACTGGCAGTGCCGGATTTAACAAGTTCTTGATGATTGTCATCATGACGCTTGTTGCCTTTGTTTTGAGCTACTTGTATGAAAAATACCTGTTCAAGATAAAGCCAGTTAAAAACGCAATTACATTCTTTAATAAACATGATAATCTTGCGCAAATCGTCGAAGATCTTTGGGGTAAGTTCACTGCTTGGGTTGTAGAAAACAGAGTAAGACTTCTTACTTGGGGTTGGTTCTACATCTTGAGTTTTGCCTCATTCTTGATCGAATCAGACAATTTACGTATTCAAATTACGACTGCTACTGATATCAACGCAGTTATCTTCTTGCTCGGGACTAGATTCTTCGCCATCATTTTGACGGCTATCTTCCTCGATGCAATGTTTGCGATTTTCTACTTCATTACTACACGTTACTGGACTTCAACAGTTTTAGTCAGCGTAATCACTATTGGTTGGCTATCGCCAACAAGATTAAGTTGAACCTTCGTGGTGAACCAATTTACCCAACTGAAATTGATGAAATCGTAAACTGGAAGACTTTACTTCCAATGGTCGGTGAAAAGACAGTAATTATGGTTGCTGTTGCTTTGATCATCATCATTGCATTATGTGTCTTCCTTGAAATCAAGTTTCCAATTAAGAAAAAGGGCTCATGGAAACGTCGTGGTATTTGGGCATTGCTCAGCTTGCTCTTATTCATGACTCCGATGCGCTTCAACCACGATGGCGGTATGATCTACCACATTAACCGTGGTTTCGACAACAAGCAATCATTCAGAAACCCTGAACGTGATATTCAAATTAACGGTCCATTATTGAACTTCTTGAACTACTTCGACTTGCAAATCATGAACAAGCCGGCCAACTATTCACAAGCTACAATTAATCATTTGGACCAAAAGTACAGCAAACTTGCTGACGAAATTAACAAGACAAGAAAGAATACTTTAAAGGATCAAACTATTGTCTACAACTTGAGTGAAAGCTTCGTTGATCCATATACTTTCCCAACTATCAAGATTGATCCAAAGGCTCCAAACCCAGTTAAGTTTATCCAATCAATGAAGAAACGTGCCACATACGGTAGCATGCTTAGTGCCGGTTACGGTGGTGGTACTGCCAACATGGAATGGGAAACTTTGACCGGATTTAACATGGGTATGTTCAAGTCAACCTTGACTCCATACGTTCAAGTTGTACCAAACTATGACTTCTACCCAACCATTGGTATGGACTTCAACTACAAGTCAGCTGTCCACCCATTCATTGGTACTTACTACTCAAGAGTAGAAGACTACAAGAGATTTAAGTTTAACAAGTTCGTTTACCTTGGTTCTAAATACAAGATCATTGATCAAAAGAAACTTGGTAAGAGTACTTACAACTCTGACTTCACTACTTATGCTAACGGTTTGAGACAAATCAACAGCATGAAGGGCGGTCAATTTATTAACTTGATCTCAATTCAAAACCACATGCCTTACAACAACTGGTATCCAAACAACGAATACATGGGTAAGGTATCTGGTGAACTCTTCAACACTGCCGCTGTTCGTGAGCAAATGGCAACTTACATCAAGGGTACGCAATACACCGACAAGGCAGTTAAGAAGTTTATTGGTCAAATTGATAAGATCAAGAAGCCAATTACCATTGTCTTCTACGGTGACCACTACCCAAGTATCTTGTCACAAAACTACACTGGCAGATATCCTGTTCAAATGCACTCAACTCGCTACTTCATTTACTCAAACAAGTACGCAAGACAACACGGTGCTAAGAACAAGTTGACTCACAACACTAACTTCGTCAACACTAGTGACTTCACTGCTATGATGCTTGAACAAACTAACACTAAAGTAACTCCTTACCAAGCACTTTTGACTGAAGTTCACGAGAAGCTTCCTGCAATTACCATTAACTTCAATGGTGACAAGGGCTTCCAATTGGTTGACCAAAAGGGTCACTTTGTAGATCCTAAGAAGTTGACTTCAGAACAACAAGCTATATTGAACGATTACGAAATGGTTCAATATGATATGACCGCTGGTCAAGCTTATGGTTTGAAGGCTAAAGGCTTCTACAAGATGAACAATTAAAGTAAATAAGAAAATCCCACTAAAGTGATTATTCACTAAAGTGGGATTTTTTCTGTCTAGAAATATATTAAACTCCTAAGTTTTTAAAGTAACCGTCTAGATTATCTATCTTGTTATCATCATCAGGAATTGAACCATTTATGATAGCAAGCTCTTTAAGCATTGTCTTTTTACTTTCTTCATCGATTTTGAGATTTTTTGAATCAGTTGTCATAGCTAATCCTTCTTTCGAATGCTTTGTTTATAAATATTATACTAACTGAGAGTCTATGAAATAGCGAAAATGCTATATCGTTTTACGCTATTTAAGTAAATGATAAAATAGACATAAGTTCAAAAAGAAAAAACTAATTTTAATATAGGTGAATAACATGAAGAGATTTATGACGATGGCACTTGCTAGTGCTGCAATGCTTGGACTTACTTCTACAACTGTTCAAGCTGGTACATATAATCCTAAGAATACAACTAGTTTTAGTATTAATCAGCGTAACTATGTAGCTAAGGGCAGGGTCTACAAGTTGCGCTTGCCGGTAGCTGGTCGTTTGATTACTAACGGCGATGTTACTTTGAAGAATAGTATGGAATGGACATGTATTCCTTATGGTAAAAACAAAAACACATATTACTTGCGTAAGGGCACATACTACTTGACTAGTTCAAAGAATGCTAATGTGAAGACTACTTTCACTCGTTTGACCAAGGTTCGCAAGAGTTTAGAAACTTACGTTGAAACTCAAAAGAATAATGACAATAGTGGTCAAAATGCTAGAAAGATCGAAGTTGGTCAAAAGATTAAAGCCATGGGTGAGATGTACAATTACGATAATATCGATTACTATCGCTTTACGATTGATTCACCTCAAATGGTCACAATGAAGATGACTAACAATCCAATTTATCAATCTGGAAAAGGCAATATCTTCAGCAAGATGGATGTAGTTATGTTTAATGATAATAATCCTGTTGGGGATGGTACTATTCTTTATCCAGAGCAATTTAAAGTTAACGGCAATAAGACTGCTAGCCAAAGTTGGTATTTAGCTAAAGGTACTTATTACTTTAGCGTAAGTACACGTGGTCTTTATAATTTCCAATTGACTGCAGTTACTGATACACGTATAGTGCCAGCTGATACTGAGATTGAATCTTTGAAGGATACTAAAGATGGCGTAGTTGCTACGTTGAGGGATGCACTTCATGCCAAGACTTATGAACTTGCATGGCGTGAAAAGGGTTCAAAGAGAGCTGCATTTTCTTCTAGCAGCAATACTACAGAAGTAAGCACAGCTCCAACTACACGCAATTTAGAAGTGAATGGCCATGAAATTCCAGTAAGAATGGGTAATAAATTGGTTAATGGTCAAACTTACGAATTTGCTGCTCGTGGCGTAAGTAATCCAAAATATATTCGTTACGGTAACCCAGAAACTAACAATTACTTTGGCGCTTGGACTAAGATTGTAGAGCACACTTACTATGCTCCTTCTGATGCAACACCAGGTGCGGTTAATTTAACAACTGCTCAAGCAGACAATACTTACCATAATATCCACGTTGCTTGGAACAAGATTGATTCCGCTCAAAGTTACCGTGCTGCATATCGTCAAAAGGGTACAAGCAAGTGGTACTACGAAGTTACTGACCAAGCTTCTAATGCCGTTACAGGTATTACTAGAAATAGAACTTACGAAGTGAAGTTGCAAGCTTTAAACGGAAAGCAAGAAGGTCCATGGTCAGCTGTAAAAGAAGTTTTCTTGAAATAGTAGTTGACTAAAATAGTTTTTCTAGTTAAGATCATACTTAACGATAAGTAGCAAATCGATTCAGCGTTCAGAGAACTAGCGGTAGGTGTGAGCTAGACAGGTCGATTTTGACGAAATACTGATAGGGTGGTTTCTTTATCAACCATTATGAGATGCCAATTTGGCATGAACGTGGTGGTACCACGGCTAAAGATGATAATTAGTCGTCCCTTGAGATTTATTCTTGAGGGACGTTTTTTATTGGAGGAAAAACATGGCAAAATTTGATATTTTAGAAGACTTGAAGTGGCGCGGCGCCATTAACCAAGAAACTGACGAAGAAGGTTTAAAGAAGTACTTAGCTGAACATGATAATTTGGCTCTTTACTGTGGTACTGACCCAACTGGTGACTCACTTCACATCGGTCACCTTATCCCATTCATGATTTTGAAGAGATTCCAAATGGCAGGTTACCACCCAGTAATCTTAATCGGTGGTGGTACTGGTGCAATCGGTGACCCATCAGGCCGTAAGACTGAACGTGTTCTTCAAACTGCAGAACAAGTTAAGCACAACGAAGAAAGCTTAACTAATCAAATGAAGAAGTTGTTTGGTACTGAAAACTTCGAAATCAGAAACAACGCAGAATGGCTTAGCAAGCTTAACTTGATCGACTTCTTGCGTGACTACGGTAAGTACTTCCAAGTTAACAACATGATCAACAAGGACGTTGTTGCTAGCCGTCTTGAAAATGGTATTTCATTTACTGAATTTACTTACCAAATTTTGCAAGCTATCGACTTCTACCACTTGAACAAGGACGATGGCGTTCAATTACAAATCGGTGGTAGTGACCAATGGGGTAACATCACTGCTGGTATAGACTTGATCCACAAGCTTGAAGGTCCAGATCGTCCAGCATTTGGTTTGACTATTCCTTTGATGCTTAAGGCTGACGGTACTAAGTTTGGTAAATCAGCTGGTGGTGCTGTATGGCTTGATCCTAAGAAGACTAGTCCTTACGAATTCTACCAATTCTGGATTAACCAAGACGACCGTGATGTTGTTAAGTACCTTAAGTACTTCACTTTCCTTAGCCGTGAAGAAATCGAAGACTTGGCTGAAAAGACTGAAAAGGAACCTTGGAAGCGTGCAGCTCAAAAGAAGCTTGCTGAAGAAGTTACTAAGTTCGTTCATGGTGAAGATGGCTTGAAGGAAGCTCAAATGATTACTGACGCTTTATTCTCAGGCGATATCAAGAACTTGTCAGTAACTCAAATTGAACAAGGTTTGAAGAATGCTCCAAGTGCTGAAGCAGGTAGCGAAAAGAAGAACTTGGTTGACTTTTTAGTTGATACCAAGATCGAACCTTCAAAGCGTCAAGCTCGTGAAGATATTAAGAACGGTGCCATCTACGTTAACGGTGATCGTGAACAAAGCGTAGACTTTGACGTTGATCCATCAAGCGCATTTGATGGTAAGTACGTAATTATCCGTAAGGGTAAGAGAAAGTACACTTTGGTAACTATTAAGTAATTAAAGATATATTTTTAAAATAAAATATATCTTTAAAAATAGAGGGTTTTGACCCTCCATTTTTTTGCCCTTTTTTAATGCTATACGATTTTTGAAAAATATTTTTTATGCCTAAAAAAGTAAAATAATATTTTACTAATTAAATTGTTATTTTTAATATTGTTCAAGTAGTTTAGAATTGTTATTCACAAATTCACATTATAACTATATTAATACACAAATATAAATAATACTAGTGTATAAATATGCACATATATAATTTAGAAACGGTGGTATATAGCAATATTTAAAGGCACATCCTTATCATGAAAAATTGTGAAATTATTAACTAAATTATTTACTTTTTGATGAAAGGTGTTATAGTAAAAGCGTAAAGAAAAAACGAGTAAATAAAAAGAGGTTATTAAAATGCTAGAATCTAGAAAAGCTTTAAAAGTTATTTCAAGTTTGGTAATCGGTTTAAGTCTTGTCGGTGTTGGTAGTGGCGTTGTTCAAGCTACTTCATTCACTGCTCCAAAGCTAGGTGCTGCAGAAGTTGTTCCAACTGACCCTTCAATTAAGAAAGGCGACAAGATTTTCGTAGTTGTAAAAGATACTAAGAATCAAAAAGTCGCTGTTTACAACCAAGACGCTAAGAAGACCGGTGCTAAGGTAACCATGGCTCAACTTACACCGCTAAGGCAGTTAAGAAAGTTAACAGCAAAAAGATTGTTAAGATCAACAAGAGTCAATGGTTGAACACCAAGGACGTTGTTAAGATCTAACTTCAAAATTTTACTTAATATGAAATTTAATAACCTCGAATTATTTCTTATTTTCGAACTCTTGGATTAGGAAATTTAAAAAGGCGAAGGTATTCACTTCGAATATCCTTGCCTTTTTTGTTACAATAAAGACGCCGCTTTAGCTCAATAGGTAGAGCACCGCCGTGGTAAGGAGGAGGTTCCCAGTTCAAACCTGGGAAGCGGCTTTTTTTAATGGGCAAAATAATGCTAAAATGATGGCAATTAGTATTAAATGATTTTTAACGAGAAAGGATCTCATATGAAACACGAGCTGACAATGGCAGAAATTGCCAAATTCCAAAAAGAATATGAAAAAGAACCACAAAATCGCGTAGCAGAACTTGCAGTCGTTAATAACGGCGTACAAAAGGCAAGTTTTAACACTGAAGGCGTAAGAAAATTAAACCGCACTTTTTCAATTGAAATTCCAACTGACAACGTCACTGATCAAAAGCAATCAGGTCGTTGCTGGTTGTTTGCGGCATTGAACACACTTCGTCATGATTTTGCTAAAAAGTACAATGCTAAGAACTTTACCTTTTCACAAAACTACCTCTTCTTCTGGGACAGAGTAGAACGTGCTAACATTTTCTTTGATAATATCTTGAATACTGCCGACCGTCCACTTGATGACCGTACCGTTCATACTTACATGCAAGGTCCAGATACTGATGGTGGTCAATGGGCAATGGCTGTTTCTTTGATCAGAAAATATGGTTTAGTGCCAACTTATGCTCAAGATGAAAGTTTTACTGCTAACAACACTGCAATGTTCAACAGAACTTTGAACATGAAGTTGCGCGAAGATGGTCTTGTTTTGCGTAAGCTTGCTCAAGAAAATAAGACTGATGAAATTGAAGAAAAGCGCCAAGAATTTTTGAGCGAAGTTTACCGCATGGCTGTGATTGCCTTTGGTGAACCAGTTCAAAAATTTGATCTTGAATTTAAGGATGACGATGGCAAGTATCACTTTGATGGTGATTTGACTCCACTTGATTTCTTCCACAATTACTTTACTGATGATCTTGATGACTACGTTGTTTTATTTAACGCACCAGACCACGAATTTGATAAGCTTTACGCTCTTCCATTCGAAGACAACGTTGAAGGCGGTACTCCTGTTCAATTCTTGAACACTGAAATCGACAACTTGAAGGAAGCTGCAATTAAGCAACTTGAAGCTGGCGAAACTATTTGGTTCGGTTGTGATGTTGGTAAAGACAGCGACCGTCAAAAGGGTATTTTATCTAAAGGCCTTTACCAAACTGATGCCATTTTCAACATTGAAACTAAGTTGAATAAAAAAGAGCGCCTGCAAACTGGGGCATCTGGTTCAACTCACGCTATGACTTTGGTTGGTGTTGATGTCGTTGATGGCAAGCCTCGTCAATGGAAAATTGAGAACTCATGGGGCACAAAAGTTGGTGAAAAGGGCTACTTCGTAATGGATGACGACTGGTTCAACGAATACCTCTTCAAGGTTGTGGTTAAGAAGCAATACGTACCAGAAAAATTGGTTAAGATTTGGGAAGGCGAAGCTACCCCAGTAGAAGCATGGGACTCAATGGCATAATGGACATCGATCAAGTCATTCAATTTACCAAGGATCATTTAAAAGACGAAAAAACCGGACATGATTTTTATCACGGTCAACGTGTAGCTAACTTGGCTAGCAGGATGTATCTGGAAGATCATCCTGATGCTCATGAGGATAGCCGGATAGTGGCCATTATTAAAACTGGCGGCTACTTGCACGACACGATTGATGAAAAGATTTGTGCCGATCCAGAAAAGGTCGTTGCCGAGATTAAAGAATTATTGCCTAAAGTGGGCTTTAATGATTTGGAAATCTGGGACATCTTGTTTACGATCCAGCACATGTCCTTTTCTGCCAATATTGAACATCACTATAATTTGCCTCTGTCAGGCAAGTATGTTCAAGATGCGGACCGCTTGGAAAGTCTCGGTGCCATCGGCATTGCTCGTGCTTTTACCTATGGTGGTAAGCATGGTAACAAAATCTATGATCCTGAGATTAAGCCAGTCAAGTTAGTGAGTCATGACCAATATCGTGGTCATGTCGAGACAACGATTAACCACTTTTATGAGAAACTTTTTCATTTAACCGATTTAATGAACACCTCAGCCGCTAAAAAAGAGGCTGAAAGACGGACCGATTACATGCGTAATTTCGTTCAAGAGTTCATGGATGAGTGGAATGTCTGAAAAAAAGTTTAATAATTAATAAGCCTTGATGCTGTAGCATTGAGGCTTATTTCTTTACTTAAATATTTACTAAAGATTAAAAAAAACTTGCAAATTAAAAAATAGCAATATATACTTATAAACAACTTAAGAAATTCTATTATTTTTTTCATAAATGAGAGGGGAAATAATATGAAGTTTACAAAATTATTTGCTGCAGGGGCAACAGTTCTTATCGCTGGTGCCACACTAGCAGCGTGTGGTAGCAACAGTAACAGCAGTTCATCAGGCAACTCTTCTGCAAAGAAGAGCATCAACTGGATGGATTCAGCCGAAATTCCAACTATGGATATTTCAAAGGCTACCGACGTTACTAGTTTTAACCAATTGGGTAACGTTGAAGAAGGTCTTTACCGTTTAGGCAAGAACTCCAAGGTTGAAAATGCTTTGGCAACTAGCACCAAGGTTTCTAAAGACGGCAAGACTTGGACTTTTACTTTACGTCCTTCAAAATGGTCAAACGGTGACAAGTTAACTGCTAAGGACTTCGTATATTCTTGGCGTAGAACTGTCAACCCAAAGACTGCTTCACAATATGCCTACTTATTTGAGGGAATTCATAATGCCACTCAAATTTCAGCTGGTAAAGCCCCAGTTAACAGCTTAGGTATCAAGGCCGTTGGTGATAACAAGTTAGTTGTTACATTGGATAAGCGTATTCCATACTTTAAGCTTTTGATGGGCTTCCCACTATTCTTCCCACAAAACCAAAAGGTTGTCGAAGCTAACGGTTCTAAGTACGGTACTTCATCAAGCACCACTGCTTTCAACGGTCCATTCGTACAAAAGGGCTGGACAGGTTCAAACCTTTCATGGAAGTTAGTTAAGAACAAGAACTACTGGGACAAGAAGAATGTTAAGTTGAACACCATTAACTACAGTGTCCAAAAGACTCCTTCAACAGCTTACAACTTGTACCAATCAAACAAGCTTGACGCAACTGTTTTGGACGCACAACAAACTAAGAACTTGAAACACAATGCAGGCTACACATTGCGTGACACAGCTGCAACATTCTACGTTCAATTTAACCAAAGAAGAAAGATCTTCAAGAACGAAAACTTGCGTAAAGCTATCTCAATGTCAATTAACAGAAAAGCTTTGTCTAACGCTTTAGGTGGTTCAAACACTCCAGCTGACAGTTTAACTGCTAAGGGTGTAGTTAACCACGATGGTAAGGATTGGGCTTCAGTAGTTGGTGATAAGGAAAGTGCTTCTTACAACCCAACTGAAGCTAAGAAGCTTTACAAGAAGGCTTTGAAAGAATTAGGCGTAAAGAGCGTTTCATTCTCAATCCTTTCAGACGATACTGATGCAGGTCAAAAGACTACTGAAACTCTTCAAAGTCAATTAGAAGAAAACTTGAAGGGCATGAAGGTTTCTGTCGCAAACGTACCATTTAAGACTCGTTTGAACCGTTCAACTAACGGTAACTTCGACCTCGTAGTATCAGGTTGGTCAGCTGACTTCGCCGATCCAATTTCATTCGTTGACTTGTTCACTAGCAAGAACGCTAACAACAACGGTAAGTGGAGCAACGCTCAATACGACAAGTTGATTGCTGATTCTAAGACTACTGCAGATACTACTAAGCGTTGGAACGATCTTGAAAAGGCTGAAAAGATCTTGCTTAATGAAGAAGGTATCGCACCTCTTTACTACAAGACTGAAGCATGGCTTGTACGTCCAGACATCAAGGGTATCGTCTACAACGGTGCTGGTTTGAACTATAACTTCAAGAACGCTTACGTAGATTAAATTCATAGTACTTTGACAGGAAAAGAGTAGCTTTAATCAGCTACTCTTTTTTGCATATTCGGAGGATAAGAAAATGAGTAAATTCCGAAAATTAATGGCAGCCGGTGTTGTAACTTTAGCCGGAGCTGCATTGGCAGCCTGTGGCAACAATAGTAGTTCATCATCAGCCGGTGGTGGTAAAAAGACTTTAAACTGGATGGATAAAACAGAAATTGAAGGTATGGATGTAGCTAAGGTTACAGATGCCACTAGTTTTACCCAATTGAACAATACGATGGAAGGTCTTTATCGTTTAGGTAAAAATTCTAAAGTTGAGAATGCTTTGGCTACTAAAACTACTACCAGTAAAGATGGCAGGACTTGGACATTTACTTTACGTAAAGATGATAAGTGGTCAAACGGTGATCCAGTAACTGCTAAGACTTCGTCTATTCTTGGCGTAGAACCGTTACTCCAAGCACTGGTTCACAATATTCATACTTATTCTCGGGTATTGAAAATGCGGATGCCATTGTAGCTGGTAAAAAGAAGCCAAATACTCTGGGTATTAAAGCTGTTGGTGAAGACAAACTTGTTGTAACTTTGGATAAACGTATTCCATACTTTAAGCTTTTGATGGGCTTCCCACTATTTTTCCCACAAAACCAAAAGGCAGTAGAACAATATGGCAAGAGCTATGGTACTTCATCAAAGACTACTGTTTACAACGGCCCATTCGTACAAAAGGGTTGGACAGGTTCAAACCTTTCATGGAAACTTGTTAAGAACAAAAACTACTGGGACAAGAAGAACGTCAAGCTGAATACAATTAACTACAGCGTGCAAAAGACGCCTTCAACCGACTACAACCTTTACCAATCAGGCAAGCTTGATGCAGCCTTGCTTGGTCCTCAAGCTTCAAAGGAATTGAAGAATCAAAAGGGCTACACTTTGAGAAAGACTGCATCTACGATTTACCTTGAAATGAACCAAAAGAAAACACCATTTAACAACGAAAACTTCAGAAAGGCTCTTTCTTTAGCAATCAATAGAAAAGAATTGGCTAACTCTGTTGGTGGGGCCGCAGAACCTGCCGACACGCTTTCTCCAGAAAACATGACCGAAGTGAAGGGTAAAGACTACACCGACCTTGTTAGAGGTACTGCTACTAAGCAATTTAATACCTACAACAAGAAACAAGCTCAAGCCTACTGGAAGAAGGCTCAAAAAGAGTTGGGTAAGAAGAGCGTAAGCTTCTCAATCTTGACTTACGATGACGATGCTTCAAAGAAGGGCGGCGAATTCTTGCAAAGTTCAATCGAATCTGCTTTGAAGGGTGTCAACGTCAGAGTTCAAAGCATTCCTAAGAAGACTGCCTTAGACCACGCCGGAAGCGGTGACTACGATGTCTTCTTGATGGGGTGGACTGCCGACTTCTCAGACCCAATTTCATTCTTGGACTTGAACACTTCTAAGAACTCGCAAAACTGGGAAAAGTACTCAGATTCGACTTATGATAAGCTTGTCGCAGAATCTAAGGTAACTCCTAGTGAAACCACTCGTTGGAACGACTTGGTTAAGGCTGAACAAAGAATTATCAGCACTCAGGGTGTTACTCCTTTGTACCACCCAGAAGAAGCTTGGATGGTTCGTTCAACCGTCAAGGGCGTTGTCTACAACGGTGCCGGTGCTCCTTACAACTTTAAGGAAGCATATGTTGAAAACTAATCATAACAATAAACAAAAATAATCTCCTCTCTTAAGTAAAAAGCAGACTGAAAAAATTCAGCCTGCTTTTATTTTTACCCTTGAAAATTGGTTGATCTCCTAGTAAAGTATAGCTAATAATTTTTATTTGTATGAGAAAAGGAGAGCATAATGCCTAATTGGGATACAAAATTTGCCAAAAAAGGTTTAACTTTTGATGATGTTTTATTGATTCCAGCAGAAAGCCATGTTTTGCCAAACGAAGTCGATTTGAGCACACAACTGGCTGATAATATTAAATTGAATATTCCATTAATCAGTGCTGGCATGGATACTGTCACTGAAGGAGCAATGGCAATTGCGATGGCTCTCCAAGGTGGACTTGGCGTAGTGCACAAGAATATGTCAATTCAAGCCCAAGCAAGTGAAGTTGCTAATGTTAAGAGCGTAGTCGTACCAAGCAATGCCGCTAAGGCTGCAGTTGACGACCAAAACAGATTGCTTTGTGCCGCAGCTGTTGGTGTAACTAGTGATACTTTTGAAAGAGCAGAAGCACTTCTTGAAGCTGGTGCCGATGCAATCGTTATTGATACTGCTCATGGTCACTCAGCAGGTGTTTTGCGTAAGATTAAAGAATTCCGTGAACATTTTCCAAAGCAAACTTTAATTGCCGGTAATGTGGCAACTGGGGATGCCACTCGTGCATTGTTCGACGCTGGCGTTGACGTAGTTAAGGTAGGTATTGGACCTGGTTCAATTTGTACTACTAGAATCGTTGCCGGTGTTGGTGTACCACAAATTACTGCTATTTATGATGCTGCTTCAGCTGCTCGTGAATACCACAAGCCAATTATTGCCGATGGTGGTATTAAGTACTCAGGTGACGTTGTTAAGGCCTTAGCTGCTGGTGGTAACGCAGTTATGCTTGGTAGCATGCTTAGTGGTACCACTGAAGCACCTGGCGACATCTTTGAAGATAATGGCAAGAAGTACAAGCGTTACCGTGGTATGGGTTCTGTCGGTGCCATGGCACAAGCTCACGGCTCAAGCGACCGTTACTTCCAAGGTGGCGTTAACGAAGCTAACAAGCTTGTTCCAGAAGGTATCGAAGCTCGTGTTGAATACAAGGGTGACGTTTCTGACGTTGTCTTCCAAATCGACGGTGGTCTTCGTTCAGGAATGGGCTACTGCGGTGCAGCTAATATTCCAGAATTAATCGAAAAGGCCCAATTTGTTCAAATCACTAATGCTGGTTTGCGTGAATCACACCCACACGATGTGCAAATGACTAAGGAAGCACCTAACTACAAATAAAGTACAAACAATCAAAACAATAAGTAATAACAACAGCTTAAAAATAAGAGAAAAGCATATTCTTTTCTCTTATTTTTTTAATTTTTCATTGGTTTACACTAGAAATTTGAAAATCATTTGGTATAATTAAAACAACATTAAAAATTAAGTAATAAAGCAAAAAGAAAATGAGGGAGAAATTAATATGGCTAGATACCTATTAAAACGTATTTTTTATATGATCCTCACTTTGTTTATCGTAGCACGGTAACTTTCTTCTTAATGAAGTTAATGCCTGGTTCACCTTACGCTAACGAAGCGAAGATGACGCTAACGCAGCGACACATTATGGATGAACAATACGGTTTGAATAAACCAGTATGGCAACAATATTTGATTTACATCGGTGGGATGTTTCACGGAGACTTCGGTACATCTTTCCAATACAGTAATCAACCTGTTGCAACATTGATTGGCTCACGTTTGGGTGCCTCAATGCAACTTGGTCTTCAAGCTTTGATTCTTGGTGTTGTACTTGGCGTTATCGTTGGTGCCATCGCTGCCGTAAATCAAGGAACCTGGGTTGACTCAACTGCAACTGTAATTTCTATTATAGGTAAGTCAGTACCTAACTTCGTTTTAGCGGTACTACTTCAATACTACATCGGTTTGAAACTGGGGCTTTTCCCACTAGCCGGTTGGGGGCAATTCTCCCAAACAATTATGCCGACGATTGCTTTAGCGGTAGGGCCATTCGCCGAGACGGCCCGGTTCATTAGAACGAGCATGGTTGATACTTTGAGTAGTGACTACATTGAGTTAGGTAAGGCTAAAGGTTTAAGCCGGATGGAAGTTATTAGAAAACACGCAATGCGTAACTCAATGATTCCACTTGTTACTTTGATTGGTCCTTACGCAGTAGCTTTGATGACTGGTTCAATGGTTATTGAAAACATCTTTAACATCCCAGGCATCGGTGAACAATTTGTTAAGTCAATTTTAACTAACGACTACCCAACAATCATGGGAATCACGATGGTCTACTGTATCGGATTAGTAGTAATTCTGTTAGTAACTGATATCATTTACGGATTGATTGATCCAAGAATCAGATTAGATGAAAGCGAGGCTTAGAAGACAATATGGCTGAAGAAAAATTAAACCTTCCTACAGATGCCTTTGAACCTTTACCAAAGGATGAGGCGCAAGATAACGAAAATATTGCTGGTCCATCATTGTCATTTGCTCAAAACGTTTGGATTCGTTTTAAGCAAAGAAAAGCAGCTATGATCTCCGCAATTATTGTTATTGTCATGATCATTGTTGCCTTTGGTTCAACCCCATTCATCAATAACGCAACTTTGGTTAAATCACATCCGCAATATGCTAACTTGCCAGCCAAAGTTCCTGGCATGAGCGCAGTTAACGGTTTGAACGGTAAGATTAAGCAAAACGGCAAATGGGTTGATGCATATGCTCAAAACAATGTGCCAAAGGACAAGTACTTTATCGCAGGTACTGACTACCTAGGTCGTTCACTTGGACAAAGAATTATCTATGGTACTAAGATCTCATTGATCGTTGCCTTAGTTGCTGCCTTCTTTGACTTAACCATCGGGGTCATATACGGAATAGTGTCCGGATGGAAAGGCGGGGGAGTCGATAACGTCATGCAGCGAATTATCGAAATTATCTCCTCCGTACCTAATTTAATTATCGTTGTTTTGATGTTGGTTATTTTTAAACCGGGAATTAAAACAATTATTTTAGCCATTGCCATTTCAAGTTGGACAACAATGGCACGGCAGGTCAGAGCCGAGACGCTGAGTCTGAAGAACGAAGAATATGTTTTAGCAGCTCGTTCACTTGGTGAATCATCTTGGAAGATTGCGTGGAAGCACTTGGTGCCCAACCTTTCAAGTATCATCATTATTCAAACGATGTACACCATTCCAACTGCTATCTTCTTCGAAGCCTTCCTGAGTTTCATCGGTATCGGTATTTCAGCTCCACAAACTTCACTTGGTGTGCTTTTAAACGAAGGTCAAAAGAACTTCCAATTCTTGCCATACCAAATGTGGTACCCAGCAATTGTTCTGTGTATCTTGATGATTGCCTTCAACTTATTAGGTGATGGTTTACGTGATGCCTTTGACCCAAGAGGACAAAGATAGAAAGGATTAACCTAAATGCCAGAAGAAAGAGTTTTAGATGTTAAAAATTTAAAAATTGATTTTCACACTTATGCTGGTGAGGTTAAAGCTATCCGCAATGTGTCCTTTCACTTGAATAAGGGTGAAACTTTAGCAATCGTAGGTGAGTCAGGTTCAGGTAAGTCTGTTACTACTCGTAGTATCATTGGACTGCTTGCTCGTAACGCTAAGATCGAAGGCGGCGAGATCGATTTCCATGGTAAGAACTTATTGGATTTACCCGAAAAGGAAATGCAAAAGATTCGTGGTAATGAAATTTCAATGATTTTCCAGGATCCAATGACTTCACTTGACCCTACGATGAAGATTGGCCAACAAATCGCTGAACCTTTGATCAAGCACAAGGGTGCTTCAAAGAAGGAAGCATGGGCTAAGGCGCTTGAGATGATGAAGGCTGTAGGTATTCCTAACGCTGAAGAAAGAATTAACGAATATCCACACCAATTCTCAGGTGGTATGAGACAAAGAATCGTTATTGCGATTGCTTTGATCTGTGAACCAGAAATTTTACTTGCGGACGAACCAACTACTGCGTTGGACGTAACTGTGCAAGCTGAAATTTTGGACTTGATGAAGGACTTACAAAAGAGAGTAAAGACTTCAATTATCTTTATTACGCACGACTTAGGTGTTGTTGCAGGCATGGCTGACCGTGTAGCCGTAATGTACGCAGGTGAATTTCTTGAATTTGGTGGCGTGGATGAAATCTTCTATGATCCACAACACCCATACACTTGGGGCTTGATCAACTCAATGCCTACTCTTAACAGTGATACTTTGGAATCAATTCCAGGTACGCCACCTAACTTGCTTGATCCACCTAAGGGTGATCCTTTTGCACCAAGAAACAAATACGCTATGAAGATTGATGTTGAGCGTAAGCCGCCATTCTTCAAGGTTAGTGATTCACACTATGCCGCAACTTGGCTACTTGCACCAGGTGCACCAAAGGTTGAACCACCAGCAGAAATTCAAAGGCGCTGGAAGAAATACGATTTAATGAAAAAAGAGAACAAACTACCAGGAGTTAAATAGTCGCAGCAAAGGAGAATTTTATGCCAGAAAAAAAGAAAATTTTGGAAGTAAAACATCTAAAACAATACTTTAAAAATGGCCGTAATGTCACCAAAGCTGTTGATGATGTAAGTTTTGATATTTACGAAGGCGAAACTTTTGGTTTGGTAGGTGAATCTGGTTCTGGTAAGACTACTACTGGTCGTTCAATTTTACAATTGTACAAGCCAACTAGTGGTGAGGTTATTTTCGAAGGCAAGAACGTCGAAAATTTGAAGTCTCGTGCAGATAAGCTAGCTTTTACTAGGGATGCACAAATGATCTTCCAGGATCCATATGCTTCACTTAACCCAAGAATGACAGTTGAAGATATTATCGCTGAAGGACTCGATATCCACCATTTGGTTAAGGATAAGGCGGAAAGAAGCAAGCGTGTAGAAGAATTGCTTGAAACTGTTGGTTTGAATGAAAGTCACGCCAGCCGTTTCCCACACGAGTTCTCAGGTGGTCAGCGTCAAAGAATCGGTATCGCACGTGCCTTGGCCGTTGAACCTAAATTCATCGTAGCCGACGAACCTATTTCAGCTTTGGACGTATCAATTCAAGCCCAAGTTGTTAACTTGATGATTGATTTACAAAAGAAGCGTGGGTTAACTTACCTCTTTATTGCCCACGATTTATCAATGGTTAAGTTTATTTCTGACCGTATTGGTGTTATGCACTACGGTAAATTGCTTGAAGTAGGCCCAGCTGACGACGTTTATGATCGTCCGCTTCACGACTATACCAAGAGTTTGATTTCTGCTGTGCCAATTCCTGACCCAGAGGTTGAACGTAGTCGTACTAGAATTCCATACGATGCTCAAAAAGAAGAAATGGACGGAAAAGAGCGCAGCATGCACGAAATTCGTCCAGGTCACTTTGTTCGTTGCAGTGACGATGAAGTTAAACATTATGAAGAAGTAGCTGCTAGCTACGAAAACTAAGCCAAAACAATCTCTCTATGAATAATAAAAAATATCCTCAAGGAAAAATCCTTGAGGATATTTTGTTTTGTTTATTTATTTTTCGATTAAGCTAATGAATCCCATGCTGGTAAGTCAGTGATTGGACCTTCAGCCAATTCCTTTTGCTTGTCAGTCAAATACTTCTTGTGAACAACAACTTCGTATACGTAGTCGTTGAACCATTCGTTGTTCATTACGTAGAAGCCCTTTGAACCTGACTTGTCGCCCCATGAGTTTTCAACTTTCCATTGACGAACTTCGCCGTTGTCTTCATCAACACCAACTAAAGTCATAGCGTGTGAAACTTGGCCGACACCAGTTCTTAATCTGTCAGCCTTTGACATCTTGAAATCAACGCCAAACAAGTCGTCTAACTTGTAAAGGTTAGTGTCAAGGTAACCAGTCTTACGGTCCATTTGACGAAGAACATCGTTACCGAACCAAACAGCTTCGCCATCCTTCAATTGAGCGATAGCAGCTGAAGTCAAGTATTCCATTGGTACGTTCAAAAGCTTAATTCTGATTGAGCCTTCGATGTTGTCTTCTGCTGGAAGACCGTACAACTTGTTGTATTCGTGATCAGGTGCGTTAGTTAAAACAACGTAGTCATCAAAGTCAACATCGCCTAAGTACTTGTGCAAGAATTCAAGTGGAGTTAAGTCCTTGTCCAGGTGATACTTCTTGTCGTCATCCCGGTATTCAAGGTCAAACTTCTTAGGTGGTTCACCAACAGCAATAGCAGTCATTTGGTAAACTTGGCTCAAAAACTTTTCACGAGTCTTTTCAATTTCATCTTCCTTGCCGTATTGCTTAAGGTGACGAAGAACCAAAGCATCTTTCTTAAGCTTGTCACCAAGTGCAGTTGCGAAGCCAGTAGTGTCATTAGTATTGAAAGTTTCAGGCATTGCGTATGAAGGAACAACACCATACTTTTCAACTAATGCGGCTGCCATTTGGAATTGACCACCATCTGAACCGGCAAAGTCTAAGTCAGTCTTAACTTGACGAGAATCAAGTGGCATGTCAGCACTGTCCAAAATTCTGTTGTAGAACATGTTGGCACGTTCAATCTTATCCCAGAAGAAGTTGTAAGCTTGTGAGAAAGTGAAGTTCTTAGCCTTGTACTTCTTACCGAATGCGTGACGCAAAACGTTTAAGGTTGCGAATTCCCAGCAACGACCTGAATGCTTTTGGTTAGTAACATTGTCAGTGTCAAGTTCAGTAGAGAAGACACGGGTTAATTCGCTTTGTACGCGATCGTTGTATGATGCTTCAAGCACACCACTACGTTGTGCAGCACGAGCAATAACTTTGTTTTCTGAGTTCTTGTTAAAGTCTGCAGAAAACTTTTCCAGCTCTTGTACAGTTAATTCATGAGCCATAAAAAAATCTCCTTTTTAATTTTTAATTTTTTCTTAAATTAACTCTATTTTAAGCCAAAACAAAAGCGGGTTCAATCATGAACTCGCTTCAGAGAATTATTTATCCGCCAACTTATTAGACTTCTTGCAATTATCTAATAAATTAATCAATTTGGATAGAATTGCCATCATCGCCAGCAGTTTGCTTTGGCAAAGTGATGGTCAATACACCATTATCATACTTTGCATGAATATCACTTGCAACTACATTTGTTAATCTATAGCTTCTTGAAATGCTGCCTTCGCTTCTCTCTTGGTGAATGATGCTTCTGCTCTTGTCACTAGTGTCCTTGAAGGCTTGTCTAGTACCAGCAACACTCAATACACCATCTTTGTAGTTAAGCTTAATGTCATCTTTGTTCATACCTGGCATATCAATCTTAACTACATAATCTTTATCGGTTTCAGCAACATCTGATTGCATGATGTTTTCAATTTCACTGTCATCAAAGAAGTTTCTTGGAAAACCAAACCAGTCGTTCATTGCGTCCATCATATCATTACGACGATTCATCATATCGTTTGCCATAAATAAAACTTCCTTTCAATTTTTATAGTCTAAGTTAATTTGTAAGGAGTTGATCATTTGTTTATCTGATCTCTTTTTCCTTACACTGATTATTGTAGTCGTTTTTCAATAAAGTTAAACTATTTAGCACTTGAAAGCATATAGTGCTAATTTTTAATTAAAAAGTTGATCAAATCAATGATTAACACTTGTGGATAATTTTTATATAATTAGAAAGCAAAAGGAGAAATAACATATTATGGTATATTTTCAAAAAATGACGCCAGAAGGCTACAAACAAATTGAAGATGAAATTGCTCGCTTAAAGAAGGATCGTCCACGCAGAATCAAAATTTTGCAGGCAGCACGTGCTCTAGGCGACCTTTCAGAAAATACGGAATATACTGAAGCAAAACGTGACCTGGGTCACTTACAAAGTCGTTTGCGTTACTTAGGCAAACAATTGAAATATGCGGAAATCGTTGAAACTAAAGATGATGGCAAAGTAGATTTAGGTAAGACCGCTGTCTTGAAGTTCGACGATGACGAAGATACCGAAGAATATAAGATCGTTGGCCGAATGGAAGCTGATTTGGCTGATGGAAAAATATCCTTTGATTCACCATTAGGTCAAGCAATTATGAAAAAAGAGGCAGGTACTACTTCTACGGTTGAAGCACCTGCCGGAGAATATAAGGTAACTATTGTTGAAGTTAAGTAACCTATCTTATTCAATTAGCTCTACTTTTTTGGTATAATATAGGGTTTGTAGAATACAATCCAGAGTAGGAGTGAAAGTCTTGAATACGCCAGAATCAAGAGAGGGCAATGTTATTCGCTATGCAGTGTATTTGATCGGTTACGTGATGGTCTTTGCAGTAGTGAAACTTGTTACTAGAAAATCGCCATTGCATGTCTGGGACCTGATTTTATTCGGTGTCGTAGCTGCAATGATTTTGCTGTTTTATGTATATCGCTATAATCGTGAGAATCGCTTTTTTGCGCGTGATTTTAAATTACCGTGGCTAGGAAACTTCTCAGCGGTGGTTTTATTAACGCTAGTGATTACGGCTACTCGAATTTCGATTTCGTATTTACAGGCGTATGGCAAAATACCTTTTTATGACTTTCAAACGATTTATCTGAAGAACCAATCGACAGGGATGTTCTGGTTCTTGATCGTGGTTCAAGGGATTATCTTACCGATATTGCAAGAATTCCTAGCAACAGGATTTTTATTCAACTATGCTTTCCGAAGAGATAGCGTCCAAGTTGCAGTTATAGGAATCATTGTTTCTGGCTTGATTTTTAGCGTATTGAATTATCAAAGTTCACTCATTAACTTCTTTATTGAAGCACTTTATGGCATGCTCTTTGCTTGGAGTTACTTATATTCACAGACGATTTTTATGCCGATCTATCTGGCGATGTTGAGCAGTGTTTTAACTGTGATTATGGTTTAAAAAAGAAGAAAAAATAAAAACAGGGATGAAAATTTCATCCCTGTTTTTTGGTTATAGAAGGGAGCGGATAGCGTGAATCGAACCCGCATCTACAGCTTGGGAAGCTGTCGTTCTACCATTTAACTATACCCGCAGTATGCATCTATTTTATCATGCTTTCAGGTAATAGAACAATTATTTTTTGTGAGGCTGCTTTTGAACAGAGAGCGAAACATTGTCTCTGTTGATTAAGCTGGTAAAGTTTTGAAAGAGCCAGCGGCGCAGTTCGCTTGGTTCAATGACCAGTGGCATCCGGTTATGAATGGGCCGCATATCTGAGTTTGGATCGGTCGTAACCATGGCAAAGTTATTATGGTCATAAATACCAGCAATCATCGTAATTGGTTGTTTGCTTTTAAAACTATAGCGTTCATGGTATTTCTTACCATTATCTGCTTGATAAGTGTTTTTAGCGTATTCGAAGAATTCGCTAGCCAGGATAATGCAGCGCTGCTTGGCAAAGGACTCATCCCACATTGATGGTCTTTGTTCATAAAAACGCTCAATTCTGGCGTTAAACAGCGGCTTATTTGCATCGACTGGACTAGGATAGCCCCAGTTTTTATTTACTAATTGCAGCTGGTTATTTTGATAAAGCAAAACTGGCGCTGTTTGATTAGGAAAGACGTCTTTTTCTTCATCATTTATTTTGGGTTCGACTAAAGGTAAATCTAGGTCTTTAGTCAGATATTGTTTGATTAGTGCAAGTTTAGGCACACGAAATTGATTACACATTTTGATCACCTACGTTTAGTTTAATCATAGCCTAATATTTGTTAAAATTAAGTAATTACTAAATAATAAAAATAAAGATTAATAAATAGGAAAGAGTAAAAAGCATGGCAAAAGAAATTTTATTAACAGGTGACCGCCCAACCGGTAAACTTCACATTGGTCACTACATCGGTTCTTTAAAGAATAGAGTAAAATTACAAAATTCAGGCAAGTATGATCCTTATATTATGATTGCCGATACACAAGCTTTAACTGATAATGCTCGTAATCCAGAAAAGATCCGTAACAGTTTGATCCAAGTAGCTTTGGACTACTTAGCTGTTGGTCTTGATCCAAAGAAGTCTACTATTTATGTGCAATCACAAATTCCAGCTTTATTTGAATTAACTGCTTACTACATGGACCTTGTAACAGTTGCTCGTCTTGAAAGAAATCCAACTGTTAAGACTGAAATTAAGCAAAAGGACTTCAAGGATTCTATTCCTGTAGGTTTCTTGAACTATCCAGTTTCTCAAGCTGCAGATATTACTGCATTTAAGGCAACTGTTATTCCTGTTGGGGATGACCAAGAACCAATGCTTGAACAAACTCGTGAAATCGTAAGAACCTTCAACAGAGTTTACAACACCGATATTTTGGTTGAACCTAAGGGTTACTTCCCACCAAAGGGTCAAGGTCGTTTACCAGGTCTTGATGGTAACGCCAAGATGTCTAAGTCACTCGGCAACGCTATTTACTTAGCTGATGACGCCAAGACTGTGCAAAAGAAAGTTATGTCAATGTACACTGATCCAAACCACATTCACGTGGAAGATCCAGGCAAGGTTGAAGGTAACACCGTCTTTACTTACCTTGATGTCTTTGACCCAGATAAGGATAAAGTTGCGGAACTTAAGGAAGAATATCAAAAGGGTGGTTTGGGTGACGTTAAGATTAAGCGTTACTTGAACAAAGTCCTTGAAGCTGAACTTGCACCTATTCGTGAACGTCGTGAAAAGTTTGCTCAAGATGAAGATGCAGTTTACGAGATGCTTCTCGAAGGTTCAAAGAAGGCTAACAAGGTAGCTAACGAAACTTTGGAACAAGTTCGTGACGCCATTGGTTTGAACTACTTTAAGAATAGATAAATAAAAAGCAAGGAGCAAAGTCATGCATGATCGAATTCCATGGAAACAATATTTTATGATGCAGGCATTAGTAATTGCTCAGCGTTCTACTTGCAATAGAGCGCTAGTAGGCAGTGTTTTGGTTAAAGACAACCGGATTATCGGTACTGGCTACAACGGCTCGGTATCAGGGCAGCCGCATTGTGATGATGGTGGTCACCAAATGGTTGACGGACACTGCGTTAGAACGATTCACTCAGAAATGAATGCCATCATTCAATGTGCCAAGTTTGGCGTTTCTACTGATGATACCGAAATTTACGTGACTCATTTTCCTTGTTACAACTGCTGCAAGGCTTTAGTCCAAGCAGGTATTAAAAAGATAAATTATTATTTTGACTATCGTGATAATCCACTAGCATTGAAGTTGCTTCATGATTGCGGGGTACCATATGAGCAAATTAAAATCGATCGAAAATATGTGGAAGGTTTGGCACATAAACTTGAAGAAGACGAAAATTAATTTAGCTGGTCTAGTAGGCCTGTTATTAGTCTTTTTGACGACTACGGGATTTGTGCAGCCTAACATTGAAGACCATGCTCATATTTTAAATAAAGAAACTAAAACTTTAATTACCGAAAAAAATAATCGTTACTTTCAAACTAAGGAGCAGCCACAGATTTCTGTGATTACAGTGAAGCGGCTGAACAAGTTAACTCCAAAGGCACTGAATCGTTCAAAGCGGTTGGTATTTATCGTAGTTGGACAAAAAGGCGAAAAACGCAACGTACAAATCTTTTCTACTAAGGATTTGCATGGCGCATTTACCGCCGATACGCGGGCTAACATTATTCGAGCTGAAGTAGATAAATTACGTAGCCATAATAATGCCACATTTAATGAAGGGTTGCGCTTTGTCTTTAGAGCATGTGCTACTAGGGTGGATCAGCAATATCAATATGCACTAGACAAATATGATTTATCGACTAGCGAACAAAATAAAATTTCGCATCCACATCGCGTAGCGCTTCCGATTGCTTTAGCACTAGCATTTTTGATCATCGGAATTGTCTATGTTTTGAAGCGATTTGGTCGCAATAGTTACAATCCACGCAATTAGATGGCTTGACTTATTTAAATTTAGTCCTTACACTTTCTTGTGGATATAATTAGCAAAAAAAAACTGTTAGGTGAGACTCCTACGTGAACACACGCTATCGCCCAGAAACATCCAGAGATGCCAACGGGTTAAATAGGTGTCGTCGACTTAAGGCGAGATCCAGATAGCTAGCATGTGCTTACGTCACGTAGTGTTAAAACTGAACGACGAGTATAACAGAAGCCTTGTTTGGCGAAAGTCACCTGCAGATATTACAGGTGGCTTTTTTGTTTTGCTTGTCAATCGAATGAGAGGGGCAAAGAATGTTAAAAGCAGCTGGCAAAAAGCGGTCAAATATCGACATTCAAAGGATTCAGCGCATCGCGCGAGAATCGCGTAGTGATACACTAGCGCGACTTCAGGCGAGTGCTGAAGGACTTTCTACGAATAAGGCTGAAGAAAATAGAAAAGAGTACGGCGAAAACAAAATTAGAACTAACTCCAATGCTTCTAATTGGCGATTGCTGTGGGAATCAATCGCTACCCCATTTACGCTGGCTCTGATCAGTTTAACTATTTTAACTTTATTTACCAGTTACATTTTGGTGCCGCAGAATAACAGCGATCTTGATACGGTGATCGTAATGGTCATCATGTTGATCATTTCTGTGGTAGTAAATTTTGTACAAAAAATTAGGATTGCTAAAGTAACTGGAAAACTGATGGATATGGTGTCTGTTACGACTAATATTCGTAGGGATGGCAAGAATGTGGAACTGCCTACCGATGAAGTAGTTGTAGGGGATGTAATTAATTTGTCCGCCGGTGACATGATTCCTGCGGATATGAAGCTTTTGACAAGTAAAGACCTGTTTTGTTCATACAGCTACTTGGACGGTGACTCGGAACCAGTAGAAAAGATGGCCAATGTGACCATTAAACCGAGTATGCAGGATTATTTGAATTATCCAAATATTTTGTATGAGGGCACGACTATCGTGTCTGGCTCAGGTAGTGGTATCGTTTTTGCAGTCGGCAATAACACCGTTTTTGGTAAAAAAGTGCAGGAAATTTCACGCAAGAAGGTTAAAACGACCTTGTTTGATCGTGAAATGCGCCAACTGGGCAAAGTGCTCATGGTGGTAGCTGCTATTTTGATTCCGCTTTTGTTCCTTATTAATGGCCTGACTAAAGGCGATTGGGGCGAAAGCTTGATCTTCGCTTTAGCTGCCGCTGCTGGTCTGACACCTGAAGTTTTACCAATCATCGTTAACGGCAACTTGACTAAGGGTGCACTCGAAATGTCTAAAAAGGGTGCCGTAGTCAAGCAGATGAATGCCATTCAAAACTTGGGCTCAATTGATACTTTCTGTATTGATAAAACAGGTACTTTAACCCAAAACAAAGTGGTGCTTGAACGTCACTATGACTTGGACATGCAAGAGACGCCACGAATTTTGAAGTTTTCATATTTGAATGCTTACTATCAAACTGGAATGAAGGACTTGATTGATAAAGCCGTGATTGATGCGGCTGGCGACGAGCTCGATGTCAATGAAATCCAGCGTGACTACAACAAGATCGATGAAATTCCGTTTGATTATACGCGTAAAAGAATGAGTGTTGTGGTGGTTGATAACGATGAACACCACGGCCAACACATGCTGGTAACAAAAGGTGCCGCGGAAGGGATGCTTGATATTTCTAGTAAGGTAGAAATCAACGGCAGAAGCGAAGAATTAACCGATGAGTGGCGCAAAAAGATTTTAAAGCAGATCGATGAATTAAACGATGATGGTTTGCGTGTGCTTTTGGTCGGCTACAAATTAAATCCAGCTCCAGTAGGTGAATTTTCAGCCAAAGATGAGAATGATTTAACAATCGTGGGCTACTTGGCATACTTAGATCCACCAAAGGAAAGTACTAAAGAGGCTTTGCAAGCTCTTAGAGCTGATGACATTGATGTTAAAATCTTTACTGGTGACAACGAAGCGGTAACGCGTGCGATTGCTTTGCAAGTAGGATTAAACGTCGATACTGTTTACGATGGTGAACAAATTGAAGAGGCTAGTCCAGAAGAACTATCTAAGATCGTTGAAAATTGCGACATTTTTGTTCATTTAACGCCAGAACTTAGAACTAAAATTATTAATACTCTGCAGAAGAACGGCCATACTGTTGGCTATATGGGTGACGGCAACAAGGATGCTCTTGCCATGAAGGTGGCTAACGTAACGGTTACCTCAGAAAATTCAGTTGATATTACAAGAGAATCTGCGGATATTATTTTTAAGCAAAAGGATTTGCAGCTGCTTGAAGAAATGATTATCACAGGTAGAAAGGTCTTCTCAAATACGATGAAGTACATCAAGACCTTCTTGGTAACCAACCTCGGTAGTATCATCACGATGGTAGTAGCTTCACTGATTTTGCCATTCTTGCCACTTTTACCATTACAATTATTGATTCTTAATTTGATTTACAGCATCAGCTGCTTGGTTATTCCATTTGACAGCATTTCAAAGAACTACGTTAAGAAGCCACAGAAATGGTCAATCAGAAAGTGGCCTAAGTTTGTTTTGTCCTTTGGCCCGATTCCTGCAGTTATTGACTTCATTACGATGGCTTTGATGTTTTACGTTGTTTGTCCATACTTGGTTGGTTCAAACTACCATCACTGGGTCTTCATTTCACTGTTTTACTCAGGAATTTTTATTGAGTCATTATGGACAAGGGAAATGGCGATCCACGTTTTGCGTGACGAAAGATTCCCATTCTTTGGTCAACACGCAACGCCAATCGTTTTCTTGGTTACCTTTGCCTTGGCAATTTGGGGCACGGCACTGCCATCTTCCAGCATTGCATCAAGCTTAGGCATGACGGACTTGCCATTCAGCTTTATGTTAATTGTTTTGGCACTAGAAATAATTTATATCTTGCTTAACACGATCGTGAAAAAGATATATTTAAGAAACGGAAAATTTTAGAAAAAAAGGGATTGGATCATTTCCAATCCCTTTTTAATATTGTTTTCGTGGTAAGATAGAATAGATATTTTAGACAATAAAGGAGCATGAATTATTAATGGCTGATAAAGATACTTTTTACATTACAACCCCTATTTACTACCCATCTGGTAGATTAACTATTGGTAATGCTTATACTACAATCGCAGCTGATACTATGGCCCGCTACAAGCGTGCACAAGGCTATGACACTTTCTTCTTAACAGGTACTGATGAACACGGCTTAAAGATCGAACAAAAGGCTGAAGCACAAGGAATTAAGCCTCAAGAATTCGTTGACAAGATGGCTGCTTCTTACAAGAAGTTATGGAAGAGTCTTGATATTTCTTACGACAAGTTCATTAGAACTACTGACGAACAACACGTTAAGGCTGTTCAAAAGATCTTTGAAAAGCTCTTAAAGCAAGGCGACATCTACTTAGGCGAATACACTGGTTGGTACTCAGTTGAAGACGAAGAATACTTCACTGAATCACAACTTGCTGAAGTTTATAAAGATGACGACGGCAACGTAATCGGCGGTAAGGCTCCAAGTGGCCACGAAGTACGTTTGGTTAAAGAACCTTCATACTTCTTCAAGATGAGCAAGTATGCTGACAGATTGGTTGAATACTACAAGGAACACCCTGACTTTATTTTGCCTCATTCTCGTGAAAAGGAAATGATCAACAACTTCATTAAGCCAGGCCTTGAAGATCTTTCAGTTACTCGTACTACAGTTGACTGGGGTATTCCTGTACCAAGCGATCCTAAGCACGTTGTTTACGTTTGGATCGATGCACTTTCCAACTATATCACTGCATTAGGCTACGGTTCAGACGATGATTCATTATTTAAGAAGTACTGGCCTGCAGATGTTCACTTGGTAGGTAAGGAAATCGTTCGTTTCCACACTATTTATTGGCCAATTATGTTGATGGCTCTTGGTTTGCCACTTCCAAAGCATATTATTGGTCACGGCTGGGTATTAATGAAGAACGGTAAGATGTCTAAGTCTAAAGGTAACGCTGTTTACCCAGAATCACTTACTAGCCGCTATGGTGTTGACCCACTTCGTTACTACTTAATGCGTGCACTTCCATTTGGTGCTGACGGTATCTTTACTCCAGAAGACTTCGTTGAAAGAATTAACTACGACTTGGCAAATGACTTAGGTAACTTGTTAAACCGTACTGTTTCAATGATTAACCAATACCAAGACGGCCACGTTGATCCAGTACCAGTTGCTCAAGACAAGTTTGGCAAGGACTTGCAAGACACTGCTGCTAGCGTAATTGACGAATACAGAGAATACATGGATTCACTCCACTTCTCACAAGCTTTAGACAGTATCTGGAAGCTTGTTGCACGTGCTAACAAGTACATCGATGAAACTACTCCTTGGGTTCTTAACAAGGAAGGCAAGAAGGATGAACTTTCACACGTAATGTCTAACTTGGCAGAAAGTCTTCGTTTGATCGCAGTTATGATCGAACCAGTTATGACTGAAACTGCTCCTAAGATGTTTAACCAACTCGGCTTAAACTGGGGCGATGAAGATCAAAGAGGCTTATCATTCGGCGACTTCGCTTGGGACGCCAATGCAATTGAAAAGCCAAAGCCAATCTTCCCAAGACTTAAGGCTGATGAAGAAGTTAAGTATATCAAGGATGAAATGGCTAAGGCTAAGCCAAAGAAGACCACTAGAAGCGAACAAAAGAAGGGTAACGAAATTACCATTGATGACTTCGACAAGGTTAAGATCCAAGTAGGTCAAATTTTGTCAGTAGAACCAGTTCAAGGCTCAAATAAGTTGTTGATGTTCAAACTAGACTTTGGTGACGGCAAGGAACGTCAAATTTTGAGTGGTATCCGTAAGTTCTACCCAGACGCAAGCGAATTGCTTGATAAGAAGGTTTTGGCAGTTACTAACTTGAAACCACGTAAGATGCTTGGCCACTTAAGTGAAGGTATGCTTTTGTCTAGTGAAAAAGACGGCAAGGTTAAGTTGGCAATTGTTGATGACAAACACGCAAACGGAGCTGAATTAGGTTAATGGAACTCATTGATAACCATACTCATTTAAACGATGAGCCATTCCGCGGCAAGGAACAATATTACCTTGAACGTGCGAAAGCTTTGGGTGTAACCAAGGTGATTTGTGCAGGACAAGATCCTGATTTTAATAAACGCGCAGTCGATTTGGCACAAAAATTTGATAATGTTTATGCGATGGTCGGTTACTGTCCCGATGTTGCTAAAGACTATGATCAAAAGACCGAAGACGAGCTAGTTGAACAATTGAAACAGCCTAAGGTAGTTGCAATGGGTGAAATTGGGCTCGACTATTATTGGGACGAATCACCACGCGATGTACAACGGGAAGTATTTGCTCGACAAATTGAAGTAGCACATGATTTGAAGATGCCGGTTGATATCCATACTAGGGATGCTTTTGATGATTGCTATGATATTTTGAAAAACAGCAATCTAGAATATGGTGCTATTTTGCACAGCTTCAATGGCGGCGTTGACTGGCTAAATAAGTTCTTAGACTTGAATGTTTACTTTTCATACTCTGGCGTTGTTTCTTTCACTAAAGCAACCGAAGTCCATGAAAGTGCTAAGGCAGCTCCACTTGACCGCATTTTGGTCGAAACTGATGCGCCATATTTGACGCCCAAGCCATACCGTGGTCATCAAAATGAAACAGGCTATGTTCGTTATGTGGCAGAAGCGATTGCTAAGTTAAAGAATATTCCACTTGAAGAAGTGGCAGACGCTACTTATAAAAATACAGTGAGAGTTTATGGTCTTAAATAAAAAGAATTTTGATGCGGTAATCGTCGTTGAGGGGAAAGACGATACTATCCGTTTAAAACAATTTTTCCCAGGAATTGAAACGGTTGAAACAAATGGTTCAGCTGTTTCTGATGCTGTTTTAAAGCAAATTAAAAAGTTAAGTCAGACCAGACAAATTATCGTGTTTACGGATCCTGACTTTAATGGCGAACGTATTCGTAGAATCGTAACCAATGCGGTTCCTAACGCAAAGCAAGCCTTTATTACGCGTAAGGAAGGCGAACCTCATAAAAAGGGTAGCCTTGGTGTAGAACATGCTTCAAAAGAAGCCCTTGAGCGTGCTTTGAAGGACTTGCATGAAGTTGATCCGCAAAAGAGTGATTTAACTAAGGAAACATATCGCGAACTTGGTTTAGCTGGCGGCAGTGGTTCACGGAAACTTCGTGAACAAGTCGGCATCAAGTTAAGCGTAGGCTACGGTAATTCCAAGCAATTTTACAATCGTCTGCATACCTTTGGCGTTTCACTTAATGAACTTAAGCAAGCTGTAGAGGAGGCTGAAAATGGCAAATAATATTCCAATTGGCTCACCAGTCAGAACAAAAGCAATCATTAACCGCTACTTTGTTAAGGCTAAGAAAAATTTAGGACAAAACTTTTTGGTTGATCAAACTGCTATTTTAGGGATTGTAGAAGCAGCTGATATTCAACCTGGCGATCAAGTAATTGAAATCGGTCCTGGTATTGGATCATTAACAGAACAATTGCTGTTAGCTGGGGCTAAGGTTTTTGCCTATGAAGTCGACGACAGTTTACCAGAGATTTTGCATAATGAATTGCCCAAAAAGATTGGGGATGCGCCATTAGATGAACGCTTTAAGTTGATGCTTAAAGATGTGCTAAAGGCTAACTTTAAAGAAGACTTGGCTGGCTTTTTCGATATGGATAAGCCAATCAAGGTTGTAGCTAACTTGCCTTACTACATCACCACGCCAATCATTTTTGCTTTAGCTGAATCAGATTTACACTTTGCAAGTTTGACCTTAATGATGCAAAAAGAAGTGGCTGAACGTCTTGAAGCAAAACCAGGCAACAAGGAATACGGTCCATTAACCATTTCTGTTCAAACTGAAATGAACATTAAATTGGCACTTGAAGTAAAGAGTTCATCATTTATGCCACGTCCTAAGGTTGATTCTGCAGTAGTTGTTTTGACTCCACTTAAAGAAAAGCCTGCAATTAAGAATAGAAAACACTTCATTTGGGTAGTAAAGATGTGCTTCTCACAAAGAAGAAAGACACTTAACAACAACTTGAAGACATTGATACCAGATAGTGATAAGCGTGCTGCTTTGATTAAAGAATTAGGCGTTGATCCAAGAGTTAGACCTGAAGATTTAACAATTGAACAATTTATCAAAATAGCTAGCAATATTCCTGCCAAGTAGTGTATAATATTGATTTTATTATATAATTATGATAAAATATCCACGAAGGAGTTGTTGCTTAGTGCCAACGTCAATTATGACAATTAAACAGAAGTTGGATTCTCACTTAGGTGATACCATAACAGTAGTAGCTCAAGCGGGTCGTAAGAAAGTTACAAAGAGACGGGGAGTTTTAAGAGAAACATTCCCTGCAGTGTTTGTAGTTGATTTAGATCAACATCAAAATAACTTTAAACACGTTTCTTACAGTTATACAGATTTATTAACTAAGAATATTGCATTAGAGTTTGATGATGAGGCTGAAGAAGCCGAAGCTTAATTATAATTTTGAAAAAGTCACTAGCATTTTTGAAATGTTAGTGATTTTTTGTGTCTTTTAGAGTATATTTATTAAGTATAAAGCCAAACATTAGAAAGGAAATATCATGAAACGTTCAGAAAGATTGGTGGATATGACCAAGTATTTAATGGAACGTCCTCATACGCTAATTGCACTACCATTCTTTGCTAAGCGTTATGGTGCAGCTAAATCATCTATCTCAGAAGACTTAGCTATTTTGAAGCATACGCTTGCAAGCAATCAAGACGGCGTGTTGGAGACCGTGGCAGGAGCAGCTGGTGGCGTACGTTATATTCCATTTTTAGGTCAAAAGCACGCAGAAAAGTATTTATCAGATTTATCATCAAGAATTGAAGATCCAAGTAGAATTTTGGCAGGTGGCTTCGTTTATCTGTCAGATGTTTTAGGCGACACGCAAGACTTGCGTCGCATCGGTGAATTAATTGCGACACGTTACGCATATGAAGACGTAGATGCCGTAATGACCGTTGAAACTAAGGGGATCGCTTTGGCACAAGCTGTAGCACGCTACCTTAATGTGCCATTTGTAACTGCAAGAAAACGCTCAAAGGTAACAGAAGGGGCAACAGTTTCAGTTAACTACATTTCTTCATCTTTATCTCGTGTATCAAAGATGGAATTGCCTACTCGTGCACTTGAAAAGGGCTCTAAAGTTTTAATCGTCGACGACTTTATGAAGGGCGGCGGTACCTTAACTGGAATGGAAGAGCTGGTTAAGGAATTTGACGGAACTATTGCCGGCGTTTGTGTACTTTGCGAAGCTGATTTTGATAAAGAAAAATTGATCAATAATTATCTTTCATTGGTTAAGATCAGCAAGATTGATACTGAAAAGAAGCTTATTTTGGCAGAACCTGGCAACTTCTTAGATGAAACTGATTTTGACCGTTTCTAAAATGGTATACTAGAACCAAGTTTTAATTATTAAGAGGTTAATTACTAATGGAAAAATATGTTGTTGTTCTTGCTGCAGGCAAGGGCACCAGAATGAAATCAAAGTTATATAAGGTTTTGCACAAAGTTTGCGGTAAGACTATGGTTGAACACGTAGTTGATGCTGCACGTGGCGTTAATCCAGCTAAGATCGTTACTGTTGTTGGTACCGGTGCTGGTGAAGTAGAAAAAGTTTTAGACGGCAAGTCTGACTTTGCTTTCCAAGAAAAGCAACTTGGTACTGGTGACGCAGTAATGACTGCTAAGGAAGAATTAGGTGACAAAGACGGTGCTACTTTGGTAGTTACTGGTGATACGCCTTTGTTTACCACTGAAACTTTCGATGAATTGTTCAAGTACCACGCAGAAAAGGGCAATGCAGCTACTGTTTTGACTGCTGAAGCACCTAACCCATTTGGCTACGGTAGAATTATCCGTGATGACCAAGGCAATGTTTTAAGAATCGTTGAACAAAAAGACGGTAAGCCAGAAGAATTAAAGGTTAAGGAAATCAACACTGGTGTATTCTGCTTTGACAACAAGAAGCTTTTCGAAGCTTTGAAGCACGTTGACAACAACAACGCACAAGGCGAATACTACTTAACTGATGTGCTTGAAATCCTGCGTAACAGCGGCGAACGCGTTGGTGCCTACAAGATGCCAGACTTCAGTGAAAGTCTTGGTGTAAACGACCGTATTGCTTTAGCACAAGCTACTAAGACTATGCAAAGAAGAATCAATGAAGAACATATGCGCAATGGTGTTTCATTCATCGATCCTGACACTGCTTATATCGATGCTGGCGTAAAGATCGGCAACGATACTGTAATTGAAGGTAACGTAGTAATTAAAGGCAACACCGAAATCGGTAGCGATTGTCACATCACTAATGGTTCAAGAATTGTTGATTCTAAGATCGGCAACAACGTAACCATTACTTCTTCAACTCTTCAAGAGGCTGAAATGGATGACAACACTGATATCGGTCCTAACTCACACCTGCGTCCAAAGGCAGTTATTCGCAAGGGTGCTCATATTGGTAACTTTGTTGAAATTAAGAAGGCTGAAATTGGCGAAGACAGTAAGGTAGGTCACTTGACTTATGTTGGGGATGCTACTTTGGGTAAGGATATTAACGTTGGTTGTGGTACTATCTTCTCTAACTACGATGGTGTTAAGAAGTTCCATACTAATGTTGGTGACCACGCATTCATCGGTGCCGGCTCAACTTTGATCGCTCCAATCAACGTTGCAGATCACGCATTTATTGCTGCTGACTCAACTATTACTAAGGACGTAAACAAGTACGACATGGCGATTGCACGTGGACGTCAAGTTAACAAGCCAGATTACTGGCACAAGCTTCCCCTTTCAAAAGATAAAGATTGGGAATAATTAATAGATAAAGAAGTAACCCTAGTTCATTTGAACTAGGGTGCTTTTTTGCTAAGAAAGTATTAAGGCTATAGTATTTATTTGCAAAATTATATAAGAGCCCTACAATAGATTTACAAAGATGTTTTTAATGAGGTAGGTATTATTTATGAAGTTAAGTCATAAGTTAATGATGGTATCAGCAGCAGTTTTAATGGGTGTTAGCCCAGTTTTAGGCATGTCAGCAAGCGGCGTACAAGCTGCACCAGTTGCACATGCTAAGGGTGTTAACAACACCTACGGCAAGAACAGCCGTGTTGAAATGACTAAGACCATGAAGTTCGTTGATAGAAATGGTAAGAGAACTTCAAAGACTGCAACTAAGGGTGGCAAGTACACCATTTGGAACGTTAAGACTATTAATGGTCAAGTTTACTACAGTATCCAAACTGATTTGAAGTACTGGATTCCAGCTTCAGCTACTGAAGGTACTGTAACTTACAAGTCAGGCAACACTACTTACACTCTTAAGTCAAACGGCAAGAAGGTAACTACTTCTACTTCAACTGCTAAGAAGAGTACTTCAAAGAAGGCAAGTACCAAGAAGACTACTTCAAGCAAGACTACTAAGAAGTCAACTAAGTCAGCTAAGACTACTAAATCAAACACTTCTTCAAAGAAGACCACTGCTAAGGCTTCAACTAAGAAGTCAAACGCTAACTCAAAGGCAACTGCAAAGAAGTCAACTTCATCGAAGACTGCTACTAAGTCAACTAATTCTTCAAAGAAGACTACTAGCAAGAAGGCAGCTGTTAAGCCTGTAAAGATTACTATGAAGAACAGAGCTTACGTTTACGACAACAACGGTAAGCGTGTAAACAATTACTTGAACACTAAGTACATCGGCAAGGGTGTAACTGTTAAGGGCTTAGGTACTAAGACTATTAAGGGTGTTAAGTACTACGCTTTACAACCAAACCGTTACTACGTTAAGGCTTCAGATGTAACTGTTAAGTAATTAAAAATTTATAGAGAAAGATACCTTTTCATTACGAAAAGATGTCTTTTTTTATATAAAATTGGCAAAATTCGGTTTTCGATTTACAATATATAAATGAATTTAATTTTTAAGTTTTAGATTTGAGGTAAATAATAGATGAAATTAAATCATAAGTTGATTATGGTATCAGCAGCCGCATTGATGAGTGTTAGCCCACTTGTACCTAACCCATCAAACTCAGTTCAAGCTGCAACAACTACTAAGTCATCAAGCAAGACCACTGCTAAGAAGACTGCTTCAACTAACAAGAAGTCGACTAGCAAGACTACTACTTCAACCAAGAAGACTACTGATAGTAAGTCAAGCTCAAAGAGCACTTCATCAAAGAAGGCAGCAGCTAAGATTACTGCTAAGAAGTCAACTTCATCAAAGACTACTTCAAAGGCATCTTCAAACGACATTACTTTAGCTCGTAATGCTTATGTTTACGACAAGAATGGTAAGCGCCTTGACAAGTACATGGGTAGCGCAAAGTACACTACTATTGCTAAGGGTATTACTGTAAAGTCAAACGGTACTACTAAGATCAATGGCGTTCTTTACTACAGCTTGGCAACAATGCTTACATCAAGGCCGCAAATGTAGTTGGCGGTGCAAATGCTTCATCAAGCAAGACTACTACTTCAACCACTAAGAAGAACACTTCAACCAAGAAGACTACTTCAACTAGCAAGAAGCCTGCATCAACTACCAATAAGAAGCCTTCAAAGAAGGATCCAGAAGCTTCAGACATGGATGCCATAAAGGTTAAGTTGATCCACAACTCATACGTATACGACCAAAACGGCAAGCGTATTAAGAAGTACAACGGTAAGGCTAAGCTTACTAAGGGTACTACTGTCGATTCATACGGTACTGACACTATTAACGGGAAGGATTACTACCAACTTAACGCAGAAGGTACTGCATTCGTTAAGGCAAGCAACGTTGACTCATCCAAGAGCGCAACTATTACTTTAAAGAAGAATGCCTACGTTTACGATGGTAACGGTGATACTGAAAAGAAGACTGTTAAGAAGGGCAAGAAGGTAAGAGCTACTGAAGCAAGATACATTGGTACTAAGCTTTACTACAAGATCGGTGACGACCAATTCGTAAAGGCTGCTAATGTTGGTAAGGTTTCAGGTAAACTTGATCCAGTTAACGAACCAGACGGTAGCGCAACTGTAGATGACGACTCATCAGACGATGTTGATTTAAACGCATCAATCGTAACCACTACTAAGGTTGCTCCACTTTACAACATCAAGGGTCAAGCTGACTCAACTAGATCATTTGGTGCTGGTCAAAGACAACAAGTTTCAGAATTAAGATACATCGCAACTTCAGCTAACAGCACTCCAGAATTGTTCTACAAGTTAGCTAGTGGCAGAGGTTACTTAAAGGCTACTGACGTTACCTACAGCGGCAAGACTTTAAGTCCTGTTAACACTCAAGAACAAGCTTTGACTGAAGTTACTGTAGCTACTGTAGCTGACAAGGCTAAGCTTACTCCAAGCATCAACGAAGCAAACACTGTTAAGAACTCAGACGCTTACAAGCTTGCTTCAGCAACTGCTAAGAGCGCATACGACAAGGCTATTACTGACGCTACTACTATAAACAACAACGCTAGCGCAACTGTTGCTCAAGTTAACGAAGCTATTGCTAACATCACTAGTGCTAAGGCTAAGCTTGACGGTAAGAAAGTTATTGTAACTAATTTAAGCAGCTTAACTCCAGACGAAGTTTCAGCAATTGTTAAATTAGCAGCTGCTGTAAACAACGTTCCAGAAAGCAGTGTTCAATTTACTAACAACAACACTACTTTATCAATCGTAACTAACGGTTACACTCAATCATTGAACATTAACGACTATGCTCAGGTAGGTACTACTAGCAACAACTAATAGTACTGAAACCAAAAATAAGGCGTACATCCAAAAGATGTTACGCCTTATTTTTTAGGATATTTTCGTTGTACTCGAAAGTACACATATATTCTAACTGTTTTAGTGCTTAATAGTTAGTCCTTTTGCCTTGTTTTTTACTGTAGAAGCAAAAATATTGTTATAATTAAGGAGTACATGGTTCTTTTTGGAACAACTTTTGCTAAAATAGAGCTGGTTAATTATTTTTACGGAGGAAATTATGTCCTATAAAGACGATATGATGATTTTTGCCCTCAACTCAAACGTGCCATTGGCTCAAAAGATTGCGGACCGTGTTGGTGTTCCACTTTCTAAGTCAAGCGTTGAACGTTTCAGTGACGGCGAAATTCAAATTAATATTGATGAAACTGTACGTGGTAAAGACGTATACCTTGTTCAATCAACTAGTGACCCAGTTAACGATAACTTGATGGAACTTTTGATTATGATCGACGCCGTACGTCGTGCTAGTGCTCGTACAATTAACATTGTAATGCCTTACTATGGTTATGCTCGTCAAGACCGTAAGACTCGTGCACGTGAACCAATTACTGCTAAGCTTGTAGCTGACATGCTTCAAACTGCAGGTGCAAACCGTATTCTTTCACTTGACTTGCACGCACCACAAATCCAAGGTTTCTTCGATATTCCAGTTGATAACTTGATGGGTGCTCCGCTTCTTGCTGATTACTTCTTATGTAACCACTTGGAAGAAGATGCAGTTGTTGTTTCACCTGACCACGGTGGTGTTAACCGTGCTAGAAAGCTTGCTGAATTCTTAGGTTGTCCTATCGCTATCGTTGATAAGCGTCGTCCTAAGGCTAACGTTGCCGAAGTTATGAACATTATCGGTGATGTTAAGGGCAAGCGTGCAATCATTATCGACGATATGATCGATACTGCTGGTACTATTACTTTAGCAGCTCAAGCATTGATCGATGCAGGTGCTACTGAAGTTTACGCTAGTGCAACTCACGCCGTTCTTTCAGGCCCGGCCATCAAGAGATTGAATGATTCACCAATTAAGAACTTAGTTCTTACTGACTCAATCAACCAACCAGCTGAAAAGAAGTTGGACAAGATGCTTTTAGTATCTGTTGGCCCACTTATGGGTGATGCCATTAAGTGCATCCAAGAACACAAGGCACTTAGCCCATTGTTCGATAACAGATACGAAGCTGACAAGAATAAGTAAAAATTATTTGAAGATAAAGAAAACGACTAGTCTAGTTGACTAGCCGTTTTTTTCATATGTTTGAGAGAGTTTTTGAAATAAATGTAATGAAAAGTAAATATTTTATAAATCGGTTCCGTTAGATTCGATAACCTTCTTGTACCAGTCGAATGAATCCTTCTTGTAGCGCTTCATAGAGCCGTTGCCATGATTATCTTCGTCAACATAGATAAAACCGTAACGCTTGTTCATTTCGCCGGTTGATGCACTTACTAAGTCGATGCATCCCCATGGCAAGTAGCCCCATAAATCCACGCCATCTTCTGTGACAGCTTTTTTCATCTCCTTGATATGACTACGCAAGTATTCGATGCGGTAATCATCATGAACCTTGTGATCGTCTGTTAGTTTGTCGTAAGCGCCAAGACCATTTTCAACGATGAATAATGGCTTGTGCCAGCGAGTAGTCATCCAGTTTAAGGAGTAGCGCAAACCAACTGGATCAACAGGCCAGCCCCAATCGCTTGCCTTAACGAATGGATTTTCAACTAAATCACTATATTCGCGATAATCCATGTGGTCAGTGTATTTAACTGCAAAGGACATGTAGTAGGAGAAGGCGATATAGTCAACTGTACCATGTTTCAAGATTTCGAGATCTTTATCGGTGATGTCTAAGTTGTAGTTTTTGTTTTTGAAGTATTGAGTAAGCCATCTTGGATATTCACCGTTAACTTGAACGTCGCCGAAGTAGAGGCGAGAGTCCATTGCTCTTTGGGCAAAGAGGATGTCTTCTGGCTTAGGGGATGCAGGATAAATTGGGCAGAAGGCAAGCATACAGCCGATTTGCATATCTGGATCGATTGCGTGACCAATTTGTACGGCTTCAGCACTAGCGATCATTTCATAGTGAGCAGCTTGGTACATTAGCTTTTGCTTGTCGTCACCTTCCTTGAATTTGATGCCTGAGTTTTCGTAAACGGAGATATCACTTTCATAGTTAGCTTGATTGTTAATTTCGTTGAAGGTCATCCAGTACTTGACTTTGTTGTGATAGCGTTCGAAACAAACGTGAGCAAAGCGAGTGAAGAAGTCGATCAATTTTCTGTTGCTCCAGCCGCCATATTCAGTGACTAAATGATATGGCATTTCGAAGTGGGAAAGAGTCACAACAGGTTCGATGTTGTACTTTAAGCATTCGTCAAATACTTTATCGTAGAATGCTAGGCCTTCTTCGTTGGGTTGTGTTTCGTCGCCATTAGGGAAGATTCTGGTCCAGGCAATTGATGTGCGAAAAGCCTTGAAACCCATTTCGGCCATTAATTTGATGTCTTCTTTATAGTGATGATAAAAATCAATGGCTTTGTGGTTAGGGTAGTATTTATCCTTTTCAATGGTGGCAGTCAATTCACGAGGGTGATTTGGTCCGCCGAGAGTCATGAGGTCGGCGATTGAGATGCCTTTGCTGCCTTCATTGTAGCCACCTTCGAGTTGGTGAGCGGCGACGGCGCCACCCCATAGAAAGTTTTTAGGGAAAGTAGATTCAGTCATAATAAAAAACTCCTTTTGTCTAACTTGTTATAAGCATTATATGAAATCGATTTCATAAATGATAGACAAAAGGGGCTTTTAGGAATGGTTCGATAAAATGGCTGGTTGTACCTAAAGTGAAACAGGGTGTTTCATCTATTTATTGTTTTTCTTTTTCAATTAAAATATTGACGATTCCTTCAACCAAATACATTACAGGTACTTGTGAAGAAAAGTCGTAAGCTTCTTTTCTAACCATTTGTTCATGGTAGGTAAGGGAATAACGACTCATTTTTGCGATAGCGCTAGTTTCATCGCCGGTGATGCTGATAAGAAGGATATCGTCATTGTTGACAAATCGATTGATCATTTCCACCATTTCAGTGGTATTACCTGATACAGAAAAGCAAATAATGACGTTATTGGTAGTATTTTCCAATTTGAAAACGAGCGGATAGAACGGATCCGTGACAGGAGAGGTATTTAATCCTAGAGCCGCCATCTTTCTTGCGGCATATTCTGCTAAAAAGGCTGAATCACCCATTCCGATAGTAATAATGTTGTCTGCTTGATAGATTTTATCTGCAACGATGTTCAGCTTGCTCAAAGTATCACTAGGGAAGTTATCTTCGGTAACGTAATGTACTTTCACGTTGTGCAGGCTTTGGTGATTGTTTTTTAAATAAGCTTTAAATTCAGGGAAGCTGTTAAAACCTATCTTATGAATAAAGCGCATAACAGAAGAACTAGAGACGTGCGCTCCTTGGGCAATGTCTCTGACGCGCATGTAAATTACCTTATCATTGTTTTGTTCGATATAACGATAGATAGTCATATCAACGGTAGATAGTTTTGATAAATCTTTAAATCCAAAAAATGCCATAATCTTATTCCTTAATGTGAAAACTTTAAACTAATTGTACTATATTGGAACACTGTGTTCCAATCACGAAATATTGAGCTTAAAAACAGAATGATACCTATCTCCTCCAAAAGCCTTGTCTAACAGCAAACGCTTTCATAGAATTAAAGATGTCAAATGAAAACACGTTAATAAAAAAAGTTGGAGGAATTTTTTTATGAAGAATTTTATTAACAATAAAATATTGCCGCCAATTATGAAATTTGTTAATACAAAAGCTATTATTGCCTTAAAGGACGGTATGCTTTTGTCATTACCATTCATTATGATCGGTTCTTTATTCTTACTACTTGCTTCATTCCCAATTCCAGCAGTTGCTAATTGGATGAATCAAACAGGTTTGACTCCATTTTGGAATCAAGCTTACAATGCTTCATTTGGTATTGTATCTGTATTTGCCGTTGTTGGTATTGCTTATCAATGGGCTAAGAATGAAGGGGTCGAAGGACTCCCTGCTGGTATGACTGCTTTCGTAGGATTCCTAATTTTGATGAATTCTACTACTCCAGTTATGAACGGAACTAAAACCGTTGTTTCTGCTCAACAGGCTCCAACTCTTTTAACAGGATTTATTGATCGTACTTGGCTTGGGGGTCAAGGGATGATCGCTGCGATCATTGTTGGTTTACTTACTGGTTGGATTTATACTTGGTTTGTTAAGCGTAAGATTACTATTAAGTTGCCTGAACAAGTTCCACCTGCAGTTGCTAACTCATTTATTGCTTTGATCCCAGCAACTGTATTGACTGCATTATGGCTTCTTGTATATATCTTCTTTGAAAAGGTAGCTCATACTACTTTAACTCAATGGATTTACGCAACTATTCAAACACCACTTCAAGGTATAACCGACTCATTTGGTGGTATCTTAGTTTTGACTTTGCTAGTACCATTCTTCTGGTTCTTTGGTGTTCACGGTTCAACTTTGGTTGGTGGTATTGCTGGTCCAATTTTGGGTGCCAACGCTTTGCAAAACGCAGCTATCTTTAAGAAATACGGTTACGTAGACGCTGCACACGGTGGTCACATCGTTATTCAAGGTTTGTTTGACCAATTCTCAACTGTAACTGGTGCAGGTATGACTATCGGTTTGGTTGTCTTCATGTGTTTCATGGCTAGATCAGCTCAAATGAGAAGTATTGGTAAGTTGGCATTGGTTCCTGGTATTTTTAACATTAATGAACCTGTATTATTCGGTATTCCTATTGTTATGAACCCAATGCTTGCACTTCCATTCTTTATCATGCCACCACTTTCAGCTGGTTCAACTTACTTATTAATCAAAGCAGGTATCTTGCCATACCTTAACGGGGTCCAGGTTCCATGGACTACTCCACCTGTAATTTCTGGTTTCTTAATCGGTGGTTGGAAAGTTGCTATTTGGCAGGCTATTATCTTAATCATTTCATTCTTTGTATATTTGCCATTTGCACGTAGCTATGACAACGTGCTTTACAAACAAGAACAAGCTGCCAAAGCTAAAGAAGAAAAATAATTTAAAGTAGAAAAAATGAGCTTTTATCTCTATCATTTAATTTGTAGAATAGAAGCTCATTTTTAATAGGGGAAAATAATGAAAAAATATCTCTCAATTGACATTGGCGGAACGAATCTGAAGTATGCCTTAATCGACGAAAAAGGACATATTCTAGAAAAAGACCGCGTTAAAACAGATGTAAAAAATCTTACTGCATTTATGGAAAACATGTATGAAGTGATCGATTCATATCAGGATCAATTTGAAGGTATCGCAATCTGTGCACCAGGTAAGATCGATACTGAAAATAAGATCATTTATTTCGGTGGTGCGTTAAAGTTCCTTGATGGTTTAAATCTTCAGGAAGCTTTAGGTGACAAATACAATGTGCCAATTAGCGTAGAGAATGATGGCAAAGCAGCAGCTTTATCAGAGCAATGGCTTGGCGAATTGCGCGGAGTAGATACTGGTGTTGCAATTACTCTAGGCACTGGTGTTGGCGGCGGTGTCGTTGTTAATAATCATCTTTTGCATGGCTGGACTTTCCAAGCCGGTGAGCTTAGCTGGATGATTACTAATTCTGGTATCGGCACAAAGAACAAGGCTGCATATACTGGTGATAATTGTTCTGCCGTTAATATGGTTAAAAAGGTAAATCTAGCTCTTGGAAATAAAGATTTAGATGATGGACTTACTGCCTTTGAAGCGATCAATAATGGTGATTTACGTGCATTGGCAATTTTTAAACGTTACTGCCGCAACGTTGCGATTATGATTATTAATATTCAAACTGTGATCAATGCCTCGAAGTTTGTGATTGGTGGTGGCATCAGCAACCAGCCAATCTTGATTGAAGAAATCAATAATCAATTAGCTAAAATCCTGGAAATCAACCCAATGATTGGCAAGCAGATGATCCCACCAAAAATTATTGCCGCAAAGCATGGCAACGATTCTAACTTATATGGTGCCTTGTATTCGCTTTTGCTTGAACTGAATAAGCAATAAAAAACAGCCTAGTTCGTTTGAACTAGGCTATTTTGATCTACTTATTTTTTAACGTCTGACATGAACTTAGCAATGCTTACGCTAGCTGTCGCAACACAAGCGACCATTGCTGTCTTACAACTAATGTCGACAATATCTTTGACTAAATCCTTATTTTCATGGATAAATTTGAAAGATGCATTAGTGTAATCCATGCAGTAGCCGTGAATAGTGTTCATCAGGTCTTTCACTTGAGTGTAACCACTCTTTTCAGCACGTTTTGGTTCATCCTCTGGGTTGATTTGAGTTCTTACATCATTGTTCATAACAAATACCTCACTTTCATTTATACTTATATTTTATTTCTTTCTAGGTCTTCTTAAGTACCTTAATGCACCATTTTTAATATATTTTTGAAATTGTTCATAAAGTGGTTCAAAGATTTGAGGTTGATCTTCGTTGTGAGACAACATTGTCTTAGGGAAGAAGAAACGCTCGTCACCTTGGAAGGTACCATTTAAGGCGCGAACCAATGGACTCAATTGCGATAATTCGATTAAGCTACCATCATCTTGCATGATTTCAATTTGGCTGTTGGCATTTTTACCAGTAGGCTTGTAAGCATCGTATGGTTCGTCAAAAGCTGAGTTAGTAGCGGTGTAGTAATCTGGGTTGAAGCCGGCTTGCTTGATCAAATTCTTCAATTTTGGCAACAAGTTCTTAGTTTCTTCATCGATTCTGACGCTAGCGAGTGGCTTTCTGTATAAATAGCGCTTGGCTAAATCAGATAAAATGGGATCTTGTGCTTCTGTCCACATCAAGAAGTTAGTTTCCATGACGCCGTCGTCTAACTTTAAGTAGTCTTCAAGCGTCCAGTTGCCAGCCAAAAACTTGGCCAAACTAGGTGTAACTTTTAAATTGCCTTCTTTGTAAATGTCTTGAGCACGTTCAAGCAAGTGGTGCAAGATAACTTCCATTGAACGACCAACGCGGTGGAAGTAGACTTGTTGGTACATTTGGTAACGTGACACGATATAGTCTTCTACCGCGTGCATCCCGTTATTGGTAAAGCAAATGCCACCTTGGTATGGGCGAATCACGCGCAAAATGTGGGACAAATCAAAGCGTCCGTAGTTAACGCCAGTGAAGTAGGTATCACGTTTCAAGTAGTCCATTCTGTCGGCATCAGCCTGACTTGAAATCATCTTAACTACTTGAGGGTTAGGGTAAGTTTTAGCAATTACGCTAGCAACTTGTTCAGGAAAATTTGGCGCAACTTGTTTTAATGCCTTGTTGATTTCAGTATTAGGATCCTTGATGATCTTTTGCCCAATCTTTTCGTGGTTGGTGCCAAAAAGGTGCTCGAATGTGTGCGAATAAGGGCCGTGGCCGATGTCGTGAAGCAGGCCAGCACATTCTACTAACAGACGGTTATCATCGTCCCAGAGGCCGTCTCCTGGTATTATCGAAGGATATTTCTTTGCGAAGATATCGCAGATGCGGCGCGTTAATTCATAAACGCCCAAATTATGTTCAAATCTGGTGTGCGTTCCCCCAGGAAAGACATAGCTGACAGGTCCAATCTGCTTAATTCTGCGCATCCGCTGGAATTCTTTTGATTTTACGATATCGAAGATAACTTTATCTTCAATATGGATGTAGCCGTGCACCGGGTCACGGAGTACAACTTCTTGTTTTAGTTTTTCACTTTGAAATCTTGCCATAAACATTCACCAAGCTTGTTAATTTAATTTTTGAAAAAATATATTAAAATAGAGTATAACTATATAAATTATAGCAAAGATGTGTCTGAAGTGCTTAACGAAAGGGATGAGAGCGTGACTGATATTACAATCAATTTAACTAGCAAAATTACTCAAGATAACGATACTGAAACTTTTACCAGAACAGCACCAGGAAAGATGACCGAAGACGGGGATATTATTCGCATTTCCTACGCTGAAGAGGGTGCAATTCCCGTCAAAGTGCTTTTAAAGGACGACAAATTGTTGATCAGACGAGGCGTTGATCACAACAACTACTCGTTCATGAAGTTTGTTCCCGGTGAAAAGGAGAGCTGCCGTTATGTAGTTGAAGGCAGACAAATGGATATGGTCAGCGTGACCAACCTGCTCGAATACACAGAAGATGAAGGTTCTCATAAACTTCGGGTTGAATATGACCTCTTTAATGGACTATACTTAATAGGTAACTATGCAGTCACGTTGATTTTTACTTAAACGCCTAGTAGAATAGTAAAGATTGTAAAAGAGAGGACGTACAGCTGTGGGATTAGACAAATTTAAAGACAAAAACCGCGACGAATTATCAATGATCGAAGTTGCTCGTGCAATTTTGGAAGATAATGGTAAGAGAATGGCATTTGCGATATTGTTAATGCCGTACAAAAATACTTGAACAAGAGTGACGAAGAAATTCGTGAACGTTTGCCACAATTCTATACTGACATGAACACCGATGGTGAATTTATTTCCATGGGTGAAAATGTTTGGGCACTTCGCTCATGGTTCCCATACGAATCAGTTGACGAAGAAGTTAACCACCCAGAAGATGAAGATGAAGACGATGTACGCAAGCACCACAAGAAGGTTAATGCCTTCTTAGCCAGTGCAACTGGTGACGATGACATCATCGACTACGACAATGACGACCCAGAAGACGACGACTTAGATGCCACTGCTGATGATAGCGATGACGACTACGGCGACGACGATTCTGATTACGATGAAGATAACGATGATACTGATGACGTGTTGCCAGACGGTATCGAAGGTCAATTGTCACAATTAAACGATGACGATGATGACGAAGAAGATAATTAATTTGCTTGACGCTTGACTTAAGAAGAAAAAGCAGATAATATTTTTCTTGGGCACCCTATGTGCGTTTAGCTCCCTAACTTAAGGGAGCTTTTTTGTTTGAAGGATAAATAATAAAGGAGCAGAAAATGACAAAATACATCTTCGTAACTGGCGGTGTCGTATCTTCACTTGGTAAGGGTATTACTGCATCAAGTCTAGGTCGACTTCTCAAGAATCGTGGTTTAAAGGTAACCATGCAAAAGTTTGACCCATACATCAACATTGACCCAGGTACAATGAACCCATACCAACACGGTGAAGTTTATGTTACCGACGATGGTACAGAAGCAGACCTTGATTTAGGTCACTATGAAAGAATCGTAGACGTTAGAACTAGCAAGTATTCTAACGTAACTACTGGTAAGATTTACCAAGAAGTTTTGGAAAAAGAACGTCGTGGTGACTACCATGGTGCAACAGTTCAAGTAATTCCTCATATTACTGACATGATCAAGAAGAAGATCATGCGTGCAGCTCTTACTACTGATTCTGACGTAATCATTTCAGAAATTGGTGGTACTGTTGGTGATATCGAATCAACTCCATTCATGGAAGCTATTCGTCAAATGCGTCGTGAAGTTGGTCAAGACAACGTAATGTACATTCACTGTACTTTAGTGCCACTTCTTCACGCAGCTCACGAAATGAAGACTAAGCCAACTCAACATTCAGTTGCAGAACTTCGCAGCATCGGTATTCAACCAAACATGCTTGTTCTTCGTGCGGAAGAGCCAATCGACCAAGAACACAAGGACAAGATCTCAACCTTCACCGATGTTCCTGTTGACCGAATCATTGAATCAATTGATGCTCCTTCATTGTTCGATGTGCCTTTGGCTTTCCAAAAGCAAGGAATGGATCAAAAAGTTTGTGACTTCTTGCATCTTGAAAGTTCAAAGCCAGAAGCTGACATGGAAGCTTGGAAGAAGCTTGACGAACGTGCTAAGAGCTTGAAGCACAAGACTAAGATTACTTTAGTAGGTAAGTATGTAGAACTTGAAGATGCCTACATTTCAGTTACTGACGCTTTGCAACACGCAGGTTACCTTTACAACACTAAGATTGAAGTTGATAAGGTTCAAGCTGAAGATGTAACTGAAGACAATATTGCAGAAATCATGAAGGGTTCAGATGGTTTAATCGTTCCTGGTGGTTTTGGTACTCGTGGTCTTGAAGGTATGATCACTGCTATCAAGTACGCTCGTGAAAATGATATCCCATTCTTAGGCATTTGCTTGGGTATGCAAATGGCTAGTGTTGAATTTGCACGTGACGTATTACACCTTGAAGATGCAAACTCTGCAGAAGCAGAACCAAACTGCAAGAACAACATCATCGACATCATGGCTGACAAGCGTGATGAAGAAAACATCGGTGGTACTTTACGTTTAGGTCTTTACCCAGCTGCTCTTAAGAAGGGTACTAAGACTCGTGAAGCTTATGATGATCAAGATGTTATTCAAGAACGTCACCGTCACCGTTTCGAATTCAACAACAAGTACCGTGACGCATTTGAAAAGGCCGGCATGGTCTTCTCAGGTGTTTCACCAGACAACCGCTTAGTTGAAATTATTGAATTGCCAAAGAAGAAGTTCTTCATCGCAGCTCAATACCACCCAGAATTCTTGAGTCGTCCACAACGTCCAGAAGGCTTATTCAAGTCATTTATTGGTGCAGCTAGTGGTCTTCCAGCACAAAAATTCTAGAATAATAGATTTGAATTATACAAAATCTTAAGAAAACAAGAACTGAGGACCTCAGCTCTTGTTTTTTTTGTCAATATCCTTTAACATTATTATGATTAATTGAAAGAGAAAAGGATTTGTTTTCGCCAATGAAGCAGATGATTATTCATGGTGGAAAGCCCCTGCAGGGTGATGTTTGGATTGGTGGAGCTAAGAACTCAACTGTTGCATTGATTCCGGCATCAATTTTGTCTAGAACACCGGTAACTTTGGAAGGCGTCCCAAGAATTGCTGATGTTATTAACTTGATGGACTTATTAAGTGAGATGGATGTGCATTGTGATTTTGGAGAGACAACTTTGCGCATTGATCCAACAGATATTAAGATGAGTCCTTTGCCAGCTGGTAAGATTAAGAGTTTGCGTGCTTCATATTACTTTATGGGTGCACTTCTTGGTCGTTTTGGCAAAGCAGTTGTGGGCTTCCCTGGTGGTGACGATATTGGACCACGTCCTATTGACCAGCATATTAAGGGCTTTGAAGCCTTAGGCGCCAGCGTAAAAAATGAAAATGACCAAATTATAATTACGGCTCCTGAAGATGGCTTACATGGTGCGAAGATTCACCTTAAGATGCCATCTGTTGGTGCAACGATGAATATTATTATGGCCAGTGTAACTGCACAAGGCCAAACCATTATTGAAAATGCAGCGAAAGAACCAGAGATTATTGATTTAGCTACCTTCTTGAACAACATGGGGGCAGTTATTCGTGGTGCTGGTACTGATGCGATTCGTATTGAAGGTGTGGATATGCTTAAAGCACAAATTCCACATACTATTATTCCAGACAGAATTGAAGCTGGAACTTACGTATCACTTGCTGCATGCATCGGTAACGGCATTCGTATTCATAATATTATTGAAGAACACCTTGATTCATACCTTGCTAAGGTTGAAGAAATGGGCGTTGTGATTGATGCGGATGAAGATTCACTTTACGTTTACCCAGCCGGTGATTTGAAGATGGTGCAAGTGAAGACTGATGTATATCCTGGCTTTGCGACAGATTTACAACAGCCAATTACGCCACTTCTTTTGACCGCTAAGTCTGGTGAAGGCGTAGTAATCGATAACATTTATCCCAAGCGAATTGGACATATTGCTCAATTACAAAAGATGGGTGCCAACATCAAGGTTGAAGATAATATTATTTTGGCACATCCAACACCTCAATTTCACGGAGCAGAAGTAACTGCCGGTGAAATTCGTGCGGGTGCTTGTTTGATGATCGCTGGACTTATGGCACATGGTACGACGACTATTGATAAGGCCGGTAATATTTTACGTGGTTATGATCGAGTTCAAGAAAAGTTACGCCAACTTGGTGCTGACGTAACAATTAAAGACGACCCGGATGTACCAGGCGTTTTAGATAATATCTAAAAGCAGGACTTGCATAATTACTAAAGATTAGTAAAATCATATTGTGGCGGAACAGCAGGGTAGGCTGTTTCGTCTTTTTTGTACAAAAAAATCACATGACATTTTATTCCCATGTGATTTTTATTATCTAGAATTTTGCCCTTCTACTAGTCAAGCAAGTCATACTTCAAAGTCATCAAACCGTGACCTTCATCAACCATTTGGCCAAGAAGTTCAACAGTGTTGTTGTAAACAGTGTCAGCCATCTTTTGGTTAGCCGCGATCAACTTGTCTTGCAATTCCTTGCCTGAAAGATTCTTAACTTCCTTGTCAGTGTCGTGTTGGATCTTGTGGCATTGTGCCAAACTCTTTTGTTCAAAGGCATCTTCAAGTTCGCCGTAAACACGGTAGTTGGTGTCGCCAAGTTGTGCAGTTAACTTGTTAAGCCAGAAGATCTTGCTCAAGTTGAACTTAGGAGTAGTTTGGAAGCTTTCTGGAGTAGTAGTTACGTTAGTGTAGAATGGCACCATTGAATTGAATGTGTTAGGACCAAATGCCAACCATTGAACACCAGCGATTTCTGCAGGAACATCGTTTCTGATTTGCAAAATGTGAGTTTCGAAGTTTCTGTTGATACCGATTGGACGGAAAGTCTTCTTTTGTTCAGGAGTACCTTGATCGCCGTAAGCATCATATGGAGTGTCTTGGTAGTGTGAACTTTCAGCCCATTTAATGTCTTCGATTGAGATCAAACGGTTTGCGTGGCAAATGAATGGTTGATCTTGATCAGCAGGAGTGCCGCCAAAGTCTGGATCGAAGTAGTTGTGAATGTACCAAGCACGTGGGTTGTTGTAGTGAGCATCCTTGATAGTTGATGAACCAAAGATGTGACGCATGTTGTAACCTTCACGGTCTGGGTTCAAGTGGTATTCACTGATTAAGTCCTTCAAGTCGCTTGAGGCGGCGAAGTTGTCAGTGTCATCAAAGTCAAATTCATCGATGTTCAAACGGTTTGGTGCGATAACGTATGCATCGTCAGGGATGCGACGTGCGATCCAGTGGTGGCCACCGATAGTTTCAAGGTACCAAATAGTGTCCTTGTCTGAGAAGGCCATACCATTCATTTCGTAGGTACCGTATTTTTCAACAAGGTAACCTACACGCTTAACACCGTCAAATGCTGAATGAAGGTATGGAAGAGTTAAAGTAACAAAGTCTTCTTCACCTAAACCGCCTTCTGATGGGTCAAGAAGTGGGTCAACGCCTTGGATGCGTGAGTTAGTAGTGATAGTTTCAGTAGCAGTCATCGCAATGTTTTCTGCGTTGATACCTGCAGCACCCCAAATACCATTTTTACCTGAAACATCAGGTGCAGAAGTGTAACGAAGAGGAGTTTCAGCTAAATCTTCGTCATCAATCTTTTGCTTGCTGATAACGCTAGTGTAGTACTTAGGTTGGTCTTCTGGGTTAACTGCCTTGAAGCCTTCAGGGATAATAACACGACCGCCGTCTTCACTACGAGCGATCATGGTTGAACCGTCAATAGTTGCTTTTTTACCAACTAAGATAGTAGTACATTCTGTTTGTTTCATTTGATCATTCCTTTACTAGATAAAATTTGCTTCATATTAATATTGTATGCAAAAAAGACATTAATTTCCACGAAATACGTTAGGACTGACGCCGCTATATCGTTTGAATGCCTTGGAGAAAGTGAATTCGTCGCCGTAGCCGACCGTATGCGCGATTTGCTTTAAATTATGCGTAGTATTTTGCAACTCCTTCTTAGCGGCCTCCATCCGCAATTGCATCAGATATTTTTGCGGCGAAATCTTGGTATTCTTTCTAAATAGGGCATACAAAAAACTACGCGAAACGCCAAGCCGGTTGCAGAGCTCCACGATGTTGTAAGTAGGGTCGGTGTAGTTTTTGTTCAAATAATCAATAGCGATCTGGTATTGATCGACCTCAGGTGTCTTGCGAACCGGTGGGTGATCAGGAAATTCGTCGACGAGGTAATAGAAGAGCTGATAGGTGAGAGAGATGATTTGAATGTTATTAAGTAGCGAGGTCTTCTTGTTTAAAATACCGTAGATTTTATGTAAAGTCGTGAAGAACTTAGTGTTCTGAATCTGCCGCAAAAAGTTTTTATTAGGCAAATTAGAAGCCTTAATCATCTGGTTGGTGCCAGGACCGGCTAACCCAATCCAGAAATACTGCCATGGTTCATCATGATCTGCTTGAAAGTAGCAGGTTTGACTACGTGGAATGTAGAATAGGTCGCCTTCTTTCAATTTGACTGAGTGGTGGCCGCTTGAAGTAAAAGTGCCTTTACCCGACATGATGTAATAGAGGACATCGTTTTTGCGCAAATTATTGCCTTCGAAGTATTCGTCAGGCTGACAAGCTTGCTCACCATAAAATAGAATGTGGCTTTCGAGATTTTGATTGTTGAAATTATGATATTGGTTCGGCATATTTTCCTCGCTATTGAAAAACTTTTCTTCTATTCCTATTATAGATAATGATTAAGATTAAGGGGAAGAATAAGTATAGAAAAAGACAAGCAGGATAGATTTTTTGAACGATTTCAGACATCACTAAGAGAATACCTACTCACTTTTAACGATGGCGTGATTGCGATTATGATTATGGTGTTGTCGATTCCTGCACCTAGAAGTGACGGCGACTTTTGGTATGATGCGCACCGCATCTTTATCACCTTTAAAAGAGCGACGAAACAGGTCGTCATCGCAGATTTTTTTCTACTGACACTATCGTTTATTCCCGTGATGACTAAGTGGATTATCATTGATCCTTTGCAAATGGCGCTAGCAGTCTACGGCGGCGTTTATCTGTTGGTGCAAATGTGTGTGTTGGATCTTTGTGGCTGGCAATTATGGCCGCGTTCATAAGGGAGCCGTTTGGCAGACCGCGTTAGTTAGAATGCTGTTGATTGGGATGCCGCTAGCTGTAGTTTTAATTCTTTTGCCTAAAATTACCTTAATCATGTACTTAGTTTTGCCCATCATTTCGTTCTTCGCACCTGATCGAGCACCTAGATAGTTTAGACATTATCATAAAAAGTAAAACGCCTGATTTTTTGTCAGGCGTTTTATGTAGGGTCTAAAGAAATATTTATAGAAAAAATATGTGAGATTTATAAATTATGAAATGGGATATTCAGCTTATTTGGCACCACTTCTTCCATTAAATATAAGGTTAAGCAAAGTAGCACAAATGCTGGCTACTACGATACCGTTACCCAAGAACAATTGAATAGTTTGAGGAAGGTCTTGGAAGATTTGTGGGTAAACGGTAACGCCTAAACCTAATCCGATAGAGATAGCTACAACCAAGATGTTACGGTTGTTTTCAAAGTCAACTTTGGTTAACATTTTGATCCCTTGAACGGCGATCATGGTGAACATGACTAACATGGCGCCGCCTAAGACAGAATCAGGAATAATGGTTACTAAAGCGCCGATTTTAGGAAGAAGACCCATAGCCATCAATAAGCCGGCAGCCCAGTAGATTGGGCGTTTTGTTTTGATACCAGATAATTGAAGCAGGCCAACGTTTTGTGAGAATGTAGTGTAGGGGAAGGTGTTGAAAAGCCCACCGAAGACTTGTGCCAGTCCTTCGGCACGATAACCGCGTTTAAGGTCATCTTCGGTAATATCTTTATGAAGCAGGTCGCCGATTGCAAAGAAGACACCGGTTGATTCAACCATAGAAACCAATGCAATGATGATCATTGTTAAACAAGACGACCATTCAAATTCAGGCACTCCGAAGTAGAAAAGCTGTGGCAGGTGGAACCATGAAGCTTGCATAACTGGTTTTAAGGAAACAAGTCCCATGAAACTTGCAATAACGGTTCCGGCGATTAATCCGATCAAAACGGAAATTGAACGAAGGAATCCTTGGGTCCAGACTTCGATGGCAACGATGATGAGGATGGTAAGAAAGGCAGCGATAAGATTTTTCGCATCACCGAAGTCTTTGGCTTGAGCATTGCCACCGCCCATGTTTTGGACAGCAACAGGAATCAAAGTTAACCCAATAACTGTAATTAAAGTTCCTGTGACGACTGGCGGAAACAGCTTTTTAATTTTTGAGAACCAACCAGCGACTAGGAAAACGAAGATACCGGCGACGATGATTGCGCCGTACATCGTGTTGATCGAAAATTTTTGCCCGATCATTTCAAGTGGTGCAACAGCTTGGATGGCACAGCCTAAAACAACGGGAAGGCCGATACCAAAGTATTTGTTGCGGAACAATTGGATCATGGTGGCAAGACCACACATGAAGATATCAATGGAAACAAGGTAAGTCATTTGTTCGCTATTGAATTTAAGTGCGGTACCGATCAAAAGAGGAACGGCAACAGCACCGGAATACATGGCGAGCAGGTGTTGCAAACCTAAGACAGCAGCTTTTTTGTGACTAACTTCTTTTTGTGCCATTTTTTATTTATTCTTCTCCTTCGAAGTGTACTTTACCGTCTTTGAAACTGTCGATACTTGCTAGTGCTTCAAAGCGTAAGCCTTCGTTTTTAACCCAGTCGCTTCCGCCTTGGAAGGTTTTGGCAACGACGGCACCGACACCAACGATGTCACAGCCGGCTTGTTTAGCAATGTTAACCATACCTTTAACGGCTTCACCGTGGGCAACGAAGTCATCAACGATTAAAAGGTGTTCACCTTTGTGTAAGAATTTTTCTTCAACACAGATCTTGTTGGTAACCTTCTTGGTGTATGAGAAGACATCTGCCCAGTAAACTGCGTCGTTAAGAGTAGATGGCTTCTTCTTTCTGGCAAAGACCATTGGCACGCCCAATTGATAAGCGGTCATGATGCCAGGTGCGATACCTGATGCTTCACAGGTCAAAACCTTGTCGATTTTTTCATCGGCGAAAAGTCGCTTGAATTCTTCACCAACTTGCATCATTAACTTGGGATCAACTTGGTGGTTCAAGAATGAGTTAATCTTAAGAACATCGCCGTCTAAAACTTCCCCATCTCGTTTAATTCTGTCTTCTAATAACTTCAACTACTTAATCCTCCTAAAGAAATAAGGACCTCTTCTACCTACGTTTAGGTAAAAGAAGTCCTTAAGATGTTTTTCTTAACTTTCATTCACCTATAGTCCACCATTTACGGTAGTGGGTAGAAACTGTCGACCTTATTTCGACGATATATAGATATTCTTGTGTTGGTTTAATAGTAACAAAATACATTGCCGAACACAAGTAGAAAATTTTGCTTTAATGTTCGATTATTTCTTGTTGGAGAAGTAATATGTTTTTTATTTCGCCTTCTTTTTAAAAAATCTTAATGTGAAAATTAGATAAGTGACTAATGCTAGGTTAAAGATGAGACCTGAAACGTGGTCAGCAATGCTAGGATCTTGCACGTAATGACGAATGAGGTAGTAAACAAGAAGTAAAACAATTCAGAAAATCACGCTACCGTTAATTAACAAGCTTTTCTCTTCTTTGGGTAAATGTTTTCTACGTCCAGAAATTGTTTTAAAGGCAAGTTGCCGTAAGAAGTAGAAAGTAAATTGATAACTGGCAATGCTAAGTAAGACAAAAGTAATCATTAATACTGCCCATGTCCAGCTCCAAACAGGTAAAAGATGCAAAGTCCAGATCATTATAAGTGGAATGATGGCAAGAATGCAGAGCACTACACCGATAACGATTCATCGGTTATTCTTTTTCCTAAATTCATGAGCAGATGAATCAATTAAATAATTTTGTGTAGATGTTAAAGCAAACTTCTTTTGAGTGATTGATTTGAATTCACGGATCATCAATTTGGCATGAATAAACTAGCCCAATGCAATAGCGATGATGACAATTGGGGCTGTATACGCTATTGTCCCGGAGATCCTAGAAGCAATGAATGTAAAAGACAAAAATAGACAAAATATTGCAAGTGCTACAAAGAATAAAGCGATCGATAAACTTTCAAAGTGGGCCGCCTTTTTTGCGACTTCTAAGTATTGATCAATTTCTTGATCAGTGATTGCTGGTAAAGCTTTTTCTATTTTTTCTTCAGAACTTTTCCCGGGTAATTCAAAAGATGGTGTCCCATTCTTTAATAAATAGTCAGTGGTAACCCCGAATAATTCTGATAAATCGACTATCTTTTTGATGTCAGGTATCGATTGATTACTTTCCCACTTAGAAACGGCTTGGCGACTGACGTTCATTTTTTCAGCTAACGCTTCCTGGGAGAGACCAGATTTTTTGCGTAGATCCGCAATTTTTTGACCTAGTTTCATAATTGGTCGTTCTTTCTGTTTTGTTGATGATTTTAATTTATAAAAAAGTTTAGTTGTTAACAATAACTTTTTGCTTGCGTCTTAGGCAACTAGCGGTTGCAACTGGTAGTTGCATTACCTAAAAGCTGAACATTTAACTTCGGTTTCATAAATATTGATTGACCTTTTTGAAAATTCCTAGTAAAGTTGACTAAAAACGTGTAGTTGAAAAGAGGGAGAATCAAGTGGCTAAAAATCTAGACGATTTTGACAAGATTATTGTTCTTGACTTTGGTAGTCAATACAATCAATTAATCACTCGACGCATTCGTGATTTTGGCATCTACTCAGAACTTTTGCCCCACGATCTTTCAATTGACAAGATCAAGGAAATGAATCCTAAGGGAATTATTTTCTCAGGTGGGCCAAATAGTGTTTATGACGAAGGTGCTTTGAAGGTTGATCCTGAAATCTTTAAATTAGGTATTCCTATTTTGGGTATTTGTTACGGGATGCAACTGATGAGCTATGACTTGGGTGGTAAGGTTGAACCTGCTGACAACAAGGAATACGGTAGAGCAAACATTACTGTTGAAGATCCAGACAGTGCTTTGTTCAAGGGCTTACCAAGCAAGCAATACGTTTGGATGAGCCACGGTGACTTAGTAACTCAAGCACCTAAGGGCTTCGAAGTAACTACTTCAAGCAAGAACTGTCCAATCGCTGCTATTGCTAACCCAGACAAGAAGTTCTATGGTATTCAATTCCACGCTGAAGTTCGTAACTCAGAATATGGTTTGGATATCTTGAAGCGTTTTGCTTTTGACGTTTGTGGCGCCGTAGCTAACTGGACGATGGATGACTTCATCGATATGCAAGTTGATGAGATCCGTAAGGAAGTCGGCGACAAGAAGGTTATCTTAGGCCTTTCAGGTGGTGTTGATTCAAGTGTAACCGCCACTTTGCTTCATAAGGCAATTGGCGATCAATTGACTGCTATTTTCGTTGACCACGGGATGCTGCGTAAAGACGAAGGCGACCAAGTAATGAAGGCTTTGAACAAGGACCTTGGTGTAAACATCATCCGTGTTAATGCGCAAAAGAGATTCTTGGACAAGCTTAAGGGTGTAACTGATCCTGAAAATAAGCGTAAGATCATTGGTAAGGAATTTATCGAGGTCTTCAACGAAGAAGCCAAGAAGATTAAAGATGTCGATTTCTTGGCTCAAGGCACTTTGTACACCGACGTGATCGAATCAGGTACTAATACTGCCCAAACTATCAAGTCACACCACAATGTGGGTGGCCTTCCTAAGGACATGCACTTCAAGTTGATTGAACCACTTCGTAAGTTGTTCAAGGATGAAGTTCGTGAACTTGGTGAAAAGTTAGGTATTCCACATGACTTGGTATGGCGTCAACCATTCCCAGGGCCAGGTCTTGGTATTCGTGTTCTTGGCGAAGTTACCGAAGACAAGTTAAAGATCGTGCGTGAATCTGATGCAATTTTACGTGAAGAAATCAAGCGTGCAGGATTGCAAGAAAAGATTTGGCAATACTTCACAGTTCTTCCAGGTATTCGTTCAGTTGGGGTAATGGGTGATGGCCGTACTTACGACTACACGATTGGTATTCGTGCCGTAACTTCAATTGATGGGATGACTGCAGACTTTGCTAAGATTCCATGGGACGTACTTGGTCACATTTCAGATAGAATCGTAAACGAAGTAGATAACGTTAACCGTGTAGTTTACGATGTAACCAGTAAGCCACCTTCCACTATTGAATGGGAATAAAAATGAAAGACTCGCAATTAATTTTGCGGGTCTTTTTTGGTATTCATAGTATAATTTTAGAAGAAAAGGGGGATTGAAAGATTCCCTTTGTAGCCCGTTTTAAGAGTAAATTATAGTACACTCAATAAATAGCCAAAGTTATAAAACGAGCGGAGTTTGAAAAGCGTATGTTTTGCAATATAATATCTGGTGTTTAGGAGGATATGAAAAATGAAAAAGCATAAATTAATGACATTGCTCGCCGCTGTGATGTTAACAGCGCCGGTTGCTGCAATGAGTACGCAAAAAGCTAGTGCGGTTGAGACTAAGGATGCATGGACTGAATACTACAGAATGGGTGACTCTGCCAATCGTTCACACCCATACTCAGAGGCACAGAGTTTTATTGATATCAGTAAAAAAGAGCGCAAGATGATCATGGACCATTTCAGTTCATTGCTCCAAGGAGAAATGGTGCCATGGTGGGAATACGCTAAGATAGAAAAAGTTTCTGCACTTAATAATGGTACATATACTCAAGAATTATTTATCCCATTAACATACACACCTGAAGGATCTAGTGGTAATGTTGTTGACGGTAAGGCACAACCATACATGAATGAAGAACCGAAGGAAAGATTGTATGATGCTTTGATTAATATTCCTGGTGGTGACGCTGATTATATCGGTATGGGTCATTATGCTGGTAAATCTGATGTTAACCCTGGAATTGAAACTAGCAGTTGGAAATTGCCTTTAAGAGATTTGACCTATGATGATCAGGATGAATCAAAGATGGTAAATGGTATTCCAAGCAATAAACCTATTGGTGTTTCAATTACCAGAACTATCAAAAATGGTACGGATCCTTTGAAGCCAGTTAAAGCTCAAGTAGTCGATATGGATTGTACTGGTAAAGGTGCAATAAACTTTTATCGCTATAAGCGAGTTAAAAAGGGAAGAAAACATATTACTAAATTAGTTAAGGCTGGCCTTATTCCAGCTGAAACAAGCTTTTATGTTTATGGACGTGCAAAGCACAACATGTATAAGCTTGGTAAGAATAAATACGCTCGTATTAAAGACGTTTATCGTGCCCATGATTCAGTTTATTAACGTAAAAAATGAAAGACTCGCAATTAATTCTGCGGGTCTTTTTTCGTGTTCATGGTATAATTTAAGTATGAAAAAAAGGAGAGTCGTGACTCTCCCATGCAGCCCGCTTTAAGAGCGGAGGTAAAAGTTAAATTTTCGACATACGCCTGCTCAAAGTAACTCGGCCAAAAGTTATCAATTTGAGCGGCGTTTTTGTTTATTTTTTGTGATGTTGGTCGATATATGTTAGCAAAGCCAACAAAAATGTCCCAAATAACAGCATCAACGAAATAGATTCGAATACGCTCATCGAGCTTAACCTTTTCTCTCAGATTTTGATCCATAAGATCTCACCTCCAGAGGTAAAACAGCCACCGCTCATAAAACTTTCTGCGTAAATAATTTTATCTAAAAGAAGAAGGTTTGGAAACTGTCAAATAGTTTGTGTAAATAGATCTTTCCCTTAGATTGATTTTTTAATTTATCTTCTAATCAAAGTAGATTCTAAGGTATCTTGAACCTGGCCAAAGCTTTGTGGATTCGATTGAAATATCGATCATTGTAGCTCAATGCTTGGATGCCTATAAATGTGTCCAATGATTGCTCTGTTGGAAATTCAGCTTTACGCTTAACAATATTGTTAAACGATTCAATCATGTTCGTTGAATAGATTGACGGTCTAATCTGCTTTGGATAATTATAAAATACAAGCATATCAGCCTCGATTGCCTTTAAGTTTCTTACCATGTGACCGTATAACTTGCCCCATTTAGCGTAAAAGTCATTCATGACTGCTTCACGATCATTGGTACAAAGATTGCGCATAACATGTACCAGGCAGCGTTGAAAGTGAGCTTTAAGATAAGCTTCTACAAGCGCCTGCTTCATACCAACGACGCCATCTGAAAGAAACAGTTCAACTTGCTTTAAGCCCCGGCTTTTCATGTTCTGAAGCATTTCTGTCCAGACTTCGATATTTTCATTTGGAGCTATGCAGTAGTCAATAACTTCTTTGCGCCCGTTAGGCTTGATACCAATGGCACTGTAATGGCTGCCGTACATCTTCTCAATCAAATCAGCTATTTCTCTGGTGGTCACGCCTTTAGAATAGAGTTTGATAACCATGTCTTCTAAGACATCTGAGTGCTGTTTATAATCGGGTAGAGTGTGCTTGGTGAAACTTGCCATTGCGATCTCGCGGTACTTGGATTTCAATCTCTCCAAATTGGGTATCAATCTTGCGATAATAAGCACCAATTTTAGAATTGCCGGAATTCCAGCTGCTTCTTGCATAAGAGTCATTAATTCAGCTTCTAGCAGATCATTAACTGCTCTTTCAATTTCTTAGCGCAATAAATCATTAATTTGGTCTTGATTAAATAGTGCTTGGGCTATATTTTTGGTAAAATCATTCATGAAAGGGTTCTTCTTTCCGTATTGTTTTTATGTGTTCAAATCAATCATACGGGAAAGGAACTCCTTTTTCTAATATTTAAAGAAATAACTTTAAGGAATCATTCATCCTTACACAAAACATTTTACAGTCTCATAGGGGATGATACTAATTTTGCGAAGAACGAGTCATGCATTATATGCGATTGTCTGGAGCGCCATTATCGGGATGCTCACAGCAGGATACTTAAACTTGATCAACTGGATTATTAAGCGAATCTGGGGACCATATCTTTTAACAGGTGCTATTTGGTATCCATTTATTATTTGTATTCCGTTTGGTTTCCTGATCGGCTTTTTGAATAAGAAACTGGGAGACTATCCTTTAACGATTAAGAAAGTTCTTTATTCAGTTAAAAAAGAGGGCAAGGTTAACTATCATGACTGGTGGAAGACCGCAGTTTTAGGGTTGTCATCTTTGGGAGCCGGAGGAAGTATCGGGCCAGAAGCCTCAACGACTGTTTTAGTCAGCAGTATGATCAACTGGCTAGGTGATCGCCTTCGTTGGGCTAGTCAATTTAATAAAAATATCTGGTTCGCTAAGATGCCAAAGCAAGAATTAGAAAAAAGTGATAAGTTTGGTTCGCTTTTTTCTAATAAAAAAGTAGAGAAACTGATCATTACTTTATTGACGCTGGTTGGCGTAGCCGGAGCTGCCTTTATTTTTAAACTTTTCCCAGAAAAAGGTGTCTTTGGCATCCATAATCGAATAATTTTTTGGTCATGGTCAAGCTTGCTTAATGTCGTACCTGCTTTAATTGTAGTTTTTGGCTTTGGTTACTTCTTTGTTCACTTAAAGAATTGGTTTGCCATTTTAATCAATGAACGGATTAATAAAATCTGGCAGGGTGGGATCTTCGGCCTAATTTTTGCATTAAGCACGTTGATCAGCGTCAATATGCTTTTCTCAGGTGAGTTCCGCATTGTTCCTTTCAGTGAAGAGATGCTTCGTTTCTCTGTTTTATACCTATTAATCATTGGTATTGGCAAGGCAGTCGTTACTAATCTTGGTTTTGTAATGGGCTGGCGCGGCGGAACTATTTTCCCTGCAATTTTCTGTAGCGTAGCAATTGGTGGAGCACTTGCCCAAATGTTGCCAGGTGATCCTAGAATTACGATTGCTATTGTGCTAACCACAAGCCTCATGATGATTTTAAGAAATGCACCGCTTGTCATCATTTTGTTGATGTTACTAATTTCAGTTCAATTATTGCCAATCGTAATTGCCATTTCAGTAATTATCGCTTGGATACAAAAAAATACTAGAGAACTTAAAAAACTCTCTAGTATTTTTTATCTATATCAATTATTTGGATAATTTATGTACCTTATGAGCGATAACCATTTCTTTGTTACGGTCTTCGTAGATGACGTCCTTGACGTAGTTCCAAGGTGCCATTAAACGACCTTTATTATTCTTGCGGAAAAGGAAATCTGCATGGTGATTGTCTAGGTGGCGTAAGTATCTCTTCGCATTTTGAATATGCGTGTGATGCTTCAATGCAATTCTAGGCTCGAAGTCGATAATCTTGTGATCAGCGTTGAAAACTGGCTTTACTCTGTGATGCCAGTTCTTGATGTCAGAGATATGATGACTGACTTTCTTACCAGCTGCTACAATATTTTCTTTAGTGGCCAAACTATTCTGATCTCTTAACTCTGCATGTGGATCTAGATAATAGTTTCCTAAACCGTCTTGCCGATAAAGTCTCAATTTCTTGAAAGATTTATTTTTCTTATCCATTTTAACTTCGATGACATCACCATTAACGTGATTCATTAAATACATGTGATGCTTTTTAGTATAGTTAACTTTTCTCATGATCAGAATTTCACCCCTATTCAATCTAAAAATTATAAACATATTTTTAATGGATGTATAGCAGAATAACATAAATTTTTGATTAATTCATGTGTTTGGCCTTGTTTTAATATAATCTATTGAATTTATATATTATTTTAACTAATTTTTAGTATCTACTTATAATATACCTCTTAATGCCTTGTCGAGTTCCTTACTGAATTCACTCTTTTGCAAAGTGGTCGTTAAGTAATAAAGTGTAGCTTGATTATCATAAACAGTAAAGGCAATTCGAACGGAACCGGCTTTGCCAAGATTGAGCCGCATTTCATAGCAGGGAAGATTATTGAGCTTCTTGCGTGTGGCTAATTTCACTTTGCTCATTCCGGTTTGAACTTCTTTTTCGATGGCAGAGCTAATCTTTGTTTGAACAACCTTTTTATTTTGGGGATGCTTTTTGAAAAAAGATTTGCAGCCGGCTTTATCAAAACTAAGTTTGAGCATCATATCCCTTCTTTCTACTATTATAATTTTACTGTGTTTAGAGGTAGAAAGTTGCAGAAAATGTGTACAAAGTAGCTTTTTTACTGTTTAGCATAGAAAAGTTGCTATAGTATGATAAAAACGGCGCTTAACAATTATGAAAACGGTGTTATCCTTAGATCAGACGTAGTTTATAAGATAATTATTTTAAAATAATTATGATATATAAAAACATGCTTAGCCTTAGTGAGAGGCTAAGCATGATGTCCCATAATACAGCCGTTCGCATGTTGCGGACGGTTTTATTTTATGCAAAATTTTGTTAAAAATAAAAGGGAATTTTCAACAAAATTAGAAATATTTTGAAGGGACATAAATCATGCGTTTAATTCCAGTTAAACAAGCAACAACTTTATTAAAAAAGATGTGCGATCCGAAAAGCCAGTATCGAGAGATAAAATTATTTACTGCCAAAAAGGATCGTTCAATCATCGTTAAAAATGATGGTGAAAATCTAACCTTAATTGAGGATGGCTACCTGCATTTTGAAAAAGAATACTCATTAGCTGAGACTGCAGAGTGTCGTCATGCATTGCTGGCTGCTTTTAAAAAGGAATTTCCTCGCAGCAATCGTGCTTATTTGAATGCAATTAGAAAGTAGCTAACCCCTAGTAGGAAACTAGGGGCTTTTTTGTTATAATTTAAAGCTACATACGATAACGGGGTAAGAATAGGATAAGTGATTATTTGGAAAAGCTAAAACGACATAAAATAGGGCTATTTTCTGCCATCATGCTGGCACTTAATTCATTGATTGGTTCAGGCTGGCTATTTGGTTCAGGTTCGGCTGCAAAAATTGCCGGCCCGGCCGCCATCCTTTCATGGATTTTAGGTGCAGTGATCATTATTGCCATTGCATTGACCTATGTAGAATTGGGGGCGATGTTCCCTGAAAGTGGTGGGATGAGTCGCTATGCTCAATACAGCCACGGCCCGCTATTAGGTTTTATTGCGGCCTGGGCTAACTGGATTTCGTTGGTTACGCTTGTGCCGATGGAAGCTGTAGCCGCGGTGCAATACATGAGTTCATGGCCGTGGAGTTGGGCTAATTGGACGAAGAATTTTATCAAAAACGGTAATATCACTTTTGAAGGAATCGGCGTTGTTTTCCTGTTTATGCTCATTTTTACCATGATCAACTTCTGGTCGGTAAAAATCATGACGCATTTTACCAACCTGATTTCAGTCTTCAAAATTTTATTACCTACTTTGACGATTGTTACGCTGATTTGCAGTGGTTTCCACGCACAAAACTTTGGCTCAAACATTCATGAATTTATGCCATATGGTTCACGTTCAATCTTTGAAGCAACGTCAGTTTCTGGCATTATCATGTCATATGATGCCTTTCAAACTGTAATCAATATGGGTGGGGAATTAAAAAATCCACGCAAGAATATCGTGCGTGGGGTATTAATTTCAATGCTCGTTACGGCCGCAATCTACATTATGTTGCAAGTAACCTTTATCGGGGCAGTTGAGCCAAGCATGCTAGCCAAAGTAGGTTGGCACGGCATCAACTTTACGTCACCATTTGCGGATTTAGCAATTATTTTAGGCATTAACTGGCTAGTAATCTTGCTTTATCTTGATGCATTTGTCTCACCATTTGGTACTGGGGTGGCATTTGTTGCTACTGCTTCAAGAGCCTTAGCTGCGATGACTCATACACGCCACTTGCCGAAATGGTTAGGACGTCTTAATCAAAAGTACTTGATTCCACGTTATGCGATGGTAACTGATTTAGTTTTAGCTACTATTTTAGTTAGTCTATTTAGAAACTGGAACTTGTTAGCTACTGTAATTACTGCGGCTACTTTGATTGCTTATTTAACAGGTCCAGTCACTGTAATGACGTTAAGAAAAATCAGTCCGGATCTTGATCGCCCATTTAAGCCAAGATATATGCCATGGCTTGCACCAATTGCTTTTGTATTAACGAGTTTAGCGATTTATTGGTCAATGTGGCCAACAACTATTCAAGTTATTTTAGTAATTGCGTTAGGGTTGCCAATATATATTTATTACGAAATCCACTACCAACATTCAAATTTAAAGGCACAATTAAAGCACTGCTGGTGGATGATCGTCTATTTGGTCTTCATGTCAATTATGTCATACGTTGGTAGTAGCGGCTTTGGTGGTCAAGATTGGATTAAATATCCGTTTGACTTTGTCGTAATTATCATCATTTCACTTTGCTTCTATTATTGGGGTATTAAGTCAGCTTTGCCTAAGCTTGATCCTTATGCAGAACAAATTGCTCAAAATAAAAAATAAGTAAAAGAAAAATCTGTTGAGAAAAAATTCTCAGCAGATTTTTTTAGTTGTTTGCTTCATTTAGATATTTGTTTAATACTTTGAAGACGCCATTGTCGTTGTTGCTTGGAGCAATAAACTTGGCAATCTTTTTAACGCTATCTTGGCCGTTTTCCATTGCATAGCTAAAACCAGCCAGTTTAAGCATTTCAATGTCGTTTTCACCATCGCCAAAAGCAATTAATTCACTTCTTGGTACATCAAGATACGCTAAGAATTCTTTTAATCCAGTAGCTTTATTAACGCCTTGAGGGATGATATCCATGTAATTCCAGCCACTTGTTGTGACGTGAATTTTTTCAACGCTGCGGCTATTAAAACCATATTCTAATTCACGTCTGACTTTACTTGGATAATCGACTGTGATTTTGGTGTATTGATCATCTTCTGGAATTTGGTTGAAGTCATCAATTTCAACGCTGTTAGGGTAGAAATAATGGTGCCCTCGCTTAAATTCAGCTGGCGTACTCTTTAAAAAGTAAGAGTGTTTAACACCGCTAACTAATAAGGTATCAACAGCGCCAGGATAACGCTGTTTCAGATAGTCGATCAAATGCAAAATGCATTTCTTAGAAAAAGTAGTCGTACGAATGATTTGGCCATCACGTACAAGCACTGCACCATTGTCAGCAACAAAGTCAACAGAATCGATGAAGTCAATAAAGTCATCATGTAAACGACCGGCGGGACGTCCACTAGCGATAATGAAGTGTGCGCCGTGTTTATGCAATCTATATAAGATTTCGTCGAACATCTCGTGATCGTATTCTTTTTTATCGTTTTCGAAAGTACCGTCGACATCAACTGCAACGGCCTTAAAAGGAAGTTGTTTCATGTAATTACCTCTAAAAATTCTGATACCGTTAACAGTTTACCATTTCTTGCAAGTGCTTACATAATTTCTTTATAGTAATAATTAAAAAAAGAATTTAGAAGTGAGGAAAATTTTATGATTCCATGGTGGAAAAAAGCGGTTGTTTATCAAGTTTATCCTAAGTCCTTTCAAGATAGTAACGGCGATGGAATTGGGGATTTGCAAGGAATTATTTCAAGATTAGGTTACTTAGAAAAATTAGGGATTGATGCCATTTGGCTTTCACCAGTTTATCAATCACCTGGCGTCGACAATGGCTATGATATTTCTGATTACGAAGCGATCGATCCACAATACGGTACGATGGCTGATATGGATGAGCTGATTAAAAAGGCAAAAGAACACCATATCAGAATCGTGATGGACTTGGTGGTAAACCATACATCTGATCAACATAAATGGTTTATTGAATCAAGAAAGAGTAAAGACAATCCATATCGTGATTACTACATTTGGCGTGATCCAGTTGATGGACATGAGCCTAATGGATTGAAGTCAGCTTTTTCAGGTTCAGCATGGAAATTTGATGAAAAGACAGGTCAATATTACTTACACTTTTTTGCTGACCAACAACCTGACTTAAATTGGAAGAATCCAGAATTGCGTCATAAGATCTACGACATGATGAATTTCTGGTTGAATAAGGGCATTGGCGGCTTCCGTATGGACGTGATCGAATTGATCGGTAAGGATCCAGACAAGATGATCCGTGAGAATGGCCCAATGCTTCACCCATACTTGCAAGAAATGAACAAGAATACTTTTGGCAAGCGTGATGTGATGACAGTTGGTGAAACTTGGAATGCAACACCAAAGATTGCGGAAGGATATTCTGATCCTGCACGCCATGAATTATCGATGGTCTTCCAATTTGAAAATCAATCATTAGATCAACAACCGGGTAAGGAGAAGTGGGATTTGAAGCCACTTGATCTTGGCGAATTGAAGAAAGTTCTAGTTAAGTGGCAAACCGAGATTGATTTTGACCATGCTTGGAACAGTTTATTCTGGGAAAACCATGATATTCCACGAGTAATTTCTCGCTGGGGCAATGATAAGGAATACCGCGTTCAATGTGCTAAGATGTTTGCCATCGTTTTGCACATGATGCACGGTACGCCATACATTTTTAATGGTGAAGAAATCGGCATGACTAATTGCCCAGTTAAAAATATTGATGAAGTAGAAGATATCGAAAGCATTAATATGTACAACGAGCGTTTAGCTGAAGGCTACGACAAAGATGAGCTGATTCATGCTATCAATGTTAAGGGCCGTGACAATGCTCGTCGTCCTATGCAATGGAATGATGATAAGAATGCCGGCTTTTCGGATGGTAAGCCATGGCTAGCAATTAATCCTAACTATGTTGATATTAATGTAGAAAAAGCATTGGCTGATCCAGATTCAATTTTTTACACTTATCAAAAATTGATTAAGTTGCGGCATGAAAATGATGTTGTGGTAAACGGTGATTTCGAATTGATTCCTGATACAGGGGATTCAGTCCTTGCATACTACCGCGTATTAGGTGATGAAAAGTGGCTAGTAGTTGCCAACTTATCTGGTAGGGAGCAGAAGTTTAATTCAGCTGATCAGATCGACCAAGTTTTGGTTGCTAACTATGACGAAAGAAATGATTTAAACGATATTACTCTTAAGCCATATGAAGCTTTTGCCTGCAAAATAATTAAGTAGTAGTTATTGAAAAAATATCTTGAATTAATAACTTGAAGATGGTATTCTAGTCTACGTTAATCGATTAATCTATGATCTGTAATACGGTCATGGCAAAGGAGTAATAAATTATGAAACAAGGTATTCATCCAGATTATCAAAAAGTAGTTTTCATGGACTCAGCTACTGGTGCTAAGTTCTTAGCTGGTTCAACTTTAAAGCCAGAAGAAACTATCGACTACGAAGGTAAGACTTACCCATTAGTACGTGTTGAAGTTTCATCAGATTCACACCCATTCTACACTGGCAAGCAAAAGTTTGCTCAAGCAGATGGTCGAATCGAAAAGTTCAACAAGAAGTACGGCTTGAAGAAGTAAACCTTTATCTGGTGGAAGCAGTCCCATTAGGGGCTGCTTTTTTCGTTATAGATTATTTGGCAGAATACTTGAAAGACAGTATAATGGTGTCTGTATAAAATTGTTTTTATGGGAGTAATTATTCAATGAAAATGCAAATGGCGGAAATTGCCAAGGCTTTAAATACAACTTGTGAAGGTGACGATCAAACAGTTATTACTTCTGTTGCCTTTGACTCCAGAAAGATCACAAACGGTGGTTTATTTGTACCACTTGAAGGTGAACGTGATGGACATGATTTCGTAGCTGGTGCTATTAGTAATGGTGCTTCTGCTACGTTTTGGAAGAAGGGACACCCTAACAAACCAGAGAATATTGCTGTAATTGAAGTAGATGATCCACTTAGCGCAATGCAAGATTTGGCACACTACTACTTACGCAAGGTTAACCCAACTGTAGTTGGTATTACTGGTTCAAATGGTAAGACTACTACTAAAGACATGGTAGCTGCCGTTTTGTCCAAGCGTTTTAACGTTCATAAGACACAAGCCAACTTTAATAACGAGATTGGTGTGCCAATGACCATTCTTGAAATGAAGCCAAATACTGAAATTTTGGTACTTGAAATGGGTATGGACAGACCTGGTCAATTACACCACTTAAGTGAATTGACTCATCCTGATGTAGCTGTAATCACTATGATTGGTGAAGCTCACATTGAATTCTTCGGCATACGTGACAAGATTGCAGACGCCAAGATGGAAATTACTGACTTCTTACGTGAAGACGGTGAATTTATCTTCAACGGTGATGAACCATTGTTACAAGAACGTGCTAAGAAGCTTGATCAAGTTAAGGCTACCTTTGGCTTCAGGGATGAAGATACAGTTCACGCTACTGGCTTTAAGAGCTACATGCACCACGCTACCTTTACCATTAATGATTCAGAGCAAAAGTTCTCAATTCCAATGATCGGTAAGCACAACGTTTCAAACGCTATGGCTGCTATTAGTGTTGGTCGTCACTTTGGTGAAAGCGATGAAGAAATTGCCTCATCATTGTCTAACTTCAAGCCAACTGCTAACAGAATGGAGTGGGAAAAAGGTGACGCCGGCGAAGCAATTATGAGTGATGTTTATAACTCAAACCCAACTGCTGTTAGAGCCGTTGTTACTAGTTTTGGCCAAGTTGAAGTTAAAGATGATGGTCGCCGTATTGCCGTATTGGGTGATATGCTTGAATTAGGTAAGAATTCTCCTGCACTTCACGCTGGTTTAAGTGATACTTTAGATCCCCAAATCATTAACGAAGTATATTTATACGGCCCAGAAATGAAGAACTTGTACGATGCATTGAAGGACAAGTATAAGCCAGAATATTTGCATTATTACACACAAGATCAAATGGATCGTATGATTGATGATCTTAAGAACGATATTAAGCCGGACGACATTGTTGTATTAAAGGGTTCGCACGGGATGCACCTTGAAAATGTCTTAGCCCGACTAAGATAGGAGAAATAATTTTTTGAAATTTTCAGAATTAGGATTAAACGATGAGCTTCTTAAGGCAATTAAACGCTCAGGTTTTGAAGAAGCAACTCCAATCCAGGAACAAACTATTCCACTTGCTTTAGCAGGCAAGGACGTAATTGGCCAAGCTCAAACCGGTACTGGTAAGACTGCTGCTTTTGGCTTGCCAATTTTACAAAGCATCGATAAAAAAGAGAAAGCAATTCAAGCGATTATTATTGAACCAACGCGTGAATTAGCTATTCAAACTCAGGAAGAATTATTCCGTTTAGGTCGCGATGAACACGCTCATGTGCAAGTAGTTTATGGTGGTGCTGATATTGGTCGTCAAATCCGTTCATTGAAGCACCATGTACCATCAATTTTGGTAGGTACACCAGGACGTTTATTGGACCACTTAAAGCGTGGCACAATCGATTTGGACAAGGTCAAGACTGTTGTCTTAGATGAAGCAGACGAAATGCTTGATATGGGCTTTATTCAAGATATCGAAAGTATTTTGAAATATGCTAAGAATCGCAAACAAACTTTGCTTTTCAGTGCAACTATGCCTAAGCCAATCTTACGTATTGGTGAAAAGTTCATGAACCATCCTGAAATTGTGCAAATTAAGGCTAAGGAATTAACTGCAGACTTAATTGATCAATACTTTGTTCGTGCCAAGGAATCAGAAAAATTCGACATTATGTGTCGTTTAATCGATGTACAAGGCCCAGATTTGGCTTTAGTCTTTGGTCGAACTAAGCGTCGTGTAGATGAGCTTACACGCGGCTTGCAAGCTCGTGGCTATAATGCTGCAGGTATTCACGGAGACTTGTCACAAGCTCGTAGAATGGCTGTCTTGAAGAGATTCCGTGAAGGTAAGCTCGATATCTTGGTTGCTACAGACGTAGCTGCTCGTGGACTTGATATTTCAGGTGTTACTCACGTTTACAACTACGATATTCCTCAAGACCCTGATTCTTATGTTCACCGTATTGGTAGAACTGGTCGTGCCGGTCAAAACGGAATTTCAGTAACTTTTGTAACGCCAAATGAAATTGGCTACATGAGAACCATCGAACAATTGACTAAGAAAAAGATGTCACCACTTCGTCCACCTACAGATGCTCAAGCATTTCGTGGTCAATTAAAGCAAGCTGAAGCTGAAATTGAAGACTTGATGAATGGTGATTTAGGTAAGTATACACAAGAAGCTAGTGAATTGCTTGATAATTACTCAGCTCTTGATTTGGTTGCCGCATTTTTGAAGAATCTTTCTAAGGATTCTACTGACGTTAAGGTCAAGATTACTCCAGAAAAGCCACTTCCATACAAGGGAGATGGTCGTCACCACCGTGGCGGTCGCGGCAAGGGACGTAATAATCGTGGTCGTGGTAATGACAATTACCGTCATCGCAATAACACCCACAACTATCGTCGCAATGGCAATCGTGGTAAACGTGGCCGTGGTAATGGACACGAATTCATTATCAAGAATAAAAAAGATTAATTTTTATCGTAAAAAAGAAGTTGTTATTCTGACAACTTCTTTTTTGTATTATAATGATGTCATTGTGTGAGGTGAAAACTATGATTAAAGGTGTAGGAATCGACTCAGTTGAAGTTGAACGAGTAAAGAAGATTGTAGACAAAGGTGATTCCTTTGCTAAAAAAGTATTGACTCCAAATGAATTTGCTCAATATCAAAAGATGAAGGGCAAAAGAAAAGTTGAATATCTTGGTGGTCGTTTTTCACTAAAAGAATCTTTTTCTAAAGCAATGGGAACAGGTCTTGGCAAGTACGTCGGTTTTCAAGATGTCGAAACCTTATGGGATGATTTAGGTCATCCTGTAATGACCTCAACCAAGTTTGATGGAAAGATTTTTCCAAGTATCACACATGATAATCATGAAATTATTACATTTGTAGTTTTGGAGGAAAATTAAATAATGGTTCCAGGCTATCATCGTCCAGCTGTAGTAAAGATTAATTTGGGCGCAATCAGAAGAAATCTTGAAAATGAAATGAAGCATCTTGAACCAGGTCAAAAGATGCTAGCAGTTGTTAAGGCCAATGCTTATGGTCACGGTGCAGTTGAAGTTGCTAGAGTAGCTAACGAAGTTGGTGCTGCTGGCTTTTGTGTTGCTATCTTGGATGAAGCTTTGCAATTGCGTCGTCATGACATTGTTAAGCCAATCTTAGTTTTAGGTGTTGTTTCTCCTGAATATGCACCAATCGCTGCAGTAAATGGTGTTTCATTGACTGTGCCAAACTTAGAATGGCTTAAAGAGGCTGAAAAGTATCTTGAAAAAGAAAACTTACAATTAAAGGTTCACTTAGGTATCGATTCAGGTATGGGTAGAATCGGCTTTAACGAAGACGAAGACTTCATTGCTGCTAACAAATTCTTGGAAAACAACGATAACTTCTTCGTAGAAGGCATGTTTGCACACTTTGCTTCTGCAGATAGCGCCGATGAATCTTACTTTGAACGTCAAATTAAGAAGTTTAGACATATGGAAAGCCTGTTAACAGTTAAGCCAAAGTGGATTCACATTGACAACACTGCCGCAAGTATTTTCCATGATGGAATTAAGAGCGATTTAGTTCGTTTCGGTATCGGAATTTACGGCTTGAACCCATCATCTACTCCTGATTCACCAGATTTAAAGCCTGCATTTAAGCTTGAACCTGCTTTATCATTTGAAAGTGAATTAACTCATGTTAAGACCATTCATAAGGGTGATGGCGTAAGTTACGGTTCAACTTTTGTGGCTGATGAAGATACAATTATTGGTACTGTACCTGTTGGTTATGCTGACGGTTGGATCAGAAAGTTCCAAGGCTTCAAGGTTAAGGTAGGAGACAAGTACTGCCCAATCGTTGGTCGTATTTGTATGGATCAATTTATGGTAAAAATGCCAGAAAAGATGCCAGTAGGCACCAAGGTAGAAATCATCTCAGATGATCCTACTGCTCCTAACAACATTAAGGCTGCAGCTGACTACGTAGATACTATTCACTACGAAGTAGCTTGCTTGTTAGACGATCGTTTGCCACGTGTTTACTACGAAAAGTAATATTTAAATATATTAGGCAGACAAAAAAGCTTCTAGAATTTCTAGAAGCTTTTTATTGTAGTTAAATTTTTATTTAGTCTTGTGATGGGTGTTCAATAAATACGCCAGGGTTTTCATCACTCATGATTGTCATACCAGCTTGCAAATCTTCGATTTCTGAAACGACAAAACCTTTTTTCTGCAGCTTATCAACAATAGTCTTCATAGTGATTTCTGAAACGCCGGCAGGTAAGGTGAATAATGTTCTTCTTACGAAGTCGCCTTGAAGTTCACCAGCTGCAGCGTCAAGTGTCATGACGCTGGACATGTTAGTGTGCTTAGACACGATCTTAGACATCTTAATCAAGTTACCACGTGCGTTGTCTGACAAAACAGTTAAAACGTAGGAACCGTTCTTGATATCCCAAGCATCTGACAACATATCAAGCAATCTTGAGTGGGTAAGAATACCGTAGAAGTGATTTTCTTCATCCAAAACAGCGATGTATGGTAAGTCCTTGATGTTAAAGAATACCTTGAAGAAAGGTGAGTTAACCTTGATGGTCTTAGTTGCGTTCTTAAGCAAGTAGGTTACAGGTAAATTCATATCGCCGCCTTGTGACTTATGACGATAGATGTGCATCTTATAAATGTTACCGCGGAAAATTGTACCAGTATCATCTACAATAGGCACACATCTATAACCTGAATCTTCTAAGACTTTTAATGCTTCTGCTAACGTGGCTTTTTCATTAACTGTAGTTAAATAGTCTTTCTTAATAACTAAAGATTTAATAAGCATGAGTTCGCCTCCAAAGGGAAAATATTACAAGTAATTATAGCATAATCAATGAGTTAATTAAATATTAATTAAAGACCAGCTAAGATAATCAACTATATTTTAACAATAGTTAGGCAAATAAAAAAGCATCTTCTTGGCGGAGATGCTTTTTAAATTAAAGTTTAATGGATTATTGACGAACCTTAACGCCAGTTTCCTTGAAGGCCTTGTCCATAACTTCCTTCAATTGCTTTGCAGAAGCTTCCATCTTAGCTTGTTCATCATCGCTTAATGGCATTTCGATGATTTGTTCAAGACCCTTGCGGCCAACAACTGCAGGAGTACCAATGTGAAGGTCGTGTAAACCGTATTGACCATCCATAGCTACTGAAAGTGGAAGTACACGGTGTTCATCGTTCAAGATAGCCTTAGCGATCATTGCTGAAGCAGTACCGATACCGTAGAAGGTAGCACCCTTCTTGTTGATGATGTCGTAAGCCATGTCAGCAACTTCCTTGTGGATGTCTTCAAGCTTAGATTCATCCATGCCGTGAGCCTTAACCCAGTCACTAACCTTTACGCCACCAACATTGTTGTAGCTCCATGCTGGGAATTCAGTATCACCGTGTTCACCAAGCATGTATGCGTTAACTGAACGTGGGTCAACGTGTTCCATCTTACCGATAACCTTTTGAAGACGACCAGTGTCAAGTGAAGTACCTGAACCGATAACACGATCCTTAGGGAAGCCTGACATCTTCCAAGTTGCGTGAGTCAAAATGTCAACTGGGTTTGCAACTACTAAGAAGATACCATCAAAGCCTGATTCAACGATTGGTTCAACGATTGATGATAAAATCTTCAAGTTCTTGTTTACAAGGTCAAGACGAGTTTCACCTGGCTTTTGTGGAGCACCAGCAGTGATAACGATTAAGTCTGCGTCCTTGCAGTCTGGGTAATCAGCTGCGTAGATGTTCTTTGGGTAAGTCCATGGAGTAGCATCTGCTAAGTCGATTGCGTCACCTTGAACGTGTTCCTTAGCAATATCGATGATACCTAATTCTTCAGCGATACCTTGTTGTACCATTGAAAATGCGAAGGTAGAACCTACGGCACCGTCACCGACTAAAATAACTTTACGAGGTTTTTCAACTCTTGCCATAACAATAAAGTCTCCTTTATATTAGTGATATTTTTAACAAAGAAAATTATATCATGTTAGCGAGCATTAATAAAATTATTATTTGATGTTTGTGCTATTATATGTGGGATTATGTAATGAGGGGTATATATTAATGAAAATAATTGCAGGTTTAGGTAATCCAGGCCAAAAATACGATAAGACTAAACACAACACAGGATTTATGACAATGGACATTATCTTGATGAAAAGGATTTGTCATTAGATAAGGATAAATTTGAAGGACATTGGACTAAGCAAAAGATTAATGGCGAAGACGTAATTTTGCTTGAACCACAAACTTACATGAACGAATCTGGTCGCTCAGTTAGTCAAGTTGCTAACTTCTTTAAGGTTGACCCTGAAGATATTTTGATTATTCAAGATGATATGGATATGCCAATTGGCAAAATTAGAATTAGAGCTAATGGTAAATCTGGTGGTCATAACGGAATTAAGAGCATTATCCGTGATTTAGGTACTGAAAAGTTCAATCGTTTGAAGATTGGTATTCGTCACCCTAAGAATACCACTGTTGTTTCATGGGTACTTACACCATTTAACGATGAACAACAAAAGTTGATGGATGATGCATTTGATACAAGTGTAAAGATTATCGACGACTTCATTGCAGGTCGCGATAGTCAATATTTGATGAACAAATATAATTAAAATGCGTTTAACAGAAATACTTAAAAAAGATCAAGATTTAAATAATTTTATTGCAAAAACAAAACAAGTAAAAAACTCACTAATCACTGGCGCTAATGCCGGTGCTTTTAGTCTACTCTTAAAACAAATTATTTCTGAGTTAGATGCGCCTTTGATCCTGATTGAGGAAAATGAAAGCAAGGCTCAGAACTTATATGGTGAATTAAATTCAATTTTGGAAGATGATGCTGGACATTATTTTCCAGTAGATGCAACAATTGCTACGCAAACTGCGGTTAGTTCACCAGATGAATTAAGTAGTCGAATTCAATCACTCAATTTTTTGTTGAGTAATAAACCAGGTATTGTGGTAACGACACCGCAAGGCTTGCAATATAAGCTTTCTTCTCCAGCAGATTTTGCTAAAGCAAGACGTGAATTTGCACCAGAAAAAGAATATGAATTAACAGAACTTAATAATTGGTTGGTTGGTGCCGGTTATAAGAGAGAAGCATTAGTAGCGCGTCCTGGTGAATTCGCCATTCGTGGTGATATTTTAGACATTTATCCACTAGATCGTGAAAATCCAGTCAGAATCGAATTCTTTGGTGATGAAATTGATACCATTAAAGAATTTGATTTGGCAAGCCAGCGTAGTCAAAAAGAAATTGATTCAGTAACAGTTGCGGCTGCGCAAGATCGCGTCTTTTCAAAAGATGCAATTTTAAATGCGGCAGAAAAAATAAAGAAGGACATGGCCGATGCGCCAGCACCAGCTAAGGCTGTGAAGGATCACTTTACGGTTGTATTGGATAACCTTGAAGATGGCGGCTTGCCAGATAATTATGCCTTTTTGGTTGATTATCTAATCGAAAAACCAAGTAGCATATTGGAATATTTGCCTAAAAACGGTGAAATTTTATTAGATGATTTGCCATTGATTAAGCAATCAGTTGAAGATGTCGATAAGCAAAATGCTGCCTTTATCAGTGATGAGCTGAAAACTGGTGCGATGTTGCCACATCAAGAATTACGTTCTGATTTTGATGATGTGCTAAGTAAGGATAAACGCCATCGCATTTACTTCTCACTTTTCCAAAGAAGCATGGGACGTCTGCGGTTAGGACAAATGCTCAACTGGCAAACACGTGAACCAGAGCAGTTCTTCGGTCAGATGCCATTGATCAAATCAGAGCTTGAATCTTATCAAAAGTCTGGCCAAACTGTTATTTTGCAGGCTGATAATGAAAAACGAGCAAGACAAATCGATCAAACGATGGTTGATTTTGGTCTTAACTTGCCAATTGTCGGTGAAGATGAATTGGTAGAAGGCAGGGCTCAGATTGTGGTCGGCGGCTATGCGAGTGGCTTTTCTTTGCCAACAGTTAAATTAGTTTATTTAACTGAACGAGAATTGTTTAATAAGCGTCCACAACGTAAAAAGCGGATTAAGACTTTGGAAAATGCACAAAGATTGCGTAATTATACCGAACTTAAACCGGGCGATTATGTTGTTCACGTTAACCACGGTATTGGTCGTTTTGAAGGCATTAAGACTCTCGAAAACAACGGCGTAAAACGTGACTACATCACTATTACTTACCAGCATGGCGATCAGCTTTTTGTCCCAGCAGATCAATTGAGTTTGGTCCAAAAATATGTTGGTTCAGAAGGAAAAACGCCACATATCAACAAATTAGGTGGTAGTGAGTGGGCTAAAACTAAGCGTAAAGTTCAATCTAAGGTTGAAGACATTGCCGATGATTTAATCGAACTATATGCTAAGCGTGAATCTGAAAAAGGTTTTGCCTTTTCACCAGACGATGATTTGCAGCGCCAATTCGATGATGCCTTTCCATATCCTGAAACACCTGACCAGTTGCGTTCAATTAAGGAAATCAAAGAAGATATGGAAAATCCTAAGCCAATGGATCGACTTTTGGTGGGTGATGTTGGCTTTGGTAAAACCGAGGTTGCTTTACGTGCTGCTTTTAAGGCAATTCAAGATAATAAGCAAGTTGCATTTTTGGTACCAACGACTATTTTGGCCCAACAGCACTATGAGACGATTCAAGACCGATTTAAGGATTTCCCAGTAAATACAGCGATGTTGTCACGTTTTCAAACTCCTGCAGAATCTAAAGAGATTATTGAAGGACTAGAAGACGGCAAAATTGATCTGGTTGTTGGGACGCACCGTCTTTTATCAAAGGATGTTCACTTTAAAGATTTAGGCTTGTTAATTGTCGATGAAGAGCAGCGGTTTGGTGTTAAACACAAGGAAAAGTTAAAGCAGTTAAAGGCTAACATCGATGTTTTAACACTGACAGCTACGCCAATTCCACGTACGCTTCATATGTCGATGGTTGGAGTACGTGATTTGTCAGTTATGGAAACTCCACCACAAAACAGATATCCAATTCAAACTTATGTAATGGAACAAATTCCTAGCGTGATTAAGGATGCTTGCTTAAGAGAAATGAAGCGTGGCGGCCAAGTCTTTTATTTACATAACCGAATTAGTGACATTGATGAAACGGTTGAAAAACTGCAACAATTGATTCCTAATGCACGAATTGCAAGTGCACATGGTAGAATGAGTCAAAACCAGTTGGAAGATATCCTGTATCGTTTCTTGAATCGTGAGTTTGATATTCTGGTAACAACCACGATTATTGAAACAGGGATTGATATGCCTAACGTCAACACTATGATCATTGAAGATGCTGATCACTATGGTTTGAGTCAACTGTATCAATTGCGTGGCCGAATCGGTCGTAGTGCTAGATTGGCCTATGCCTACTTCCTTTACCAACCGAATAAGGTATTAACTGAAGTGGGTGAAAAGCGGTTAGATGCAATCCGTGACTTTACCGAATTGGGATCAGGTTTTAAGATCGCTATGCGTGACTTGTCAATCAGAGGTGCCGGTAATATGCTAGGTGCTCAGCAGCACGGCTTTATTGATAGTGTTGGTTATGACTTGTACTCACAGATGCTTAGTGATGCAATTAAAGAGCGTAAAGGCAAGAAGACAGTTAAGAAGTCGAATACTGAAATCGATCTTAAACTTGAGGCATATATTCCTGATTCATATATCGGTGATCAGGAAGAAAAGATCGAATTTTATAAAAAGATCAAGGCTGTTGCAGATCAAGATGAAATGGATAAAATTGAAGACGAATTGATTGATCGTTTTGGTGATTATCCTGTAGCAGTAGAGAACTTGCTGGCAGTCGCTGAATTAAAGGTCGATGCTGATTTGGCCCAAGTACTGACTGTGCTTAAGACTGGCGATAAAATTAAAGTTGAATTCAATAATGCGGCTTCACGTGAACTAGAAGGACCTAATATTTTCAAGGCACTTGAACATGTGAATATGAAAGCTCGCATTAGCATGAACCAAGAAAAACGGATGGTAGTGTTGCTACTGATGCCTGATGAAATGAAGAATCGTGTTTTATTCAATGAATTAGCTACATTCTTGCAGGCGGCAAGCGACATAGTACAAAGATAATTGTGAGGAAAAAACATGAGAATCGATAAATTCTTAAAAGTTTCTAGATTAGTTAAGAGAAGAACAGTAGCTAAGGAAATGGCAGACCAAGGCAGAATTAAAGTTAATGGTCGTGTCGTTAAGTCAAGTTATGATGTTAAAATTGATGACATTATTGAAATTGGCTACGGTGCTAGAGTTATTAAAGCCAAAGTTTTGAATATTCGTGAGACCACTAAAAAGGCTGAAGCAAGCGAACTTTACGAATTAGTTGATTAATGACTTTTAAGTAAATCGCTGTTATACTTAACTTAATTGCATTTACAGTAACAAGCAATAGAGGATTAACGAAAATGAATCATGGTCCACGTATTTATAATTCGATGAGTCCAGAAGAGCAAAGGGCGCGTTTAAAACGTAAACAGGCTAAAAGAGAAAAAGAAGTGCATCGCGTAAGATTGAACAGAATAATTGCTATTTTTGCGATTATTTTTGTCATCTTAGGCGTACAAATTGTACTTAAGATTTCTCAAACTGGACGAATAAATAAACAAGTTGAAGCTGAGAAAGAAACTTTAGCACAAGTGAAGGCTAAAGATCGTGAGTTATCAACAAAAAGACAGGATTTAAAAGATCCAAATTATGTTGCAAAACTAATTCGTTATAAGTTCTATTATTCTAAGAATAATGAGAAGGTTTATAACGTTCACGAAAGAAACGATAATTAATGAAAAAATATCAAGCTGGCAATCGAGTAACGGGAGTAATTAACAATATTACTGACTTAGGAATTTTCGTTACTCTGCCAAATAGACATTCAGGATTAGTTCACCATAGTGATTTTGGCAATAATTGGCCAAGAGAAAAACGGCAGTATAAGGTGGGACAAGAAGTCCGCATAGTTGTCGTTCATATTCATAAGGGCAGATTTAATTTATCAATTTCTCGTGTGAACGATCCCAAGTTAGTTGATCATGATAATCAATTTTCAGATGTAAAACCTGCTGAATTTGATCAAGTTTTGAATAAAACGGCTAAAGATGCCAAAAAAGAAATTGCCAAGTTAAAGCGAGTGTTAACTGAAGATTAGGAAATGGCCTGTAGTGGGCCATTTTTTATTAGGTAAATTATGAAAATTATTGATTTTTTTGAAGATAATAAGATCAGCCTGGATAAAAAATTTTTGGTAGCGGCAAGTGCAGGGCCCGACTCGATGGCTTTGCTTGATATGTTACGAAAAATGAATGTGGAAGTGATTGCGGCACACTTTGATCATCAGCTGCGCAGTGATAGTGAAGATGAAACGAAAATTTTGCAAAAATACTGTGGCAAATATGATATACCGCTATTTACGGCAATTTGGCCTAAAGAAAATCAGCCAAGTAGGGGGATTGAAGCGGCAGCGAGGGATGCGCGTTATGATTTTTTAACTAAGGTAGCTAAAGCGAAAAAGGCAGATTATTTGTTAACAGCTCATCACGGTGATGATTTGCTGGAAAATATTCTGCTTAAATTTATTCGCTCGGGCAATCCAGAAGAAATGAATAGTCTGCAAGCAGTAGGAAAAATGCACGGCGTGTCGCTACTCAGACCGCTTTTGGCTTATAGCAAGCAAGAACTTCTCGACTATGATCAAAAAAATGCTATCGAATTTATTGTGGATTCAACCAACAATGAAGATGAAACAATGCGTAATCGCTTGCGCCATCATGTTGTGCCATTATTGAAAAAAGAAAATCCGAATTTGATTTCAAACGCTCTGAATTATAGTCGAAAGATGACTGATTTAGATAAATTTGTTGAGCAAAAAGTAGACGATGTTGGTCAACTAGAGCCGTTTTTAGGCCGAGCATATCGAATTAAGAGTGAAAAAATTGCTAAGTTGTCGGAAAATGAGCAAATTATTTTTTGGCAGAGAAATATCTGGGATAAGTTTCATCGCCGTGTTAATCAGAATTTAGGTAATTTTTCCGTGAGTGAATATCAGGGCTATTTTTATTTATTCAGGAAAGGGGAAGCGCCTGTAATTGCCTCTTCTCAAATCAAATTGAATGTTCCATTTGTTTTTCAGGGCGAGACGTTTGTTTTAACCGATAAGCAAGAAAAAGATAAAGTAGAGATAGGCAATTTTTGGTTTAAAGAAAAAAATACTTTTAAAGCTGGTTCGCTGATTCCTGGATCTAAATTGCTATTGCAGGATGGACAACGAACAAAGGCTAAGAAAAAATTTGCGGAACATGCTATTCCGTTATCTTTAAGACCACTATGTCTGACCATTTATGCAGATAATGAGCCAATTTTTGTTGAAAAAACATATCAAAATCAAAATTGGATTGAAAACGGTAAACAATATTTTCTGTGTAAATATTAAAAGTCTTCAAAATAGTTGAAAATGTTAGTGGTTGCAACTTATTTTGTGATAGAATTTTAAACGTATAACTTGAAGACTGTGCGGAGGTTTTTTATGAAGAATAACCGGAATAGGCTACTTTCAAATGGCCTTTTCTATATAGTTGTGTTCCTTCTACTCCTATGGGGAATCAACTGGGCACTCGGCGGTTCTAACAATGGAGGCAGTACTGAAAATATCAGCTACTCTCAATTTGTAAAGGATTTACGTCAAGGCAAAGTTAAAAACTTTAGTGTTCAACCTGCTAATGGTGTTTACACTGTTTCAGGTAGTTACAAGAATGCACAAACAACAAAGAATCAATCAAATAGTAGTTTTGATTTCTTTAGTAATAATTCAAGTAGAAAAGTTTCACGCTTCTCTACTACCATGTTACAGAACGATTCGACAGTTTCTAATGTGCAGAACTTGGCACAAAAGAGTAATGCTCGGATGACTACTCAAGGAGAATCACAATCAGGCAATTGGATTTCAACTATTGTCATGCTTGTGCCAACTGTTTTGTTCATTGTCATGCTTTGGATGATGATGAACCAAGGCGGCGCTGGTCGTGGTGGTAGCGGCGGAATTATGAACTTTGGTCGCTCGCACGTTAAACCAGAGGATCCTTCTAAGAACAAGGTTCGTTTCTCTGACGTAGCCGGTGAAGAAGAAGAAAAGCAAGAATTAGTCGAAGTTGTTGAATTCTTAAAAGACCCATCGAAATACACTAAGTTAGGTGCAAGAATTCCATCTGGTGTTTTACTTGAGGGTCCTCCTGGTACTGGTAAAACTTTGCTTGCTCGTGCCGTAGCTGGTGAAGCTAACGTACCATTTTACTCAATCTCAGGTTCAGACTTCGTTGAAATGTTTGTTGGTGTTGGTGCTAGTCGTGTACGTGACTTGTTCAACAATGCTAAGAAGAACGCACCAAGTATTATCTTTATTGATGAAATTGATGCTATTGGTCGTCGTCGTGGTAATGGTACCGGCGGTGGCAACGATGAACGTGAACAAACTTTGAACCAATTGTTGGTTGAAATGGATGGTTTCGAAGGCGACGAAGGCGTAATCGTCATTGCCGCTACTAACCGTTCAGATGTTTTGGACCCAGCCTTGCTTCGTCCTGGTCGTTTTGACCGTAAGGTTTTGGTTGGTCGTCCTGACGTTCGCGGTCGTGAAGCTATTTTGAAGGTTCACGCTAAGAATAAGCCGCTTGCTCCAGACGTTGATTTGAAGGAAGTAGCTCGTCAAACACCTGGTTTCGTGGGTGCCGACTTGGCTAACGTTTTGAACGAAGCTGCTTTGGTAGCTGCTCGTAGAAATGGCACCGAAATTACTGCTTCAGATATTGATGAAGCTGAAGACCGCGTAATTGCTGGTCCGGCTAAGAAGGATCGCTTAATTGCAGAGCCTGAAAGACGTAGAGTTGCCTTCCACGAAGCTGGTCACTCAATCTGTGGTTTAGTTTTAAGTGATTCAAGAACTGTACGTAAAGTAACTATCGTGCCACGTGGTCGTGCAGGTGGTTACAACATCATGCTTCCAAAGGACGATCAATTCATTTTGACCAAGAAACAATTATTTGAACAAATTGTTGGTTTAATGGGTGGTCGTGCAGGTGAAGAAGCAACTATTGGTGATAAGTCAACTGGTGCTTCAAACGACTTTGAACAAGCTACAGCAATTGCTCACAGTATGGTTGTTAACTATGGTATGACAGATTCATTGGGTATGGTTGAACTCGAAAAAGAAGGAGAAACCAATCCTTACGGATTTAAGCCATACAGTGAAGCAACTTCTGCTAAGATTGATGAAGCAGTTAAGAAGATCTTGGATGAAGCTCATGCTAAGGCCTTAGAAATCGTAAAAGAAAACAAAGAAAAGCACAGAATTATTGCAGAAGCTTTGCTTAAATATGAAACTTTGGACGAAAAGCAAATCATGTCTTTATACAAGACTGGTAAGATGCCTGAAAAGTATGAAAGCGAATATCCAAGCGAATCAAAGGCTTCAACTTATGAAGAAGCTAAAGCTGCTGCAGAAAAACGTGAAGTTGAAAAGGCAGAAAAGAAAGATTCAGACCAAGCTAAGGCTGATCAAGAAAAGGATACTTTGGAAACTCCATCAGAAAAGAATCATGAAGTTGAAGAACACAATGCAGAAAATCCTGAAAAGGATCAAAGCACTGATTCAACTAAAGATCCATCTGCAGATGATGAGCACAAAGATAATTAAATAAAAAGTAGGGCCTGAAAAAGGCTCTATTTTTTTAGAGAGAAGGATAAAAATGAATGATTATTTAGTAAAATCAATCGATAAAACTAAGAATTTACGTTTATTAACTATTACTGCTAAAGACGTAGTTAGTGAAGCACAAAAGCGTCATGATTTATGGTCAGCATCTGCAGCAGTTCTTGGTCGTACTTTAGTAGGTTCACTACTTCTTGCTGGTGCAGAGCTTACTGATAAAGAAGAATTAACAGTTAGATTGCTCGGTAATGGTCCAGTTGGTCCAACTATCGTAACTGCAAAATCTGATTTAACAGTTAAGGGATATGTAAAGAATCCTCATATTGCTTTGCCACCTAAGAAAAATGGCCATATTGATGTTAAAAAGGCTGTGGGACAAGGTTGGTTTGAAGTTACCAAGGATCTTGGTTTAAAGGAGCCATATACTGGTCAAGTGCCAATTGTTTCTGGTGAAATTGCTGAAGACTTTGCCTACTACCTTACTAAATCAGAACAAATTCCATCAGCTGTTGGTTTGTCTGTTTTTGTAAATCCAAATAATTCCATTGGTGAAGCTGGTGGATTTATGCTTCAAGCTTTGCCTGGTGCAAGTGATGCTTTGATCGATAAAACAATTAAACGTATTGATGCTTTACCAGCACTTTCTTCCTTATTCTTAGATGGGATGACACCAGAAGATTTATCTCGCAAGATTTTAGGTACTGATTGCAAGATTTTGGAAAAGGACGATGTCGCATTTAAATGTGATTGTTCTAAAGAAAAATATGCTGGAATCCTTGAAACTTTGAAGTCATCACAATTAAAGGCAATGATCGATGAAGATCACGGTGCAGAACTTACCTGCAACTTCTGTGGTAACAAATATCACTACACTGAAGATGAATTAAAGGAAATTTTGACCAAGAAGAAAGACGATAAAGATTATTAATTTTATTTAAAAAGTCCTATGGTTTTATCCCATGGAGCTTTTTTGATATTATAATAGAGTATTTTGAAAGGATGATTTGGTGGATAACAGCTGGAAAATTCGCGATATCACCATTCCAAACCGAGTTGTTGTTGCGCCGATGGCGGGAGTTTCAAACTCAGCGTTCCGCGTTGTATGTAAGGAATTCGGAGCTGGGCTGGTTGTCTGCGAAATGATCTCAGATCATGGGATAATTTATCGAAATAAGAAAACCTTGAGCATGATGGATGTAGACCCAAGAGAACATCCAATGAGTATTCAAATCTTTGGAGGGACCGAAGATACATTGCTTCAAGCTGCTCAATATATAGATCAACATACGGATGCCGATATTATTGACATTAATATGGGGTGTCCTGTACCTAAGGTTACCAAGACCGATGCAGGGTCTAAATGGTTGCTTGATTCTAACAAGATTTATCAAATGGTTCATGCCGTAGTGCAGAATGTACAAAAACCAGTTTCTATTAAAATGAGAATTGGTTGGGACCGTAAGCATGTTTTTGCTGTAGAAAATGCATTGGCTGCTCAAGAAGCTGGTGCCAGCATGATTGCAATGCATGGTAGAACTAGAAAACAAATGTATCAAGGCGAAGCTGATTGGGAAGTTTTGCATGATGTTGCTCAAGTTCTTGATGTTCCATTTGTAGCTAATGGAGATATCAGAACTCCTGAGCTTGCCAAAAAAGCTTTGGATGAAATTGGCTGTACTGCAGTCATGGTTGGACGTGCCGCATTAGGTAATCCATGGATTTTAAAGGATATGGTGCATTACTTAGAAACAGGGGAAACTTTACCACCACAGACTGTGCGTGAAAAGGTCGAAACTGCTAAGCACCAGCTCGAAGGATTAATTAAAATTCACGGCGAAAAGCGTGCAGTTCCAGAATTTCGTCAACAAGCTGCATACTATTTAAAGGGAATTCCCCGTTCAGCCCGTACTCGTGCTAAAATAAATGAGGTCTGGACGCGTCAAGAAGTGTGTGACTTGCTTGATAATTTTGTAGATGAATATGAAAAAAGAGAAAAAGCTCGTGCTGCACGGCGCGCGACAATGAACAAATAAATGGAGGAAAGATAAATTGGCAAAGAATGAAATGAACGACCAATTAAGAGTTCGTCGCCAAAAGATGGACGAACTGCGCGAAAATGGAATTGAACCATTTGGCCAAAGAAAATTTGATCGTCAAGATTTAGCAAGTACTTTGGAAGAAAAGTATGGCAATGAAGACAAAGATGAATTAAACCAAGATATGCCTAAGACCAAGATTGCTGGTCGTATGCTTGCTAAACGTGGTAAGGGTAAGGTAGGATTCGCTGATCTTTATGACCGTACTGGTAAGATCCAAATTTACGTACGTAAAGACATCGTTGGTGAAGACAACTACAAGATCTTCAAGAAATCAGATATCGGTGACTTCTTAGGTATCGATGGTGAAGTTATGAAGACCGATACTGGCGAGCTTACTATTAGAGCTCTTCACGTAACATTCTTGTCCAAGGCTCTTCGTCCTTTACCAGACAAGTACCACGGCTTGAAGGATGTTGAAGCAATTTACCGTCAACGTTACCTTGATTTGATCACTAACCGTGACAGCTACATGCGCTTTGTTCACCGTACTCAAATCATTCAAGCTATTCGTGACTACTTAAATGGTCAAAACTTCTTGGAGGTTGAAACTCCAGTACTTCACAACATTCCTGGTGGTGCTGAAGCTCGTCCATTTATTACTCACCACAACGCTTTGGATATTAACCTTTACATGAGAATTGCTTTGGAACTTCCACTTAAGCGTTTGATTGTTGGTGATATGGAACGTGTTTACGAAATCGGCCGTGTATTCAGAAACGAAGGTTTGGACACTCACCACAACCCAGAATTTACTGAACTTGAAAGTTACGCAGCATACTGGGACTATCACGATGTTATGGATGAAGCTGAAGGTATTATCCGTGCTGCAGCTAAGGTTGTTTCAGATGACGGTAAGATCACTTACCAAGGTACTGACATTGACTTAGGCAAGCCATTCCGTCGCGTTCACATGGTTGACTTGATCAAGGAAAAGACTGGCGTTGACTTCTGGAAGCCAATGACTCTTGAAGAAGCAACTAAGATTGCGGAAGACCACGACATCCACGTTGAAAAGTTCTGGAAAGTTGGTCACATTATTAACGCCTTCTTTGAAAAGTACTGTGAAGAAACTATTGTTGACCCAACCTTCGTTTACGGTCACCCAGTAGAAATCTCACCACTTGCTAAGAAGAACGCAGATGATCCAAGATTTACTGATCGTTTCGAAATTTACATCATGGGTGAAGAATACGGTAACGCCTTCTCAGAATTGAACGATCCTGACGACCAACGTGAACGTTTCGAAGCTCAAATGGAAGAACGTGAAGCAGGTAATGACGAAGCTGATATGATCGATGAAGATTACCTTCGTGCTATGGAATACGGTATGCCACCTACAGGTGGTTTGGGTATCGGTATTGACCGTTTGGTAATGCTTTTGACTGATGCTCCAGCTATCCGTGATGTTTTGCTCTTCCCAACAATGCGTCCTGAAGCTGTTCCTTCAATTGATGCAGAAGTTAAGGCTGATTTAGCTAAGAAGAATAAGAAGGACTAATATCGGGCTTTGGAAGTAAAGATAAAATTGCTTTTAATTTTCAAATTTTTATAAATGATTTGGTAAAAAAGCTGACACAGAAAGTCTCTTACTGTGCTTGATTGCATAGATAAGGGACTTTTTTATAATTAAACTATATTTTATAAAAGAATGAATAACTTGATTTTTTTAGTAGTTATAGCAATAGCATTATTTATTATTGGGGTTATCGTTGGTGTTGAGTATAAACATGAAATAGATACTAAGATTGCATTTTTTAAAAGAAAGTATAGAGAAAATAAAAAAGAAGTAATTGTATCAGGTATTGGAATTTTATTTGGATTGATGGTAGGCGTATCTATTACACTGATTTTTCCAAAAAATTCTATAGGTATGTTGGCTGATTGGATTAGTAGTGTTGGTACTTTAGGTGCTGTAATTGTTTCTTTGTGGTTAGCTACTGGAAGAAAATCACGATTGAAAATTTGTCATGGTCAAAATATAAAAAAATCACACCAGAAAGAAATTTATTTTATTGCTTACAATTTAAGTGATATTTCAATAAGTTTAGAATTTTATGGTGTTAAGAAAAAAGAAGATAAAGTATTTAAAAGAGAGTTTGAACTGATACCTCAACGTGTCAAAGCCGGTGAATTTCAAAAGCAAAGCCTAGAAGTAAGTTTTATAAAGAAAGAATTAGGAATAGACGATAATTATAAAGGAGACATTATATGCTGTTTTGCGGAGCCAGATGGCAGTAAGCATTGTGAAACGATAAATTGGCAAAAAGAAATGCTCAAGTTTAAAAAAGCTCAAGCAAAAATAACTGATAATTAGTAAAGCAATGAAGTGATTTGAAGACATATGAGCGTTTAAGCAGTTTCTTCAATTGATACAGAAGTTAAAACTGACTTAGACTAAGAAAAAATATAAAAAACCTCATATCTATGTTTTGAACATGGATATGAGGTTTTTTGTATGATTTTTAAGTTGCATAGTTTTAAAGTTTATTGTCACGCTGTATTATATGAATAGAACAGTAGGAGGCAATAAGAATGAAAACTACTAAAGCAATTTTAGGATCAATTTTAGCAATAGTTAGTTTAGTGGTGGCATCATTTATTTCTCAATCTATAATTATGCTTTTGAAGAAATGTCATATTGGATATGTTGTTCCTATTCTGATAGGTGCGATTTTATATGCAGTAATTGCATATCTCTTAGTAAAATTAATAGCTGATAGGTATCTGAAAGTTAGTTTACCAAGATTAGGAATCCAAAAGTTTAAGATTAGTCTTAAGTGGATTCTAATTGCAATTTTGTTACCTTTGGCAGTAACTGCAGCTTTTTTAGTAATGAATGGGAAAATCGTAGATGCTAATTCTTCAGATATGGAAAATATTGTATTCAATATTTTTTATGCTAGTTTAGCCGCAGGATTTGTAGAAGAATTAATCTTTCGTGGAGTAATTCTGAACGTTTTGTCGATTAGATGGAACTATCTTGTGGGTGTTTTAGTCCCATCTGTCATTTTTGGACTTTTGCATATTGTTAGTCGAAATTTATCTTTTATTAGTATAATTCAGCTAATAATTGCTGGTACTTTGGTCGGTGTAATGTTTTCTTTAATAGAAATGTCAGAACACTCCATTTGGAATAGCGCTGTAGTGCATGCTATTTGGAACTTAATCACTAGTGCAATATTTGCTATTGCGGTTTCACCACAAAAAGATGCATTGTATTCTTACGTTATTAGTAGCAAGAATGCTTTGCTAACAGGTGGTGGATTTGGAATGGAATCTTCACTCATAGCCGTTATTGGTTATTTAGTAGTAGCCTTGATTGCATATAAGATTTTTGCTAAAAATAAATGATTTAAACTCTATAAAATGAAATCTCATATCTGTGTTTTAAACATGGATATGAGATTTTTTTATGAAAACATATTGCAAAAGAAATAAGTTTTGCTATAATTATATTTGTTATGCGGAAGTAGTTCAGTGGTAGAACATCACCTTGCCATGGTGGGGGTCGCGGGTTCGAATCCCGTCTTCCGCTCCAAGACGAAGGCTCACGAAAGTGAGTCTTTTTTTGTGCCTAAAAATAAATTTATCTTTTTTGAAAAAAGATCTTGCAAAGAAAAATAAGTTTGCTATAATAATATTTGTTCTTGCGGAAGTAGTTCAGTGGTAGAACATCACCTTGCCATGGTGGGGGTCGCGGGTTCGAATCCCGTCTTCCGCTCCAAGACGAAAGCTCACGGAAGTGAGCTTTTTTTGTGCCTAAAATAAATTTATCTTTTTTGGCAAAATGCCTTGCAATGAAAAATGCATTTGCTATAATAATAACTGTTGTCGCGGAAGTAGTTCAGTGGTAGAACATCACCTTGCCATGGTGGGGGTCGCGGGTTCGAATCCCGTCTTCCGCTCCAAGATAGAAGGCTCACCGAATGGTGAGTCTTTTTTTTCGGGAAATAGCTCAGTTTGGTAGAGCGCTATGTTCGGGACGTAGAGGTCGCGCGTTCAAATCGCGTTTTCCCGATTATATTCAAGCTGTCTTAATAGACAGCTTTTTTCTTTTTGCTATAATACACACTAAAACTATAGGGGACATGAAAATGACAGCTACTACGAAAGAAAATTATGAATTGTTAGTGCAGCAGGCCAAAGCATTAGTTGATGGTGAAGATGATTGGATTGCCAATACTGCTAATTTATCTGCGCTTTTGTTTAATTCGCTTGATAATGTTAATTTTGCTGGTATTTATCGCTTTGAAAACGGCGAGTTGATTTTAGGCCCATTTCAAGGGATGCCAGCTTGTGTGCATATTCAAATGGGCAAAGGTGTTTGTGGTACAGCGGCTAAGGAAGAAAAAACACAAATTGTGCCCAACGTCCATGAATTTGCTGGTCACATCGCATGCGACAGTGCTTCGAATTCTGAAATCGTCGTGCCTATTTTTAAGGATGAAAAATTATGGGGCGTTTTTGATTTTGATTCCACAAAGTTAGACAATTTTGATGAAACGGATCAAAAATATTTAACCGAAATTGCCGACGCAATTTTTGATTAATTGAGTGTTTTTGATCATAATGATCACGGAGACAAGTTAAATTATTTTACTTACTGACAAAATAAAAGTAAAATACCATAACGTATCTTAAAGGGGTGGTGTTTGTATGGAAAACTCATATAGTAAAAGCGTTAATCAAGTATTGGAAATTGCGCGTGAACAAGCACAAAATTTCCATCATCGCTTAATTGGAACAGAACATATTTTATTAGCTTTAGTAATTGAAACAGACGGTGAAGCAGGGAAGATACTTCGTTCATGGGGCTTAACTCCTACTGCTGTGCGTGAAGAAATTGAGCGCTACACTGGCTACGGCTCAGCACCTAAAGCTAGTTATATGGAAATGTCACCTCGTTTGAGTTTGGCATTAGATTATGCTAAAAGACAAGCAGATCAAGGTGGATATAAAGAAATTCAAACTAACCACGTTTTGCTAGGAATAACTGCTAGTGAACAAGTATTGTCAGCAATGATCTTGAAGAACTTAAATGTGGATATTAGTCGCTTGCGTCAAGATGCAATTGACAGTTTGGAACAAGATCAAGACTTTGCCGACTCTGCTAACTGGTTAGGCAACAATAATACGTCAGCAGCACCTGCACAAAAAAAGCGTAAGGCAAGTACAACACCTACTTTGGATAAAGTGGCAGTTAACTTGAATCAACGTTCACGTGAAGGAGCTATCGATCCAGTTATCGGTCGTTCAAAGGAAATTGAACGTGTAATTCAAACTCTTTCTCGTCGTACCAAGAACAATCCTGTTTTGGTTGGTGAACCTGGTGTTGGTAAGACTGCTGTAGCTGAAGCAATTGCAACAGAAATCGTTAAGAAAAAGGTACCAGAAGATTTACTTGATAAGCGTGTCATGGCACTTAATATGGGTAATTTGGTTGCTGGTACTAAATACCGTGGTGAATTCGAAGATCGTATGAAGAAGATCTTGGATGAAATTGCTAAAGACGGTAAGGTCATCTTATTTGTAGACGAAATGCATACTTTAATTGGTGCTGGTGGTGCCGAAGGTGCAATCGATGCTTCTAATATTTTGAAGCCATCACTTGCTCGTGGCGATATTCAAATGATCGGTGCAACTACTTTCGATGAATATCAAAAGTACATTGAAAAAGATCAAGCTTTGGCTCGTCGTTTCCAACAAGTTCGTCTTAACGAACCTTCAAGAAAAGAAACATTGGCTATTTTGCAAGGCTTGAAGTCCAAATATGAAAAGTTCCACCACGTAACTATTTCTGAAGCTAGTCTTGAAGATGCGGTTGATTTATCAAGTCGCTACATTTCTGACAGATTTTTGCCAGACAAGGCTATCGACTTGGTCGATGAAGCTAGTGCCGCAGTTAAGATCCGCAATAATGTGGGTTCCAATGATAAGCTGGTTCAAATCAACGATAAGATTAAGAAGTTAATTGATCAAAAGAATGAAGCTGCTGCAAGTCAAAACTTTGTTAAGGCTGCTCAATTGCAAGATGAACAAAATAATTTGCAAGCACAACGTGAAAAGTTGATTGATACTTTGCATTCTAAAGTAAGTAAGAGTGCAATTGTTGAACCTGAAGATATTGCTAAGGTAGTTTCGGATTGGACTGGCGTTCCTGTTACTCAAATGAAGCGTAACGAAACACGTCAATTGGCTAACCTTGAAAGTGTCTTGCATAAGCATGTTATCGGACAAGATAAGGCAGTTTCTGCAGTTGCGCGTGCTATTCGTCGTAGCAGAAGTGGTATTAAGGATGAACGTCGTCCAATTGGTTCATTCCTATTCTTAGGACCAACAGGTGTTGGTAAGACTGAACTTGCTAAGGCAGTTGCTGCAGCAATGTTTGGCTCAGAAGACAACATGATTCGTCTTGATATGTCCGAGTACATGGATCAAATTGCTTCAAGTAAGTTGATCGGTTCAGCTCCTGGTTATGTAGGTTACGAAGAAGGCGGTCAACTTTCTGAACAAGTTCGTCGTCACCCATACTCAGTAGTTTTGCTTGACGAAGTAGAAAAAGCACATCCAGATGTGTTCAATTTGCTTTTGCAAGTACTTGATGAAGGTTTCTTGACTGACTCTAAAGGTAGAAGAGTCGATTTTAGAAATACCATTATTATCATGACTTCTAACTTGGGCTCACGCTCATTGTTTGATACCAATGCAGTCGGCTTTAACGCTGATAACGCAGATCAAGCTAAGGAAAGACAAGGCAAGGTTGAACAAGCAATCAAACAATTCTTCCGTCCAGAATTTTTGAATAGAATTGATGAAATAATTGTCTTCGATGAGTTAACTAAGAAGCAATTACGTAGCATTGTTACTTTGCTTACTCATAAATTGGTTGAACGTTTGCAAAAGAAGGGTATTACGCTTAAGCTTTCTCGCGCTGCTTTGGACAAGATTGTTCAAGACGGTTACGACCCAGAAAATGGTGCACGTCCTCTTAGAAGAGCAATCCAAAATGACATTGAAGATAAAGTAGCTGAAATGTTGATAACTGGCGAAGTTCAAAAGGGTGATACCTTGAAGATTGGTAGTCAACATGGCAAGTTGAAATTTGAAGTTACCAGATCTACCAAAAAATTAGAAAAAGTCAAGTAGTAATAGGCGTTTAACCTTGACTTTTTACCTAAAATAACATATAATTTTTGCTGATTTAAAAAGACTGAGATTCAGGATTTTGCTGATCTATTGTCCAGCAAAATGATATTGACAAAAACGACATACGTTGTTTTTGTCTTTTTTATGCCTAAAATTGCGGTTTTTTAAATTTGTAACAGAAATGTAATATTTGCTTTCTTAGACAGAAAGGATGTTTTTTCCTTGTTAAATGGACACGTAGTGAACTACGGTAAGCATCGAACTAGACGCAGTTTTTCCCGAATTAAGGAAGTATTGAAGCTGCCAAACTTGACCGATGTTCAAACCGAATCATATAAGTGGTTTCTTGATAAAGGCATTAAAGAAGTCTTTGACGACATTATGCCTATTAGTGACTTCTCAGGTAAGCTTTCATTAGAATATGTTGGCTACAAGCTTCAAAAGCCTAAGTACACGGTTGACGAAGCTCGTGATCACGATGCAACTTATGCTGCACCAATGCACGTAACCTTAAAACTTACTAACCAAAAAACTGGTGAAATTAAGACACAAGATGTATTCTTTGGCGATTTACCATTGATGACTGAATCAGGTTCATTCATCGTTAACGGTGCCGAAAGAGTTATCGTTTCACAATTGGTAAGATCTCCAGGTGTATATTACTCTGGCGATTACGACAAGAACGGTCGTCAAATCTTTGGTACTACTGTTATTCCTAACCGTGGTGCTTGGCTTGAATATGAAACTGACGCTAAGAATGTTTCATTTGTTCGTGTTGACCGTACTCGTAAGTTGCCACTTACAGTTTTGATTAGAGCAATGGGTATTGGCTCTGACAGCGACATTATTGATATGTTTGGTCAAAGCGATACTTTGCAATTTACTTTGGACAAGGATGTTCACAAGAACCCAGCTGACTCACGTGTAGCTGAAGCTTTGAAGGACATTTACGAAAGACTTCGTCCAGGTGAACCAAAGACTACTGATTCATCACGTTCATTGCTATATGCCCGTTTCTTTGATCCACGTCGTTATGACTTGGCACCAGTTGGTCGTTACAAGATCAACAAGAAGCTTTCACTTAAGAACCGTTTGTACGGTCAAACCTTAGCTGAAACTTTAGCTGATCCAGATACTGGTGAAATTATTGCTAAGAAGGGTACTGTTGTTAACCACGAAATAATGGACAAGCTTGCTCCATACCTTGATCGTGATGACTTCAAGATGGTAACTTACCAACCTTCAAAGGAAGGTGTTTTACCAGATCCTATTACTGTTCAAGAAATTAAGGTTTACTCAAAGGTTGACCCAGAACGTGAAGTTAAGTTGATGTCTAATGGTCACATTGCTGCAGACGTTAAGCATTTGACTCCAGCTGATGTTTTGGCTTCAATCAACTACTTCTTTGCATTACAAGACAAGATTGGTACTACTGATGATATCGACCACTTGGGTAACCGTCGTATTCGTCGTGTTGGTGAACTTCTTCAAAACCAATTCAGAATTGGTTTAGCAAGAATGGAACGTGTTGTTCGTGAAAGAATGTCAATCCAAGATCCATCAACTGTTACTCCACAACAATTGATCAACATTCGTCCAATTGTTGCAAGTATCAAGGAATTCTTCGGTTCATCACAACTTTCACAGTTCATGGACCAACACAACCCATTAGGTGAATTGACCCACAAGCGTCGTATGTCAGCTTTAGGGCCTGGTGGTTTGACTCGTGATCGTGCCGGATATGAAGTTCGTGACGTTCACTATACTCACTATGGTCGTTTGTGTCCTATTGAAACACCTGAAGGTCCTAACATTGGTTTGATTAACTCACTTGCTTCATACGCAATCATTAACAAGTATGGTTTCATTGAAACTCCATACCGTCGTGTTTCTTGGGATACCCACAAGGTAACTGATAAGATCGACTACTTGACTGCTGACGAAGAAGATAACTACATCATTGCCGGTGCTAACACTCCTTTGAACGATGATGGTTCATTTAAGGAAAAGCTTATCTTGGCTCGTCAAAAGGAAGATAACGTCGAAGTTACTCCAGACAAGATTGACTACATGGACGTTATTCCTAAGCAAGTTGTTTCAGTTGCTTCAGCATGTATTCCATTCCTTGAAAACGACGACTCCAACCGTGCTTTGATGGGTGCCAACCAGCAACGTCAGGCTGCTCCTTTGATCAACCCACACGGTTCACTTGTTGGTACTGGTATGGAATATCGTGCAGCTCACGATTCAGGTGCCGCTTTAATTGCTAAGGCTGCAGGTACTGTTGAATACGTTGATGCTAACGAAATCCGTATTAGACGTGAAGATGGTACTTTGGACAAGTACACTCTTGAAAAGTACCGTCGTTCAAACAACTCTAAGTCATACAACCAAACTCCTAACGTTAAGTTAGGTGATCATGTTGACGTAAGCGATGTAATTGCTAACGGTCCTACTATGGATCATGGTGAACTTGCTTTAGGTCAAAACCCATTGATCGCATTCATGACTTGGAACATGTACAACTACGAAGATGCCATCATGCTTTCAGAACGTTTGGTTAAGGATGATGTTTACACTTCAATTAGTATCGAAGACTACGAATCAGAAGCTCGTGATACTAAGCTTGGTCCTGAAGAAATTACTAGAGAATTGCCTAACATCGGTGAAGATGCATTAAAGGACCTTGATGCTGATGGTATCGTTCGTGTTGGTGCTGAAGTTCACGATGGTGATATTTTGGTAGGTAAGGTAACTCCTAAGGGTGTAACTGAATTATCTGCTGAAGAAAGATTACTTCACGCTATCTTTGGTGAAAAGGCTCGTGAAGTTCGTGATACTTCACTTCGTGTACCACACGGTGGTGGCGGTATCGTTCAAGATGTTAAGGTTTATACTCGTGAAGCCGGCGACGAACTTTCTCCAGGTGTAAACACTATGGTTCGTGTATACATTGCACAAAAGAGAAAGATCCAAGTTGGTGACAAGATGTCTGGTCGTCACGGTAACAAAGGTACTGTTGCCGCAGTTGTTCCAGAAGAAGATATGCCATACCTTCCAGATGGTACTCCAGTAGACATTTGTTTGAACCCAATGGGTGTTCCATCACGTATGAACATTGGACAGCTTCTTGAATTGCACTTGGGTGCTGCTGCTCGTCAATTAGGTATTCACGTTGCAACTCCAGTATTTGATGGTGCAAACGAAAACGATGTTTGGGATACTGTTCGCCAAGCTGGTATTGATAAAGATGGTAAGACTGTTATTTACGATGGTCGTACCGGTGAACCATTCCACAACCGTGTATCAGTTGGTGTCATGCACTACTTGAAACTTACTCACATGGTTGACGACAAGATCCACGCTCGTTCAATTGGGCCTTACTCATTGGTTACTCAACAACCTTTGGGTGGTAAAGCTCAATTCGGTGGTCAGCGTTTCGGTGAAATGGAAGTTTGGGCTCTTGAAGCTTACGGTGCTGCTTACACCTTGCAAGAAATTTTGACTTACAAGTCAGATGACGTTGTTGGTCGTGTAAGAGCATACGAAGCTATCGTTAAGGGCGAAAGAATTCCTAAGCCAGGTGTACCTGAATCATTCCGTGTTCTTGTAAAGGAACTTCAATCATTAGGTTTGGACATTCGTGTTCTTGATATGAACCACAAGGAAATTGAACTTCGTGACATGGATGAAGAATCAAGTGAACACTTGAACATCGATACTTTGTCACGTATGGCAGAAGAACAAGAAAAGAAGAAGTTAGCCGAAGAAACTGGAAAATCAGAAGATAATGAAAAGACTGCAGACCAGCTAGTAGCTCCTGCAGACGAATCTGACGGTAAAGTTTCTAAATAGTAGGAGGTTAAACTTTTGATCGACGTAAATAAGTTTGAAAGTATGCAAATTGGTCTTGCATCACCTAACAAGATCAGAAGCTGGTCATATGGTGAAGTTAAGAAGCCAGAGACCATCAACTACCGTACTTTAAAGCCTGAAAAAGATGGCTTGTTTGATGAAAGAATTTTTGGACCAACAAAAGATTGGTCATGTGCTTGTGGTAAGTACAAGGGTGTTAGATACCGCGGCATAGTTTGTGATCGTTGTGGTGTTGAAGTTACTTCTTCAAAGGTAAGAAGAGAACGTATGGGCCACATCGAATTAGCAGCTCCTGTAACCCATATTTGGTACTTCAAAGGTATTCCATCAAGAATGGGTTTGGTATTGGATATTTCTCCAAGATTGCTTGAAGAAGTAATTTACTTTGCTGCATACATCGTAATTGACCCAGGTGATACTGATCTTGAACCTAAGCAATTATTGACTGAAGCTGAATACCGTGAACAAAAGGCAAAATACGGTAATCGTTTCGTTGCCAAGATGGGTGCTGAAGCTATCCGTGATTTGCTTAAGAAGGTTGACCTTGACAAAGAAGTTAAGGATTTGAAGAAAGAACTTCAAACTGCAACTGGTCAAAAGCGTACTCGTGCAATCAGACGTTTGGATATCTTGGACGCATTCAAGAACTCAGGCAACAAGCCTGAATGGATGGTTATGGATGCAGTTCCAGTTATTCCACCAGATCTTCGTCCAATGGTTCAACTTGAAGGTGGCCGTTTCGCAACTTCAGATTTGAACGATTTGTACAGACGTGTTATTAACCGTAACAACCGTTTGAAGAGATTGCTTGATTTGAACGCTCCTAACATTATCGTTCAAAACGAAAAGCGTATGCTTCAAGAAGCTGTTGATGCCTTAATTGATAATGGTCGTCGTGGTCGTCCAGTTGTAGGACCAGGTAACCGTCCACTTAAGTCACTTTCACACATGCTTAAAGGTAAGCAAGGTCGTTTTCGTCAAAACTTACTTGGTAAGCGTGTTGACTACTCAGGTCGTTCAGTTATCGATGTTTCACCAAAATTGAAGTTCTATCAATGTGGTGTTCCTCGTCCAATGGCTTTGGAATTATTCAAGCCATTCGTAATGCACGAGTTGGTAAAGCGTGGTATTGCTTCAAACATTAAGAATGCTAAGCGTAAGATCGACCGTGAAGACGACGATATTTGGGATGTACTTGAAGACGTTATTAAGGAACGTCCAGTTCTTTTGAACCGTGCACCTACTCTTCACCGTTTGAGTATCCAAGCATTCGAACCAGTTTTGGTACCAGGTAAGTCAATTAGACTTCACCCATTAGCTTGTGAAGCTTACAACGCCGACTTCGACGGTGACCAGATGGCCATCCACGTACCACTTTCAGATGAAGCTGTTGCTGAATCACGTTTGCTTATGCTTGCTGCTCACCACATTTTGGCTCCTAAGGATGGTAAGCCAATCGTTACTCCATCACAGGATATCGTTTTGGGTAACTACTGGTTAACTCAAGCTGAACGTGGTCGTGAAGGTGAAGGCATGATCTTCAGTTCACCAGCAGAAGCAACTGTAGCTTACGAAAATGGTGACATTCACTATCACACCATTATTGGTATGTCAGCTGATTCTATGCCTAAGAAGCCATGGCCTAAGGGACATGAACACGGTATTTTCGTTACTACTTATGGTAAGATCGTCTTCAACCAATTGTTCCCAGATGATTACTTCTACATCAACGAACCAACTGAGAAGAACTTAAACAACCCATTGGATGCTAAGTACTTCTTAGATGAGGGTGAAGACATTAAGGATAGAATCAATAAAGTTGCTGACGACTTAATTGATAGTCCATTTAAGAGTAGTTTCTTATCAGATTCTATTGCTACTATCTACAAGTACTACAAGGTTCAAAGAACTTCAGAATACTTGGATGACTTGAAGAAGTTAGGTTACACTAGTTCAACTACTTCAGGTATTACTATTGGTATGACTGACGTTCCTGAAATCCAAGACAAGGATGAAAAGGTAGCTAAGGCACGTAAGCAAGTTGACGTTGTTTCTAAGCAATTTAGACGTGGTTTAATTACTGAACAAGAACGTCACGACCGAGTAATTAGCATTTGGAATGCATGCAAGGATGAAATCCAAAACGAAATTGCTCAAATTCACTCACCTCGTAACCCAATTTCAATCATGGCCGACTCAGGTGCCCGTGGTAACATTTCTAACTTTACTCAGTTAGCTGGTATGCGTGGTTTGATGGCTACTCCAAACGGTGGTTTGTTCGAAATCCCAGTTACCTCAAACTTCAAGGAAGGTTTGTCAGTGCTTGAATTGTTCATGTCCACTCACGGTGCTCGTAAAGGTATGACTGATACTGCTTTGAAGACTGCTCAGTCAGGTTACTTGACTCGTCGTTTGGTTGATGTTGCTCAGGACGTTATTATCCGTGAAGACGATTGTGGTACTGATCGTGGTATTACAGTTAGCGCCATCATGGAAGGTGACGAATTAATTGAACCATTATTTGACCGTTTACTTGGTCGTTTCACTGCTGAAACTGTTAAGGATCCAAAGACCGGTGAAACTATCGTCGGTAAGGATGTCATGATGGACGAAGCTATGGCTCACAAGATTTGTGATGCTGGTGTAACTAACGTTAAGATTCGTTCAATTCTTACTTGTGACACTTCTCACGGTGTATGTCGTAAGTGTTACGGTATGAACCTTGCTACTGGTGAAGAAGTTGAAGTCGGTGAAGCAGTTGGTACTGTTGCCGCACAATCAATTGGTGAACCAGGTACCCAGCTTACTTTGAGAACTTTCCACAACGGTGGTGTTGCCGGTGCTGAAGATATTACTCAAGGTTTGCCTCGTGTTCAAGAATTGTTCGAAGCACGTAACCCTAAGGGTCGTGCAACCATTTCTGAAGTAGATGGTGTTGTTGATTCAATTCAAGAAAACCCAGCAGAACATACTCGTGAAATCACAGTTAAGGGTAAGATTGATACTAGAAGTTACAGCGTTCCTTACACTGCTTCTGTTGCCGTAGCTGAAGGTGATACTGTTCACTGTGGTGATAAGTTGACTCTTGGTTCTATTGACCCTAAGGAATTGATCCAAGTAACTGATACTTTGACTACTGAAAAGTACATCTTGGCTGAAGTTCAAAAGGCCTACAGAATGCAGGGTGTAGATATTTCTGATAAACACGTCGAAGTATTGACTCGTCAAATGCTTCAAAAGGTACGTGTACTTGACCCGGGTGAAACTGACATCTTGCCAGGTGAAGTAATGGATATCGGTCAATTTAGAGACCGCAACAAGGAAGTAATTATTTCTGGTGGTATTCCAGCAACTGCACAAAGCGTAATCTTAGGTATTACTAAGGCCGCTTTGGAAACTAACAGTTTCTTGTCAGCTGCTTCATTCCAGGAAACTACCCGTGTTCTTACTGATGCTTCAATCAGAGGTAAGAATGACCCACTTCTTGGTCTTAAGGAAAACGTTATTATCGGTAAGATCATTCCAGCTGGTACTGGTATGCCTGTATATCGCAGCATGGAACCCGAAGCTGACGTTAAGAAGCCAGATTCGGTTTACTCAATTGCTGATATCGAAAAACAAATGAAAGAAAAGGACAAGACTAAGTAAAAATAGTTTTGTTTAACAAAAAAGAGTTCCTATCTTAATTGATAGAAACTCTTTTTTTATACTAGAAATTGAGTAAATGCCAATCCAGTAAAGATGAAGGGCAAGAATGGAAAACTTTGATTTTTATCGTTTCTCTCAATGAGAAAAACGATAATTGCTAGAAGAGAAGCGATGAGTAAAGTGAAATTAGCTACGGTTGTAGAGAAGTAACTCGAAATTATTAAATAGATAATTAAATCGCCTGACCCCATTTTTTGTTTGAAAACATTCCAGCCTAGAATAGATATGATGCATATAAAAGAAATCCAATCGATTAGGTTATAATTGGAAAACTGATTATAAAAGATAGCAATTAACGTAGCTGGAACAAGGAAAAGTAAATCAAAATTTTGTTGATTATAATCAGAGATAGTCACTAATAATAATGAAAAAAGCAAGATTGATGTTAAAATGCCATTTTTGTTACTAAAATCAATTGTGGTAAAGGCAATACCGCCGATTAATTCGAATAAGAATAATTCTGCTGGAATAGAAGATTGACAATATTTACAACGACCTCTTAAAACCAAAAACGAAAACAATGGTATTTCATCTAAAAGTGAAAGTTCAGATTTACAATTGTCGCAATGAGAACGAGCAAAAATAATATTTCTTTCAGGCCACCGTTCATAAATAACCAATGCGTGGGATGCAAGACAAGTACCGATAATAAAGTTGAAAAAATAATATATTGAATTCAAAAAATCACCTCATTATTTATTACGCAAAAAAGGGAGATTTTTCTTTTTTTATTTTGAAAAAATTTGATTTCTGTTTAAAACCGAGTACAATAGTCTTTGTATGTTTTGAACAGTCTATTCGTGAGTCAAAAAAGAAACTCCCGGATGTGTGAACAAAATAGTATTTTTAGGAGGAAAAATTAATGCCAACCATTAATCAATTGGTAAGAAAAGGCCGTCATTCAAAGGTTACTAAATCAAAGTCACCTGCTTTGAATTACAGCTACAACAGTATGAAGAAGGAATCAGTATTCAACCCAGCTCCACAAATGCGTGGTGTTGCAACTCGTGTTGGTACTATGACTCCAAAGAAGCCTAACTCAGCTTTACGTAAGTACGCTCGTGTTCGTCTTTCAAACTTGATCGAAGTTACTGCCTACATCCCAGGTGAAGGCCACAACTTGCAAGAGCACTCAGTTGTATTAATCCGTGGAGGTCGTGTAAAGGACCTTCCTGGTGTACGTTACCACATCATTCGTGGTGCCCTCGATACTGCTGGTGTTGATGGCAGAAAGCAAGGCCGTTCTAAGTACGGTACTAAGAAAGATTAAAGGAGGAGTTAAATAATGCCTAGAAAAGGTCACGTAACTAAGAGAGACGTTTTAGCAGATCCAGTTTACAACTCAAAGCTTGTTACCAAGTTAATCAACCACTTAATGATTGATGGTAAGAGAGCTAAGGCATCTTCAATCCTTTACGATGCTTTCAACATTGTTCAAGACAAGACTGGTAAGGAACCACTTGATGTATTTGAAGAAGCTATGAACAACGTTATGCCGGTTTTGGAAGTTAGAGCTCGCCGTATCGGTGGTTCAAACTACCAAATCCCAGTTGAAGTACGTCCTGAAAGAAGAACTACTTTAGGTTTAAGATGGCTTGTTTCATACGCTCGTTTACGTAACGAACACACTATGGATGAACGTTTAGCTAACGAAATTATCGATGCTTCAAACAACACTGGTTCAGCAGTTAAGAAGCGTGAAGATGTTCACCGTATGGCTGAAGCTAACCGTGCATTTGCACACTACCGCTTCTAATTTGTTCGTTTTAATTTAAGGAGAGAATAATTTATGGCTAACAAGCGTGAATTTCCATTAGCAAAGACACGTAACATTGGTATTATGGCCCACATCGATGCGGGTAAGACTACTACTACTGAACGTATCCTTTACTACACTGGTAAGATCCACAAAATTGGTGAAACTCACGAAGGTGATTCACAAATGGACTGGATGGATGAAGAAAAGGAACGTGGTATCACCATTACTTCTGCAGCTACTACTGCACAATGGAAAGACCACAGAATTAACATCATCGACACCCCAGGACACGTTGACTTCACTATCGAAGTAGAACGTTCACTTCGTGTTCTTGATGGTGCCGTAACTGTTCTTGATGCCCAAGCTGGTGTTGAACCACAAACTGAAAACGTATGGCGTCAAGCTGAAACTTACGGTGTTCCTCGTATTGTTTTCGTTAACAAGATGGATAAGATCGGTGCTGACTTCGATAAGTCAGTTAAGTCATTGCACGAACGTTTAAACGCTAATGCACATGCTGTTCAAATGCCAATTGGTTCAGCTGACACTTTTGAAGGTGTTATCGACTTAATCAACATGGTTGCCGACATCTACGACGAAGACAAGCTTGGTTCTAAGTGGGATACTGTTCCAGTTCCTGACGAATACAAGGAAGAAGCTGAAGCACGTCGTAACGACTTAATTGAAGCTGTAGCCGATGTTGATGACGGCATCATGGAAAAATTCCTTGGCGGTGAAGAAATTTCTAACGATGAATTAAAGGCAGCTATCCGTAAAGCTACTTTGGACTTGAAGTTCTTCCCAGTTTACGCTGGTTCAGCATTCAAGAACAAGGGTGTTCAAATGATGCTTGACGGTGTTATTGACTACTTGCCATCACCACTTGACGTTAAGCCTTACGTTGCTCACAATCCTAAGACTGGTGATGAAGTTGAACTTATGGCTGACGATAAGAAGCCATTTGCAGCTCTTGCATTCAAGATCGCTACTGACCCATTCGTAGGTCGTTTGACTTTCATCCGTGTTTACACCGGTTCTCTTGAATCAGGTTCATACGTATTGAACGCTTCAAAGAACAGTCGTGAACGTGTAGGTCGTTTGCTTCAAATGCACGCCAACTCAAGAACTGAAATTCCAGAAGTATTCTCAGGTGATATCGCTGGTGCTATCGGTTTGAAGAACACCACTACTGGTGACTCATTAACTGACCCAGATCATCCACTTATTTTGGAAAGCTTGAAAGTTCCAGATCCAGTTATCCAAGTATCAGTTGAACCTAAGTCAAAGGCTGACCGTGATAAGATGGACGTTGCTTTGCAAAAGCTTACTGAAGAAGATCCAACTTTCCGTGCTGAAACTAACCCAGAAACTGGTCAAACTTTGATTTCAGGTATGGGTGAACTTCACCTTGACATCATGGTTGAACGTATGAGACGTGAATTTAACGTTGATGCTAAGATCGGTGAACCACAAGTTGCTTACCGTGAAACCTTCACCAAGGAAGCTAAGGCACAAGGTAAGTTCGTTCGTCAATCAGGTGGTAAAGGTCAATACGGTGACGTTTGGATTGACTTTACTCCTAACGAAGAAGGCAAGGGTTACGAATTCGAAGATGCCATCGTTGGTGGTGTTGTTCCTCGTGAATTCATTCCTTCAGTTGACCAAGGTTTACAAGAAGCTATGAAGAATGGTGTTCTTGCAGGTTACCCATTGATCGACGTTAAGGCTAAGCTTTACGATGGTAGTTACCACGAAGTCGACTCATCAGAAGCTGCCTTCAAGGTTGCTGCTTCACTTGCTTTGAAGAACGCTGCTTCAAAGGCCGGCGCGGTTATCTTGGAACCAATTATGAAGGTTCAAGTAACTACTCCAGAAGAATACTTAGGTGACGTTATGGGTTCAATCACTGCTCGTCGTGGTACCATGGAAGGTATGGAAGACAGAGCCGGTGCAAAGATCATTAACTCATTTGTTCCACTTTCAGAAATGTTTGGTTACGCAACTACTTTGCGTTCATCAACTCAAGGTCGTGGTACATTTACTATGGTATTTGATCACTACTCACCAACTCCTAAGTCAATTCAAGCTGAAATCATCAAGAAGCGTGGCGGCGAAACTGAATAATTTCAGTTAAAAAAGCCGAAATGCTTTTAGCTTAATTGAAAACAATTACATACAAAAAAGAGTTATTGAAGATTTTTCAATAGCTCTTTTTTTGAAAAAATTTTTAGAAAAATGCCCTTAACCCTTGATATTTAAGGGGAGACAAAGTACAATAGTCTTTGTGCTTTAGGGGCAATTGTGCTCTAAAGCTAGAATATTGTTGTAAAGCTTTGACGCAAAAGGTTGCGGCACACCAGGCTGCATTGCCACAGTGGCGTGCGGGGAATTTTTGCCGAGCTAGTCATCTTTTAAAGAAGACGTTAAGGAGGTAATTTAATGGCAAGTCAAACAATTCGTATTAGACTTAAGTCCTACGAACATGGTATTCTCGATGAATCAGCTGCTAAGATCGTAGCTACTGCAAAGAGAACTGGTGCTGAAATTTCAGGTCCAGTTCCTCTTCCAACAGAAAGAACTTTATTCACTGTTCTTCGTTCACCACACAAGGACAAGGACTCACGTGAACAATTTGAAATGCGCACTCACAAGCGTTTGATTGACATTTTGAATCCAACACCTAAGACTGTTGATTCATTAATGAAGCTTGATCTTCCAAGCGGCGTAGACATCGAAATTAAACTGTAATTTAAATAATAGAAAGAGGTGTAAACATGACCAAAGGAATCTTAGGAAGAAAAGTTGGTATGACTCAAATCTTTACTAAAGATGGTGTCCTTGTTCCTGTAACTGTTGTAGAAGCAACTCCTAACGTTGTTATGCAAGTTAAGACTGTTGAGTCAGACGGTTACGAAGCAGTTCAATTAGGTTACCAAGACAAGCGTGAAGTTTTGAGCAACAAACCAGAAAAAGGTCATGCTGATAAAGCAAAGACTTCGCCTAAGCGCTTCATTCGGGAAATCCGCGGTGTTGAGCTTAAGGACTATGAAGTCGGCTCAGAAGTTACTGTGGATACATTCAAGGAAGGTGACGTTGTAAACGTTACTGGTACTTCAAGAGGTCATGGATACCAAGGTAATATTAAGCGTTGGGGCCAATCAAGAGGACCAGAAACCCACGGTTCAAGATACCACAGAATTCCTGGTTCAATGGGTTCCATCATTAACCGTGTACCAAAGGGCAAGCGTTTGCCAGGTCACATGGGTGTAAAGAAAGTTACCATTGAAAACTTAGTAATTGAAAAAGTTGTTGCAGATAAGAACGTATTAATGATTAAGGGTAATGTCCCTGGTGCTAAGAACTCATTAATCGTTGTTAAGACTGCTTCTAAAGCTGTTAAGGCTGATAAATAGGAAGGAGGACTAGAATGGCTAATTTAAAAGTTATGGATCAAAACGGTAAAGACTCTGGTGAAGTTACTTTAAACGATAAAGTTTTTGGTATTGAACCTAACGATAATGTCGTTTTTGAAGCAATCATTAGACAAAGAGCCGGCAAGCGTCAAGGTACCTCAAAGGTTAAGAATAGATCTGCTGTTCGCGGCGGTGGTAAGAAGCCTTGGAGACAAAAGGGTACTGGTCGTGCTCGTCAAGGTTCTATCAGAGCTCCACAATGGCGTGGCGGTGGTACAGTATTTGGCCCAACTCCACGTTCATACGCATACACTATGCCAAGAAAGCAACGTCGTTTGGCTATTAAGTCAGTTCTTTCTCAAAAGTTGATTGACAATGATTTAATCGTTTTAGACAAGTTGACTATGTCAGCTCCTAAGACTAAGGAATTAGTATCAATGTTAAACAGCTTAAACGCTGACGGTAAGGTTTTAATTGTTACTGATGATAACAATGTACAACTTTCCGCAAGAAACTTGGCTAAGGTTAAGGCTGTTCCAGTTAACGGTTTGAATGTTGAAGATGCTGTTAACTACAGCAAGTTAATCTTGTCTCAAGACGCTGTTAAGAAGATCGAGGAGGTTTTGGCTTAATGGATGCACGCGATATCATTTTAAGACCTGTCATTACTGAAAAGTCCACGAACTTAATGGATGATAAGAAGTACACTTTCGACGTGCTTTTAACTGCAACCAAGACACAAGTTCGCAATGCTGTTGAAGAAATCTTCGATGTTAAAGTAAAGAGCGTTAACATTATGAACGTTCGCGGCAAGGACAAGCGAGTAGGTCGTTACACTGGTAAGACTGCTCGTCGTAGAAAGGCTATTGTTGCTTTAACTGACGATTCAAACAGTATTAAGATTTTCCAAGACGAAGATAAAGAAGACAACAAGTAATAGGAGGTCAGTCAATTGGCTATTAAGATTTACAAGCCAACCACGAATGGTCGTCGTCATATGACTTCTTCCGACTTTGCGGAGATTACCAAGACAAAGCCTGAAAAGACTTTACTTGAATCACAATCACACACTGCAGGTCGTAACTCATATGGTCATATCACTGTAAGACACCGTGGTGGTGGTCACAAACAAAAATACCGTATCATCGACTTTAAGCGTAACAAAGACAATGCAAAGGCAGTTGTAAAGGCAATCGAATACGATCCAAACAGAACTGCTAACATCGCTTTGCTTCACTACACTGATGGTATCAAGGCTTACATTTTGGCACCTAAGGGCTTAAAGGTTGGCGACATCGTTGAATCAGGCGACGAAGTTGACATTAAGCCAGGTAATGCATTAGCATTGAAGAATATCCCTACTGGTACTTCAATTCACAACATTGAATTGAAGCCAGGCAAGGGTGGTCAACTTGTAAGAAGTGCTGGTGCTTCAGCTCAAGTTTTAGGTGTTGATGGAGACTACACTTTGATTAGATTACAAAGTGGCGAAGTTCGTAAGATTTTATCATCATGCCGTGCTACTATCGGTGTGGTCGGTAACGAACAACACTCCTTAATCCAATTAGGTAAAGCTGGTCGTAAGCGTTGGTTAGGCAAGCGTCCTCAATCACGTGGTTCTGTAATGAACCCTAACGATCACCCACATGGTGGTGGTGAAGGTAAGGCTCCTGTTGGTCGTCCACAACCTATGACTCCATGGGGTAAGAAGGCTCGTGGTATCAAGACTAGAGATGTCAAGAAGGCTAGCGAGAAGTTAATCATTCGTCACCGTAAGGGTAGCAAATAATAGAAGGAGGGTTAATTAATGAGCCGTAGTATTAAAAAAGGTCCTTTTGCTGATGCATCTTTATTAAAGAAGGTTGATGCACAAGCAGATGCAGATAAGAAACAAGTTATTAAGACTTGGTCACGTCGTTCAACTATTTTCCCTTCCTTTGTAGGTTTGACTATAGCTGTTTACGATGGTAGAAAGCATGTTCCGGTATATGTTACTGAAGACATGGTTGGTCATAAGTTAGGTGAATTTGTTCCAACAAGAACTTTCCACGGACACAAATCCACTGATGATAAAGCCACAACACAAGCTTAGAGGAAGGAGAAACATCTAAATGGCAGAACAAATTAGTTCAGCTAAAGCTGAAGCAAGAACTGTTCGCATCGCTCCAAGAAAAGCTCGTTTAGTCGTTGACTTAATTCGTGGCAAGAGCGTTGCTGAAGCATTAGCAATCTTAGAATTTACGCCTAGAGCTGCTTCCCCAATCGTTGAAAAAGTTTTACGTTCAGCTATTGCTAACGCAGAACACAACTACGATCTTGAAAGTGCTAACCTTTACGTATCAGAAGCTTACGTAAACGAAGGTGCAACCTTGAAGAGATTCCGTCCACGTGCTAAGGGTATGGCTTCTCCAATTAACAAGAGAACCAGTCACGTAGTTGTAGTAGTTTCAGAAAAGAACGATTAAGGGAGGTATATTAATGGGTCAAAAGATTAACCCAAACGGTTTTCGTCTCGGTGTTATCCGCGATTGGGAATCAAAATGGTATGCTGACAAGGGATACAAAGAAACTTTAAACGAAGACCTTCGAATCAGAAAATTCATCTCAGAAAAATTGAAGGATGCTTCAGTATCTACTGTTGAAATTGAACGTGCAGCTAACAGAATCAACATCTCAATTCATACTGCTAAGCCAGGTATGGTAATTGGTAAAGGTGGTTCTGAAGTTGAAGCTTTAAGAAAACAATTAAATGCTTTAACTGGTAAGCAAGTTCACATTAATATTGTTGAAATTAAGAAACCAGATCTTGATGCTGAATTAGTAGCTGATGGTATCGCTCGTCAACTTGAAGCTCGTATTGCTTTCAGACGTGCTATGCGTCAAGCTACTCAAAGAGCTATGCGTGCTGGTGCCAAGGGTATTAAGGTTCAAACTTCAGGTCGTTTGAACGGTGCCGACATGGCAAGAAGAGAATGGCACACAGAAGGTCGTGTTCCATTACAAACTTTGAGAGCTGATATTGATTACGCTTGGGTAAATTCATTCACTACTTACGGTGAAATTGGTGTCCAAGTTTGGATCAACCGTGGTGAAGTCTTACCAACTCGTAAGAATAAGCCAGCTTCAAAGCCAGCGAAGGGAGGAAATAGATAATGCCTTTAGTACCAAAACGAGTAAAACACCGTCGTGAATTCCGTGGTAAGATGCGTGGTGCTGCTAAAGGTGGTAAGTATATTGCCTTTGGTGAATATGGTCTTGAAGCCCTCGAATCACATTGGATTACTAACCGTCAAATCGAAGCTGCCCGTGTTGCTATGACACGTTACATGAAGCGTGGCGGTAAAGTTTGGATTAGAATTTTCCCTCAAAAGTCATACACTGCTAAAGGTGTTGGTGTACGTATGGGTTCCGGTAAAGGTGCACCAGCAGGTTGGGTAGCTGTAGTTAAGAGAGAAAAGATTATGTTTGAAATTGGTGGTGTTGATGAAGCAACTGCTCGTGAAGCTTTACGTCTTGCTTCAACTAAGTTACCAATTAAGACTAAGTTTGTAACTAGAAGTTCGGAAGTAGGTGGCGAATCTAATGAAGGCTAAAGATATCAGAGCATTAACCACTGATGAAATGTTAGAAAAAGAAAAGCAATATAAAGAAGAGCTCTTTAATTTGCGTTTCCAACAAGCAACGGGTCAATTAGAAAATACCGCTCGCTTGAGTAAAGTCCGCAAGAATATCGCCAGAATTAAGACTATTCTGAGCGAAAAAGCGTTAGAAAACAATTAATGGAAGGGAGCTATTAACTTGAGCGAAACAAACGAAAGAAATCGTCGTCACGTATACCAAGGTCGTGTAGTTTCTGATAAGATGGACAAGACTATTGTAGTCGTTGTTGACACTTACAAGAACCACCCTGTTTACAACAAGCGTATCAAATATTCAAAGAAGTACTACGCACAAGACGAAAATAACGAAGCTAAAGTTGGCGATACTGTACGTATCATGGAAACCCGTCCATTATCTCGTAAGAAACGCTTCCGTTTAGTAAAGATTGTTAAGAAATCTGTTTAATTTGCGGATTTAGTGAGGGGAGGATTACACAGTGATTCAAAACGAATCCCGTTTAAAGGTTGCTGATAACTCTGGTGCCAGAGAACTTTTAGTTATTAGAGTCTTAGGTGGTTCAAAGCGTAAGACTGGTAACATCGGTGACATCGTAGTATGTACTGTTAAGCAAGCAACACCAGGTGGCGTTGTCAAAAAAGGCGACGTTGTAAAAGCAGTTATTGTTAGAACCAAATCAGGTGCACGTCGTGAAGATGGTTCATACATCAAATTCGACGAAAATGCTGGCGTAATTATTAACGCAGATAAGAGCCACGTGGTACTCGTATCTTTGGGCCAGTTGCACGTGAGTTACGTGAGCACGACTTTATGAAGATCGTCTCTCTTGCTCCTGAAGTCTTATAATTGATAGTGAGGTGCACTGATGTTCGTTAAAACTGGTGACAAGGTAAAAGTTATTGCCGGAAAAGATAAAGGTAAAGAAGGTACTGTTCTTTCTGTTAACGTTAAGAAGAACCGCGTAGTTGTTAAGGGCGTTAACAAGATTAAGAAGCACCAAAAGCCTTCACAAGTTAACGCTAATGGTGGTGTAGTTGAATCAGAAGGTTCAATTCACGCATCAAACGTTAAAGTAATTAGTAAAAAAGAAGATAAGTAGAAGGGAGGACACAAATGGCAAGTTATTTAGCTGAAGAATACAAAGAAAAAGTAGCTTCTGCATTGGAAGAAAAGTTCAACTACACTTCATCAATGCAAATTCCTAAGATTGACAAGATCGTTTTAAACATGGGTGTTGGTGACGCTGTTTCAAACGCCAAGAACTTGGACGAAGCAGTTGAAGAATTAACTTTGATTTCAGGCCAAAAGCCATTAATCACTAAGGCTAAGAAGTCAATCGCTAACTTCCGTTTACGTGAAGGTATGTCTATCGGTGCTAAGACTACTCTTAGAGGCGATAGAATGTACGACTTCTTATACAAGTTGATCAATGTTTCTCTTCCACGTGTTCGTGACTTTCGTGGTGTATCAACTCGTTCATTTGATGGTCGTGGTAACTACACTTTGGGTATCAAGGAACAATTGATTTTCCCAGAAATCGATTTTGATAAAGTTAACCGCACTAGAGGTTTAGACATTGTTATCGTAACTACTGCCAACACTGACGAAGAAGCTCGTGAACTTTTGACTCAATTTGGTATGCCGTTTGCAAGATAGTGGAGGACATTAATGGCTAAAACATCACAAAAAATCAGAAATCGTCGTCCTGCTAAGTTCTCTTCACGTGAATATACACGTTGCGAGAGATGTGGTCGTCCACACTCCGTATACCGTAAATTCGGTTTATGCCGTATTTGCTTAAAGGAATTAGCACACAAGGGTCAAATCCCTGGTCTTAAAAAGGCTAGTTGGTAGGATACGGTTAGGAGGATAGCTTAAATGGTCATGACAGATCCAATCGCAGATTACTTGACTAGAATCAGAAATGCCAACATGGCAAAGCACGATTCAGTTGAAATTCCTGCATCAAATATTAAAAAGTCTATTTCAGAAATTTTGAAGCGCGAAGGTTTCATCCGTGATTACGAAGTTGCAGATGACAACAAGCAAGGCGTTATCAAGGTATTCTTGAAATACGGTCCAAATGGAGAACGTGTCATTTCAGGTTTGAAGCGTATTTCTAAGCCAGGTCTTAGAAACTACGTAAGCGCTGAAGACTTACCTAAAGTTCTTAATGGTTTGGGCATTGCCATCGTTTCTACTTCTGCTGGTGTTATTACCGACAAGGAAGCAAGACAAAAGAACGTTGGCGGCGAAGTAATTGCCTACATTTGGTAATACTGACAGAAAGGAGAACAATCAATGAGCCGAATCGGTTTAAAGACTATTGAAGTCCCTGACAGTGTTACTGTTACCAAAGAAGGCGACAACATTACTGTTAAGGGTCCTAAAGGTGAATTAACTAGATACTTCGATCCAAAGATCACTTTTGAACAAAAAGATGGTAAGATCAACTTCTCACGTTCAAGTGAAAACGATAAAGCACTTCACGGTACTGAAAGAGCTAACTTAGCTTCAATGATCGAAGGTGTAGTTGATGGTTACAAGAAGACTTTGAAGTTAATCGGTGTTGGTTACCGTGCACAAGCACAAGGCAACAAGATTACTTTGAATGTTGGTTACTCACACCCAGTTGTATTGACTGCACCAGAAGGTGTATCTGTAAAGGCAACTTCAGCAACTGATGTAGAAGTTGAAGGTATATCAAAGCAAGATGTTGGTCAATTTGCAGCTGAAATCCGCGCCGTACGTCCACCAGAACCTTACAAGGGTAAAGGTATTCGTTACGTTGACGAATACGTACGTCGTAAGGAAGGTAAGACAGGTAAGTAATAAGTAGTTTATTTTGAGGTGAAATTGTGATTTCTAAACCAGATAAAAACAAGTTACGCTTAAAGCGTCGTAAACGTATTCGTAGTAAGATTTCTGGTACTGCTGAGCGCCCACGCTTAAGCATTTTTCGTTCAAATAAAAACATCTACGCTCAATTAATTGATGACGTAGCGGGTGTTACGCTTGCAAGTGCCTCAACTTTGGATGAAAATGTATCAGAAGATGCAACTAAGGTAGAACAAGCTGCTGCTGTAGGTAAGGCAATTGCTGAAGCTGCTAAGGCAAAGAACATTTCTGCCGTTGTATTTGATAGAAGTGGTTACTTATACCACGGCCGTGTTCAAGCATTAGCTGATGCTGCTCGTGAAAACGGATTAGAATTCTAGGAAAGGAGATTAACACATGGCAAACCGCAATGATTCTCGTAACAATCGTAGAAATAAAGACGATATCGAAGATCAATTAGTCGCTGTCAACCGTATTACTAAGGTTGTTAAAGGTGGCCGTCGCATGAGATTTGCTGCTCTTGTTGTTGTTGGCGACAAGAAAGGCCGTGTAGGTTTTGGTACTGGTAAAGCTCAAGAAGTCCCAGAAGCAATCCGTAAGGCTGTAGAAGACGGTAAGAAGAAAATGATCAATGTACCTAAAGTTGGTACTACTATTCCTCATGAAGTTATTGGTCACTACGGTTCAGGTAACATTTTATTGAAGCCTGCCGAAGCTGGTTCTGGTGTTGCTGCTGGTGGTGCCGTACGTATCGTTATGGATATGGCTGGTATCTCAGATGTAACTTCAAAATCACTTGGTTCTAATACTCCAATCAACGTTGTTCGTGCAACTATCGATGGTTTGAAGAAGCTTAGAACTAGTGAAGAAGTAGAAAAACTTCGTCAACCTGAAAGAGCTTAGATTAGGGAGATCATAGATGACTGATTTAAAGATTACTTTAATTAGAAGTGCTGCTCACCGTCTACCTGAACAAAGAAAGATTGTTAAAGCTCTTGGCTTGGGTAGAGTAGATAGTACTGTTGTTCTTCCAGACAACGCTGCTACTCGTGGTGCATTATTGAAAATTGCTCACTTAATCTCTGTTGAAGAGATTAATAAATAGGATATCAAGGAGGTGCCCAATTTAATGAAGCTTCATGAATTACATTCTGCTGAAGGCTCACGTCGTGATAGAAAACGTGTCGGTCGTGGTACTTCAAGTGGTTACGGTAAGACTTCTGGCCGTGGTCAAAAGGGTCAATTGGCTCGTCAAGGCGGTCACACACGTTTAGGTTTTGAAGGTGGTCAGATGCCATTGTTCAGAACTATGCCAAAGCGTGGTTTTAAGAACATCAACCGTAAAGAATACGCAATCGTAAATTTAGATGACTTAAATAAGTTCAAAGATGGCAGTGAAGTAACTGTTGAAACTCTTAAGGAAAACGGCTTGGTAAAGAAAGAATTATCAGGCGTTAAGTTACTTGGTAACGGAGAATTAAAAGTTAAGTTAACTGTAAAGGTTAATAAAGTTTCCGCAGCTGCTAAGAAAGCAGTTGAAGCCGCTGGCGGAACTGTTGAGGTGATCTAATGTTTTCGACCTTGAAGAACGCCTTTAAGGATAAAGAAATTAGAAATAAAATTTATTTCACTCTTTTTATTCTATTAATCTACCGGATCGGTGCTAATATCACTGTTCCAGGTGTTAATGCAAAGGCGATCACACAGGTTGCTCAAACTGGATTAGTTCCAATGCTAGATACTGTATCTGGTGGTGGGCTAGATAACTATTCAATATTTTCTTTGGGTGTTTCCCCGTACATCACGGCACAAATTGTAATCCAGCTGTTACAGATGGATATTGTACCGACATTGGTAGAATGGGGAAAACAAGGTGAAGTAGGTCGTCGTAAAACTAATCAAGTAACAAGATATTTAGCATTAGTTGTTGCTTTTGTTCAAAGTATTGGTATTACGTTAGGTTTCAATGCCTTGACTCAAATGGGATTGGTTAAAAACCAAACCCCTCAAACTTATGTAGAAATTGCTATTATCATGACCGCTGGTACCATGTTATTAACATGGTTGGGTGATGAAATCACCGATAAAGGTCTTGGTAATGGTGTATCAGTAATTATTTTTGCTGGTATCATTGCAAGATTACCAAGTGGTTTATGGCAAATCTACAAAGAATCAATTATTAACAATAGTTCCAGTGATCGTTGGAAAGGTATTTTGTTCTTCATCGCGGTTATAGTTTCAATCCTTGTAGTTACTCAGTTAGTTACATGGGTTGAACAAGCTGATCGTCGCATTCCTATTCAATACACAAGAAGAGCGACGATTAGTGGTTCTGAAAGTTTTCTACCATTAAAAGTTAATGTATCTGGAGTTATTCCAGTTATTTTCGCCAGTTCATTTATCATTACACCGGCAACAATTTTAATGGCCTTTCAAAGAACCCAAGGCGATCAACAATGGTTTAAAGTAATGAACCAGATCTTTAGTTTACAAACTACTCCTGGGGTTATCATCTACACCTTATTGATTATCTTATTTACATTCTTCTACGCTTTCGTACAGGTTAACCCTGAGAAGCTGGCAGAAAACTTACAAAAGCAAGGTGCTTACATTCCTAGTGTTTGGCCAGGAAAAGATACCCAGAATTATATTTCAAAGATGTTGATTAAATTATCAACTGTAGGTTCAGTATTTTTAGGTTTAGTTGCTCTATTGCCTCAATTGGCCACAAACTTCTGGAATCTCCCAAGTTCCATTGGTTTAGGAGGAACAAGTCTTTTAATTGTAATTGGGGTTGTTCTTGAGTTATCTCGTCAAATTAACGGTTTGTTAATGAAGAGAGAATATGTTGGATTCATCAGATAGGAACGGAAAAAATGATTAACTTAATTCTTTTAGGCTTACCAGGTGCTGGTAAGGGTACAGCATCAGAGAGGATCGTTGACAAATATCACTTAACTCATATCTCAACTGGAGATATGTTTAGGGAAGCAATGGCTAACAAGACCAAGGTTGGTCTTGAAGCTAAAAGCTACATCGACAAAGGCAATTTGGTACCAGATGAAGTTACTGCTAGATTAGTGGAAGAACGTTTAGGTCAACCTGATATTAAAGAAGGTTTCATCTTAGACGGTTTTCCAAGAACTACTGTACAAGCAGAACTTCTTGAAGGCATTACTAAACGTTTGAACAAGCCTTTAACAAATGTCATCGCGCTTGAAGTTGACGAAGATACTTTGATCAAGCGTTTATCAGCAAGATACATGTGTAAGAATTGTGGTGCTACTTACAACAAGATTTCTAAGCAACCTAAAGTTGAAGGTACTTGTGATCGTTGTGGTGGACACGAATTCTACCAACGTGAAGACGATAAGCCAGAAGTAGTTAAGAATCGTCTTGAAGTTAACGAAAAGATGAATGCTCCTTTGAAAGACTTTTATCAAAAGAAAGGTTTGCTTACTGTAATTAATGGTGAACAAACTCCAGAAAAAGTCTTTGAAGACATTGATGCGGTATTGAGTAATAATCAATAAAAGAAAAATTTGTATAATTTTTTATCCGTGTTATAATTTCAAAGTATGACTGTATTAATTGCGGAGGAACAACTTTGGCAAAAGATGATGTCATTGAAGTAGAAGGTAAGGTAGTTGATACCTTACCTAATGCTATGTTTAAAGTTGAATTGGAAAATGGAGCTACTATTTTAGCACACGTTTCCGGTAAAATCAGAATGCACTACATTCGTATTTTGCCAGGAGACCGTGTGACTGTTGAATTGTCTCCATACGATTTAACTAAAGGTAGAATTACGTATCGATTTATAAAATAATATAACGGAGGGAAACATGAAGGTTAGACCATCTGTTAAACCAATGTGTGAACATTGTAAAGTTATTAAAAGACATGGCCGTGTTATGGTAATTTGCCCAGCAAATCCAAAGCATAAGCAACGTCAAGGTTAATAGAAAAAAGAGGAGGTGTAGTTTATGGCTCGTATTGCTGGTGTTGACTTACCAAGAGATAAGCGAATTGTTGTTGCCTTAACTTACATTTACGGTATTGGTGACACAACTGCTAAGAAGATTTGTGCTGATGCTGGTGTATCTGAAGACGTTCGTTCAAAGGATTTAACTCCAGAAGATCAAGAAAAGCTTCGTGCTGAAGTTGACAAGTACCGTGTTGAAGGTGACTTGCGTCGTGAAGTAAGCATGAACATTAAGCGCTTAGTTGATATTGGTTCTTATCGTGGTATTCGTCACCGCCGTGGACTTCCAGTTCGTGGCCAAAATACCAAGAACAATGCTCGTACTCGTAAGGGTACTAAGAGAAACCGTTAATTTTATTTATAAGGAGGTTTATTGATGCCTGCAAAGAAAACAGCACGTAAGCGTCGTGTGAAGAAGCATGTTGAAAGCGGTGTTGCACACATTCACTCAACGTTTAATAATACTTTAGTCATGATTACTGACGTTCAAGGTAATGCAGTTGCTTGGTCTTCAGCTGGTGCATTGGGCTTTAAGGGTAGTCGTAAGTCTACTCCATTTGCAGCTCAAATGGCAGCTGAAGCTGCAGCTAAGAGTGCAATGGACCAAGGTATGAAACATGTAGAAGTTTCAGTTAAAGGTCCTGGTGCTGGTCGTGAATCTGCTATTAGATCACTTCAAGCAACTGGTCTTGAAATTACTGCAATTCGTGACGTTACGCCAGTTCCCCACAATGGTTCCAGACCACCAAAACGTCGTCGTGTTTAATTTTGTCCTGGATGATATAGGACGTTACGTTTTGAAAGGGGCCCAGTAATGATTGAATTTGAAAAACCAAATATTACCGTTGTTGAACAAGAAGATTCTTACGGTAAGTTTGTTGTTGAACCACTTGAGCGAGGCTTTGGTACTACTTTAGGTAATTCTTTAAGAAGAGTTTTACTTACTTCTATTCCGGGTACTGGACTTGTTTATGTGCAAATTGATGGCGTTTTACACGAGTTCTCAACAGTTCCTGGCGTCAGAGAAGATGTAACCAAAATTATTCTGAACTTGAAGAAACTTGAATTAAAGTCTCTTTCAGATGAACAAAAGGTTATTGAATTAGACGTTGAAGGTCCTGCCACAGTAACTGCTGATGATCTTAAAGTTGATGCAGACGTTCAAGTCTTGAATCCAGATCAATATATTTGTACCATTGCTGAAGGTGGACATTTACATATGGAACTCGCCGTAAAGAATGGTAGAGGATATGTAACTGCAAGTGACAATAAGAGTGATGACATGCCAATCGGAGTAATTCCTGTTGATTCATTATTCTCACCAATTAAAAAGGTTAACTACCAAGTTGAATCAACTCGTGTTGGTAAGAGAGACGATTTCGACAAGCTCACTTTTGAGATTTGGACTGACGGTTCAATCAAGCCTAATGACGCCCTTAGTTTTGCTGCTAAGATCTTAGTTGAACACTTCAAGGTATTTGAATCAGCTGATGCAAATACTCAATTCAGCGAAGTAATGGTGGAAAAGGAAGACGATAAGAAGGAAAAGAAGCTTGAAATGACAATTGAAGAGCTTGACCTTTCTGTTCGTTCATACAACTGCCTGAAACGTGCGGGCATTAACACTCTTCAAGAGTTAACTGATAAGACAGAATCAGATATGATGCGTGTACGTAACTTAGGACGTAAATCATTGGAAGAAGTTAAGAATAAATTAGCCGACTTAGGTCTTTCACTTCGTCAAGAAGACTAAAAGTAGGCAATAAAGGAGGCAAACCCATGGCATACCGTAAATTAGGTCGCGATAGTGCTCACAGAAAAGCAATGCTAAGAGAAATGACTACTCAATTAATCATGAACGAACGCATTGTTACTACTGAAACTCGTGCTAAAGAAGTTCGCAAAACTGCCGAAAAGATGATCACTTTAGGTAAGCGCGGCGATTTAGCTTCAAGAAGAAAGGCTGCAGCATTTGTACGTGACGAAGTTGCAGATATCCACGAAGAAAAGGATACTGTAGTTGTTAAGTCAGCATTGCAAAAGCTTTTCAGCGATGTAGCACCTCGTTACAAAGACCGTAATGGTGGTTACACTAGAATTTTGAAGTTAGCTGTTCCTCGTAAAGGTGACGCTGCTCCAATGGTTATTCTTGAATTAGTCTAGAATAGTCAAAAACTTAATACGTATTAAGAATTATCCATGAAAGTGAGAATAAGCGTAAAGATGATGGCGCAAGCTTAGTCTAGCTTAGATGATGAAAATCATCCTCTTCATGGGTGATTTTTTTTACCCTTTTTTCTGTTACAATTACTATTAAGTGAGTTGGAAGGGAGAGTGAAATATGACAATTAGCAATGCTATTGAGTTTAAAGATGTGACATTTACATATCCAGAATCTAAAGCACCTGTCCTTAAGAAAATTAATTTTAAAGTAAAAAAAGGTTCATGGACAGCTTTAATAGGCCATAATGGGAGTGGTAAATCCACAATTTCCAAGTTGATTAATGGTTTACTTTTACCTGATAAGGATTCTGGCAGTGTAATTACTGTTTCCGGAATGAATCTAAATTCAGAAAATGTTTGGGATATTAGAGAAAAAGTTGGTATAGTTTTTCAAAATCCAGATAATCAATTTGTTGGAGCTACAGTTGGTGACGATGTAGCATTTGGATTAGAAAATCGTGGTGTTCCTAGGGACCAGATGGTACAGACCGTTAAAAAGGTATTATCTGATGTGGGAATGCTGGATTATATTGATGCTGAACCTGCTAATCTATCTGGTGGTCAAAAGCAAAGAGTAGCTATTGCAGGTATTCTTGCTGTTGAACCAGAGATTATTATCTTGGATGAATCGACGTCAATGCTAGACCCCAGCGGTAGAGACCAAATATTAAAGATAATTAAACGCTTAATGTCAGAAAAAAAATTAACCATTCTCTCTATTACGCATGATATCGATGAAGCTGATATGGCAGATAATGTCATTGTGCTAAATGACGGAAAAATATTAGCACAAGCATCGCCAACAGAAATTTTCAGTCAAACAGAGATGCCGCGGCAAATTGGATTAGATATTCCTTTTGTAGATAAATTGATATATAAATTAAATCAATTAGGCATTACAATACCAAAAGATGTACAAACGAAAGATGAGTTGAAACAGTACTTATGTCAATTAAATTCGAAAAAGTAGATTATATTTATTCTCCAGGAACAACAATGGAAAAAAAGGGGCTAGATAACGTTTCTTTCGAATTAGCTGACAATAAATTCATTGCTTTGATTGGACATACTGGTAGTGGTAAATCTACGCTTATGCAGCATTTTAATGCGTTGCTGAAGCCAAGCAAAGGCTCAATAGATATTGCCGGATATCATATCACTCCTCAAACAAGTAATAAAAATTTAAAAGAATTGCGTAAACGAGTTAGTCTAGTTTTTCAATTTCCTGAAGCACAATTATTTGAGAATACTGTGTTAGAAGATATTGAATTTGGACCTAAGAATTTTGGTGCGACAGAAAAAGAAGCAAAAAACAAAGCCCTTAAATGGCTGAGCAAAGTAGGACTGTCTGAAGAGATAGCAACTAAATCTCCGTTTGAGCTTTCAGGCGGGCAAATGAGACGAGTAGCTATTGCCGGGGTAATGGTAAATGAACCTCAAGTACTGTGCTTGGATGAGCCTGCTGCCGGTCTTGATCCACGGTCTCGTAAAGAAATGATGAAGTTGTTTTTGAACTATCAAAAGGCTGGCCATACTGTAATTTTAGTTACGCATAATATGGATGATGTTGCTGAATTTGCAGATGATGTATTAGTGATGGAACATGGACAGCTAATTAAACACGATAAACCGGAGAATATTTTCAAAGATAAAAATTGGCTGGAAAAGCATTATCTAATGGAACCAACCCCTAGTCGTTTTGCTTCAGAATTAGCAAATTATAATTTTACACAGAATCCGTTAACGCTTGATCAACTTGTAGATGGAATCAAGGAGAATTTGAAGGGAGAGTTTGATGAGTAAAATAATTGTTGGGCGATATATCCCGGGAAATTCTCTTGTCTATAAAATTGATCCACGTGGTAAATTATTGATTACAATACTATTTATTTTCGTGATTTTTTTGGCAAATAATCCCATAACTTACGCTATTATCACAGTATTTTGTTTAGCAGCGGTTTTCGCAACAAGGTTAAAAGTAAGAGTGTTCTGGGATGGGGTTAAACCGTTAATTGGGTTAATCTTTTTCACGTCTTTATTGCAATTATTCTTTATGACCGGTGGGAAAACATACTGGCAATGGTGGATTTTTACTATCTCTAGTTACGGGTTGGTTAATGCGGCCTATACTTTTATTAGATTCACTTTGATCATTTTGATTTCAACGGTCATGACGGTTACTACAATGCCACTTGAAATCGCCGATGCGATGGAGTGGTTACTAAAACCATTAAAAATATTTAAAGTGCCAGTGGATAAAATTGCGCTAGTAATTTCAATTGCTCTTCGTTTTGTCCCAACATTGTTTGATGAAACTTTGAAGATAATGAATGCTCAAAGATCACGTGGGGCTGATTTCAATGATGGTGGTCTAGTAAAAAGAGCAAAAGCAATTACGCCAATATTGGTGCCATTGTTTATTCACTCTCTAGAAACCGCAATTGATTTATCGACTGCTATGGAATCACGTGGCTATCGTGGCAGTAGTGGTCGAACCAAATATAGAGTTTTGAATTGGTCAAAATATGATTTAATTTCATTATTCTATTTCATCGCATTAGTATTGTTACTATTAATTTTTAGGAATCACTAATTATGTTAACTAGATATAAAATGACAATGTCGTATGATGGTCATTTGTTTCATGGCTTTCAACTTCAGCCAGATCAGCGAACGGTCCAAGGAACAATCGAAGATGCTCTTAAGAAGATGACTAAGGGTAAGCGAGTTATTGTTCAAGGATCTGGTAGAACAGATGCTGGAGTACATGCTGTGGGGCAAGTGATTCACTTCGACTATCCTGGAAAGACGATTCCAGTCCACAGAATGATTTTAGCTTTAAATTCAATGATGCCAACTGATATTGTTTTTACAGATTGTCAAATAGTGGACGAAAATTTCCATGCCAGATATTCAATTAAGGGAAAATGGTATCGATATCGCGTTAGTTTAGACCATTTTGTGAACCCATTTAAACGATTTTATACAGGGCATTTTCAATACCATCTTGATATTAAAAAGATGCAAGAGGCAGCTAAAGATTTACTTGGGACACATGACTTTACCAGTTTTGCAGCCAGTGGTGGTCAAATAGAAGATAAGGTTCGAACTATTTATTATGTCAATATCAGGAAAAACGAAGAAGAAAATGAAATAATATTCGATTTCATTGGCTCAGGCTTTCTGTATAATATGGTCCGAATTATGGTTGCTGCATTGCTAGAGATAGGCAATGATCGTCGACCAGTTCATGATTTAAAACGAGTGATTTTAGCCAAAGATAGACAAGAAGTTCGTCAGACGGCACAAGCAAGCGGCTTATATTTGTATCATGTATTTTATGACGAAATTCCACAAAAATATCGTCAAGACCAAGGATTAATGATATAATTAAAATAAATGTAAGTGCTTTTTTAGGAGGTAAGTAAAATGAAAAAGAGATTTGTTTACTTATTTTCGGTTGTATTCTTTGTGTTCTTAGGACTTCTTCAACTAGGTTTAAGACCACAAAAGGTAGAAGCTGCCGACGGAATTTTGCATCCCTATAGCACGCCTGTAGCAACGCGCGGTAATTGGTATTATCTTGATCGTGATGGCAAGGGAACCCAAAAGATTTATACTGTTAAAATTACGGCCCATGCTGTTGATAAAGATAAACTATATGTTCCTTCACAAAAGTATTTTGAGAAACATGTCTATAATGCTTCTGAGAAGAAACGTAATCAATTTATTGAGAAAACTAAGAATATTTATGCTGGCTACAATTATAAAAAGGGCTTCAATGTCAATAATTGGGTTAGTTTAGCAGGAGACGGAGTCTACTATATTCCTGTTACGCGTAAAGTTAAAGGCAAGAAGGTAAAAGCATTACGTATTGCTACTGGTGCTGGTCCTTATACTGCTGCATATGCATATAAGACAAAAAAGCTTGCTAGACTGGCAAAATAAAGAATTATCATATTTTGGTATTTTTACTGAAATATGATTTTTTATTTCTCTACAAATGCAAGAATAAATTCTTTAAGACTGGTATTTATAATTGACTTTTTTCAAAAAAGGACGTACTCTAATATAGTATGTTTGTCCACGATAGGCCCCGGAAACTTATTGTTTTCAAACTGCAAATAAACGGAGGAATTTAAATTGCGTACTACACCATTAGCAAAATCTAGTGAAATCGAACGTAAGTGGTACATTATTGATGCAACTGACGTATCTCTTGGTCGTCTTTCTGCAGCTGTAGCCACTATTTTGAGAGGTAAGAACAAGCCTCAATACACACCTAATGTTGATACCGGTGATAATGTTATTATTATCAACGCATCAAAGATTAAGTTGACTGGTAAAAAGGCTTCTGACAAGATTTACTACCACCACTCAGAATGGCGCGGTGGCTTAAAAGCTACTTCATACGGCGAGTTGCTTGCTAATAACCCAGTAAAGATGGTTGAAATCTCAGTTAAGGGCATGCTTCCAAAGAATACTCTTGGTCACCAAGAATTCATGAAGATGCACGTTTATGCTGGTGAAGATCACAAGCATGAAGCACAAAAGCCTGAAAAGTTAGATATTAACAAGTTAATCTAGGAGGTTAAATAATGGCACAACAAGCTGCATACACAGGTACTGGTCGCCGCAAGGATTCAGTTGCGCGTGTTCGTTTAGTACCAGGTAACGGTAAGATCACTGTTAACGGTAAAGATGTTGATCAATACATTCCATTCCCTAACTTGGTTAAAGATTTGAAGCAACCTTTAACATTAACTGAAACTGACGGTCAATACGACGTCCACGTTAATGTTAACGGTGGTGGTTTCTCAGGCCAAGCTGGAGCTATCCGTCTCGGTGTTGCACGTGCTCTTCTTGAAGTTGACCCAGACTTCCGTGGCCCACTTAAGAAGGCAGGTTTCTTAACCCGTGACCCAAGAATGAAGGAAAGAAAGAAGCCAGGTTTGAAGAAAGCCCGTAAAGCTTCTCAATTCTCAAAGCGTTAATCTGTGGATTTTACGTTTATATATCAAAAAAGCATTCCAACCAGGGATGCTTTTTTTGTGCCTAAAATTATTTCTAAGTTTTGCTAAAGTACAAAGTTAATTAATGATAAAGATGTAAAATTAAACTAACAGTTTTGATTATTCAAAGTAGGTGCAAAATGATCCTGTCACTAAAAAATGTTGGTTATCGCGTAAAAGATAAAGATATCATTTCAAATTTTTCACTGGATATTGCAACAGGGGCTTTTTTAACAATTGTTGGTCCTTCTGGTGGAGGGAAGAGTACGCTGTTAAAGTTATTGGCTAATTTAATTTCACCAACTTCTGGAGAAATTGATTTTAAAGATAAAAATATTAATACATACTCACCAACAAATTATCGGCGCCAAGTATCATATTGTTTTCAACAGCCAAGTCTTTTTGGAGAAACTGTTAAAGACAATTTGGAGTTTCCATTTAAAATTAGAAAGCAACCCCCTGATCAAAGTAAAATGGAGCAGGTACTAGAATCTGTTGACCTAAAGCCAGATTTCTTAAATAAAAATATTACAGAGCTATCAGGTGGGGAAAAGCAAAGGGTAGCTTTGATTCGTAATCTATTGTTTAAACCAGAAGTGCTTTTACTAGATGAAATTACCACGGGTTTGGACAATGATAGTAAAGAAATTGTGCATCGCTTAATTCAGAATGTACATAAAGACAACACGACTATTATTCAAGTTACTCACGATAATGATGAAATTCATCAAGCTGGTCAAATCATTAAAGTGGCGGAAGGAAAATTAGTAAAATGAAAGATTTAGCTGTTAGCAATTTATCGTTGTTTCTCTCGGTTGCATTAGTTATGGTTTCTGTCGGAATCTCTATGAAAGAGCACTTGGGATTAACCAAGGATGTTTTTTATAGTGTTGGCCGTGCAATAATTCAGTTAACCATTGTAGGTTATATTCTGAAATACATTTTTAAAATCAACAATGTTTGGCTCACGATTGTGATTACCCTGTTGATAATTTTTAATGCATCATGGAATGCCAATAAGAGAGACCCTAATCCTGATAAAAAATTATGGCAATCTTTTGTGGCGCTGCTGATTGGGACTTATATTACGTTGGGCGTGCTAATGCTTTCAAAGACGATTAAATTAGTGCCAATGCAAATCATTCCAATAACAGGCATGATAGCTGGTAATGAAATGGTTGCAATTGGGCTCTGTTATAAAACACTGAATGAAAGTTTTCATGATCAACGCCAACAAATCTTAGAAAAATTGGCATTAGGAGCGGATATCAAAGATTCCAGTATGCCAATTTTACGCAGAAGTATTAAAACTGCGATGCAACCAACAATTGATTCGGCTAAAACTGTAGGTTTAGTTAACTTGCCAGGTATGATGTCAGGATTGATTTTCGCCGGAGTTGATCCTGTATATGCGATCAAATATCAGATTATGGTTACATTCATGCTGCTATCTGCTACAGGGCTGGGAGCAGTGATAGCAGGTTACTTGGCCTATAAAAATTACTTTAATGATCGTATGCAATTAATTGAAAAATAAAAAAAGAGCAAGTCCATCTAGATTTGCTCTTTTTGCTTGAAATTATAAACTATCTTGAATATTGTCAGCTAAGTAATCGTAAAGCATGCCTTTCTTCAAGTCCTTAGTATCAATGCCAAGTGCTTCGACGATTGCAAAAGCAAATGCCCAAGCAGTAGCAGGACCACGGCTAGTTACAATCTTGTGCTTATCGTCAGTAACGGTGATTCTTTCTGAAAAATGAGCATTTGGTTGATATTTCAAGCATTCTTGTTCAATACCTGGGTAGCAGGTGAAGTTAGCGTCATCTAACACGCCATAACGTGCGAGGGCACGAGGTGCAGCACACATCGCAGCATCCCATTTACCTTCTTTGTGACGCTTAACCATCAAATCACGCAACTTTTCGTTGTCACGTAAGTTTGCGGAACCGGTCATTCCGCCTGGGAATGCAACTAAATCGTAATCAAGTAAGCTATCATCAACAACTTTGTCACAAGTGATTTCGATGTGGTGGTCGCCATCAACCTTTTTACTGGTTAGGCCAACCATGTCACATTGCACATTTAAACGACGAAGTACGTCAACTACGCTTAAGCCTTCAACTTCTTCGCAGCCATCTGCAAAGATTACAGCAACTTTTGTCATTATATAACCTTCCTTTCTTCACTATATTAATTATACTAGTTAATTAATGTCTAAATAAAATGAGAGGTCTGTTAATTTACTCAAATGCAAAGTAGGATGTGGTGAAATAGGAATCTTATCTTTTTTAGGAGCCAACCATAGTGACTTCAAGTTAGCATTTTCTGCACCTTGAATTTCCTCATCTAAGTTGGTACCGATTACTAAAACAGTATCAGGGTCAATTTCGGGATGATCCTTGAGAATTTTGAAAAAGATATTTTTGCTAGGTAATTTGTCTTTAAAATCATCTGCAAAGTAAGTATAATCAAACGAACTAAGCAATTCAGATGGCGTAAGGCGAGGTTCAATTTGAGCTTTAGTTTCTTTAGCAAGCAAAATTAAACGCAAAGAACTAATTTGATCTAGAAAATCAGGCGCACCTTTGACAAGCCTAGTTTGTTCTTTCATTAAGTCGTCAAAAACAGGGCGTGTTTCCTTAATATCCTTATCCAAAAAAGTGGTTAAAGATAAATCGATTTGCTCGTCATCAGATAAAGTTTTAAATTGTTTTTGCAGACTAGTGTACCTTAAGCGTTCGGCTGGTCCCCAATCGAGGCCAAAATGCTTTAAGGCTTGGCGCAAAGCAGTCTTTTCGGCTAGTTTTTGATTTAATAGACTGCCTCGGGAACGAAAATTAATGTTTCAAATGTTGACATATAGTACCTTCTTTTTGCGTTAATCTCTATAAGAATTATAATGAACTCGATAATTTTTAGAAAGGATTTAAGAATGACAATCTGGATAGCTATTTTCTTATTATTAGGTGGGGTTGGCGGTGGTTTATTATCATCCATTGCTTCAATGGCCTCGCTTGCTTCGTATCCAGTATTACTTGCAGTGGGGATTCCGCCAGTTTATGCAAATGTAACTAATGACGCCGCTTTAATTTGGACGAGTATTGGCTCAACCATTTCTTCAACCAAGGAATTAAAGGGACATTGGAAGGAAACATGGTTTTTCACGATTTTTACCGTGCTTGGCTCAATTGTGGGATGCATGTTGCTTCTTTCGTTTCCTTCTAGTGTTTTTGAAAAAGCAGTACCGTTTTTCATCGCGTTTTCTGGAATTATGATTCTTGTTTCGGAAAAGCATAATACATTAAATACGGAAAAGCAGCCTACTTGGTTAAGAATTGTTTACTTAGGCACGCTTTTAATCATGGGTGCTTACACTGGTTATTTCGGTGCTGCCGGTGGTGTTATCATATTGGTAATTTTAACCTACATTACTAATGAGAAGTTTATCGTAATTAATGCAATTAAAAATGTGATTAGTGGCTTTGCTAACTTAGTTGCTTTAATAATCTTTATGTTTACTTCTCACATTTATTGGCTTCAAGCAATTCCACTAGCAATCGGAATGTTCATTGGTGGTTATATTGGGCCAGCTATTTTAAGACATGTTCCTGAAAAGCCGGTTAGAATTTTTATTGCAACTTTGGCATTCGTTCAATCAGCCTACTTCTTTTATACAGCATACCTAGGCTAAGTTTGATACAATATTTATTAATGCAAAGGGAGGGGTTAATAGATGGCAACAGAAGTTTATTTAGTTCGCCACGGTGAGACTATGTTTAACCAGCTGAACAAAGTTCAAGGCTGGTGTGATTCTCCACTAACTGTGAAGGGAATTAACGATTTAAAGAGAACTGCAGATGCATTAAGCCAAGTTCACTTTGACAACATGTACTCATCAGATTTGAAAAGAGCAATTGACACCGTTCACTTAATGAAAGACGCTAATTTGGTCTCGGATATTGGTAAAATTAAAAAGTTGCCGGAATTTCGTGAAGTTTTCTTTGGAACTTTCGAAGGTGATGATATTAACCAAACTTGGGATCAAGTAGCAATGGCAGCTGGAATCGGTCATGAAGATGATGTTACAAAGATCATCAATCAAGTTGGTTTGCACAATTTCCGTGAAGCTACTAAGAAAGCTGATCCACGTCACTTAGCAGAAAATACGGAAGAACTCGATAAAAGAATGGTTCGTGGTATTCACGTATTGGGTGATCTTACCAAGAACGAAAAGAGAGTTTTACTAGTTACACATGGTGATTTTATTAAAACCTTGTCGATTAAGTATTGGAATAAAAGCGATGGTAAGCATGACATTATTTTTCCAAACAACGGCAGTGTTACTAGAGGAATTTTGCATGATGATGGTCAATTTGAAATCGTTGACTATAATGTCGATGCTGAAAAATTATAAGAAAGTCCTACTGCATAAGTAGGGCCTTTTTTGGTACACTGATAGCGAGAGGAAAATTTACATGAATAAAGATCATACAACAAAGCGTTATGTATTTGTTACGCTGTTAAATGTTGTTATTACTATTGCCGAATTCTTAGGTGGTATTTTTTCGGGCTCGTTAGCTTTGCTTTCGGATGCTGTCCACAACTTAAGTGATGTAGGTGCGATTATTCTATCTTTTGTCGCTCACTTGATTAGTAGGCGCAGTCGTAATCAGCACAAGACATTCGGCTATGAACGGGCGGAGACACTAGCCGCTTTTACGAATGGTGTTATTCTGATCGTCATCAGTGTAGTTTTGTTTGTGGAAGCAATTCAACGTTTCTGGGAACCAGAACATATTCATGGCGGAATTATGCTGGTCGTCTCAATCATTGGTCTTGTTGCTAACTTGATTTCAATGTTTGCTATGCATAGAGATTCAAAAGGCAATTTGAATGTTCGTTCAACTTTTATTCATATGCTTAGTGATGCATTATCAAGTGTAGCCGTTGTAATTGGTGCGATCTTCATTTACTTCTGGAATGTTATTTGGCTTGACCCAGTTTTGACAATCTTGGTATCATTCTTTGTTTTGCATGAAGCATATGAAATCACCATGAAGGCAGCCAACGTGTTGATGGAATCAAATCCTAACATCGATTTGAGCGAAGTAAATAAAATTATGTTGTCATTCCCAGAAGTAAAGAATGTTCACCATGTCCATGTTTGGCGCTATAGTGATGATTTTATTATGATGGACGCTCATATTAACGTTGACCGTAATCTAGAAGCCGGAGAACTGGAACAGCTTTATCAAAAAATTGGTAAAAAGTTAAAAGAAAAATTGGGCATTAATCACATTACTTTACAAGCAGAATGTGAACGTGGCCGCAATGATAAGATGATTGTTCCGGGGCGCGGAAATAATGAAAATTAGGTGGATAAATGTTTTCAGTCAATATTTTTACAGCGATTATCGTCCTGGTTATGGGTATATATGACATGTCATATGCCTTTAATCGACGTAAGCAACCCAATAATAAAGGCGGAATTAGAGCTTTTATGATTTTGGGTGTAATCTTCACCATCGGTGGAATAGTAATGATTATTAGATGTTTGATTAACAAAGGATAATAGAATGGCTAAATTAGTATTAGTTCGACATGGCGAAAGTGTTGCCAATGCCGCAAATGTTTATACTGGATGGAACGATGTTCCATTAACTCACAAAGGTGAGGAGCAGGCTAAGCAGGCAGGCGAATTAATTAATACTATCTCAGACTTTGCTCCAACACATATTCATACTTCAGTCTTGTCGCGTGCTATTACGACAGCCAATATTGTTGCCGATACGTGTCATTTGTTATGGCTTCCGATCACTAAAACGTGGCGCTTAAATGAACGTCACTATGGGGCTCTACGTGGCCTTAACAAGGATATTTCACGTAAAGTATTTGGTGTAGAACAAGTTTTACTCTGGCGTAGAGGTTTTGACTCTGTTCCACCAGCTCAAGGTTCACCAATGATTGATCGCCGCTATAAATTATGTGATCAGCATTTGATGCCACGAGCTGAAAGCTTGCACCAAACTCAAAAACGTTTGATGCCATATTACTATGATCATGTTGCTTCAAGATTATTAAACGGTGAAGACCAATTAATCGTAGCCCATGGTTCAAGTCTTCGTGCTTTAATTAAAAAACTTGAAAATATCAATGATCATGACATTGTTAACTTAGAGGTGCCTAACGCAGAACCGATCGTTTACACAATGGATGATCAATTAAATATCGTTGATAAAAAGATTTTACGTTAAAAATGCAGATAACCTGCATTTTTTTAATGCTCTGAATAAGGATTTGCTTGCAACTATGGTAGAATTTAATATGATTTCTAGTATATTAGTTTGGAGTATTTTGCATGCGTAAATTATTTTTATTGCGAGGTGCACCTGGCTCCGGTAAGTCTTCTTTTATTGCCCGTCATCACTTAACGCCTTATGCGATCAGTCGTGATCAAATTCGGTTATTATTGGCGGATCTAACAGTTTATTATCAAGAGGATGCGGATGTATTACACCAAGTGATTCCGCGGCACGTAACTGTGCGTACTGAGCAAATGGTAGATCACCTTGTAGAACACAAGATGGAACATGGGGAAACTGTAATTGTCGACGGAACACATATTGTTCCTAGTGCAATTGAGCATTTTAAGCCATGGGTAGATAAGTATCACTATGAATGTTTCGTAGTAGATTTGATGCAACACAACACTTTGGAGAACTTACTTAAGCGTAATCAAACCAGAATGCATTACGATTGGGTAAAGCCAGAAGTAGTTAAGCAAATGTATCATGCATATGAAGCACATCCAGAAGTTCCAAGTTGGGCACATAAGATTGTTCCAACTCAAATGGATCATGCACTGTCACAAAAGGAAAGTAATCTTGATCGTTATTCACACGTAATCGCTGTTCCAGATAAGGTAAGCGAAGAAGATTTTCCACATGTGCATATCTCGAACTTTTACTTTTCATTTAATGAGAAGTTTACTGAAAAATATGGCACCTACCGTAATGTGGTTTCAATTGCCAAAACTGAAGATGAAGCAGTAAAGCAATTCAAGTTGCCATACTTCGTATTTAAGTTTCACCACAAGCATTTCTTAATTTCGGCATATCCAATTAGAAATGAAATGCTTGACCCAATTAGAAAAGTGAAGGGTGTATGGACATATTCAACTGGACTGTACAACGTTGCTGATTTTATTAAAGAATTTCCAGAAAATCCAAAGCAACATGTGCACCAGTTCAATTTAAGCAAACTTGATGCAACCCGTTTGCTTCATATTTGGTAAAAGAGTGCAAAAAAGAGTTACGTTTTAAAAACGTAGCTCTTTTCTTTTATAAAATTATTGAATTAATATTCAAATGCTAAAGCACCCATTGGGTCCCATGGCAACAATTGAATAGGGTTCTTCTTGCCTTCGTCATATGCCTTCTTGAGGTCATCTGGCAAGAACTTCTTGTTAATAACAGCTTGGTAAACGAATGAATCGAACCACTTGTCGCTCATGACGAAGTAACCCTTAAAGCCTGGCTTTTCACCCCATGAGTTTTCAATCTTCCATTTAGTTGGCTTGCCGTCAACAATGTCAACACCGGTGATAACCATAGCGTGGTCCATCATGCTTTCGCCAGAATCAAGCTTTTCAGCTTTAGTCATTGAGAAGTCAGTGTCGAACAATTCGTCACGACGGTAAAGATTAGTATCAAGGAGACCAGCTCTTCTTTCTGAATCCTTAACAACGTTTGAACCGAACCAAACAACTTCACCGCTCTTTAATTGCTTGATGATTAAGTCCTTCATTTCATCAACTTTAAGGTTCAAGTGACGAACTTGACGACCGCCTTCAACGTTACCTAAGTATTCAACTGAGAATACCTTGTGGAAAGGCTTGTCGCTAGTTGGAGCATTGATAGTTGAAATGTGGTTTTCAAGGTCCATACCAACATATTTGTCGAAGAATTCCTTAGGAGTGATGTCCTTATCAATGTGGTAGTTCTTGTCGTCGTCTCTGTATTCAAAGCTGAACTTTGTTGGAGGAACACCAAGTGAAATTGAAAGTACACGGAAGACGTCGTTTAACATTTCTTCCTTGCGAGCTTGAACTTCGTCTTCTGACTTGCCATCGTTAACTAACTTACGCAATTCAAGACCATCTTTACGAAGTAAAGTGTTTAAAGTGTCGTTTAATGCACTAGAATTGTTTGAGTTAGCAGTTTCTGGGTAAACGCTCTTTGGTACGATACCGTACTTTTCAATGATGCCGCAAAGCATGTCCCATTGACCACCATCTTGTTGTGGAGTAGCAAACAAGAATGAAACCTTACGATCACCAAGTGACTTGTCTGCAGTTGCGATAACATTTTCGAAGAACCAGTTTGACTTTTCGAATTTGTCCCAGAAGTTAGTGTAGTTTTGAGATAATTCGAAGTCCTTTAACTTGAACTTCTTTTGAAGTGGGTGACGCATGGTGTTCAAAGCTGAGAACATCCAGCAACGACCTGATTGCTTTTGGTCAGCTGACTTACCAGTGTCGATTTCAATTGAGAAGGTTGGATCAAGATCAATCTTAGTTTGTAAGTCTTGGCTTGCCTTGAAAATACCGTTTTCTTGAGCAGCACGGCTAGCTACTTTATATGCAGGATGATTGGTTAAATCGTTCTTGAATTTTTCGATTGTATCATTAGAAATTTCTTTTGCCATTAATTTTTCCTCCCTTTTTAATGGAAATCTAACTCCATTTTAGCCTATAAAGGGAGAAACGTCTATTTTGTAAATGGACGATGATACCAAATATCGTTTAATTCGGGATGCTTTTCAAAGTACTTAATGGCGATCGGATCAAGCGGCCACACCTTTTTACCAGATTCTTGAACATAAGAGATCACTTGCTTCATTAGCAAACTGATTTCATGTGGGTCATGTTTATCAGGATTAATAAAAATATGGTTCATCATCCAGACGGTAGCATCCTTACGTTCAATTAAATCTAAATCAGTTCGTGATGTGATTTGGTCGTCATTACTGTTAGATAGCGTAAAATATTTTTTAGTTTCAGACATTTTTTACCTTTTCTAAGAAAAAATCACGCTTTTTTTGCGTAATAAATAATGGGAAGTTAATTATTTTGTGTTTACCTAAAACATTGTAAAATAGATAACTAGCAAAATAAAAGAAGTAAATGGAGTTAACTAATGAAGACACGTGGATTTGAAGTAGTTAAAAAATATCAAGATAAAGGGATTAACTTGCCTAGAAGACAAACCTTGGCAAGTGCTGGCTATGATCTTGAGGCAGCTGAAGATATTACCATTCCTAGTATTTGGCGTCTTAACTTTGTCAGAATTTTTAGATTAATCAGAAATGGTCACCAACTTTATGAACGTGACTACGAAATGGCGGATCAAATATTAAAACCATTTTTGGTTCCTACAGGTTTGAAAGCTTATATGCCTGAAGATGAAGTATTAATTTTAGCCAACCGTTCATCTAACACTTTTAAACGTAATCTTGCATTGCCTAATGGCATAGGAGTAATCGATTCAGATTATTACAACAATCCAAATAATGAAGGCGAAATTTTTGTGCAAATGCTTAATTACGGCGTGCGTCCTTTACACATTCATAAGGGTGATCGCATTGCACAAGGAATTTTTATTAAATATCTTAAAACTGACGACGATGATCCAATCAGTAGACAAAGAATTAGTGGTTTTGGTTCTACTAATGAAAAGAAGGATGATTAATGGCAAGAGTAAAAACACAATATAAATGTCGCTCCTGTGGCTATATTTCTGCGAGTTACTTGGGTAGATGTCCTAACTGTGGTGCTTGGAACCAATTTGAAAAAGAGACTGAAGAAGTACAAAAGCGTTCTACTAAGGCTACAGCTAGTCGTTTAATTCAAAAGACCGGCGTCAATGAACCGGTTAAGTTAGACGAAATTAAGGCAGAAAAAGAAGAAAGAATTCCTACCAAATCTGAAGAATTAAATCGTGTTTTAGGTGGCGGTATCGTGCCAGGATCGCTTGTCTTAATTGGCGGGGATCCCGGAATTGGTAAATCTACATTGATGCTGCAGATCATGAGCGATTTATCTGAAAAATATAAAGTACTATATGTTTCAGGGGAAGAATCAGCTAATCAGATCAAGTTAAGAGCCGATCGACTTGGCGTAGGGCAAAGCAACATGCTGTTATATCCCGAAACTGACATGCATGATATTCGTGAACAGATTAATGATGTTAAACCTGATTTTGTGGTGATCGATTCCATTCAAACGATGAATGAACCTAGTTTGGACTCGATGACCGGTTCAGCTTCACAGGTTAGGGAAGTAACCAGTGAGCTCATGAAGATCGCTAAAATGGATGCGATCACGATTTTTGTTATCGGTCACGTGACTAAAGAAGGGGCCATTGCTGGTCCTAAGATTATGGAACACATGGTGGATACGGTACTTTATTTTGAGGGGGATGAACACCACTCTTACCGTATTCTGCACTCTGTTAAAAACCGTTTTGGTGCTGCTAACGAAATTGGCATGTTTGAGATGGTCAATGAAGGGCTAAAAGAAGTTACTAATCCATCATCTATTTTTCTTGATCAAAGATTGCCTAACTCGACTGGTTCAGCTGTCGTTGTTTCGCTTGAAGGAACCCGTCCACTTTTAGCTGAAATCCAAGCTTTGGTAACCCCAACGGCATTTGGCTATGCGAAGCGAACAACTTCAGGCCTTGACTACAATCGAGCATCTCTTTTACTTGCCGTTCTTGAAAAGCGTGGCAATTTAATGCTGCAAAATCAAGATGTTTATTTAACTGCAACTGGCGGGATTAAACTGAATGAACCGGCAATTGATTTAGCTATTGTTATGGCTGTGGCATCTAGTTACACAGATAAAGAAATTTCACCAACGGACTGCTTTGTAGGTGAAGTTGGTTTAACCGGTGAAGTTCGCCGCGTAGACAAGATCGATGCTAGGGTAAAAGAAGCCGCTAAAGTTGGCTTTAAACGAATCTTTGTACCGCGGCACAACATGTATGCTGGTCTTAAGGATTATGGAATCGAAGTAATTCCAGTTTCCAGTATTCCACAAGCATTAAAATTAGTTTTTAATTAGCACTAATTGAATTCTTCCTATATAACGAGTAAACTAAGATTGTTTGAATTTACTATTTTTGAAAGAGGCATGAATTTTGGCTAAAGAAAAAATCCGTGTAAGATATGCACCAAGTCCAACTGGTCACTTGCACATTGGTAACGCACGTACTGCACTTTTTAACTATTTATTCGCCCGTCACAACAAGTACTATGGTATTGAGAATTGAAGATACCGACCAAAAACGTAACGTTAAGGGCGGTTCTAAGTCTCAAATGGAAAACCTTCACTGGTTAGGTATTGACTGGGATGAAGGTCCTGACAAGGGTGGAGACTACGGTCCATACCGCCAATCAGAAAGAAAAGATATTTACCAAAAGTACATTGATCAATTGATCGATGAAGGTAAGGCATACTACTCATACAAGACTGAAGAAGAACTTGAAGCTCAACGTGAAGAACAACGTGCTATGGGTGTTGCTCCACACTACACTTACGAATACGAAGGCATGACTGCTGACGAAATTAAGCAAGCTCAAGACGAAGCTAAGGCAAAGGGTCTTAAGCCAGTTGTACGTATTCACATCCCAGAAATGGAACTTATTCATGGGATGATATCGTTAAGGGTCATCTTGAATTCGAATCAGACACTATTGGTGGCGACTTCGTTATTCAAAAGCGTGACGGTATGCCAACTTACAACTTTGCCGTTGTAATTGACGACCACTTGATGAAGATTACCCACGTACTTCGTGGTGATGACCACGTTTCAAACACTCCTAAGCAATTAGTAGTTTATGAAGCACTTGGTTGGAAGCCACCTAAGTTTGGTCACATGACTTTAATCATTAACTCAGAAACTGGTAAGAAGCTTTCTAAGCGTGATGAATCAGTTCTTCAATTTATTGAACAATATCGTGACCTTGGTTACTTACCAGAAGCTATGTTTAACTTCATTACACTTCTTGGTTGGTCACCAAAGGGTGAAAACGAAATCTTCACTAAGCGTGAATTCATCAAGCAATTTGATCCAGCTCGTTTGTCTAAATCACCTGCTGCATTTGACCAAAAGAAGCTTGAATGGATCAACAACCAATACATCAAGAAGGCTGACCGTGATACCTTACTTGACCTTGCTTTGAACAACTTGCAAGAAGCAGGCTTAGTTGATGAACACCCAACCCCAGAAAAGATGGAATGGGTACGTCAATTAGTTAACATTTACTCAGTACAAATGTCATACACTAAGCAAATTGTTGACATGGCTAAGATCTTCTTTGAAGATGCTAAGGATCTTTCAGATGAAGAAATTGAAGAAATCAAGAAAGATGATGGTCGCGCAGTAATTGAAGAATTCAAGAAGCAATTAGACCTCATTCCAAGATTTACTTCAGTTCAAATCATGAACGCAATTCAAGCTACTCGTAAGGCAACTGGCGTTAAGGGTAGAAAGCTCTTTATGCCAATCAGAATTGCTACTACTCGTTCAATGGTCGGCCCTGGTATCGGTGAAGCCATGGAACTTTTAGGTAAGGAACGTGTCGTAGAGCACATCGACTTAACCTTGAAGCAAATGAGTGCTAACAATCTTTAATTAAAAAGATAATAAAGCAAAGAAGAAGCTGCAGATGACTGCAACTTCTTTTTGTTTCTGCTAAAATAAAAACTAGCTATTTTCACAGAAGGGATGAGTGTTAGCATTGAAAGTCTATAATACACTGACGCGCAAAAAAGAAGAATTTAAACCACTGGTTCCGGGACAAATCAGTATGTATGTCTGTGGACCAACCGTGTATAACTATATTCACATCGGCAATGCTCGTAGTTCAATCGCCTTTGACACAATTAGACGATACTTTGAATATAAAGGCTATAAAGTAAAATACGTTTCTAATTTTACTGATGTTGATGATAAGATGATCAATGAAGCTCGCGCTGAAGGTACAACTGTTCCTAAACTTGCAGAGAAGTTTATCAATGCGTTTTTAGAAGACACAACTGCCTTAAATATTGAACCAGCTACACTGCATCCTCGTGCAACTCATGAAATTAAGGATATTATTAATTTTGTCAAAGCTTTAATTGATAAAGGCTATGCTTATGAAGTAGATGGCGACGTTTACTACCGTGCACGTAAATTCAAGCATTACGGCGAATTAAGTGATCAAAATATTGAGCAACTTGAAGAAGGTGCTTCTGAGCATATCAACGATGAAGAACAAAATCGTAAAGAAGATTCAATTGATTTTGCTCTTTGGAAAGCTCAAAAAGAGCCTGATGAAATTGCTTGGGATTCACCTTGGGGCAAGGGCCGTCCAGGCTGGCACATTGAATGTTCAGTAATGAGCACCAAGTATTTAGGCGACACGATTGATATTCACGGTGGTGGTCAAGACCTTGAATTTCCACACCATGAAAATGAAATTGCTCAAAGTGAGGCAAAGACTGGCAAGAAGTTCGTTAATTACTGGCTTCATAACGGCTTTGTAACTGTAGGCAAGGATCAAGAAAAGATGTCTAAGTCATTGCACAACTTTGTTACTGTGCACGATATCTTAAAAGAAGTTGATCCACAAGTATTGCGTTTCTTTATGGCTAGCGTGCAATATCGCCGTCAAATTAACTATTCTGAAGAAAACTTGAAGCAAGCAGCTACTATTTTGGATCGTTTCAAGAATACTTTGACTAATATTAATTACCGTCTTGATGATGATACAGTTAGTGAAAATGATCCTAATTTAGCTAAGGCTATTGAAGAAACTGAGCAAAAATTTGTGACCGCAATGGATGATGACTTTAATGTGCAAAATGCATTAACAGCTATTTATGATTTGCTTCCAGTAGTAAATGCCAATGCTAATAGTGAAAAAGCTGATAAGAAGACTTTGGAACTTTTTGAAAAGAAATTAGCAGCTTGGTTATTGGTCTTTGGTGTTGATACAGAAAAATTATGCGCTCAAAGTGCTGGTTCAAATGATGATGAAATTGAAGAATTGGTAAAACAACGTGATGAAGCTCGTGCCAATAAAGATTGGGCAACTAGTGATAAATTGCGTGATCAATTAAAGGAAATGGGCATTACGATTCAAGATACCCCACAAGGGACAAGGTGGACTCGTGACTAAAATTAAACAATTGACTGAAGAAGATGTAAATCCAGATACCTTAAATGGTCAAACTTTGGCTTATTTAGGGGATGCAGTATATGAAGTAATTATTCGTCACCACTTAGTTAGAGGCGGAATAGTTAAACCACAAGTTTTACAACGTGAGGCAACTCATTATGTTTCTGCTAAGGCACAAGCCGCATTAGTAACAAAGATGCAAGATGAAGAAATGCTTACAGATGATGAATTAACTGCGTTTCGTCGTGGTCGCAATGCCAAGAGTCACACTAAGGCTAAGCACACGAGTCTTAAGACTTACCAATTGTCAACTGGTTTTGAAGCAATGATTGGTTACTTGAATTTATTAAATAAAAATGACCGTGTACAAGAATTAAGTGAATGGTGCATTGATACAGTAGAAAAGGATGGACTAAAAGATTATGACTTCGAATAAAGATTTTGTTTTTGGTCGCCATGCCGGACTCGATTATTTGAAGACGCATAACTCTGATCAAATTAATAAGGTCTTTTTACAACATGGTGTGCAAGAAGATTTTGCCAATCAAGTATATGCGATAACTAAGAAAAAGAGACTGGTAGTTCAAACCGTTCCTAAGAATAAATTGGACCGCTTAGTTGAAGGCGGCAACCACCAAGGCCTTGTTTTGGCAATTTCTAGTTTTGAATATGCGGATTTGGATCAACTTCTTGATAAGTTTGACCAAGAAGGAAAAGAACCATTCTTGCTTATGCTTGATTCGATTGAAGACCCACATAATTTGGGTTCTATCTTGCGTTCTGCAGATGCGACTGGCGTTGATGGAATTATTATTCCCAAGCGTCATGCCACCGGTTTGACTTCAGTTGTGGCTAAAACTTCAACTGGTGCGATCGATTATGTTCCTGTTGCCCGTGTAAATAATTTGGTTCAGACAACTAAGGAATTAAAGAAGCGGGGCTACTGGATCTTTGGTACAGATATGGCCGGCGTAGATTATCGTGAATGGAATGCCAAGGGTAAAAACGTTTTGGTTATTGGGAATGAAGGTAAAGGTATTGCACCATTACTTAAGAAACAAATGGACCAAACAATTACTTTACCAATGATTGGTCACGTACAATCATTAAATGCTAGTGTTGCAACTGGTGTTTTACTTTACCAATCATTTAATAGCAGACATCCATTAAATTAATAGAAAAGCGGACAAAAGTTGATTTTTGTCTGCTTTTTTCGTACAAAAACACAAAAGTGTATGACATAAACACTTGTTTCCTTATCATACTCAGAGCTTAACTTGTATCCTCAAAGTGACAATTTGAGTGAGGATATTAAGATGAAGGTAAAAGAGAAGACACTAATTAAAAAAGTTAAGGCCGGAGATGATGAGGCACTAGAAAAATTATTTGTATTATATAAACCGCTAGTAAATTCAGTGGTGAAAAAATATTATCTAGGACATTATGATAGGAATGACTGGGAACAAGAAGCCATGATTGTGTGTTATGAGGCAGCATTGGTTTATTCAAGTGAAAAGGGCAATTTTAGTAGTTTATACAAGACTAAATTGTCTAACCATGCACGAACGTTAATTAGATATAATAATGCATTTAAAAGGCAGGTTTATGACCAATCTATATCTTGGGAGAATGTGAAGATTCAAGGAATTCAGGAGCCAAGGCGCAGTGAACTAGCTATCCCAATTAATGATACTTACAATGAGTTTGTTAAAAGTTTGTCTCGTTTAGAATTGATAGCATTAATGACGATTATCGGTGAAATGAGTACAGAGTATGTAATTAATCATATGAAAATCGAGGCAATACAGCTAATTAGAGCTAGGTCGAGAACGTTACAAAAAATGCGCAAAGTACTTTTTTAGTATGATATAAAAAGAAAGTGCGTTATAATAATAAACGTAGAATATTTTAGGAGGTAATTTAAGATGGCAGACGAAATTATTAAGACTGCATTGTTAGACCGTCACATGAAGGAAGTATTTGACTGGAGTGATTCAAACATGCCAGTTAGAGATGCCCTTTGGGACTACTTTATGGAAAAGAATGGTAGAGATACCATGAAGACGGAAGAAGATATGCTTCCATTTTTGAAAGACTCAGACGATAAAATCGAAGCCTTCGTTAACGAAAATCTTAAGAAGTAAATCCGACTAAAAAACAATGTTCTACGCACCGTGGTCACGCATGTTTGACTACCAAAGACAGCTACTCTCCGGTAGCTGTCTTTTTTGTGCTTCAAATAATCTTTTGCTATAATTTTCAAAAATTATTGAAAAGGAAAAGCTATGAGCAAAAGTAAGAAAAAGAAGAGAAAGAAAGTATTAAAAGAAATCAAGGAAATGGAGAAGATCATTGAATTTCTGGTTGAGAATACACCTTACTATTATTTAGATACGGTACCAGAAACTATTGTTCGTGAAGATTCTTACTACGATGGCTATCAAGATTGGTGTGATAAATCTTATTTACCTGCTTTTGCTGAGAGTATTACTAGAATAGTTTTTGCAATGATGGAATATAATTATGCAGAAGTATATTTGGAACCGGAATTTTGTCCAAAAAAGTATAGTAAGTATGTAGGTAAAAATATTCGTGATATTGGTTTTGATAAGTTAGAAAAAATTATTAAGCATATCGTTTTAAAGTGGCAGGGTAGTTTAATTATTAGGTTAGTTGATAAAAAGCACCGCGAATTCTTTATTCAAATCAAAGATGAGTGGGAGACTACTTTCTTCAATTTGAAAGGTAAGAACCTTAAATTGGTAAAAGAATTAGCTCGAAGCGAAGGCTTATTTTTACAAAAAATGAAAGACCGCTACTGGGATTGGGAAGATCTGCCAAAATCCTGGCAAGACAAGTCTTATAAGAAATGGAAGAAGTTTTATCAAGAATAAAATGAAATATATTATTGGCATGGATGTCGGTACAACGGCAACTAAGGGCGTACTTTATGACGAAAACGTCAAGGCGGTTTTTTCGGCTAGTAAAGGATACCCATTAATTCAAACTAAAATAGGGCAAGCTGAAGAAGATCCAAAGGTGATTTTTGATGCGGTTCAAGAAGTTATTTTTGCTTTAACCCAAAAAGCAGATGGAGAAATTGCGGCGATATCTTGGTCTAGTCAAATGCATAGTTTGATTGGACTAGATAAAGACAACAATTTATTAACTAATAGCATTACATGGGCAGATAATTGCGCTAAAAATGTTGTTCAGGATGCTAAGAAGAGTGGCTTAGCTCGGAAGATTTATCAAAAAACAGGGATGCCTATGCACCCAATGGCACCAATTTATAAGATGCTTTGGCTAAAAGATAATGAGCCAGAATTATTTAACCAAGTTAAAAAATGGATTGGAATTAAGGAATACCTGATCTTTCGTTTAACGGGTAAATTAATCATTGATACTACTATGGCGGCTGGGACAGGGATGATTAATCTTAAAACACTAACCTGGGATCAAGAATTACTAGATACTTTAAATGTAAAGCAAGAACAACTGCCTGAAATAGCACAACCGACGGAAATTGTTGCTCCCATTAAGGAAGAATATGTACAAAAATTAGGGATAGATTCGGACACAAAAATTGTTTTAGGAGCTAGCGATGGGTACTTATCTACGATTGGAGTTAATGCCATTGATAGCGATCATTTTGCCTTAAATGTTGGTACTTCTGGTGCAGTTAGAACCATTGTTGATCAGCCTAAGATCGATCAAAATGCTAGTTATTTCTGTTATCCAGTTGATAAAAAACATTATCTATTGGGTGGACCAGTAAATAACGGCGGGATCGTATTTAATTGGGCACGGCAAACTTTATTTGATGCTGGCGAAACGCCACAAGATTATTTGGACGTGGCTCAATCTGCTCCAGCAGGAAGTCGTAATTTGATCTTCTTACCATATTTGGGTGGAGAACGTGCGCCAATTTGGGATGCCAATGCACGTGGTTCATTTGTGGGGCTAACGCGCATGCATCAAAAACCTGAGATGGCACGAGCAGTAATTGAAGGAATTATCTTCAATCTTTATGATGCAGCTTTTAGCCTAATTAAGAATACGAAAAAACCAGTCGCAATTAATGCAACTGGTGGCTTTTTAAAGAGTGATTTTGTAAGACAGCTTTGTGCTGACATTTTTAACGTGCCAATTGTTACTATGAAAGAACAACAAAGTGGGACACTTGCTGCCATGTTTTTAGCAAGACAGGCATTAGGAATCAATCAAGATTTAAGTGAGATTAAGCAATTTGCTCAAGAAGATAAAGTATATTTTCCTAATCCAAAAGAAGCAGTCATTTATCAAAATATGTTTCCACTTTATTGTGAAATCAAAAATGCTTTAGCCGCTTCTTATAGTAAATTCTTGAATAAAGATTAATAAAAAATCTCTTCAGGATTAACCGAAGAGATTTTTAGTTTGTTTTTAAATATTTATTTTTTAGGCGTTCTTAACGTATTCAACAATTTGATCGACAGTCATACGATTGTCTTTCAAAATCTCGTCTAGTGGAACTTGGTCAGTGTAGACACGCTTTTGACCGTAGTTCAAAACTTTGACATCTTTGTCGCCAAGGTATGAAGCAATCTTTTCGCCCAAGCCACCGTCCAAGATGTTGTCTTCAAGGGTTACGATAACTTTGTTTTCATCAGCTAATGTGTCTAATGCATCTTTATCTAAGATGTTAGCTGAAATTGGGTTAACCAAACTTGCGCCGAGTTTTTCAGCTACTTCTTTGCCAAGCATGTCGTACATGTCACCTAAAGCTAAAATTGCAACGTCTTTACCAGGCTTGATATCATATTTGATTTCTGAGTAATCGCGTTTAACATCTTCGCCTGCAGGAACTGGCTTGGTTGGCATCTTAATTGCTACAGGATGCTTTCTTTGCTTGATGGCCCATTCTATCATGTCTTTTTCTTCAGCTAAAGTAGTAGGGGCAAGATAGATCCAGTTTGGCAAGTTAGAAATCATTACTTGATCAAACACACCAAGGTGGGTCTTACTTGTACCTGAAATACCACCGCCAGCAACCATCATAACAACTGGTAAGGCGTTAGCAGCAACATCGTGTGATAATTGGTCAAAAGCACGTTGTAAGAAAGTAGAGTTTTCAAATAAGACTGGAACTGCACCTTCTTTGGCCATACCTGCAGCAAAAGCAACAGATTCTTGTTCAGCGATACCTACATCGTGGTAGTTTTCAGGATATTTGTTTTTAATTTCATCAAGACCAAATACACCGGGGATTGCGGCATTAATAGCCATAATCTTTTCGCCATTTTCAATGTGTTCCTTCATTACATCCATGGCTACAGAGCTTGCGCTTGGATCTTCTGGAGCTGAAACAGTTGACTTGTCAGTCTTTAAATCAAATGGCATTACCCAGTGGTGAGATTCTTCATTGTCAATAGCTGGTTGGTAGCCTTTACCCTTCAAGGTATTAATGTGAAGTAAAATTGGGTGATCCACATCTTTAACTGCCTTAAATGCATCGATCATTGATTTAACGTCGTTACCATCAGCAACGTAGCGGTAGTCAAAGCCCATAGCGGTAAATGGGTTTTCTTTGGTTTCACCGTTTGAATCACGTAATTTCTTTAATGCAGTAACTAAACCACCAACGTTTTCATCGATAGACATTTGGTTATCGTTTACTACGACAACAATATTATGCTTTTCAATAGCAGCGTTGTTTAAACCTTCGTATGCTAAACCACCGGTCATTGAGCCGTCGCCGATTAAAGCCATGATGTTTTCATGACCACCCATTAAGTCTCTGGCTCTAGCCATACCAGTTGCTAAAGCAATTGAAGTAGAGGTGTGACCTACAGCATAGTAGTCGTATGGACTTTCATCTGGGTTTGAATATGGGGTTACGTCTTCGTAGTGATCAGGATCAAGCCAAGCTAAAGCACGTCCGGTTAACATCTTGTGTGGGTAAGTTTGGTGAGAAACGTCCCAAACAATTTTGTCTTTTGGAGCATCAAAGACGTAGTGGTAAGCAATGGTTGCTTCTACAATACCTAAATCTGGACCAAGGTGGCCACCTTCAGCTGCATCTTTTTCGAGGATTAGGGTTCTAATTTCTTTGGCTAATTCTTCCATTTCAGAAATAGATAATTTCTTTAAGTCTTTAGGACCAGAAATTTTGTTTAATAAATATTCTGGATGTTTATTCATGATAGTTTTCCTTTCTACAAAATACTCATACTTATTATAGATAAGTGAAATAGATATTTGAAATATAAAGATAGAATAGATTACGATTAGTTTTGTTTATCGAATAGTTAACTTATTGACGCAAGAGGGCAGATCAGTATACAATACTCCTTAAGTATGTGTTTTATTAAAGTTTGGAAGTGAGATTATGGCAGTGAAAAAAGCAGCCTTAGCCTGCAGCGTATGCGGGTCACGCAACTACTCAATCACCGCAAGTAAAAATCGCACTCAGCGACTTGAACTGAAAAAGTTCTGCAAGCATTGCGGTAAGATGACTTTGCACAAAGAAACGAGGTAAAGAAGTTAATGATTAAGTTTTTTAAGAGCGTAGCTCAAGAAATGAAAGAAGTTACTTGGCCAACAGCTAAGCAAAACAGACACGATACTGCAATTGTTATCACTAGTTCAATTTTATTTGCAGCATATTTAGGTGCTCTTGACTGGCTCTTCAGTTGGTTAACTCAAAGAATTATGTAATTACAGGTAATAGAATTTACCAGTAATTCATGCTATAATAATAAAAGCGAAGAAGAGAAACCTCTGAGTGGAGGTTTTTTTGTTTACCTAAAATTTAAGGAGAAGTCAAAATGGTCGAAACAGCACAAAAGAAATGGTATGTATTGCATACTTATTCTGGTTATGAAGACAAAGTTAAGTCAGACTTGCTTTCACGTGCACAAAGTATGGGGATGCAAGACTACATCTTCCGTGTAATGGTTCCAGAAGAAGAAAAAGTGGAAACTGTTCGCGGTAAGAAACAAGAAGTTGAAGAAAAGATCTTCCCAGGTTACGTTTTAGTAGAAATGGTTATGACTGACGAAAGTTGGTTTATCGTAAGAAACACACCAAACGTAACTGGATTTGTTGGTTCACACGGTGGTGGTTCTAAGCCTTCACCACTTCTTCCAGAAGAAGTTGAACGTTTACTTAAGAACCAAGGTCAACCTGCAAAAGAACCTACTACTAACTTTGAAATTGGTGAATCAGTAACTATTACCGAAGGTGCCTTCAATGGTATGGTTGGTAAGATTACTGACATTCAACCAGATAAGTACAAGTTATACGTTTCAGTTGATATGTTTGGTCGTGCAACTACTGCTGAACTTGATTATGACCAAGTTAAAAAGTTGGACGAAAACGAATAATTTTAAATTATTGTTGTAATTGTACTGAAACGATGTTATTCTAATACGGTACGTTTATTATTGTGGGAGGAGAAAAAAGGAAAATTCTCCATTTTAACCGCATCACGGAATCAAGGAGGTTTTGACCGTGGCAAAGAAAGTTATTAACGTAGTTAAGTTGCAAATTCCAGCTGGCGCTGCAACCCCTGCACCTCCAGTTGGTCCTGCTTTGGGTCAAGCTGGTATTAACATTGTTGGTTTTACTAAGGACTTCAATGCTAGAACTGCTGACCAAAAGGGCATGATTATCCCTGTAGTTATTACTGTTTACGAAGACCGTTCATTCGAATTCGTAACTAAGACTCCACCAGCACCAGTACTTTTGAAGCAAGCTGCTAAGATCAAGAAGGCTTCTGGCGAACCTAACACCAAGAAAGTTGGTAAGGTAACCAAGGACCAAGTCAAGGAAATTGCCGAGACTAAGATGAAAGACCTTAACGCTGCTGACATCGAAGCTGCTATGCGCATGGTTGAAGGTACCGCTAGAAGTATGGGTATCGAAGTCGAAGACTAATCCTGTTATTTAGGTAACACATTAGGTGGGAGAGTTAGAGAAGCTCGTTTGACCACATATACAAGGAGGAATTCACATGCCAAAGCATGGCAAGAAATATTTAGATGCTGCCAAGAAGGTAGACTCAAATAAATTATACTCAGTAGCAGAAGCTATGAAACTTGTTAAGGAAACTTCATACGCTAACTTTGACGCTACAGTTGATGTAGCTTACAACTTAAGCGTTGATCCTAAGCAAGCAGATCAACAAATTCGTGGTTCAATTGTTTTACCAAATGGTACTGGTAAGACCCAAACCGTTGTAGTATTTGCTGAAGGCCCACAAGCTGATCAAGCTAAGGCTGCAGGTGCTGACTTTGTTGGTTCAGACGACTTAGTACAAAAGATTCAAGACGGTTGGTTAGACTTCGACGTTGTAGTTGCAACTCCAATGATGATGGCTAAGGTAGGTCGTTTAGGTCGTGTTCTTGGACCTAAGGCTTAATGCCAAACCCTAAGACTGGTACTGTAACTATGGACATTGAAAAGGCTGTTAAGAATGTTAAGGCTGGTCAAGTAGAATACCGTGTTGACCGTCAAGCAGCTATCCACACTCCTATTGGTAAGGTATCATTTACTGAAGATCAATTAGTTGAAAACTTTGACGCTTTACGTGATGTAATTTTACGTGCACGTCCTGCTTCAGCTAAGGGTCAATACATTAAGAGTGTTGCAGTTTCAGCAACTTTTGGTCCTGGTATCAAGCTTGATCCATTAAACTTGGACTAATTTAAATATATTTTAATAAGCGCTCCGTGTTATAGCGGGGCGCTTTTTTGTATGGTATTATTAACTTAGCTTTGCAAAAATACGAGGAGAGGCAATGAAAAGGCATTCGATAGGAAAATTAATCATACTTTTGTTGTTGACATTGGTTGCTACAACCGCTTGCGCCAATAATGGTTCAAAAATTACGATTGTTGGTTCAAGTGCCATGCAACTTTTAGCCGAACAAGCGGGCAATGATTATCGCTTAAGCCATTCTAATAGCAACATTGTTGTTCAAGGTGGTGGTTCCGGTACCGGACTTAGCCAAGTTCAAGCTGGCGCAGTGCAAATTGGGACTTCTGATGTGTTTGCGGAAACTCAAAAAGGAATTCAAGCAAATAAGCTAAAAGACTATAGAGTAGCCGTAGTTGGAATTGTACCTATTGTTAATAAAGATGTTGGTATAAAAAATATTACTACCAATGAACTAACCAAGATCTTTACAGGAAAAGTTACCAATTGGAAACAACTTGGTGGCAAAAACGAAGCAATTACTGTAATCAACCGTTCAAAGGGTAGTGGTACTAGAGGTACTTTTGAAGATATAATTTTGCGAGGTCAAAAACCAATTAAGTCTCAAGAACAAGACTCAAACGGGACAGTAAAGAAAATTGTCAATAGTACTCCGGGAGCCATCAGTTACTTGTCATTCCCATATGCTCACGACACTCATATTCAAAAATTGAGTATTGATAATGTTAAACCAACAAACAAAAATATTACTACTAATAAATGGAAACTTTGGTCATATGAGCATATGTATACTAAAGGCGAACCTAATAAGCAAACTAAAGCCTTTATTAAGTATATGCTCGGTAAAAAGGTACAAAAAGATCTTGTGCCTAAGATCGGTTATTTGAGTATTAATGATATGAAAGTTACTCGTAATAGTAAAAATCAAGTTACGCAAATAGGAAAATAGTTTATGGAGAACAAAGAAGATTTAAAAAAGGTTGTTGATCAGGCGATTGCTGAACAACAGGTTCCTCACGTTAAATTAAATAAAATGGGACCGAGTAGTGTTGACGTTGATAAGTTAACCAAGCCTTCTAAAGAGACACACCAAGAATATTGGGGTAAGGGCTTAACTTACTTTGCTATCGGCTTGATCATTGTTTTAGTGGTTTCCATTATTGGTTTCGTAGGTTACCACGGTTTAGCCACTTTTGTGAGCGATCATGTTAATGTGTTTCATTTCCTGACCTCAACGGATTGGGATCCAGGTGAAGGTAAAAACCATGTTGGTGCTGCAGTAATGATTGTTACTTCATTTGCAGTAACACTTTTTGCTGCTTTAATCGCTACGCCATTTGCTATCGCCATTGCCCTTTTTATGACAGAATATTCTTCTAAAAAAGGTGCCAACTTCTTACAATCAGTTACTGAATTGCTTGTAGGTATTCCTTCTGTTGTTTATGGTTTCTTAGGATTAACAATTATCGTTCCTGTAATTAGAAAGTTATTTGGTGGAACAGGGTTCGGTATTTTAGCCGCTACTTTAGTCTTATTTGTTATGGTTTTGCCAACGATTACTTCATTAACAGTAGATAGTTTAAAGGCAGTACCAAGTCATTTTAGAAAAGCTTCAATGGCACTTGGTGCAACTCACTGGCAAACTATTTATCATGTTGTTTTGCGAGTAGCTACTCCTAGAATTTTAACTGCTGTTATTTTCGGTATGGCCCGTGCCTTTGGTGAAGCCTTAGCCGTACAAATGGTAATCGGTAACGCAGTTTTGATGCCATACAATTTGGTCAGTCCATCTGCAACATTAACGAGTCAATTAACAAGTCAAATGGGTAATACAGTTATGGGCACATTGCCTAACAACGCATTATGGTCATTGGCATTGCTTCTTTTGATCATGTCTTTAGTCTTTAACTTCTTAGTTAAATTAGTAGGAAAGAGAGGTCAAAAGTAGAATGGATGCAAAAAAGAGAGATAAATTAGCAACAGTTATTATCTATATTTTAGTTGGCATCGTCGTTTTGATCTTGGCGGGCATTTTGGGTAATATCCTGATTACTGGTATTCCTCATTTGTCATGGCACTTTTTAACCTCTGAGGCTTCATCTTATCAAGCTGGTGGTGGGGTTAGAGATCAATTATTCAATTCATTGTATTTATTAATCCTGACCACGATTATCTCATTGCCAATCGCGTTAGGCGCAGCTATTTATCTAGCTGAATATGCCAAGGATAATTGGATAACTAATTTGATTAGAACTACTATTCAAATTTTGAGTTCATTGCCATCAATCGTTGTTGGTTTGTTTGGTTACTTACTCTTCGTAGTTCAATTTGGCTTTGGCTTCTCAATTATTTCTGGTGCGCTTGCGTTAACTTTCTTCAATTTGCCTATTTTGACCAGTAACATTGAAGAAGCAATTAAAGGTGTGCCACAAGATCAACGTGAAGCAGGACTTGCTTTAGGTTTATCTAATTGGAAGACAATCCGTGGTATTGTTTTACCAGCAGCTTTACCGGGTATTTTAACCGGTATTATTTTGAGTGCAGGTAGAATCTTTGGTGAAGCAGCTGCCCTGATTTATACTGCCGGTCAGAGTGGTTCTACCGTAAATTATGCGGATTGGAATCCATTCAGTCCAACTAGTCCATTAAACGTAATGCGTCCAGCTGAAACTCTTGCTGTGCACATTTGGAAGGTGAATACAGAAGGTATTATTCCGGATGCCACGATCGTTTCAGCTGCTACATCAGCATTGCTAGTTATTGTAGTAATTGTATTTAATTTAGGTGCGCGTTACCTGGGTAATAAATTGTACCGTAAGTTAACCGCAGCTAAATAAGGTGATGTAATGCAAGATTTAGAACAAAGCTATGTAAAAACTTTTGCTAAGGATGATTTGGAATTATCCACCAAAAATTTAAGTGTTCTATATGGGGGAAAAGTTCAAAAATTATTTGATGCCAGTTTACAATTTAAGAAAAATACAATCACAGCTTTAATTGGTGCTTCAGGTTCAGGTAAATCTACCTTTTTACGTTCGCTCAATCGTATGAACGACCGAGTAGCAACAGTAAAAGGAGAGATTTGGTTTCATGGCCTGGATGTAAATAAGCCAAATATCAATGTTTATGAATTAAGAAAAAATATTGGTATGGTGTTCCAGCGTCCAAATCCTTTTCCTAAGTCAATTAGAGAAAATATTGTCTATGCTTTAAAGGCCGATGGACAAAACGACAAAGAAGAATTAGATAAAATAGTTGAAGAAAGTTTGCGTGCGGCTGCTTTATGGGACGAAGTAAAAGATAAGCTTGATAAAAGTGCTTTGGCAGTCTCAGGTGGTCAGCAGCAGCGTTTGTGTATTGCTCGCGCATTAGCTGTTAAGCCTGAAATTCTACTTTTGGATGAACCAGCCAGTGCGCTTGATCCAGTATCTACTTCTAAGCTAGAAGACACATTAAAACAGCTTAGAAGCAAATATACTATGATTATGGTTACGCACAATATGCAACAAGCTTCAAGAATTAGTGATTATACAGCGTTTTTCCATTTAGGTCATGTGATTGAATATAATACGACTGCAGACATCTTTACTAATCCTAAAGGAAAGATTACTGAAGATTATATTCAGGGAAGTTTTGGTTAAAATGACAGCAATTATTACAGCAAAAGATGTACATTTAAAATACGGTGACTATGAAGCACTTCATGGCATCAATCTTAACTTTAATGAAAAAGAATTAACTGCTTTAATTGGTCCATCAGGATGTGGTAAATCGACTTTCTTGCGCTGCCTTAATCGCATGAACGATGATATTGAAAATATTAATATTACAGGCGAGATTATGTTTGAGGGCCAAGATATTTATAGTTCCAAAATGGACTTAGTAGAACTGCGTAAAAACGTGGGTATGGTATTCCAACAACCAACGCCATTTCCATTCTCAGTTTATGACAATGTGGCCTATGGTTTAAAAATTGCCGGCGTAAAAGATAAAGAATTGATTGATCAACGCGTTGAAGAAAGTTTAAAGCAAGCTGCAATTTGGAAAGAAACCAAGGATAACTTAAATCGTAATGCACAAGCCTTTTCAGGTGGTCAGCAGCAGAGAATTTGTATTGCTCGTGCTTTGGCTATTAGACCTAAAGTGGTTCTGCTTGATGAACCTACTAGTGCTCTAGATCCAATTTCAAGTAGTGAAATCGAAGAAACATTGATGGACTTGAAGCACCAGTATACTTTTATTATGGTTACTCACAACCTGCAGCAAGCTGGTCGAATTTCTGATCAAACCGCCTTTTTGATGAATGGTGACTTAATCGAAGCTGGCAAGACTGAAGAAATGTTTATTGCACCTAAAAAGCAAATTACAAGTGATTACCTTAACGGTCGTTTTGGTTAAATTTTGAGGTATAAAGATGCACGAAATATTTTTAGATGAATTAAAGAAATTAAACACGCAATTTATGGAAATGGGTGTTTTCGTAAATGATCAAATTGATCAAGCAACACGCGCATTTGTTGATCATGACAAGAAGACAGCCCAATCTATGGTTGATAATGAAGAAAAGATTCCTACTGAATCGATTGATATTCAAAAAAAGGCCTTAAAATTAATGGCCTTACAACAACCAGTGGCTACTGACTTTAGAGTTGTTATTAGTATTTTGAAGGCGACAACTGATTTGGAAAGAATCGGTGAAAATGCATGAGTATTGCTCTTGAAACAATTCGTGTAAAGGGTAATCCAAGAATTCCTGAAGTTGAAGAGATCATTTCAAATATGACTCACAATGTTCGTCACATGCTTATTCAAATTTTGACGGCTTATGTACAAGATGACGAAAAAATGGCTAAAGAAGTAGCCGGTCGTGATGGTATTATTGACCATGATTATGTACGCGCAAGAAAGTTAATTGTTGACGGAATTGAGGACGATCCATCCAAAGCCGCAGCTTCATCAAGTTATTTTATGGTTATTCGTTTACTTGAAAGAATTGGTGACCATATTGTAAATCTTGCCATGTGGGTTGTTTATAAAACTACTGGAGAGCTTGAAGAATTAACAAATGCAACAGAGAATCAAACTCTTTAAGATAGAATAAAAGCTTCGCAAAACGGCGAAGCTTTTATTTTTTGTCCTTGATAGGGATGCAGCCGGCAATGAAAATTGCAATACCGATAATTAACCAGAGATTGTTTTTCAATAAATAAGCACAATTACCTAGTAAAATACCAAGTAGAATAGTGGCCCAATCAGTGAGTAAGAAAACTTTTGCTTTAGAATTTAATGGCTCAAAGCTCTGATAAATACTTATGAAGGCTTGAACTATTAAAATTAGGGCTAAAACAATCCAAAGGGCATTTGAAACAATATTGCCAAAAGCGGTATTGGAAACAATACTTGCAATGCTAATGAAAATGACGGTAATCCCAAGTAGTAGGAAGACAATGTTGCGTAATTTGGTTAGAATACGTTCTTTTCGTTCTTGATCTGTCATAATTCTCTCCAATCTTTTTTGTACTATCTTACAGATTATTCCACAATTTGTAAATTTATCCTTGCTATATCTTGATTTGCCTGCTATACTAAGTAACTGTAAATTCTACCTAAGACTCGGGTGGCATGACGCCTCAAAATCCCGCCGAGGCCAGAAGATAATGAAGATTTTTATGCTCCATGTCTTTCGGCATGGAGTTTTTGCTTTAAGAAGGCCTTATAGAATTTATCAATGCCGATCATGGAGGTGAAATTAATTGAGTAAAGCTGCTATTGCTGAAAAGGAAAAGCTCGTTGATGCATTTGCTGAAGAACTTAAGGCTGCTAAGGCTATCTTAGTAATCAACTACCTTGGTTTAACTGTTGAAGAAGTTACTAACATGCGTAAGGAACTTCGTGATAACGACGTTAAGATGAAGGTTATCAAGAACACTTACTTGAGACGTGCTGCTGCTAAGGCTGGTATTGAAGGCCTTGACGATACTTTCGTTGGTCCTACTGCTGTTATCTACACTGATAATGCTGACGATGTTACTGAACCAGCTAGAATCGTTTCTAAGTACGAAGATGATTTCGACGTTATCGAAATCAAGGGTGGTATGCTTGAAGGTAAGTTGACTTCTAAAGAAGAAATCAAGGAACTTGCTGCTATCCCTGGCCGCGAAGGTTTGCTTTCAATGCTTGTTTCTGTATTGCAAGCTCCAGTTCGCGACTTCGCTTATGCTGTTAAGGCTGTTGCTGAATCTAAGGATGAAGAATCAGCTGAATAATATTGACTATATTTAATATCTAAATTCTAATTTTTCGGAGGATACTTAAATGGCTTTAGATACTGATAAGATTATTGAAGAATTGAAGGGTGCTACTATCCTTGAATTGAACGACCTTGTAAAGGCTATTGAAGATGAATTTGACGTTACTGCTGCTGCTCCAGTTGCTGCTGCAGGTGCTGGTGACGCTGCTGCTGCTAAGTCAGAATTCGACGTTGAATTGACTGACGCAGGTCAAGAAAAGGTTAAGGTTATCAAGGAAATCCGTGACATCACTGGCAAGGGCTTACTTGATGCTAAGAAGTTGGTTGACGGTGCTCCAGTTATCGTTAAGGAAGGCGCTTCAGAAGACGACGCAAACAAGATCAAGGAACAACTTGAAGGCGTTGGCGCAACTGTAACCCTTAAATAATTAATGCCTTAGGGCAATTAAGAATAAGCTCTTCGCTATGTGCGAGGAGCTTATTTTTTTGTATAATTTATTTCATGATGAAAGATATAACAAGAAAATTAACGCCATATCAATGGACAATGGCGATTTTATCAGTTATTTCAATCTTTTTGATTCTTCTAGATTTTGCGGCAGTAATTAGTATTGATCAGCCAACAAGCAAGTGGTTTTGGGTAAACGCGGGAATCGTAGTTTATTTTGCAATTGATTATTTTTCTCGTTTAAAACAGGCTACAGATAAAAAAGTTTTTTTTAAAACGCACATTTATGATTTGTTAAGTATCATTCCAATGGGACTCTTTTTTGTTTGTCTGAATGTATTTAACTTGTCTGGGTTAGTTGCAGATCTAAAATTGCTGCGTTTAATTCGACTGGCCGGCTTAATGGGAAAATTGCGGCAAATTTTTCATACTAATGGTTTGCTCTACGTCATTTTCTTTACCATTACATTTATTTTAGTTGGTGCTGAAGCTTTTGCGATTGCGGAACATGTGACACTTGATACAGCCTTCTGGTGGGTGATTTCAACTGCTTCAACAGTCGGGTATGATGCAATTTTTGGTAAAACAATTCCGCCTCATAGCATTGTAGGAAAGTTCGTCACGCTGATAACCATGCTTTTAGGCATCGGCATTGTCGGCATGCTGACGTCGTCTATTACGTCATATTTAATGCGGAGAACAAATGGTGCACATACTCATGAAACGCATGATAATATTGAAAAGCAAAATGAAGCTTTAACGGATCAAAATAAAAAGATGCAGGCTGAAATTGAAAAACTGAAGGCGGAACAAAATTCGAGCGAACTAAGCAAGATCAAAGATTGGTTTGGAAAAAGAAAGGATAATTAGATGAGCGAAGAGAAAAATCAAATGTACTTTGCGGCAGATCCTACGGCTAAACATGATGAGCATGTTGTGGATTATCATGTGGATGATATTGATTTGAAGTTTACGACTGATGCCGGCGTTTTTTCTAAAATGAGAATTGATTACGGTAGTGGCGTTTTAATTAAGACCATGAAGGATGTAGTTTTTCCTAAAGATGGAATTCTAGACGTAGGTACTGGCTATGGTCCTATTGGCTTGTTTGCCGCCAAGTTTTGGCCCGATCAAACAGTTGATATGGTTGACGTTAATGAACGTGGGCTTAATTTAGCTAGACAAAATGCCCAAAACAATCATATTTCAAATGTGGATATCTATACTTCTGATTGTTATGCACAAGTTGATAATGATAAAAAGTTTGGCTTAATATTAACAAATCCGCCTATTAGAGCCGGTAAAAAAGTGGTAAATGAAATTTTAATGGGTGCAAATGAGCATTTAGTGAGTGGCGGCGTGCTCCTAGTAGTAATTCAAAAGAAGCAGGGCGAGCCTAGTGCGCGTAAGAATATGACCGCTACTTATGGAAATTGTGAAATTTTAACAAGAGATAAAGGCTATTATATTTTAAAATCTACTAAGAATTAAATAAATAAGAATTGCGTAAAAGCCTTATTAGATCAACATTAGAGTTTATAAAAATGCTTTCTTTAGGTAAATTACCTCTTTATAATAAAGGTATAAAGATAGAGATTATGTGAAGAGGTTAATTATCATGAAAAAAGCTTGGAAATATATCATTGCTATTTTAATTGTTGTTGTTGGCGTATTTATGCTTGGTTGGATCTCAGGCGATAATGAAACTGCTGGCCCAGCAAGCATCACTGCACTGTACCTTATTTTGTCAGGTATCTTCTTCTACCACAACTTTAGAAATCGCACCATTGGTACTTTATAAAAAGTATTCACTAAAAGATTAAAGGACTAGTCAAAATGGCTAGTCCTTTTTTGGTAGAATAATAAAGAAAGAACTTAAATTGAATGTGAGTGAAAATAATGCTTTCTAGCGATGATAAACAAAAATACATACAATTAGCCATAGCTAAGGCAAAAGAAGCTGAGAAGCAAGGAGAAGTTCCTATCGGGGCAGTAGTAGTTGATCCCGATGGTAAAGTAATTGGTACCGGCTATAATCGACGAGAATTAGATGAGGATGCTACGCAACATGCGGAAATGATTGCTATAAAAGAGGCATGTAAAAATTTAGGCATGTGGAGATTGATTGACTGCAGTTTATTTGTAACTTTGGAACCATGTCCGATGTGTGCTGGTGCGATTATTAATTCACGCATTAAAGATGTTTATTTTGGTGCGCTTGATCCTAAAGCCGGTGCCTGTGGATCAGTTGTGGATTTATTTACTGTGGAGAAATTCAATCATCATCCTCATGCAATCCGCGGTCTTTATCGTGATCAATGTGCTCAAATGTTAAAAGATTTTTTTAGAGCAATTCGTCAAAAACAAAAAGAAGCAAAACGGGCTCAAAAGGAAGAAAACAATTAATTTTTTGAAGCAATAAACTAGAAAAAAAGTTTAAAATACGTTATCATACTGTATGGGCAATGTTTGGCCTCTGAAGCGTGTCAGGACCGGAAGGTAGCAGCACTAAGGTTGTTCAGGCATGTGCCCTTTTATTAGAAATTAACAAAGCTCTTAGCTCTTTTAGAGTTAGGAGTTTTTTTACTAGGGAAGAGAATTTATGGCTTATCAAGCACTATATCGAAAATGGCGGCCACGGACTTTTGATAGTGTGATTGGTCAAGAAGCGATTACCGATACGCTAAAAAATGCGATTATCCGAGGCAAAGTTTCCCATGCATTTTTGTTTGCAGGACCTCGTGGTACGGGTAAAACTTCTTGTGCCAAGATATTTGCGAAAGCATTAAACTGTACTAATCTTCAAGATGGCGAGCCATGCAATAAATGTGCCAATTGTGTCGCGGCGGATCAAGGGTCAATGCCTGACATCATGGAAATCGATGCGGCTTCCAACAACGGTGTTGATGAAATCCGTGAAATTCGCGATAAAGTAAAGTACGCTCCAACAGAAGGTAAATACAAAGTTTACATTATTGACGAAGTTCATATGCTTTCAATGGGTGCTTTTAACGCATTGCTTAAGACGCTAGAAGAGCCGCCAGAGCATGTCGTTTTCATTTTAGCAACGACAGAATTGCAGAAAGTACCAGCTACGATCATTTCTAGAACGCAGCGCTACAATTTTAAACGAATTTCCAAAGCTGATCTTGAAAAGAGAATGAAGTATATTCTCGATCAAGAACACATTAAATACGAAGATAAGGCGATTGCGGTCATTGCGCAGGTAGCCGATGGTGGGATGCGTGATGCGCTCAGTATTCTAGACCAACTACTTAGCTATGAAAAGGAAAGCGTCAATTACGAAGATGCTTTGCAAATTACTGGTTTTGCCGATCGCAAGAATGTTGAACAAATCTTGCTTAAATTATTAAGTAAAGATGCACCTGCTGCATTAAAACTTGCTCAAGAAGAATTAGATAAAGGTGCAAGTTCCAAGAACATCTTGGACGAATTGGTCGATATGGCGACTAAGAGCTTGATGATCATTAAAACAGGTGACGACGATAAAAATATGTTTTTATCGGAAGACTTTATCGCTAAAATAAAAGATGTGCCTACTTCAACGTATTATCGCTTGATTACTTTAGCTAATAAGGCATTGAACGATTTGCGCTATACTAACCAGCAACAAATCCCGTTGGAAGTATTTTTGGTAGAAGCCACTAGCAGCGAGCAAAAACAAGTAGCGTCTGCACCTGTAGCAAATGCCGCTCCTGCGCCAGCACAACAACAAGGCAGTACAGATTTATCTGCTGAGCTTGCTGCATTGAAGAATCAAGTTGTTGAATTAACGCAAAAAGTTCAGCAGCTTTCCAAGAGACCTTCTTTTGCAAAAGATCAGGTTTTCCAATTGGACACGGCAATTCCAAAATCAGTGCCTAAGGCAAAGGCTAAACCAGCTGAGCCTGTTAAGAAAAAGCCAGTCAAAAATATCAAAAAAACTACAGCAGAAAATCGCAAACAGGTTTATCATGTTCTTGAAAACGCCACTAGAGATGACTTAAATACCATCAAAAATGTGTGGCCTGATTTGCAATCTGTCTTGGCAGTTTCTGAAAGAGCATTGCTTGATGTCCTTGAACCAGTGGCAGCTAGCCCGGATCAAGTAGTCATGAAATGTAAGTACACTTTATGGTTTGAAAATGCCAGCTCAGATAGTGATTTGCTGGAGAAATTGACGAGTTATATCGAAAAGTTTGCTAAACATTATTATGGCATCGTTTTAGTTCCAGATAGTGATTGGTTAGCAGTAAGAAAAGAATTCGTTGAAAGCCATAAGGCAGAATTGCTAGCTAAGAAAAAGCAGCAAATTGAAGATAAGGAAGAAGCAGACTCCAAAGAAGATACTGAAGTAATTAATAAAGCTAAGGATTTATTTGGGGATGCAGTAACAATCAAAGATTAAGGAGCTGATTAACTGTTAACAAAAATATGGAAATTTGTAGAATATTATAGAAATATTTGCCATAATATTCATTAGAAAGTTAAACATA
>NZ_BALU01000005.1 GCF_000615285.1 Lactobacillus kitasatonis DSM 16761 = JCM 1039 | reverse complement strand
ACGATGCAGGTCTGTTTTCTATTTAAAGTAAAAATCATTTTAATCTAAAGTTCAAAAAACAAGACTCCCTAAATAAAGGAAGTCTTGTTTTTGACTAGTATCAAGATTTAGTTTTTGTGTTTCTTATCATGACTATGAAGACTATCAAAACCAAACATTGCTGCAAAACTTGCTAATAACATTCCGAGTAAAACAATAAAGCTATTATCGGCTTCACCAGTCTGTGGGAGTTTAGGCTCTGCAGCCTTATTTTCAACTGGATCTGAAACCACTTTAACATTATTTTCTCTTGTTACTTTGTCTTCAATAGGCTCTGCTATTTCAGTATGGCCTTGCTTTGCAATCTTAGTCTTAATAATCTTTGTTTCCTTCTTATACGCATCCACCTTCTTTGGATTAGTTTTATCTAATTTATTCTTAGCTTTTACATTTCCAAAATGTCCATCAGAAGATAGTTCAGAATCAGGTTGATCATCTGGGGTTGGTCTTGGAGTTGGCTCTGGTTCTGGAGTAGGTTCAGGCGTTGGGGTATCGCCTTGATCACCAGAATTACCAGGGTTACCATCTGGAATATAAGTTACAGTTATTACCTTGTCCAAATCATCTGGGGTAACTGTTGCACCGCCGGCTACAGCCTTATCAGCGTGGTATCCAGGAATTACTGGAGTTTTAACAGTACCAAAGGTATACCTATCGATATTCCAAGAACCTAGATCTAAGACTTTACCAGTTACTTTATCAATTACCATGCTCTTAATAAAGGTATATGTCTGTGTGTTATCAGCTGGAGTCTTGTCACTTGCACCTACGTAGTGAATCGTTTGTGTACCAGTCTTAGTTAAACTGTTGGCATCAGTACCCGCTGGCCACTTAGGTCCGTTAGGATTGATTGGTTCACCTGGCTTACCTGGGTTCTTAGGAGTTACAGTGACTTTACCGTGCTTTAAGTAAATGGTCCAATTTTGATCTTTACTTGCATCCTTATCAAGTTTACCAAGCTTCAAGCCTTCATAGTTGTCTGCCTTAGTACCGTCAGTTGCCTTAGTCTTAGCACTATCCCAAATATAACCGGCCTTAAGGTAGGCATCAACGGCAGCTTGGGCTCCTGTAAATGCAATATCCTTACCAGACTTGCCTGTATCACTGTAAGAACCAAGCTTGTGACCGTTAGGTTCTGCTGCTCTGATATCATCTTCATCAATAATTGTTAAACCGGCTTTTTGGTATGGATAGTAAGTTACTTCGGTTGTTACATTTTCTTGTGTAACTTCTGGTGCCGGAACACTAGATTTATCTGCATAGTAGCCAACCAAATCTGGCGTATCTACGTTAGTATAGTTATCTGATGTCTTCCAATCAGTTGAAGAAATGATCTTACCAGTTACATTATCAACTGTAATGGTTCTCTTCCAAGTTGCAGTTTGAACATTCTTTGTAGGTGCTGCAGGTGCCGCAGGATTACTCTTGCTATCAGAAACGATATAGTTAATTGTTGAAGTTACTTGCTTCTTGTCGTCAACCATGTCCTCTGTTACTTTAGGTCCATCTTGATTTGGATCATCAGGGTTGAGCTTAGCACCTGGTTTAGGTTGATTTGGCTTATCTGGATCAAATGTTGTGGTGCCGTGCTTTAAGTAAATGGTCCAATTTTGATCTTTACTTGCATCCTTATCAAGTTTACCAAGTTTCAAGCCTTCATAGTTGTCTGCCTTAGTACCGTCAGTTGCCTTAGTCTTAGCACTATCCCAAATATAACCGGCCTTAAGGTAGGCATCAACGGCAGCTTGGGCTCCTGTAAATGCAATATCCTTACCAGACTTGCCTGTATCACTGTAAGAACCAAGCTTGTGACCGTTAGGTTCTGCTGCTCTGATATCATCTTCATCAATAATTGTTAAACCGGCTTTTTGGTATGGGGCATATATTACTGTTATCACGATATTTTCATGATTATGAGTAATATTCTCTACTGCCTTAACATCTTTACCATCCGTATATGCTGAATATTCGTCTGTGTCTTTGTCAAGTTGCTGGTCACCGACTTTAACGTCTACCCTGTCTACATAGTAGCCTGCTTTACTTGGACTTGCTACTGCATCAAAGTGATTACCTTCTTGAGCTGTCCATTCCAAAGCCTTATCAAGACTTTGGTCCTCAAGATCATTTCCATCCTTATCTGTCCATTTGCCAGTTACCTTGTCAAGGTAGCCACTACCAGTAAAGTGAAGTACGTGTGTTACTTTAGTCTCTGTAGCTGGAAGGCCTGTATAAGTGATGTATTCAGTTACATCCTTACTTAAACTATCTTTGTCCGTACCTTTTGGCCATACGGGTCTCTTAGGATCTGGATCTTTAGGATCAATTGGAGGATCAATTGGTTTACCTGGGTCACCTGGGTTATCCGGAGTGACAGGAATAATGCCGTCTTTAATATGGTTATAAATAATAACTCGTTCATTCAAACTTGAAACAACTTGTGTTTGCGTACATGCCCAGTGACTGCCCCACGCAGTATCATCAGCACCATAAGTTATGGTCATCCCTGGTTGATATTGAATCGCAACAGCACCCACAAAAGCATATCTGTTATCTTCAGATTTATTATCCCAGTCTGGATAATTATTTTGAGGACTATTGCTCTCATCAGAATACCACCAACCATCATGTTTATCTGGAACTTCTTCCTCATCTACGTCAACCTCAGGCTTATCTAGTGGCTTTTGTGTACTAGAGTTGGCACTATAACTAACTCTTATTCTGACAGCTGTCTTGGTACCAACTCTAACTTCAGGAATTTCAATATCAGGATATTTCTCAGTTCCATTCTCACTTATTGGAGGTAAAGTTAAGCCCTTAAAGAAAGCATCTGCATTATCATAAACATATCCGTCATTAGTTTTTTTAACATGTAAAGTTACTGTTTGTGTAAGTTCAGAAGAATTTTCTTGCCAAATCCACCCCTGGTTTTTTAAATCATCTGCATTAGTACGTAAATAATTTCTTAAATAATCTCCATTGCTATGTCCATCAACTAATTCAACGGTTCTAGTAAAATCTTTAGTAGTATTCTCATCAACTGGTCCAGTTACTGTAGAGCCAGCAATTTTTTTCATTTCTGCTGGAGTATCATCAGGATTTTCAGCTTTAACTTTTTCTAGATATTCTTTACCGTCTCCACGATGATTATTATTACCTACACCATCAGAGTTTAAACTAGTAACAAAAATCCAAGCCTTATTTTTATCACCATCTTTAAAGGTAATTGGATTACCCTTGTCATCATAATAAATATCTTTAACAGAAACTTGTTTAATATTATTATAGAAAAATCCATCATACGGATCATTATAAATAATTAATTGTGGACCGTAACATTTATCATAAACTCCATCAGATGTAGGTGTGTGACCATCAGATGTAAAAATGGTATCACCAGCGTGAATACCTAAAAAAGTTCGTTCAATCTTAGAAATCTTAATTTTATTAGTCTTATTATCGATGTTCTCTAGATAATAAGAATTCTTTAAATTATCATAAGTGACTGTAATTTCTTTACCTTGGCATTGATCATGTTGAAAATCAACAATGACTTTATTATCACTATTGATTTTCATAGTATTTGTCTCTTTATCAGTCTTATTATTGGTATGGGTAATGACAATAGCGTCTTTTTTACCATCAATTTCAATATTGTGGGAAGGACCGTCTATTGCTGGAGTATAAGTATATACTGTTTTCTTATCCTTATCAGTGATGGTAATATTTTTAATCTCGGAACCTTTTTCATCATCAACACTTAAGCCTTGATTTTTAAAAGCTCCAGATTCTTCACCCTGTAAAATTTGTTGATTTTGATGCTTATTCTTATAATCCTCGATAGCTGCTTTATCATTATTAGCTGCAGCAATTCCGTCATCAATGCTATCTTTAATGTCTTCTACTTTTGTACCACGATCAGTAGCATTATCGGCAGCTTTTTCAGGTTGTTTACCACTAGGACGAATAACTACTTTATTACCAGCTTCATCTTGCTCTTTTTGTTTTTGATTGGCATAGTCATCAATAGCTTGGTTTACGTCTGTATCATCTTTAGTAGGGTCCTTAGCAACTTTTACTGGATCTTTTACTTCAGTTGATCCATTTTCTTCACCAGTTTGTCCCGACGCAGGTTCAACTTGGACATCTGCCTTGGTAGTTCCAGTTTGAGGAACATCCCCTGATACGTTAGTACCAGCGTGTACAATAGTGGCCGATCCCCCCATAAAATACAAAGAGGTCCCCAATAATACACTTGCTGCACCTATACTCAGTTTACGGATACTAAATCTCTGCTTAACCGCAGTAACAATTCTTTTTCCCATTATTCTCTTTTTCTCTACACCAAATCTAAATCATTTTATTCAAACAACATTTATTCCCTATAATTCGTTTGAAATATTTTTACTAAGTTTGCATCCCAAACACAAATGTTATGTTTGAACCGAAGAATTATGTTTTTTCACTATTATAAGTTATACATAATCGTCATATAATGATATTTTCTATTCCCAGATAGTATAAATGTAAGCTTTTAAATCCGCAATACGTAAAATCTTTTAATAACATGGCCTTATTTTATTTGTTACTTTTCTAAATGCCTGCCATATAAATAAAGTCATTTCTTTTATGCATGCCTCTAATGTAAATAAAATAATTTTACTTGCAAATATGTAAATAAACTTAGTTATTTACATACACAAAAAGCAAGACTCCTTTTACTAGGAAATCTTGCTTTTTTATATTAACTATATTTTTTATGTTATGTTTTTTACCAAATCACAATTCTATCTTCTGGGTCAAGCCACATACCATTGTCTGGCTTAACACCGAATGCATCATAGAATTCATCTTGGCATTGAACGGGAATATTTACTCTAGTTGGTTGTGGTGCATGGACATCAGTTTGAACTTCAGTCTTAATTGCCTCAGGACGTTGTTTTTCCATCCAGCTTCTAGCGTAGTTTTCAAACAAATCTTTCAAATCTGCACCATCATTTTTGCCTGCTTGAACGGCGCAAGCTAAACCAGCAAGATCAGCAATATTTTCAGATACAACTTGCTTACCATTAATCTTAGCTGGACCATATTGCAAACCATTGAAAATGTCGATCATTTGGCCTACACGCTTGTTAAATTCAGCGAAGTCTTGCTTAGTCCACCAGTTATTCATATTACCGTTTTCATCAAACTTAGCACCGTTGTTGTCAAAGGCGTGAGAAACTTCGTGACCAATAGTAGCACCAATACCACCATAGTTGGCACCTCTTGATTGGTTAATATCATAGAATGGCTTTTGCAAAATTCCAGCTGGGAAAGTTAAATCGTTTCTTTGTGGGTCGTAACAAGCATTGTTCAAGTTACCTGGCATGAGCCATACTGAACGATCAACAGGTTGGGTTAATTTGTCCAGTTCGTACTTGGTACGCACTTTATCCATAGCGGCTTCATTTTCATATAAGCTCTTTTCAGGATCTATTTGTAACAAATCAAAAATCTTTTCGATTTTTTCTGGGTAACCAATCTTAAGAACCAAAGCATTTAATTTAACAATTGCTTTCTTCTTAGTTTCATCAGAAAGCCAAGTATTATGGTTGATTCTTTCTTCATAAATCTTAAGCATGTTGTGAATCATATCTTCAACGTCATGCTTAGCCTTTTCACCAAAGTACTTCTTACCATAGAAAATACCAACCACTTCGTCAAAGGCACTGTTAGCAATACGGTAAGCCTGCTTAATTTGTGATGGCATTTCTGGTGCGCCAGTAATTGCTTGGTTAAATGGAAAGGCTGCTTCTCTAAACTTTTGTGACAAGTACTTAGCTACGCTGTTAATGTATTTAACTAGCATCCAGCCTTCGATTTCATCAAAGTTTTCAGCGTTGATCAATTCTTCTGCATGGTCAAGGAAACGTGGTTCCATCACAATTACACGCTTTTGTTTTTCAGGTAAAAGTTCATCTAAGAATTTTGCCATATCGAATGACTTAAACTTAGCAATAAATTCGTCGTAGGAAACTGGGTTATAAATAGCAGCATCGTCGGCCCACTCTTCAGTAGACTTAACAACTTTGGCTACCTTAGCATCAAAAGCCAAAGCATTTTCAACATATACTCTAGCTTCTGTTTTACCAATGCCAGCCATCATTAACAAATTAATGCTTTGCTCTTGCAAAATGTCTAATAGCTTCTTAGCATCTTCTGTCTTATAAGTTGTTGTATCTGGCAAGAAGGTACTTGGACCACCGAAGTATAAGACATTGACATCGGTATTCTTCATATCGGCATCGACGCCAAAGACGAATGGCAAGATATATGAACCCATGTACAAGTCTTTAGCTTTTTTACCAAAATCAGCAAAATTGTTCAATGCCAACAATTGCTCCAAATCATGTTGAATTGGGTTTGCTTCTTCTGCATCCCTCTTCTCAAAATTCTTAGCAATCTTATACAAAGCAATTGCCTTATCAAAGTCCTTGATATCAGCCATCTTTTCTTTGCCTGCAGCAATATTGGCAAAGTCCTTCATTACTCTATTTTCAATCTTGATATCTAGTTCTGAGTTGACACCAGTTGAAGTACGATCAGCAGGAATTTCGGCATTAGAAAGCCATTCCGAATTAACTGCTAAATATAAATTATCTTGTGGCTTAGCATCAATGTCAGGTTCAGCAACATCGCCCGCACCACCACGAACAGCGTAAAATCTTCTCATTTTTCCTCCTTATTAATATTAATAATTATTTCATTCTTTTTAATCATTATAACAAAAAGACGTATGCATTCGTGCAAAACGTCTTTTATTAGCTATTCTTTATTTTCATTATTCTGCAAGGTATACAAATTATAGTAGTAACCCTTCTTAGCCAGGAGCTGCTCATGGTTTCCACGTTCAATAATTCTACCTTTATCCAACACAATAATTTGATCCGCATCAGCAATCGTCGACAAACGGTGGGCAATCGCTAAAGTGGTTCTACCCTTACGCAATTGCTTTAAGCCTTGCTGAATTAAAGTCTCGGTTTCAGTATCAACGTTAGCCGTAGCTTCATCCAAAACAAGGACCTTAGGATTTGTTACCAAAGTTCGAGCAAATGAGATCAGCTGACGCTGTCCTTGACTTAATTCTTCGCCGCCTTCAATTACCTTAGCATGGTACTTACCTGGCATCTTTTCAATAAATTGATCCGCTTGAACTGCCTTAGCCGCATCTTTAATTTGCTCATCTGTAATGTTCTTATTATACAAACGAATATTAGAAGAAATATCACCATAAAACATGAATGGTTCCTGCAAAACAAGCCCCAGCTTTTTACGCAGTTCTTCTTTAGGGTATTTTCTGATATCTATATCATCAATTAAGATCTCGCCCTTACCAAATTCATAAAAGCGCATCATTACATTGATAATCGAGCTTTTACCAGAGCCAGTATGACCCACAATACCTAAAGTTTCACCTGGATTTACTACGAATGAAATATCATGCAAGATTTCATTTTTACCATCATATGAGAAACTAACGTGCTTGAATTCAATCTTGCCGCGACTGATAGTCAATCCTTCTTGAGCATTTTGCTTTGGCTCATATTGCTCATCATCTAAAATAGCAAAGATTCTCTTACCGGCTACGATACCATCTTGGAAGAAGGTCATCTGGTCCATCATAGTTGAAATTGGATTAAACAATTGTGACAAGTATTGTGAGAAAGCATATACCACACCAGCTGGCACAAATGTTGCCTGCAATGGAAAACCGAAGTACATCAATGTCACAGCTAAGGCCAATGAATAAAGCAAACTAGTCAAAGGTGAAAGAAGCAATGAGTTAATACGAATCATGTTGAAACGCGTATTCATCAACCCACCATTTTCACCCTCAAATTGGTTGGTCATTCTCTTTTCTTGATTAAACTGCTGAATAATTGATACGCCTTCAATTGATTCATTCAAATTAGCATTGATTCTACTTAATCGTTCACGATAGTTACGATAAAGACGTGAACTCTTTTGTGAGTAGAGCCAAATAACAAAGAGCAAAATTGGCACAAATGCTAAAACGATCCAGCCGGCAATCACATTAGTCGTAAACATTGCCACCAATGCCGTAACCACAGAAAAGGCACCAATTACTACTGTTGAAAGTACAGTTAAGAAGTTGCTCAAAGTCATCGTATCGTTAGTAACTCTTGACACAATTGAGCCGGCAGGAGTTTGGTCAAAATAGCGCATCCCTAACTTATGCAATTTTCGATAAAGCGCTCTTCTAATGCTTTCCAAAGTCTTTTCAGAACCCAAAGCAAAGAAATATTGGTAAGTAAACTGAATTACCGCTTTTAAAATTGAACCTACTGCATAAAGCAAACCCGCAAACAGAATAATTTGGACAGTTGCACTTTGTTTAAGCAAAAATTTGTCTAAGAAATATTGCAATCCACGCGGAAGCAAAATATTGATAATGCTGACTAAGAAGGCACCAATCAAGGCAATGGTCATTTCAAACTTGAAGTGTTTAACAAAGCCCATCAAACGTTTAAAAATCGCTACCTGTTCTTTAAATGGGATTGCCTTAGACCACACTGATTCTTGCTTTTCTTCATTATTCATCTACATCTTCACCCACCTTTGCTTGCATTTCTTGTCTACGCCACATTTCCGCATACCAGCCATTTTCTTTGAGCAGATCTTGATGATTGCCTCGTTCAATAATTTGACCGTCTTTTAAGACTAAGATCAAATCGGCATCCATGACCGATGTCAATCTATGTGCCGCAATCATCGTGGTCTTATCTTTTCTTTCATTTCTCAAAGAAGTTAGAATTTCGGTTTCAGTCTTTGCATCAACTGCTGATAAAGCATCATCCAAAATCAAAATTTGGCTATCTTTAAGCAAAGCACGGGCAATGGACATTCTTTGACGTTGACCACCAGAAAGTGAAAGTCCATTTTCACCGACTAAAGTCTCATAGCCATGTGGCATTTGTAAAACATCATCGTGCAAATCACTTTTCTTAGCAGCTACCGCAATCTCATTTTTGCCTGCATCTGCCTCTGAGAAAGCGATATTTCTACCAATACTCGTTGAAAAGAGGAAGTTGTTCTGGGGAACATAAGATATTTGGCTAAGTAAAACTTTAAGCGGAATTTTCTTGATACTGATGCCATTTAAGGTGATTTCACCGTCATATTGGTCGAATTCTCTCAATAGCAGCTGAATGATTGTCGTTTTACCAGCACCTACACGACCTACTAAACCTAAAGTTTGACCAGGTTTTAAGGTGAAATCGATGTTCTTTAACACTGAAATATCCTTTTCATCAGGATAAGCAAACGATTTAATATCAAAATGCAAATCACCTTGTAAGTCTTGAGCCTTAATACTTTGATCAGCGTGGGCATCAGTAATTAACGGTTTTTCATAAAGTAGCTTTTCTACACGGTCGTAGCTCGCACTACCTCTTTCCAAAATATTGAACAAATAACCAATCGCAAACATCGGCCAAACCATGTTGGCAATATAGGCAATAAAGGAAACGAGCTGACCAATCGATAGCACTTTATTTGTAACTAAAAGGCCACCATAAATAATGGTAATCACATAAGTTGCACCAATAATAGTTGTACCTAATGGATCGAATAATGAATCCCATACAAATACTTTCTTATTGATGTTAATTGTGTCATCGACCATTTTGTCAAAGGCTTCGGTATCTTCCTTTCCTTGACCAAAGGTCTTAAGCACCTTAATACCAGATACAGATTCTTGTGTTTTATTATTTAAACGAGAAAAGGCAGCCTGTGATTTATCAAATGCACCATGCAAACGATCACCGAGTTTCCATGCACCTAATGCTAAAAATGGCAGTGGCAATAAGGCCACGATGGTTAGTCGCCAATCAACGAAAATGATCATGGCAATCATTGTTGATAAGCCCATTACAAGTGAGTCAACCAAGGTTAAAACACCATCACCGGCTACGTTTTGAATTGCTGTCACATCGTTAGTTGCATGGGCCATCAAGTCACCGGTTCGGTGGCGCTGATAAAATGTTCTGTCCATGATCATAAAGTGGTCGAACAGTTTAGAACGCATTTGTCGTTCTAGTTCTGCGGCCCCACCCCAAATTTGCTTACGCCAAAAGTAGCGCAAAATATATAAAACGAAGGCGGCAGCCAAAACAGCTAGAATCAACATCCCATATTGCCCCCATGAGATGTGACCTTGATCCAGCTGATCCGCCATCAGTCCTAATACTCTTGGCGGAATTAAGTTGGCTAAAGAGGTTAAAGCAAGAAAAGTAATTCCGATAATATAACGTTTCCTTTCTTGTTTAAAAAACCAACCCAGTTTTTTAAATATGTTCATTTACTCACTCCATTCTTTAAAAAGAGCACCAAAAAAGACGAAGGAATAATCCTTCGCCTTAACACCACAAAATAATCTAATAATTACTTTTGTTGATGCTTCATCATGTTCATTACTTGATGAACCTTCTTGTTAGAAGGCTTTTGTCCCATTTGAGACATCATAGCAACGATCATATCTTCACTAATAGGAGGATTTTCCTTAAAGTATTTCTTCATGTATGCTCTTGCACCATAAAAACCTGCTGTTGCACCAACTAAAAGTGCAATAATAATCAAAAATATTGCTAAACCTAAATTCATATTATATCCTCCATCTAACTAACAATAATATCTTACATAATTTTTCACTTTTTTAAAAGGCTTAATTAATCTTTTCTAAGACCTTTTCTTCTTTGAGCACGTTTTGCTCTTTCTGAGGTTACTTCTTTACCGTTTTTATCGATAATTACCATATCTTCAACGTCTTGCTTAAAGGCTGCTCTAAAGTTGGCAATAAACTTCTCATGAAGTTCCTTACGTTCAGCTTCTTCTTCAGGAGTTAGACCTTCCTTTACCTTCTTGTGGTAAAGTTCGTTAATACGGTCAGTTACCTTTTTTTCTTCTTCTTTGCTCATAATATCCTTATTCATAATATCCACCTCACATAACATTCCTAGTCTACCGTATTTTTCTCTCAAAAAAAAGCACTTTTCAAAGAACGCCTGTTTGAGATTGCTAGGCTTTTCTGTTAAAATTAATTTTAAAGAATAAAATAATATTTTTCATAAACGGAGAAAAAATATGCCTAAAAAGAATAGTGAAACTAAACAATTAGAAATTTTACGCTATATTTATGACACTGTCGAACATCGCGGCTTCCCACCTACAGTGCGTGAGATTTGTACCGCAGTTAATCTATCTTCAACTTCAACTGTTCACGGACATTTAGCTCGTCTTGAGCGCAAGGGCTTATTAATTAAGGACGCTACTAAGCCACGTGCCTTGGAAATTACCCCTGAAGGTAAAGATGCCCTTGGCATTAAGCCAAAGGAAATTCCAGTTGTCGGCGTGGTTACCGCAGGTCAACCAATCCTTGCAGTACAGGACATTGATGAATACTTCCCACTTCCACCAGATTTGGAAAATGATGCTGGTGAACTCTTCATGCTTAAGGTTCACGGTGAAAGCATGATCAACGCTGGTATTCTTAATGGCGATAGCGTCATTGTCAGAAAACAAAATTCAGCTAACAACGGTGAAATTGTAGTTGCTATGACCGAAGAAAATGAAGCCACAGTTAAGCGTTTTTACAAGGAAAACGGTCATTACCGCCTCCAACCTGAAAATGATACTATGGATCCAATCATTTTGCCAAAGGTAAGCATTTTGGGTAAGGTTGTTAGCCTTTACCGTAACAATATTGATTAATAATATTCACGAAATAAGCTAAATTGAATTTAGCTTATTTTTTTAGCAATAAATTATTTAGCTGCTCTTCAAACAATGGCATCCACTTTTCTAAATAGCCGGCACGCGTTGGATGGATTTCATCAGCCATATAAAGTGAATCTTGCTTTTTAAATTCGGAATTATGATAAAGATCCAGTACTTGAACTCCCCATTTTTTAGCAAGTTCAAGCGTACTATCTACCATTTGTTCATACAGATCACTTTCAAAGTATGGATTGGTATAAATCAAAATAGGACAATCCCACTTTTTGTGTGCTTCATTGATGATATACTCGATAGAACCAGTAATGGTTTGCGTATCAAAAGTATCATCTGAACTGATTTTACCCAGTTTTTGATTGGTATTGGCATCATTAGTTGACAGTTGCAAGACAAGCATATCTGGCTTATCTTCTGTAAGCTCTTCCTTAAAACGGGCAACGTATGAGTCACCATGATAGCTTGTATCTTGATCTACCAAAGTCGTGCCATTTTCAGCATCTTTAATAGCTTCGATTCCGTCTTTCTTCCATAAATAATCTACAAATGATTCACCTAAGCACCAAAGCCAAAAGTAACTGATGAACCTAAGAACAAAATCTTCTTATGACGCAATGGACTTTCAATCGTTTTAACACTATTCAAACTATACTTGCGGCTGTTGCCAGGTAAATATGCAAGTTCAGTATATTTACGTTGATTTAGGGGATGCTCATCCAAATCCATTCTCAACTCATTTAAGGCAACATCAGATAAATCATTATTTTGTCTAATAGGTATTAAAAAAGTTTCGTTACTCATTATTTTTCCTTTTCTAGATAAGGCTTAATTATATTCCAATCTTTAATAATATCATCACTCAGTTTGCGATTGTAAAAAACAGCAGCTGGATGATATTCAGGAAAGATCGTGTATTTTTGTTTTGACCAAACATAACCATCTTTTTGTCGATTGAGCCGTAAAATTGGCGTATTTTCAATTACTTTGCCATGTTCTTCCGATATTTTATGTCCTGGACCAAGCAAACGTTCCAATCCGGTATTGCCTAAAGCAACTATTAATTTAGGTTGCGCATAATCCATTTCATAGTCTAAAAAAGGTGCATGTGCTAAAACTTCCTTTTTGGTTGGCTTGCGATTGGGATACTTAGTAACTTCCTTATTCTCACGCTTACTAAAGACCTTTTTAATTGCATATGGTCTGCTTCTGACTGCACTAGTAATGTAGACATCATCTCTAGTTAAGCCGATCTGTGCTAAAGATTTATTTAATTCTTTGCCTGCATCCCCACTAAAAGGAATGTTATTAACTATTTCATTTCTGCCGGGTGCTTCACCAATAATCATCAACTTAGGATGCTTAGGTCCACTACCTGAATTGATTCCTTCAAGTCGCATACCTGCAGAACGTTTTTTAACTTCATCTATCAACTCTTGAGGATAGTTCAACCACTTTTCCTCCCTTCATTTTTTCTAACATTTACATTATAAGTAATGCCGACCGCTATTTCACTTTTTTGCTTTTTAGAGTATAATAAACACAATTTAATACTAAACAAAAGCCGCCGGTGTGGATAACTGGCGGCTTTTGTTTTAATTCCACATAGAATGTTGATCTTTTAAAATTAGCTTTCACAAGCTGTAAATATCTTTATATCAGCAATTATAAGTATTATTTTACTACTTTGTGATATAATTTATATGTTACACAGCAGTTTCACATTTAATTATTTTCACAAACTAATGTAAAAAAATAGTCGATTCTTACGAATCGACCATTTTTCATTTTATTAACGACGTGCTTCAGCAATTCTTGCTGACTTGCCGTGACGTTCACGTAAGTAGTAAAGCTTAGCGCGACGTACACGACCATGACGCTTAACTTCTACCTTAGCAACACGTGGGTCGTTAACTGGGAAAGTTCTTTCAACACCAACACCTGAAGCAATCTTACGAACAGTGTAAGTAGCACCGATGCCAGTACCCTTCTTCTTAATTACAACACCTTCGAATAACTGAATACGTTCGTGAGTACCTTCAACAACACGTACGTGAACAGTAACAGTATCACCTGCACGGAAAGCAGGAATATCGTCACGAATTTGTTCTTTAGTTAATTCTTGAATTAATGGATCCATAATATATTTTTCTCCTTCTTCGGTCTTCATCAACGCACCAGCGCCAGCGGAACACCCATAACTTATAAATTCCGTGGAAAATCCACGCTTACTAGTATAACAAGGTTAGACTAACTGTTCAAGTTAAAAATCAATTATCAAAAAGATAAACAATAAAAAGACATGATCACTTAAATCCAAGTTATCATGTCTTTTAGTTTGCTGTTTTTATTTTAATTTGCTTCAGCTTTAATGTCAGCCAGCATCTTCTTTTCTTCATCTGAAAGCTCACGCTTTTCAAGCATATCAGGTCGATGAAGATAAGTTGCCTTTAAAGCTTGATAATGGCGCCATTCGTCAATCTTTTGGTGGTTACCACTGGTTAAAACTTCTGGCACTTTTTGCCCTTCAAAATCAGCTGGACGAGTGTATTGTGGGTATTCAAGCAAGCCATGAGAAAAACTTTCTTCTACAGGACTGGCTGCATTACCTAAAATTCCTGGAATCAAACGAACAGTAGCATCAATCATGCTCATCGTTGGCAATTCTCCACCTGTTAAAACATAATCACCGATTGAAACTGTTTCATCAGCTAAGTCATAAACACGTTGGTCAAAGCCTTCATAATGGCCACAAATAAAGGTTAATTCGTCTTCCTTAGCCCAATCTTGTGCCATCTGTTCATTAAAAGTCTTACCTTGAGGCGCGGTAATAATCACCTTACCAGTTGAAGGAAGTGAATCAAGCGCCTTTTTAATTGGCATAATTTGTAAAACCATACCGGCGCCACCACCATATGGAGTGTCGTCAACGTGGTGATGAACATCTGTAGTGAAATCACGGAAATTAACTAAATTGAGATCCCACTTTTTATCTTCAAGTCCGCGACCCAACATTGAAACTTGCAATGGAGTGAACATATCAGGAAAAAGGGTTAAAACATTAATCTTCATCTCGTAATCCCTCCATTAATTCAACATAAACTTTTTTATTAGGAACATCGACTTTTTTTACTACATCTGCAATATTAGGAATCCAATATTCCTTACCATCATCTTCGTGAACAAGCCAAATATCGTTAGCACCAGGTGATTGAATATCAGTTATTTTTCCTAAGCGTTTGCCAGTTTCATTATCAATGACATCGCAGTCAAAAATATCTTTATAGTAATAAACACCTTCTGGCAATTCACCACGGTTGTCTTCACTAACCACCAAAATTTGACCGCGAAGTTTCTCTGCTTGATCAATGTTAGTTACTTCTTCAAATTGAAGTAGCCAAAATTGTTTAAATGGACGACTCTTTTTTACAGTCAAAATTCGATCTGTATCAGACTTTAAAGCTAGTTGCATCCCTTCTGCAAAGCGATCTTCTGGGAAATCGGTAATTACGTTAACCTTAACTTCACCATTCAAGCCGTGCGTAGTTAAAATTTTTGCAACATCAAAATATTGCATTGTTTCTCCTTTTTAGTAACAAAAAAAGCTTGAAGCACTAGGCATCAAGCTTTCTCTAATAGCAAATTACTTGTTGTATTTTGCATCGTGCAACTTAGCCATCAAGCCAGCACCTGAAAGAAGTGATCTAACAGTGTCTGAAGGTTGTGCACCCTTTTGTAACCATTCAAAGATCTTGTCTTCGTCAAGCTTCAATTCCTTTGGTTGTGAAACTGGGTTGTAGTAACCAACTTGTTCGATGAAACGACCGTCACGTGGCATACGTGAGTCTGCAACAACGATTCTGTAGAATGGCTTTCTCTTGGCACCAGCGCGTGCATACGAATTTTAACTGACATAAATTAATTTCCTCCTAAAACTTAACGATTAATAATATACCACCAAAACAAAAAGGTGTAAAGTGTTTTTCCTTAACACCTCTCATTTTTTATGAATGGAATCTCTTAACCTTACGTAAACGCTTCTTCTTGTTCTTCTTAAAGTTCTTATTCATACGGCGCATAGCCATTTTAGCCATTGGTGAGTCCATACCAGGCAAATTGCTCAAGCCCTTCATATTGCCTTTAGAAACCTTACTCATCATTTCACGCATTTGTTTAAATTGCTTGATCATACGGTTTACTTCAACAACTGGACGACCAGAACCTGCCGCAATTCTTCTACGACGACTAGGATTCAAGATATCTGGATTTTCTCTTTCTTCTTCAGTCATTGAGTAAACAATAGCTTCAGTATGGTCAATTTGCTTTTGATCAACGCTCAAATTCTTAAGTTGTGGATTGTTAGCAAGACCAGGAATCATCTTCATAATTTGATCCAAGGGTCCCATCTTTTGTACTTGTTCAAGTTGATCAACAAAGTCGTTGAAATCGAATGTGTTTTCGCGCATCTTTTCAGCAACTTTTTGTGCTTCCTTGGCATCATAATCTTGTTGTGCCTTTTCAATCAAAGAAAGCATGTCACCCATACCAAGGATTCTTGATGCCATTCTATCTGGATGGAAGATATCCAAATCGCTTAATTTTTCACCTTGACCGGTAAAGAGGATTGGCTTACCAGTAACAGCACGAATTGAAAGTGCGGCACCACCACGAGTATCACCATCAAGTTTGGTTAAGATGACACCAGTAACGTCTAAGCGTTCATCAAATCCCTTAGCCACATCAGTAGCTGCTTGACCAGTCATGGCATCAACAACAAGTAAAATATTGTCTGGATTTGCGACCTTCTTTACTCGTTCAAGTTCTTCCATTAAAGGTTCATCGATTTCAAGACGACCAGCCGTATCGATTAAAATATAATCATTTTTGTTCTTATCTGCTTCAGCTAAACCATCTTGAACGATCTTAGCGACATCTTTTTCTCCATCTTCACTAAAGACAGGTACCTTTAATTGTTCACCAATTTGCTTAAGCTGATCTACAGCAGCTGGACGATAAATATCGCCAGCAATTAAAAGTGGACGAGCCTTTTCGGTCTTTTGCAAATGGTAGGCAAGCTTACCAACGGTAGTAGTTTTACCAGTACCTTGCAAACCAACCATCATAATAATTGTAGGAATGTGCTTGGACTTGTTAAGAGGAACAGCTTCCTCACCCATCATCTTGGTTAATTGTTCATTAACAATCTTAATTACTTGTTGGCCTGGGTTTAAGCTCTCTTGAACTTCCTTACCCAATGCTTCTTTCTTGATCGTCTTGATAAAGTCCTTAACGACCTTGAAGTTAACGTCAGCTTCAAGCAAAGCCAATCTAATTTCACGACTAGCCTTATTAATATCTTCTTCTGAAACTTTACCTTTACCAGTTAAATTTTTTAATGCTTTTTGAATTCGTTCACTTAAATTTTCAAAAGCCATGGGTTACTCTCCCCTCAATTGATTTAATAAATTCGTTATCTCATTTTTAGCAGTTTGACTATCGTCATTATCAATCGACAATAAGACGTCCGCCAATACATTTTCAATATGGTCGTTATCTCTACGCATATGAAGTTTATCTTCATAATTTTGCAAAATCTTGCTTGACCGTTTTAAATTATCATAAACTGCTTGTCTTGACACATGATGATTTACAGCTATTTCACCCAAAGACAAATCATTATAGTAATAATCTTCAAAATATGATTGCTGGCCCTGAGTTAATAGCGTGCCGTAATAGGCATACAAATCGCCAAGCTCTTCGTTTTTAGTTAATTCATCCATTAAGTTTCACCAGCCTTTAGTATATCAAAAAAGGGCCTTGATCAAAATATCAAGACCCTTCTTTTATAATTTACTTAGCAAAGCCAGTTAAAATACTGCGCCAACGATAAAAATCAATCCAATAATAATATAGGTCATTTGACGTTTAGATTTTTCTTCGTGCAAGAACCAAATATCACCGAATGTAGAAATTACTGAGCAAAGTTGACTGTAAATAAACGCATTAGTCACACCATTTTGCTTAACAGAGAATATATAAAATAGTGTACCAATACCAAATTCAACACCAGCAAGACTGTTTCGCCAGATCATCTTATTGCGATAAACTGCAGTTGAATGTGAACCAATAACATAAATTACAGTACCAACTAAAACACCAAGCATTTCTGGGAAAATATAATCTAAGCCATTTACGCCTGGATTGATATCCTTAGCAATCAGCTTTGGGAAACTTGAATAAATCCAGAAAGCAATGACTTTGGCTTGAGCTGTTGGTCACTCGCCAAAGATTAAAACACCAATCAATGAGTTACCTACTAATTGGAATCCGGCTGAAAGTGGAATAGTACCACTAACACCAATTCGAGTATATGAAATGAACTGTCCCATTTGTCCAATAGTCCATAGCATCTCCGCTATAAAAGCAACTGCCCATGTTGCGGCATCAAATGCTGGTCTAGTGAACAAATAAATAATCAAAGCGGTGACTGAAGCACCAATCCCTATTCCTGCAATCTGGCTTTGAGGCAAATCTTTAACAGTTAATGGGATAATGCTCCAGTTAACTAAAGCGATTAATAAAGCCATAAATCTCCCTCTCCATATAAAAAGTTATTTTCTTAAAATAAAGATCCTTTTCTTGTTATAACTATAATTTTTGCTTATAACTAAAAGTAAACGATTTCAATATTATTAAAGCGAGATTTTCAAAATTAAACAGTTGATGTTTTAACGTATTTTTAATTATAATTAATTACATACTATATTATTTTAAGGAGGAGTTACGTTGTGAATCTTTGGCAAAGAATGAACAAAAAAGAAGATCCACGCGTCTATGAAAACAAGGATGGACACCTGGTTCGCTCATTAAAAGTAAAAGACTTCTTAGCATTAGGCGTCGGAACGATCGTTTCTGCTTCAATTTTTACCTTGCCGGGAGAAGTTGCAGCTATGCACACCGGTCCTGCTGTCGCAATTTCATTTATCTTAGCCGCGGTTGCCGCTGGTCTTGTGGCCTTTGCTTATGCAGAAATGGCAGCGGCTATGCCATTTGCAGGTTCAGCTTATTCATGGATCAACGTTGTTTTTGGTGAATTCTGGGGTTGGGTTGCCGGATGGGCGCTGCTTGCAGAATACTTTATCGCCTTGGCTTTCGTTGGTTCAGGACTTTCCGCTAACTTCCGGGCATTAATTGCCCCAATGGGAATTAAATTACCAAACTCTTTATCAAATGCGTTTGGTAACAACGGCGGAATTATCGATATCATTTCGCTGGTTTCTATCCTATTAGTTTCAATCTTGATTAGTCGCGGTGTATCACGTGCAGCTCGTGTAGAAAATGGCTTGGTTATCTTAAAAGTTTTAGCTATCTTACTCTTTATTGTGGTAGGTTTAACTGCAATTAAAGGCTCAAACTTCGTTCCATTTATTCCAAAATACCGTATAACATCTAACGGACCATTTGGTGGTTGGCAAGGAATCTATGCCGGTGTTTCAATGATCTTCCTATCATATATCGGTTTTGACTCAATTGCGGCCAACTCAGCTGAAGCCATTGATCCACAAAAGACGATGCCACGTGGTATCTTAGGTTCATTGGCTATTGCCGTTACCTTATTTGTTGGCGTTAGTCTTGTCCTTGTAGGAATGATGCCATACCAAAAATATGCTAACTCAGCTGAACCAGTTGGACTTGCCCTTCGTTATGCCGGACATCCAATCGTAGCAATCACTGTACAAACCATTGCAGTACTTGGTATGTTTACTGCTTTAATTGGAATGAGCATGGCAGGTTCAAGATTGATTTATTCATTTGGCCGTGACGGAATGCTTCCTAAATGGTTAGGTAAATTAAATGCAGATCGTCGACCAAACAATGCATTATGGACTTTAACTGTCGTTGCCATCTTGCTTGGTGCCTTCTTCCCATTCTCAATGTTGTCACAACTTGTTTCTGCGGGAACCTTAATTGCATTTATGTTTGTATCATTAGGTATTTACAAATTACGTCCACGTGAAGGTAAAGATATTGATGATCCTTCATTTAAGATGCCATTTTACCCAGTATTGCCTGCTTTAGGCTTCTTAGCTGCTTTAATCGTCTTCTTAGGATTAGACTATCAAGCTAAGCTTTACGCTGGTATCTGGTTCATTTTAGGATTAATTATTTACTTCGGCTACGGTATCCATCACTCTACCTTAGATAAAAAGAAATAATTATTCTGTAAACAAAAAGTGACTAGGAAAAATTCCTAGTCACTTTTTTAATGCCATCAATTAATCTTTATCTTCGCTTGATTTAAGCATCTTCTTTAATACTTTTACTAAGCCTAAAGTTTCATCTTTGCTTAACATCCCTGTAATTGTTTGATCAGTATCTTCACGGTACTTTTCAACCTTCTTGCACAAATAGATACCTTTATCAGTTTCAACGGCCGTATTATCTGAAACAGTGATCAAATTCTTTTGTTCAAGCTCAGAAATTAATTGCTTAAGCTTTTCATCAGTTACATGAATTTCTTTAGCTAACTTGCTAAAAGACTTACCATTCTTATGATGACGTAATTCAATTAAAACTTCAAGTTCATTAGCACTAATACCGAAGCTCTTTAAATCGTCATCCATTTATTTTTCAACTTCATTACTGATCTTAGTCAGAAATAAGCCAATTCTACCTTCTGCCATCTATATCTTCCTTTTAAATTCACAAAAAAGCAGCATTACGCTGCTTTTTAGTCTATATTAAAGGTTTTCATCCATGTTGAAAGTTAACTTAGACATGTTGATTGAGTCAATTATCATTTGACCCCATAACTTTTCAGTTTCTTTACGAGTATGAGCAACAGTCTTTTGGTTTTCCTTAGTTAAGAATTCAGTCAATTCTTCGCCTGATTTACCTTCTGAGTCCTTAATAATTTCTTCAACACGACCTCTAAAGTAACGGTTAAGTTCAGTAAGGTAAGTGGTGTCAAGCTGTACAAATTGTGGGTAGTGACTTTCCACAAGTGCAGCAAATGACTTGTAGTACCACCATGCATCATTCATGTTGTAGTCCATTGAAGTGTTGTTAAATGAAGGATCAGTATCGTTCATGTTAGCAAAGAATGGAATGAATGGAGTGAATGTTGGACCACCGATACATAACCACATAATTGCGGCACGATCTTCTGGAACATCGCTTCTAATTTGCAAAATGTGGGCGTTTTGTGTACGGTTCAAACCAATTGGACGGTAGCGGTGCTTTTCTTCATCAGTACCCTTACCAAATGGATCGTATGGAGTATCTTGGTAGTGTGAACCCAAAGCAAATTCGATATCTTCCTTGGTGATCTTCTTAGCAGCCTTACGGATGAATGGAATGTCACCATCTTGTGGGTCTTGTTCAATTTCTGGGTTGAACAACTTTTGGATGTACCATTGACGGTTAGTGTTGTAGTGACGGTCTTGTTCAGTGTAAGTACCGAAGATGTGACGGAAGTTCCAACCTTCGTGATCTGGGTTCAAATGATGTTCTTCAACGAATTCTTGAATACCTTCACTCCACATGAAGTAGTCAGGATTATCGAAGTCAACTTGTTCAATAGCAACACGGTTACCAGTTGCAGCGTAGCAGTCATCTGGGATACGTTCTGCTACCCAGTGGTGACCAGTAACAATTTCCATGTACCAGATTTCGTCTTTGTCACTGAATAAAACTGAGTTACCTGCAGGTGAACCATACTTAGCAATTAATTTACCCAAGTACTTAACACCATCACGAGCTGAGTGAATGTATGGCAATACTGAAGTTTGCATACAATCTTCGTCCAAACCATCCTTAACGAGTGGATCGAATGCTAAAGTTCTTTCGTTACCGTAAGTTGATTCAGTACATGACATAGCAACGTTTTCTTGGTTAATGCCACTTTCATCGTAGTAACCACGGTGCTTGTAATCAACATTAGGAACAGCTGGAACACGTTGAGCATCTTCTGGAAGATCCATTTCAAACTTGTTAAGCCATGACTTAATGTGTTTCTTTTCACCATGACGAGCTGGTTCAATAATGAACTTTTGTGGGGTAATAGGACGAAAAGTATCGTCGTTACGAGCAATCATAGTAGTGCCGTCGATTGATGCTTTCTTACCTACCAAAATAGTAGTACAAGCGCTATATTCTTTCATAAAATTCTCCTTATTAATATAGTATATACTCTAACTTTATCACTAGACTAAGCCATGGAAAAGACCAATAGCATAATTTGCGGCATCAAAATCTGCCAAATCTTCTGCCTTTTCGCCTAAACCAACTAATTTAACTGGTAACTTCATTTCGTTACGGATTGCTAAAACAACCCCACCCTTTGAAGAACCGTCTAGTTTGGTTAAAACTAATCCTGTTAACTTAGTAGTTTTGTCAAAGTCCTTAGCTTGCAAAAGGGCATTTTGTCCAGTTGAGCCATCTAATACCAACAAGGTTTCAGTTGGTTGATCAGGTAATAATTTCTTGATCGTTCTTTGAATCTTTTCAAGTTCGGCCATCAAGTTCTTCTTATTTTGCAAACGACCTGCTGTATCGACCAAAAGATAATCAGCTTGTTCTTTAATGGCACGTTCAGTTGCATCATAAACAACTGAAGCTGGGTCAGCCTTTTCTTTACCAGTCACTACTGAAACACCAACGCGTTTGCCCCATTCTTCTAGCTGTTCAACCGCACCGGCTCTGAAAGTATCTGCGGCAGCTAAAATTACTGATTTACCCTCATCCTTAAAGCGCTTAGCCAACTTACCAATAGTGGTAGTCTTACCGGCACCGTTAACACCTACAAAAAGATAAACATTAGGCTTATCATCCGGATTGTAAGCTAACTTTTCGTCTTTACCTTGACCGCCCTGATCATAAAGGTCAACCAATTTTTCAACGATTACTTGTTTCAAATCATCACGTGATTTTGCATTTTGCAATTTAGCTTCTTCACGTAATTCATCAGTCAATTGTTCAGCTGTCTCAAAACCAACATCTGATTCAATTAACAAATCTTCAAGATCGTCAAAGAAGTCTTCATCAACTGTTCTGAACTTAGCAAAGAAGGCATTTAAACGAGCACCAAAACCTTTATTGGTTTTTTCTAGGCCTTTTTCATAAAGCTTTTCTGGAGAATCTTCTTCAGTTTCTTCCTCTGATGATTTTTCCGTTTCAGTATCAAATTCTGGTCCACTTACAGACTCTGTTTCAGAATTTTCATCTACTGATTCAGGTTCTTCTGATGAGTTTTCTTCTTCAGCTGGTTGTTCCTCAGGTTCTTCTTTTTCTTCTGATTCGATTTCAGCTTCAGAGGTAGTTTCTTCTTCGTTTTTATCTGAAGAAGTCTCTTCTTGCTCCTCAATTGATTCTACTTTTTCAGGTTCAGTAGATTCTTCCGATTCCTGTTCTTGCTTTTCTTCCTCTTGCTTGGGTTGTTCTTCTTTTTTCTCTTCTTCGTCTTCATCTTTTTTACCAAAGAGAGATTTTTTAATTCGATCAAATAATCCCAATTATCTCACCTCATGTTTGTTTTTCAGTTCTTTTAATGATACAGACAATACTTGAGAAACACCAGATTCTTGCATTACTACACCATACAACTGATCTGCCTGACGCATAGTGCCTCGTCTATGAGTAATCACGATAAATTGTGTCTTCATGTCATATTTAAGCAAGAATTGTGCAAATCGAGTTACATTTGCATCATCAAGGGCAGCTTCTACTTCGTCTAGCACACAGAATGGCACTGGATTTACTTGTAACATAGCAAATAACAAAGTAATGGCGGTCAAAGCTCTTTCACCACCAGAAAGCAAACTCAAGCGTTGTAATTTCTTGCCAGGTGGTTGCGCAATGATTTCAATTCCTGTTTCTAGTAGGTTGTTTGGATCAGTTAATTCAAGCTTAGCCTTTCCTCCACCAAAGACTACAGGGAAGATTTGTTTAAAGCTGGCTGCAACAGTATTGAACGTATTCTTAAACCGAGTTTTAACTTCTTCATCAAGCTCATTCATTGACTTCTCAAGGTCATCACGTGCCTTAAGCAAGTCATTTTGTTGTCCACTTAAGAAGTCATAACGTTTCTTTACATCTTCATATTCTTGGATTGAATCAAGGTTAACAGGCCCAATATCTTCAATTGACATGCGATGTAATTTAACGCTCTTAGCTAGTTCGTTTCTTGTATCTTCGTTATTTTCGCCTTCGGCTTGAGCAAGAGCCGCTTCATAAGTTAATGAATAGTCATCCCGCAAAGTCTCAAGACGCTGATTAATTGAACTATTAAACTTGGCAAGTTGGACTGAATAGCCTTCTTGTTCAAGAGCGGCATCTTTACGTAATTCATAATTACGACTAGCCACTTGATCTAATTGGTTAATTTGCGCATCGAATTGACCCAATTGTGAACTGAGTTCATTCAACTTAGTTTGCAATTTATCAGTTTGGTGCTTAATGTCTGTCTTTTGGTTCTTCAGATCAGTATTCTTCTTAACTGAACGCTCACTATTTTGAGTCAGAGCTTGCAATTTTTGAGTCAAATCTGCAGTTTGTTTTTGATTGTTATCAATTTGCAACTTTTTCTCATTTTCTTGACTACGCAAATTTTCTAACTTGTTGGTGTAAACAGCAATATCAGGATCTAACTTGGAAAGCTTATCCTGTACCTTTTGACTTAAGCTATTGTAATTTCTAATTTTTTCTTGCAACTGATTCATTGCAGTTCTTTGCTCTTCGCCCTGCTTAGTTAGTTGATTCTGCTTAGTTTGAGCTTCTTCAATTTGTTTTTGTAAATCTTTGATTCGTGAAGCGCGTTTTTTAATTCTGGATTCATACAAAGTATTAGCATCAGTTAAACGCTTAACTTCTTTTTCTTGGCTTTGGAAAGAAATAGCAGCTTCATTAATTGATTGGTTAGTTTCTTGCAAAGAACTTTGAAGCTTTTGTAATTCAGTATTTACTCTTTGTTCTTGTTCAATTAAAATTTCTAGCTGTTTCTGATCTTCGTCTAACGTCTTAGTCCAAGATTTAATTTGCTTTTCTAATTGATTGATCTCAGTTGCAGTTTGAAGTGGAGAATTATTACGTTGGTTTCTTTGACCACCGGTCATTGAACCACCTGGTGAAATTACATCCCCATCTAAAGTAACAATTCGGTAGCGATTAATCCGCTTAGAAATAGATAATGCAGTATCAATATTGTCTACGATGATTACACTACCTAATAAATAATTAATTGCGGCACTAATATTATGACTTGTTTTGCTTTCAACTAAGTCACTGGCTACACCTTTGAAACCTTCATATGATTCAAGTGTAGTTACGGTTGACTGAGGGATGCCATATTGACGCAAACCGTCTAATGGCAAGAAAGTGGCACGACCTGCACGATTGCGCTTCAATTGGTTAATTGCGTTTCTAGCACTAATTCTGCTATCGGTAATTAAATCCTGAACGCCGCCCCCAAGAGCAGTGGTCATTGCAGCTTCTAGTTCAACTGGGAAGGAAATCAATTCACCTACTGCACCAATTACGCCAGGAAAGGCATTCATGTTGTTTAAAACATTACGAACTCCATAGTAATAACCCTCGTGACGTTTTTGGATGTTAACTAAAGCTTCATGACGAGCCTCAATTTTTTCTAATTTTCCTCGCTCGTCGGCAACTGTCTGACGCAATTGATTAACCTTATTAGTCAAGTCGCTATTTTGATCGCCAACTTCGGCTAACTTGATCTTTTCACTCTTGCGCTTTTCAGTTAAAGTTTTTCCTTCGGCACGGAGCTTCTCGAGTTCAGTCTTTGCCTCACTTAATTGCTTTGAGACATCGCTATTTTGATAACTAGTATCGGCTTTGCTTCGCTTTAATTCAGTATTCAAGTTAACGATTTGGTTATTAGTCGTCGCTTGATCTTGAAGCAATTGAATATAATCATTTCTGCAGCTTTCCAGTTTCTTATTTAATTCTTCTGGATCTTCCTTTAATTCTGCAGTTAATTCATCACGTTGCTTTTGTAAAACAGCCTGCTTATCCTTTAACTCTGTCGCATTCTTTTGCAAAGAAGCCAAGTCTTCATTTAATTTAACCAGGCTATTTTTCAAACTCTTAACTTGATTTTGATACTCGACCTTAGTCGCATCATCAAACTGACGAGATTGCTCTGCCATTTGCAAGCTAGCATCCAAATCGGACAATTTCTTACTTAATTCAAGCAGTTGCTTTTGCGTATTATCACGCTCAGTTTGCAGTTTCTTATACTCGCCTCGTTTTTCAGAAACTGCATCTTGAGAGTCCTTAACTTCATTATCTAATTTAGATAAAAGAACTTGACTCTTCTTAGCAGACTTTTCTACATCTTCTTTTTGACGGTTGATATCTTCAATTTCAAAAGCCAATAGACTCTTTAATTTCTTGTCTAAACCTGCCTTTTGAAATTGATATTCTTTAGCCAGTGAGCTTTGTTCATGTAACGGCTCAAGACGACCTTCGAGTTCTTTAACTAAATCATTAATTCTAATTAAGTTATCTTGTGTCTTTTTGAGTTGCGTCTGTGCTTCTTCTTTTTGCTGCTTAAAGTGAAGCACACCAGCTGCTTCCTCGAAAATAAGTCGTCTTTGTTCTGGACGAGAATTTAAGATTTGATCAACGCGCCCCTGAGAAATAATTGCCAAACTATTTGGTGAAATTCCAGAATCAAGGAAAAGTGCACGTACATCGCGCATTCTTGCTTGTTGATTATTAATGAGAAATTCGCTATCACCTGAACGCAAGATTCTTCTAGTAATTGAAACTTGGTCGGCATCAAAAGCCAATTCATGATCCTTATTATCAAATACTAAAGTAACCTCTGCTTTATTCAGTGGTTTACGGTATTGACTTCCCGCAAAAATGACATCCTTCATGTTAGTACCACGAAGGGATTTAGCACTTGATTCTCCCATTACCCAGCGTATAGCTTCAGTGATGTTACTTTTACCACTACCGTTAGGTCCAACGATGCCAGTTATTCCGTCATTAAAGTGAATAGTTGTCTTTTCCGCAAATGATTTAAAACCATCGAGCACTAATTCTGTTAATGGCACTTTTTCGTCCCCTTACTCTAATTCTTTTAAAGCAGCCTTAGCAGCTTGTTGCTCAGCCGCTTTTTTATTATGGCCTTCACCGCGAGTCTTAGCCTCATCGTTGATCTTCAATTCAACCACAAAATGTGATGGCAATTGTGATTCACTAATTACTGAATATTCAATATTAACGGGACCATTTTGTTGCAAAAGTTCCTGTAAGTCTGTCTTATAATCACGTGAATCATCAAATTCACCTTTATCAATTAAAGGATAGACTGTTAGATGCAAGAAATGTTCAACTGCCGGCATCCCTTGATCAAGATACAAAGCACCGTTAAAGGCTTCAAAAACATCTTCTAGCAAAGTTTTCCGACTTCTAGCTCCAGCTTTTTCTTCACCATTTCCTAAATGAATTTCCTTTTGAAAACCACATTCAATCGCAAATTCAGAGAACCCTTCAGTTCTAACAATATTAGATCTTAATCTAGTCAATTCACCTTCATTTAATTTAGGGTAATGACGATATAAATAATTAGATACGGCCAGTTCAAGAACGGCATCACCTAAAAATTCTAGTTTTTCATAATCACGAATCCCATCATCAGGGTGTTCATTAGAATATGAAGAATGTGTAAATGCTTCTTCTAGTAGTTTTTCATCATTAAACTCAACATCATATTCGTCTTTTAATTTCTTTAAAAATTTTGTACTTACCATATAATTGCCCCTTTTATACTTAATAAATTATACCAGTTTTACTAGTAAAATTTGAATGCGAAAAAAAGACTACTTCAAAAAAATGAAGTAGTCTTTTAAGCTTAATTATTTTCTATTACTTAGCGTAAGCTATATTGTACCAGTTAGGGAAACCGTTACCCATTGAAGCTGATGGCTTAAGTGAGTAGCCAGTAAGTTTCTTGTTAACTGCAGTAATAGTGTAGCTGTTTGATACAGGAAGAACGTAAGCTTCGTCATCCATGTACTTTTGCCATTCGTGGAATTTATCAATTCTGTATTGGTGGTTGAAGGCCTTTTGTGAGTCCATTTCATCAAGAAGTTGAGTGTTCTTCTTAGTTACGAAACGTGAGTAGTTCATTGAAGCTGTTTGACTGTAAAGGTCGTTTGGTGATGGTTCACTTGAAAGTGACCATGCACCCATGAACATATCAACTGATGGGTCATCGTTTTGAACCTTGTCGTAGAATGAGTTAAATTCAATTAAACGACCGCCAGTAAGCTTAACATTCAAACCTTCCTTCTTCCATTGTTGGATGTAGTTTTGGATAATTGGTTCTTGGTTAGCATTACCACTCATAGCTGCAAGATGAATAGTCAAAGGCTTACCGTTAGGTTGTACACGGTAAGTACCCTTCTTCTTGTATCCAGCCTTGTCCAAGATTTCGTTACCCTTCTTAATGTTGTATGAGTATCCCTTAACATCCTTGTCGAAGTAGTCACCGAATTGCTTAGGAATCAAAGTAGGAATTCTAAAGCTTAAGCCGTATGAGTAACGCTTAGCAACTTGGTTAACGTTCATACCGTAACCAATGGCTTGACGAAGAGCCTTGTTGTTCATCTTAGACTTAGGGTTCATTACGTTTTCGCCCTTCTTAGCGTCCCACTTACCCACCTTAAAGCCAAGGTATGAATATGAAAGTGGAACAGTAGCAATGAAGTTAACGCCCTTAGTATTCTTAACGTTTGGCCATTGTGAGTTGATAACTTGGATAACGTCAAACTTGTGTGACTTAATACTTTGAGCAACTGAGTTAGGGTTGATTACAGTAGCGGTAATCTTGCTAAGCTTTGGCTTGCCCTTGTAGTAGTACTCGTTTGGTACCCAAGTAGCTGATTGACCACGAACAAGTTTTTGAAGCTTGTATGGACCAAAGAACAAAGGCCTCTTACGGATCTTGTCGCTTGACATTAAGTCTGAGAATTTAACGTCCTTTAAGTAGTGGTAAGGTGCTGCAGCTTCCCAGATGTAGCCGTTACCACTAGTGTTCATGCCTGGCTTCATAGTCTTAAAGTGAAGAACAACCTTACGACCATTTTCACCATCTGGCATTTCAAGACCAGAAATAGTGCTTGCCTTACCTTCGTGGTATTCTTTCAAACCTACCAAGTCAGCTAAGCTTGCAGTGTAACGTTGTGACTTAGAATCCTTGTTAGCAATAATTTCGTAAGCGTATTCGTAGTCCTTAGCAGTTACTTGCTTACCATCTGACCACTTAACGCCCTTCTTAATGTTGATAGTTGCAGTCTTGGCCTTTTGGTCAATCTTAATGGTAGCTGCACCCTTATTAGTGAAGACATAATGATCATCAGTTGAGAAAAGTGATTCAGCACCATATTGCATAACTTCGGTATCAGTTGCTGAAGTTGAAAGTTCATCATTAAAAATACCTGTGAATGGGGTATCAGTTTCAACAGCAACCTTTACAGTACCACCATTCTTAGCAGCCTTGGTTGGTACAACTGAACTAAACTTAGCAGCAGTTGAAGCTTCGTTAGCGTTTTGATTAGATGGCTTACCACAAGCTGCTAGTGTAAGGGCAACACCTGATAAAAGTGTAATGCCAGCAAAAACTTTTGCCTTTTTCATTAGTAAAAATCCTCCATAACTTGGAACAAGTTGACTTATCCATAATATCACTATTACAAAAAAGTTACAACAGCATGAAAACGGCAGGTATCTTTTTTAAGATATCTGTCGCTTTTTTATGTTAGTTATTAGATTTTTAATATGAAAGTTTATGTAAAGGATTATTTATTGTTTAGAATTTTGGAGATTTTTACTAGTGTGCCTAATTACTTAGCGTAACCTACTTGGTACCATAATTGGTGCCCGTTGTTGTTTTGTGATGGCTTAGTTGAGTAACCGGTGATCTTGTTGTTTACAGCATTGATACTGTATGAGTTGCTGGTTGGGATTACAAAGGCTTCATCGTACATGTACTTTTGCCATTGGTGGAAGACCTTTACGCGGTACTTAGTGTTAAATGACTTCTCTGAGTCCATTTCAGCAAGCAACTTGTTGTTTTCTGGAGTTACGAAACGTTCGTAGTTCATTGGTGAAGTTTCACCGTACATGCTTCCTTGTGATGGTTCAGAAGCTAAGCTCCAACCTGCTTGGAAGAAGTCGATATCCTTAGAATCGTGTTGAACCTTGTCGTAGAATGAGTTGAATTCCATCAAACGACCACCAGTAAGCTTAACGTTCAAACCGATCTTGTGCCATTGTTGTAAGTAGTTTTGAGCAATAGCTTCAGCGTTTGGTGAACCTGACATAGTAGCAAAGTGAAGTACTAATGGCTTACCGTTAGGTTGTACACGCCACTTACCCTTCTTCTTGTAGCCAGCCTTGTCCAATAATTGGTTAGCTTTCTTCAAGTTGTAGTTGTAGCCCTTGATGCTGCTGTCGTGGTATGCACCGAAGCCTGAAGGAATTAAAGTATTAACTCTGAAGCTCAAGCCTTGGGTGTAACGCTTGTTAACGGCATCAATGTTCATTGCGTAACCAATAGCTTGTCGCAATGACTTGTTGGCAACCTTGGAGTTCTTATCCATGACATTCTTGCCAGTCTTAGCGTCCCATTTACCCATCTTAAAACCAACGTAGCTGTATGCCAATGGAACTTGAGCAACCCAATTAACACCCTTGGTGTTCTTAACTTGATCCCATTGTGAATTAATTACGCCAGTGATATCGAACTTGTGACTCTTAATAGCTTGTGAAGCTGAGTTAGGGTTAACTACTTGGATTACAACCTTGTTTAACTTTGGTTTACCTCTCCAGTAGTACTTGTTTGGTACCCAAGTTACTGATTGACCACGAACAAGCTTATCAAGCTTAAATGGACCAAAGTATAATGGCTTCTTTCTGATTTGGTCACATGATTGAAGCTTGTTAAATGGAACATTCTTTAAGTAGTGGTATGGTGCAGCTGATTCCCAGAAGTAGCCGTTACCTGAGAAGTACATACCTGGTCTCATTTGTTTGTAGTGAATTACAATAGTACGACCATTTTCACCATCTGGCATTTCAATACCAGAAATAGTCTTAGCCTTGCCTTCGTGGTATTCTTTCATACCTTGAATTGATTCAAGAGTTGAATCGTAACGTTGTGCTTGAGTCTTCTTGTTTGCCAAGATTTCGTATGGATATTCAAGGTCTTTAGCATTTACTTGCTTACCGTCTGACCACTTAACACCCTTCTTAACAGTGATGGTTACTGTCTTGGCCTTACGGTCAAGTTTCATAGTTGCGGCACCTTTATTGTTAATTCTGTAATGATCATCAGTATCGAATAATGATTCTTCACCAGGTGCAGCTACACTTGAGTCAATTGCGGAAGTTGATAATTCATCTGAAAAGATTCCAGTAAATGGAGTATCAGTTTCCAATGCTACAGAAACGGTACCACCTTGCTTGGTAGCTTTCTTAGGAGTTGAATCTGGAAACTTCTTAGCATCCTTTGCTCCTTGGTTATTACTGTTACCGCTTTGACCACAAGCAGCTAATGCTAATGCGGCCGCGGAAACTACTCCAACAGAACCTAAAATCTTTGCTAATTTCATATAATTATTCCTCCATCTAGGACATCTTTTATGATTTTTATTAATAATCTTTGAATCAAGTTGATAGTTAAATAATACCACGTTATATTAGTTTTTCAATAGTTTTATGAAATTAATTTTAATTTTTATTTTATTAGAATTGCATAACTTTATTATTATGCAGGCACAAAAACAGCTCTATCAAGCGATAGAGCTGTTTTAATATATTTATTAAATTATTAATTTTCACGTTGTCTTGCGTCACCAGCACGTTGAAGAGCACGACCAACGTAGTTAATACTTAAGGAAATTACCAAAAGCAAGATAGTAGCTGGAAGCCATAACCATGGACGGTTAATAACGTTAACTGGGTCATCAGCAAATCCAATCAAAGTACCAAGTGATGGTGTAGTGGTTGGCAACCCATAGCCCAAGAAAGACAAACTAGTTTCAATACCAATGTTACCAGCAATAGTTAAAACAACGTCGATGATAATCATTGAAGTAATGTTTGGCAAAACTTCACGGAACATGATTTGTAAGTTAGATGAACCTGAAGTCTTTGATGCCAAAACGTAGTCACGATCACGTTGTGACAGAATGAATGAACGGTAATAACGTGCCGCCCACGTCCATCCGAACATCGCGATCAAGAATACCAAAGTTACAGCGTTGTAGTTAGGAATAACTGTAGTCAAAACAATGATAATTGGCATTTGTGGCAAAATTTGGATGAAGTCAACTATTCTCATGATGATGACATCAACTACACCACCGTAGTAACCAGAAACTAATCCGACTACCAAACCAACAATTTCAGTAATTACAGTAACAGAGATACCGATCATGATTGAGTTACGACCACCCATGATGAGTAGCTTCAAAATGTCACGACCACCATCATCAGTACCAAGAAGGTGACCACCTTGGCCCCAACCGTAATATGCGTCAACGATATTCATTTCAGTAATTTGTGCTCTATTCAAGAACAGTGAACCACCAAAAGTGAATAACAAAATTAAAATAATGATAATCAACGCTGTTAAAGCAGACTTAGAACGTAAAATTTCACGTACAGCCACCTTGAATCCAGAAGGTGGGAGAGTAGCCTTTGGTGTAGCGTCTTTTTTACTTGCTTTCTTTGTAGCAGTATTTTTCTTCTTATCAGCCATTTCTTCTCTCCTCCCTATTGAATTCTAATACGTGGGTCAATAATACTCATAATGATATCTGACAATAAGTTACCAATTAAAGTCAAAATACCGAAGATAAGAATCAAAGCAGTTAAAGTGGTGTAGTCACGTTGACTGATTGAGTCAAGGAACAACTTACCCATACCAGGATAACTGAAGACACTTTCAATAATCATTGAACCACTAAGAAGACCAGTAATAGTATTACCAAGGAAGGCAGCGATTGGCAATAATGAGTTTCTCAAAATGTGCTTATGGAAAACGACATTTTCAGGAACACCTTTACTGCGGGCTGTTCTGACGTAGTCTTCAACCTTGTTGTCAACGATACCAGTTCTCAAGTACTGAACAATACCAGTAGTAGTAATCAAAGCATACAAGATTGCTGGCAAAATCATGTGGTAAAGTCTACTGCCAAGCACACCCAAGAATCCTGACGCGTTAGCTGAGACTGAACCTGAGATTGGGAACCAACCTAAAGTAAAGCCGAAGAGCCATAATCCTAAGATATAGAATACGAACCCTGGCGTTGCCAAAGTAATGTAGTTAAAGATTTGAACACCAGTATCTTGCCATTCATCTTGGTGACGACCAGCAGTGATACCCAAAGGAATCGCAATACTATAAGTCAAGATAGTAGTCAAAAGTGATAACCAGAAGGTGTTGTTTGCACGATCGGCAATTAATGAAACTACTGGAACGTGTTGGATGTAACTTGTACCAAGGTCACCATGGAATAAGTTACCTACCCATCTACAGTATTGCACGTACCATGGATCATAAAGACCTGCAGCTCTTCTTAAAGCTTCAATTTGCTTTGGGTCAGTGTTAGGGTTGATTGATCCGCTGAATGGGTCACCAGGCATCATCTTAGCTAAAAGGAAGACGAGCAAACTCAAGATGATCAATTGAGGGATCATGATTAACAAACGACGTAAGATTGTTTTCCACATGCTTAATCACTCTCCTTTTCTTCTCGTTCTTCAATTTTAGCTTCTTGTGCCATGTCTTTTGGCAAAGCTACCCAGTGGTTAGGAGCTACCTTTTGAAGTGGGTAAACACGACCATTTTCGTCATACCACTTGCTTTGGTTTTCCTTAAATTCTCTTTCGACTTGTTCACGGCGCTTCTTGTGTTCTTCACGGTGTTCTACGTCTACCTTAGGAATTGCGGAAAGAAGTCGCTTAGTATAAATATGAATTGGGTGCTTGTAAATTTCATCACGGCTACCCAATTCTACCAAACGACCACGGTGCATAATAGCTAAGTTTTCTGACATGTGCTTAACAACACCCAAGTCGTGAGAAATGAATAAATAAGCGATGTTGTATTGTTGTTGAATGTGCTTCATGAAGTTCAAAACCTGAGCTTGAACTGACAAGTCCAAAGCACTAGTAGGTTCGTCGGCAACAATCAACTTAGGATTAGTGGCAACGGCACGTGCAACACCAATTCTTTGACGCTGACCACCAGAGAATTCGTGTGGATACTTGTAAATAGCATCACTTGGCATCCCTACAATATCAAGCAATTCTTGTACACGATCTCTTTCTTGATCAGTAGTCAAGTTTTCGAAGTTTCTGATTGGCTCAGCAATGATATCTTCGATTCTCTTTCTTGGGTTCAAACTTGACATTGAATCCTGGAAGATCATTTGAACATCCTTGTTGTAGTCAAGTCTCTTACGGTTGCTTGCCTTAGTTACGTCCAAACCCTTGTACAGGATTTGCCCACCTGTAACTTTTTCAACACCAACAATTGCCTTACCGGTCGTTGACTTACCAGAACCAGATTCACCAATTAAACCGTAGGTTTCACCTTCACCAATTGAGAAGTTAACCCCATCAACGGCACGAACATAATCAGTAATTCTGTTCCAAAAGCCTGAACGAATTGGGTAATATACTTTTAAGTCTTTAATCTGAATTATTTCTTTGCCCATATACTACTCCCCACTTGCCGCTTTTTGCGTTTCGTCTTCGCCTTCAAAATGGAAGGTCTTCCAGCAAGTACATCTTACCCAGTGATCTGGGACTACTTCGTGTACTTGTGGATTCTCTTCATGAGCGCTTGCTGGAATCCATGGGATTCTAGCAGCAAATCTATCACCCGCACGTGGCATATTCTTAAGTGATGGCACAGTACCATGAATAACATGGAGGTCCTCATCTGAATCATCAGATTGAGGCATTGAATTAAGCAATGATCTTGTGTACGGATGAAGAGGATTTTCGAAAATCGTCTTTACATCTGATTTTTCTACGATTTGCCCAGCGTACATAACAGCAACTTCATCTGCAGTTTCAGCCACAACGCCCAAGTCGTGTGTAATCAAAATAATGCCCGAGTGTGATTGCTTTTGAATGTCTTCAAGCAAGTCCAAAATTTGAGCTTGGATAGTTACATCCAAAGCTGTTGTTGGTTCATCAGCAATGATAATTTCAGGCTTACATGCGATAGCCATCGCAATAACGACACGTTGACGCAAACCACCTGATAATTCGTGTGGATACATTTCGTACATTTCTTCAGGCTTAGGCATACCTACTTGATTAAACAATTCAATAACCCGTGCATGACGTGCCTTTTCATTCATATCCGTATGGTAGTATAACGTTTCAGCTACTTGATCACCAACACGCATCAAAGGATTCAAGCTGGCTAGTGGGTCTTGGAAGATCATACCGATCTTGTCGCCACGAATCTTATTAAACAATGATTCATTCAAACCAACTAGGTTCAATTCGTTGTAAAGAATATCGCCTGTAACTTTGGTGTTTTTATGGTCATACAATCCAATAATACTTGCAGCGATAGTACTCTTACCGCAACCAGATTCGCCTACGATAGCTAAAATTTCGTTACGCTTCAAAGTCAAATTAATATCATCTGCAGCATCATAGAATTTCCCTTGCAAACGGTACGCCGTATGCAGGTGCTGAATATCTAATAATAGATCACTCTGCTTTTCCAAAGGTCATTCCTCCATTTATGGCTTTGTTCATTAAAAGCCGTTTAATCTTTTCTATTTATTTTCTAATTATAAACACAAAGCCGGTCGTATGTAAATAACGACACGGCTTTTTTTTTAAGGAATTACCCTTGGTGTGACTTGATATATGAGACTGCATCCCCAACTGTTTTAATTTTTTCAGCATCATCGTCAGGAATTTCTGAACCAAATTCATCTTCAAGTTGCAAAATGAATTCTACCAAGTCAATTGAATCAGCATCTAAATCGTCGGTAAAGCTAGTACTTTCAGTAATCTTATCTTTATCAACGTCAAAATTATCAGCGATTAAATCTTTGATCTTATTAAAAATTTCTTCTTCTGACATATAAATAATCCTCCTTTTTAATAAATCATTTTACTATTTTGAAGCAAATTCGTCTTTAAAATCTTCAACAAGTTTTTCTTTAATCATTTTATCAACTTGCTTCAAAGTGTAGTAAATCGGTCTTTCATCTGAACGTCCATGAGTCTTTACTACTGGCGCATTTACGCCAAGCAATACGGCACCACCATATTTAGCAGTATCAAACTTAGATCTAAGACTAGACAAAGATCCCTTTACCATTAAAGCACCTAGCTTGGTCATTACGCCACCATTTAGGAGACTGTCTTTTAGCAGATGCAATAACACGCTTGAAGTACCTTCAATATTTTTAAGAACGGCATTACCGGTAAAGCCATCAGTAACTACTACATCGGTGTTGCCAAGTAATAATTCATTACCTTCAATATTGCCTTGGAAATTCAATGAACTGTCTTTTAATAATTGATAAGCTTGTTGGTGAACGTCATCACCTTTATCACTTTCTGCACCATTATTTAAAAGACTGATTCTTGGATTTTCAATTCCGCGAATCTTTTCTGCATAGTAAGAAGCCATTTGAGCCCATTGCAATAAATATTCTGGCTTACTTTTAGCATTAGCACCAACATCAACCATATTAAAGCCATCGTCACTATTTTGAGCTGGCAAAGTTGGCATCAAACCTGGACGAACAATTCCTTTAATTCGACCGATGATAAAAATACCACATGATAAAAGTGCACCGGTATTACCTAAAGAAAGAAGTGCATCTGCTTTCCCTTCTTTAACATAATTTGCGGCAACTACCATTGAAGAATCTTTCTTTCTTCTGATAGCTTTAACAGGTTCATCCTCATCTGCAATAACTTCAGTTGTAGGTACAACGCCCAATTGATCATTAATCTGATCAGCTGGAATTAATTTACGCAATTGTTCTTTATCACCAAATAGTAAAAATTTAGTGTCAGGCATTTCGCCTTTAGCTTTTAAAACAGCCTTGACGATTGCTTTTGGGGCATTTTCACCGCCCATTGCATCAATTGCAATTGTTCTCATATACTTTCACCACATCTTTTTAAATTCTATTTTGCTCTAATTGTTTATATTCTAACACTTGCTTTAACGAATTATGTTCTGGGCTAGATAATTCTGGATCTTGTTTAACAAGCTCACGGGCCACTTTTTGTGCCACTACCAGCGTGTTGTAGTTGTTTACAACATCACCAACACGAAATTCTGGCAATCCAGACTGTGCTTTACCAAATAAATCACCTTCACCACGCATTTTAAGGTCTTCTTCAGCTAACTTAAAGCCATTTTTGGTTTCGGCAATAATTTTCATTCTCGCCTTACCTGAATCTGTTTTAGGATCAGCAATAAAGACACAGTAACTCTGTGTCTTGCCACGACCAATTCTTCCTCGAAGTTGGTGCAACTGGCTTAAACCAAAACGATCAGCGTTGTAAATGACCATCATATTAGCATTAGCTACATCAACCCCGACTTCAATTACGCTGGTAGTTACTAAGATATTAATCTCGCCACTAGCAAAGACAGACATAATTTCATCTTTTTTAGCTCCTGCCATTTGACCATGTAAAAGAACTACGTTTTTATCCGGAAAATCATGACTTAGTTTTTTATGCAATTCTTCAGCATTCTTTAAGTCCAAGGTCTCTGATTCTGTAATTAATGGCGTAACAGCATAAATCTGGAAACCTTGATCTAGCTGCTCATGCATTAATTTATAAACATCTTTCATCTGACTGCTTGTCTTCCAGGCAGAAATGATTGGCTTTCTACCAGCCGGCATATGGTGAATTTCAGATACTGTCATATCGCCATAAACAGTTAAAGCTAAAGTTCGAGGAATTGGTGTCGCCGTCATTGCTAAAATATCTGGATTATCACCTTTATTAACCAAAGCTTGTCTTTGACCAACACCAAATCTATGTTGCTCGTCGATAATAACCAAGCCTAATTTCTTAAAAATTACATTTTTCTGGATCAAAGCATGTGTACCGATAACAACGTTAATCGTGCCATCTGTCAACTCACGATAAATCTCGCGCCGCTCGAGTGTTTTAGTATTACCTGTAAGCAATGCTACTCTTACACCAAGTGGTCGCAGCAGTTCATCAATCTTTTTAAAATGCTGCGTAGCTAAAATTTCAGTCGGCACCATTAAAGCGGCTTGATAACCTGCAGTAATTGCCGCAAAAATTGCATAAACGGCTACAACGGTTTTACCAGAACCTACATCACCTTGAAGCAGTCTTTTCATCTGACCATCTGAATGCATATCTGCATAAATTTCATTTACCACCTTTTTTTGATCATCTGAAAGTTCAAATGGTAATGATTTAGTCAAATTAGCAATTTCCTTTAAATCGTACTTCTTAGGATAACCTTGCTGTTTACCATCATGATTGGCTAATAAAGTTAACTGCAATTCAAAAATAAAGAATTCACGGAAAATTGCACTTCTTTTAGCTACTTCAGCTTCGCAACCATTCTTAGGATGATGCATTTTTTGAATAATTTCTTGATCATGCAACAAACGATACTTTTCTCTAATTTCTTTAGGAACAATATCTTGAACCTGATCTAAAAAACTATCAATTGCCAGATTAATTAAACTGACCAGCTTTTTCTGCTTAACATGTCGGTTAACAGGATAAATTGGCGCCATACCGCTATCATTTTCTTTAGCAGCCACAAATTTAAATGCAGAAAGACTTTGCCGAGCAACATTATACTTACCATAAATTGCAACTTCTTGCCCGATCTCAATCTTACTTTTTAGCCAAGGTTGATTAAAAAAATTGACCATGACAATATCATGGTCAATTCTAATTTTGAAGCTTAATCTGCTCTTTTTATATCCAAACCGACTAACAAAAGGCTCAGTTGCCACAATTCCTTTCAACATTACCTTTTGACCATCCATGATTTGATCTAATGGTAAAGTTTGAAGTTCGTCATATCGAAAAGGAAAATAAAAGAGTAAATCATAAATGCTATAAATGCCTAAGCTTCCTAGATCAGCTGCAGTCTTTGTCCCTACGCCTTTTAAATCTGTTACCGGAGCAAATAATGCATTATCTATCATTTTATTCAACTGATACTAAGAAATGATATACTGGTTGACCACCATCATGAATTTCAAATTCAAGATCATCATGTTTTTCTTCAAGTTGGCTAACCACTTCTTGTGCTTCTTCTTCACTTGAGTCACGACCGTACATGATTGTGATGATTTCTGAATCGTCATCGAGCATCTTTTCAATCATTTTGGTAGTGGTCTTGATTAAATCGGGATTGTCAACTTTAATATTTCCATCAACAATACCAAGATAATCATTCTTATGAATTTCTACGTCATCGATTTCAGTATCACGAGTAGCTTGGGTTACTTCACCTGAAACTACAGTATCGAGATCTTCCGACATAGCTTCAACGTTGTCATCAACAGAAGCATCTGGGTTAAATGAAAGCATTGCAGTAAGACCTTGTGAAATAGTCTTGCTTGGTACGATACCTACAGGAATATCACTAACTTCAGCAGCCTGCTTAGCGGCCATTACGATATTACCGTTGTTTGGTAAGACGATTGCCTTCTTAGCACCTGACTTCTTGATAGCATCAATGAAGTCTTGAGTTGATGGATTCATTGTTTGACCACCAGAGATAATACGGTTGACGCCTTCACTTTCAAACAACTTTCTAATACCGTTACCTGAAGCTACGGCAATAACAGCGAAGTCTACTGATTCTTGTTGTTCTTCATCTTGATCAACAATGCTTTCGTGTTGAATACGCATGTTGTCAATCTTGATCTTGCCTAATTGACCAAATTGACTGCCGTACTTAAAGACATCACCAGGGTGTTCAGTGTGAACGTGAACCTTAGCAATTTCACCATCAGAAACAGCCAAAAGTGAATCACCTAAGCTTGATAAGTGCTTTCTGAATTCTTCCAAGTCAAACTTCTTCTTGTTTGGCACATCAGCGTTAAGGTCGACCATGATTTCAGTACAGTAGCCATTCTTAATATCTTGAGTAGCCAATTGACTTTGTACAGAAGATTGGTGGTGCATTGCATTGATCATTTCGTCCATTTCATTTTCATCAGGTTGATATTGATCAGCAAAGTTTTCACCAAGAAGACCTTCTAAGAAGCCTTCATAAATGAACAAAAGTCCTTGACCACCGGAGTCAACAACACCAACTTGCTTCAATACTGGAAGCAAATCTGGAGTTGACTTAAGGGCCTTCTTAGCACCTTCGACAACAGCCTTCATTACTTCAATAACATCGTCAGTATCATTAGCCTTAGAAGCACCTTCTTGAGCAGCAACACGAGCTACTGTCAAAATGGTACCTTCAACTGGCTTCATAACTGCCTTATAAGCAGTAGCTACACCGTTCGAAAAAGCATTAGCTAATTCTTGAGCAGTCAAAGTCTTCATGCCTTGAGTTGCCTTGTAAAAGCCACGGAACAATTGTGAAGTAATAACACCACTGTTACCACGTGCACCCATCAACATTCCTTTAGCTAAACTTTCAGTCAAATCACCAACATTGCTGCTAGGATTTTCAGAAACGGCTCTAGCACCACTTTCAATAGTTAAGTTCATGTTGGTACCAGTATCACCATCTGGAACTGGGAACACGTTCAATGAGTTAACAAATTCAGCATTCTTGCCAATTCTGTGGGTGGCAACACGCACCATATCTCTAAATTGCTTACTATCTATTTCATTTAAAACCACTATTTAAAACCTCCGCTTACGTTATTCGTCAAGTACTTTCACGCTTTGAACGATTACATTAACGGCTTTAGTGTTAATTCCTAATTGATTTGAAAGGTTAAATTTAACACTGTCTTGAACATTCTTACTTACTTCAGAAATCTTAAGTCCATAACCAACAATAATGTACACGTCAACAGTAATTTCATTATTTTCTGATTTTACGACAACGCCACGTTTATAGTTGGCGCGGTTAAGAATTCCGTCAAAGCCATCGCGAATAGCATTCTTAGATGCCATTCCTACAACGCCATAATTAGACGTAGCTGCGCCACCAACAACAGTTGCAATTACACCGTTTGAAATATCAATCAAACCATCTTTTGTCTTGATCTTAACAGCCATGTTTGTCCTCCGTCTCATTATCTATGTATACGTTTATTATTTTATCATAGTACTTACTTAACCAATAAACAAAATACGTGTTAAAAAAATCCTTTTAGAGTTGAATTGCTCCAAAACATATGATAATCTAATTAAGTATGACACCACAAATAAAGGAGGTTTAGCAAATGGCAAAAGATTACGTAACAGGTAAGAAGACTACATTCGGTAACAAACGTTCACACTCATTGAACTCAACTCGTCGTGCTTGGAAGCCAAACCTTCAAAAAGTTCGCATTCTTGTTGACGGTAAGCCAAAGCGCGTTTGGGTTTCAACCAAGGCTTTAAAGTCTGGTAAAGTTACTCGTGCCTAATAACCAAAAAGAGTCTATTGGATCTTTGATCTGATAGATTATTTTTTTGCATAAAAATAAGTAAACGAAAAGGCCAGCTTAAAGCTGTCCTTTTTTCTTTTACTTCATAATGTTGTGATGCTTGTCATCATCTGGAATGTTTCTTTCATCGATTAGTGTATAAGCATATTCAGTAATCATTTCACCAAGCTTAGTTGGCAAGCCTAAATCTTGGTAAGTAACGTTTCTTGCTGCACTATTAATTGTAGCAACTTCCTTGTGCTTCTTTTTATCAAAAACATGAACGTGATTCTTGTGCATGTAGTCTTCTACATTTCTCTTAGCACGATCAAGTCTTGATTCATAACGACCATTTCAAAATCAGTATACTTCATAGTTTTTCCTAGTTTCTTTTTCTTTACCCTATTTTACACGTTTTTCTAAAGATTATGAAAGCGATCTACATCTTTAGAATAAATTGCAGCAATCATTCCCTGCTTAAAAGAGATCTTAAAATGATCACTATTGGGCAAAAATTCATTTGAAGAAAATACTCGCGGGTACTTGCCTGAATAATGTTTCAAATCATATCTTGCGCCAGTTATATTAAAATCCTTGGTTGCTGAAAGCAAAGCAAAACCAATATAGGAATATTCTTCCTTTTTCTTAATCACGTGCATCCCTGGATTAAAAAATTCAATACTGTTTTGTTGATCGAGCAATTCTACTTTTTGAGCAAATTGATTAATTGATGGATTGAGCAGCATCAATAAATTAATCAGGGAATGATCAATTCTGCCACCAGTTGCACCTAGGATAGTTAATCTATCCGCTTGATAGTCCTTAAAAACCGTTTGAAGCATTAATTCAGAGTCTGTCCAATCTTTAACCGGATTAGAATAGCGAATATCTTTTACACTCTTTTCAATTAACGCCAAATCTTTAGCTTGTAGCGAATCAAAATCGCCAATTGCTACATCAGGCGTGATGCCCAGCTCTTTTAAAAATAGTGCGCCACGATCTACGCCAAAGATCAATTCATCATTTTGCTTAGCAGTTAGCAATTGTTTTTTAATATCCTTAGGCCATAAATCAGTTGGTCCACCTAATAATGCATATGCCTTCATTATTCAATGACTTTTTCTAATTTACGTACTTGATTAGCTATATCGCCATCTTTATATAAATATGAACCTACTACAAAGATATCGGCACCGGCATCTTTAGCTATCTTAATAGTTTGATCATTAACACCGCCATCTACTTCAATTGCTGTATCAGGTCCCACGATTTCTCGAACTTGCTTGATCTTCTCAGCAGAGTCTGTAATAAATTTTTGTCCACCAAAGCCAGGACGAACTGTCATAACCAATACTTGATCAAGCTTTGATGCAAACTTACTTACAACATCACTAGGAGTGTCAGGATTAATTGCTAAAGAAGTTTTTACATCATTAGAAATTAAGTAATCAAGCCAGTAATCAAGCTTCTTTTCACTCATAGCTTCATAGTGAAGCTCAACCAAATCTGCACCAGCATTGACAAAAGCTGGCACAAGATCATCTGGATTATCACTCATCAAATGAATTTCTGCATCTGTCATCGGAAATTCGCGCTTAAAATCTTCAACTAATTGTGGACCAAAGGAAAGATTAGGCACGAAATGACCATCCATAATATCAATATGGAAACGACTGATTCCTGCAGCAATGGCATCTTTAATATCAGTTTCTAAATTTAGATTGTCTGCATTTAAAATTGATGGTGCAATAAGCATTATTTCCTCCGTTATTTTAGATATTCAGGGATACGACCTTCACTAATCTCAGTTCGTATTGCTAAATAATCATCATATCGACTAGCTAAAATTTTTCCTTCTTCAAGAAGTTTCTTGACTTCGCAGCCTGGCTCTTTCAAATGTTGGCAGCCGCGAAACTTGCATTTCACACTAGCACGTTTAAACTCAACAAAATAATTACATAATTCATTAAGTTTAATCGGCGTTAAATCAATCGAAGAGAAGCCTGGCGTATCTGCAAGAAAGCCTCACCCAATTTAAATAATTCAACTTTTCTAGTAGTGTGCTTACCACGGTTTAAACTAGTTGAAATGGCTCCTGTAGCTTGATGAGCGTCTTCTTTTAGATGATTAAGCAAAGTTGACTTACCTGCACCAGACTGCCCAGCTAGAGTCCAAATTTGGTCTTTGCCAATCATTTCTGGAATCTTAGCTTGTACATCATGGTAATCAGTAAAGACAGGATAGCCGATTTCTTGATAGTATGCTAAAGATCTTTTTATTTCAGTAAGTTTATCATTATTAAGCAAATCTGTTTTAGACAAATAAATAGTTACATTGACTTTTTGCCAAGAAAAGAAAGTCAAAAAGCGATCTAACAATTCTAATGAGAAATCTGGCTCAACTGCAGAAATCACCAGCAAAACATGGCTAACATTGGCTACAGCTGGTCGGCCAATTCTGTTTAAACGCGGCATAATCTTAACCAGATAGCTCATGCCTTTATCATCAATTTGTATTTCTACTCTGTCTCCTACCGCTGGTTTTTGCTTTTTTTGACGAAAAACGCCACGAGCACGCGTTCTCACGATACCCGTAGCGGTTTCTACGTCATAATAACCAGCAATTAGACCAATAACGGTTCCTTGTGCTAGTTTCATTTATTTAGTCACCTTTTCATTCAAGATAGTTTCTCCATTGCGGACTACTCTTAATTGTCCAGGACCATTTTTAATTGAAAATGGAATTGAGAAGCTCATATCACGCTTAATATAAAGATCACGATAAATATTACTTAATGAGTGATCGTCATCCTTGATATAAATCTGAACATGATCACCCTTATTCTCGCTTGATTTGCTGGATGAGCTATCTTCATCTTTATCATTATCAGTCTTATCTGAGCCGTCGGTTACCGATCCAACGTAACTTACAGTAAAGTTCTTAGTTATCGTAGTTTCCTTTTCTTCCTTAGGTCCACGCGAAACTCTAATTGCAACAGTTGATCCACGATCAACTTTGGTTCCAGGACCTGGATCCATTGAAATGATCATGCCCTTTTCGACATCATCAGAATATTCTTGATTAATCTGCAAAGTTAATCCATGTTCTCTAGCATAATCTTGTGCGCTCTTTAAAGAGTAATTATGAAGATCTTTCAATGTAACCGTATTGCTTCTGTGACGCGGAGCTCTACCTCTAGACACTACCAAAGTAATTGTAGTTTGTGTTGCTTTACTTCTACGCCAGCTGCAATACTCTGTGAAATAATGTTGCCTTGAGGGATCTTGTTAGAGAATTGATCTTCCCGGACTACATCAAAGCCTTGATTTTCAAGTTTTTCGGCAGCCTTATCATAGTCATCACCGACCACGTCAGGTACTTTCCCCATGCTGGTTCCGCTAGAAACAATTAAGTTAACTGTTTTCCCTTGATCAAGTGAATTACCAGCAGTTGGGTTTGTGGCTATGACATAACCCTTTTTGACATCATCAGATTGCCGACGAATAATTCTGCCCACTTGAAGTCCGACCGCCTCTAGCTTATCTTCTGCGGCTTTTTCCGCAATATTAGTTACGTCAGGCACATTAACCTGCTTAGCTTATTATCATTGCCACTTAAAGCAAAAATCATAATGAAAATAATTAAACCAGCAGCAATAATGGAGAAAATCCACCACCATTTATGAGCTTTAACATTCTGCCAAAAACTCTTTTTCTTTTTCGCAGGTTCTTTTTCTGCTTCCGCCTTTTCTTCTTTCTGCGGCTCTTTTGAATTTGTTTTTTGCGGCTTGAAACCTGATAAAACTATTGTTTCATCATCACTATTTCCATGATTCGGAACAAAGACAGGTTCATCGCTTCTTTCAGGATCAAGACTACTATCAAGATCTGCTTTCATTGCTTGAGCAGAAGCATAACGATCGCGCGGATCCTTAGCGGTTGCCTTTAAAACAACATTTTCTAACGCCTGCGGAACACTTTTATCTTTCTTTCTGATAGATGGAATAGGTTCTTGCGCATGTTTTAGAGCAATGGAAACAGGCGTATCTCCATTAAATGGCACAGTTCCTGTAATTAATTCATAAAGAATAATACCAAGAGAATAAATGTCGGATTGCTTAGTAACCAATCCACCTCTTGTTTGCTCTGGAGACATGTAATGAACAGACCCCATCACCGAATTAGTTTGAGTAATTGAGCTTTGGTTAAGTGCAACTGCAATACCAAAATCAGCGATTTTAATATTGCCTCTTTTATCCATCAGAATATTTTGTGGTTTTAAGTCACGGTGAATCACATTATGCTTGTGAGCCAGAGCAACCGCACTCAAAATTTGATCCATTATCCGAATTACTTCAGGTAAATCCAATGGAGAATTCTTACGGATGTACTCTTTTAAATCAGGACCGTCGACATATTCCATTACCATATAAGGAAGTCCATGATCCGTACCTACATCAAGAACAGAGACAATATTAGGATGACTGAGTTCACTGGTAGCTAATGCTTCTCTTTGAAAACGAGCTTGAGTTTGAGGCTCATTTTGCAAATCTAGGCGTAAAATTTTTACAGCAACCTTACGCTGCAAAATAATATCTTCAGCCAGATAAACATTGGCCATCCCGCCTTCGCCTAAAGTATCAATAATGCGGTAGCGCTCTCCAAGCAGATAACCTTTATCGATCACTGCTTTCGTCCTCCTTATTCCAAATTAGGCAGACAGTAATATTGTCACCACCACCTAATCGATTAGCCTCACTAATTAACTTATTGCAACGTTCTTTCAAACTCAATTCTTTAGTTGCAAGAATTTGCTGAATTTGTGGGTCACTGAGAGAATTAGTTAATCCATCAGTACAAAGCAAAATAATGTCATTATCGCCCAATTTAATTTCATTAATTTCTGGGTCAATCGTGCTAGATACACCTAAAGCTTGAGTAATAATATTCTTTTGTGGGTGATGCTTAGCTTGTTCTTTGGTAATTTGTCCCATTTTAACCAATTCGTTAACTAAAGAATGATCTTCTGTAAGTTGAACAAACTTTCCTTCTGAGTAGCTATAAGCACGTGAATCACCTAAATGGGCAATTAAAGCATTGTCGTCAAAAGCAAAGGCTAAAACAATGGTGGTTCCCATTCCATTTAAATCAGGAAACTTATCAGCCGTCTTTAAAATAGTTTCATTTTCAGAATTCAACTGAACATCCAACCATTTGTGCGCAATGTTGGCGTCTGTGAAATCAGTTATTCCGAAGTTGTGCCCCAGGTGCGTAACCGCCATAGTTGAAGCTACATCTCCGCCTTGATGTCCACCCATGCCATCGCATACGACCGCTAAAGTGATACCCTTGCGATTTTTAAAAACTTGTACAAAATCTTGATTGCTTTTTCGTACCTTACCGATACTAGAAGCGTATGCTGTTTCAATCAAAAATCTAACCTCGCATCTTAAATTTAGCAATGAAAAATCCATCATTATTATCTTGGTCAGGCATTATTTTTAGCATCCCTGTCTTTGATTCCAATTTGCTGAGCTTAAATGGCTTTAATTCAAAATTAGGATGCTGCTTTAAGAATTGTTCGACAACGGCTTCATCTTCCTCTACTGAAATAGAGCAAGTGGAGTAAACTAACTCGCCGTCTTCCTTTAACAAAGGACTAACTGAATCTAAAATTGCCAATTGAATTTTTTGTAAATTATGCAAATCACGTTCAGTCTTAGTATAACGAATCTCAGGCTTACGTCTTAATAAACCTAATCCAGAACAAGGTGCATCTACCAAAATCTTAGTAAATTCTCCCTGCTTGAAAATATCCTGTACTTTTCGTGCATCACAAGCTTTAGTTTTAACTTTATCAGCTACATTCATTCTTTTAGCATTTTCTTTAACCAAATGTAGCTTCTTTTCATGAATGTCTAAAGCTGTCGCATCGCCAGCGACAATTCGTTCTGCCATCTGCACAGTTTTACCGCCTGGAGCACTGCATGCATCTAAAATATGCTCTTTATTGGGACCAAAATCAAAAGATTCTACAACTAAACTAGCGGCTTCATCCTGAATTGTCAATTTTCCGCGCTTAAATAAATCACTTTGACTCACGCCACCATGACCCAAAATCACGTTATTGTCAGATAAGTTAGACCATGCTGGTTCGTAACCCTCAGCCTTTAGCTGATCAAAAACTTGCTGTTTATCACACAAAGATGAAATACGAACGCTATTTTTAGCTGGCTGATTGATGCTTTCAAGCAATTTTTTCGTACGATCCATGCCCCAATGATTGGCAAAATATTTAACTAGCCATTCCGGCATGCTTTCTTTGACACTTAAATATTTTATTTCATCTTTAACATCAGGCAAAATTACGCCACGTCTAATAAATGAACGTAAAATTCCGTTTACTACACGATAACCTGATGAATGATGCTTACCAAATTGCTTAGCAAGTTTATTAGCTTCATCCAAAACTGCACGATTAGGCACTTTATCCAAAAAGACAATTTGATAAATGGACATCAATAAAAGCGGCTTTAAATATTTCTCAGTTAATTTAGTTCTTACTAATCCCTTTAACTGATATTCCAAAAAGAGTCGATATTGAATCGTTCCATACACTATTTTTGTGGCTAAGTTTTGATCAGCTTGTGATAAGTCTGAATGATTAAGACTGTTGTTCAAGCTGATATTTGAATAGGATTTATCTTGTAAAACCTTAATTAATGTTTCTAAGCTGATTGCACGAGCGCTTTTACTTGTCGACAATTTCTTCTCCTGGTGTAAACTTGCTACCTTGACCGTTCAAAAAGTTCTTAATATTCATGCGCTTCTTGCCGCTCGGTTGTACTTCAAGCAAATTCAAGACAGTACCATTAGCAAAACTAATTGCAAAGCACTTCTTATTTGCAACAACTGAACCTGGCTTTAAATCTGTAGTTTCATCAGCAACTTCTGCCTTCCAAACTTTGAAACGTTTGCCTTCAACCATCATGTAGGCACCTGGATCTGGGTTAAGTGCACGGATCATGTTATTAACTTCGGTAGCTGTCATATCAACCGTGATTCTTTCTTGTTCTTTAGTAATATTTAGTGAAAAGACCACCTTTTCAGGATCTTGTGGCGTTTTCTTTACAGTGCCAGCAATAATTGAAGGTAAAGTCTTAAGCAAAAGATCACGCCCAACAATTGCTAGTTTTGCGAACAAGGTACCAGCGTTATCATCTGGTTCAATCTTAATTGCTTCTTGTGCATAGATATCACCGGCATCCATCTTTTTAACCATTTCCATGATGGTAATACCAGTTTCTTTATCGCCGTTAATCAAAGAATATTGAATTGGTGCACCGCCACGATATTTAGGTAAAAGTGAGCCGTGAACATTTACAGCCGCAATCTTAACTGAGTTTAAAAACTTCGTTGGCAAAAATTGACCATAAGCTGCAGTAACAATTAAGTCAGCGTGCATATCAATTAACTTTTGCATTTCTTCAGAGCCAGATAATTTTGCAGGTTGATAAACAGGTAAATTATGCTTTTCTGCAGCAATCTTAGCAGGACTCTTAGTAATCTTTTGTTTGCGTCCAACTTTCTTGTCTGGTTGAGTTACTACAGCCTTAATTTCATAATTATTTTCAATTAAACCTTCAAGTACTGGAACTGAGAATTCCGGTGTCCCCATGAATATTACTGATGTCATTAGCAGCATCTCCTCTACATTATTCTTTCTGGTTCATTATCAATAATAATACTTAAGCCATATTTCTTCGCTTCCTGGGCGGAGTCTTGAACATGGTGCAATAATTTATTCAAATTTGGTTCTTTTTTATATTTTACCAGTATTTGATAATAATATTGATTTTTTACTCGAGAAATTGCACTTGGTGTTGGTCCTAAAATTATTGCTTCTGCATGAAGCTGCTTTGTTAAGTAACGCTTTATTTTAAAAGCTTCTCTTGCAGCATTTTGTTCTTTCTTAGCGGCAATCGAAATCAAAACAGTGAAGAAGTATGGTGGATAGTTTCCGGCATGTCTGACGTTCATTTCATAGCCGTAAAAGCGTTCATAATCCTGCGTTTGGGCTAATTGAATGGCATAGTGCTCCGGATTATAAGTCTGAATCAGAACTTCTCCTTCTTTTTCTGCTCGACCGGCACGTCCAGCAACCTGCGTTAAAAGTTCAAAAGTTTTTTCAGAAGCATTGTAGTCTGACAGCCATAAGCCTGTATCAGCATTAATTACTCCTACTAAGGTAACATTAGGGAAATCTAGTCCCTTCGCAATCATTTGCGTTCCTAATAAGATATCTGCTTCATGATTGCCAAACGCATTCAGAATTCTCTTATAGCTACCCTTTCTGCGAGTGGTATCTACGTCCATTCGTAAAATTCTAGCACCTGGTAAAAGTTCCTCTAATTCTTCTTGCACCTTTTGTGTTCCTGTTCCCAGAAAACGAATTTGAGAACTTTGACAATTAGGACAACGCGTAGGAATTGGCTCAGTATGACCACAATAATGACATTGCATACAATTAGTATCTTTATGCAAGTTCAAAGATACATCACAATTAGGACACTTTAAGACAAAACCACATTCTCGGCAAAGCATGAAATTAGCAAAGCCACGACGATTAAGCATTAAAATGATTTGTTCTTTTTTCTCGAGGCGCTTTTTAATCGCATCGACTAACTCAAGCGACAAGTCAAATTGACCACCCGCAAATTGAACATGCTTTAAATCAATTAAGCGCACCTTAGGCAGCTTCTTATTGTTGGCTCTCTTGGTTAGTCGTAAAAGATGATAGACATCCTTTTGTGCCCTTGCACGGCTTCCTAAAGACGGCGTTGCGCTGCCTAATACAAGTGGACAGTGATGGTATTTACTGCGCCAGATAGCCACATCTCGAGCGTTATAGCGCGGATCAGACTCTTGCTTGTATGATGACTCGTGTTCCTCATCGATCACGATTAAGCCGATATTTTTAAGCGGTGCAAAAACCGCACTTCTGGCACCAACTACTACTTTGGTTTCGCCGCGGCGGATTCTGCGCCATTCATCATATTTTTCTCCTTCAGATAACGCACTGTGCAAGACAGCAACTTCTTGACCAAATCTGGCCTTTACCTGACGCACCATCTGTGGGGTAAGCGAAATCTCTGGCACCAGCATCAAGGCGGTTCTGCCTTGGGCTAAAGCCTTACTGATGGCATGCAAATAAACTTCAGTCTTGCCGCTACCAGTAATTCCTTCAAGCAAAAATGTTTCAGCTTTTTTCTCATCGATAGCTTTGGCAATTTCGTCTAAAGCATGTTGTTGTTCATCATTTAACTTGATTGGAGCTGGTTTTTCATCATCTTTAAAGCCGGCTAAAGGATCACGATAAACTTCAACTGCCTTTTTCTTTAGCCAACCTTTTTTAACAGCCGAATTCAAGACTGCAGCGGTTAAACCCAATCCAGCTTCTAATTCCTTTTGTGTTTTGGGATAAGCATCGGTATGTTCAATGATATCCATCAAAAGCTGCTTTTGCTTTACCGCATTTTGCCGCAAAGTATTATAGATTTTAGTATATTCTTCTGGTGCCAGAGCCAATGCATATTGATTTTCCTTTTTCTTTTTAGCCTTATTGTCGACAACATACTCAATCTTGGCATCATCATTTTTTAGCAAACTGCGGATTTTCTTGATTTGTGTTGAATCTGTTATTTTATTTAAATCAATGGGATCGCCTTGAAAAAACGGCATCTCTTTAGCCTTTGAACTAGCAGGGAGCAATAGTTTACGATAGCCTGCCCGCATCACCCATGGCAGCATAGCCTGTAAAATTTTGATCCGGTATGAATAAATATTTTGTGCTAAATCTGCAGATAATTTAACTAATTCAAGCGTTAGTGGCGACATTTCATCAACCACTACCAACAAATCCTTCATTTTGCCTTTAAAATTGCTAGTTTCAGATAGGCCGACAACAAAGCCTTGCACTTTTCTTGGTCCAAAAGGCACAACGACTCTTGAACCCACCTTAATTTCCTTCTCAAGATCTGAAGGAACATGATATTCAAAAACGCGATCAGTCTGTCGCGCCGCAACATCTACAATCACTTGAGCAATCATCTAATCACCTGTAAAAAAGACCTTCACCCCATAGGATGAAGGTCAATCAATTAATCTTCGAGGTTAACCTCGGCATGTGCTGGGTCAACTGTAACTTTACCAGCAGCGATTTCTTCAAGTGCCTTACCAACGGCCTTATCACACTTAAAGTATTCAAGTGTTGGGGGATCACCTGCTTCAAGTTCATGTGCTCTCTTAGCAGCAAGAACAGATAATGAATAGCGTGAGTCAACACGTGACAATAATTTATCAATTGATGGGTAAGTAATTCTCATAATTAATCCTCCTTGACCATCTTGCGATAGTCATCAATTACACGTTTAACACTGACATGTTCTGCATCAACAATTGCCTTAATATGATCTACTGCATTAGCTACTGTATCATTAACTACTGCATAATCATAGTCTGCCATTTCCAAAATTTCATTTCTGGCCTGTTTGATACGTCCACGAATCACTTCTTCTGGTTCTGTACCACGATGTTCTAGTCGTAAATGCAATGTATGCAAATCAGGTGGGGTTAAAAAGATAAATACGCCATCTGGCATTTTTTCACGTACTTTTTGTGCCCCATTGACATCAATCTCAAGTAAAACATCCTTGCCTTCATGAAGCATCTTCTTCACCGGACCAAGGGGTGTGCCATAATGATGTCCAACATATTCATTATATTCTAATAGCTCCCCATTTTTAATAGCTTCTTGAAAACGTTCCTCGCTAACAAAGAAATAATCCTTGCCGTCTACTTCACCTGGACGAGGTTTTCTAGTAGTCATTGAGACTGAATATTCAAACGGAAAGACTTTGTTCTCCACAATAGCACTTTTTACAGTCCCTTTACCAACACCTGAGGGACCGGAAAGTACAAGTAATAAACCTTTATCTGCCATGCTGAACTCCTCTTAGTAACTATTAATATATCTAGTTTGCACTAAAATCGCGAGATTTTCAAGTTTTCACTTTTTATTATTTTGTATGTATCAAACACTTGTTTTATAGAACTAAAGTTCGTATAATTGTTTTATCGAACAACGGTTCAACAAAGGATGATTAATATGACTAATTTTTTAACCACACAACTAAAAAAAGCTTACCACTATTTGTTTGAATACAATACTGATAAGCTTAGTATTTATAGCCAATTTAATGGCAAAATTTTAGCAAGTATTTCTTATGCTATTTTACACAAGAACTTTATTTTAATTACCTTTCAAGATGGCAGTCACGAAATAGGCCAGATTTCTAAAAGAATATCTATCGGAAGATATGTTTTACGCGACGTCGACAAAAAGATACTGCGGATAGTCGATATCGATGATATTTTCCGCGTTGATCTTTAATTAGCCTACTTTAGTAAAGGTCTCGCAAACCACTTCGGTGTCTTCGGTAAATTTTTTACCTAATTCTTCCTTACATTCCCACGTGAAAAAAGCTTCATGAACTTTTCGCCAATATTCATAGCTGCGGTCGCCCTCACCTTCTAAATAGGCATGTTTTTCAGTTACATTTTTAAATGGCATAATTTCTACAGTTTCATTCTTAATCACACATACTGGTTGATTATTTCCATCTAAAACGATTGAATACATCCCTACTACAGGAACATCATCTGCAGAAGTATAAATGCTAGTTGTAGCTGTCTTGATTCCTCTATTAATCAAATCACTTAAAACATCTGCATCATAACTATTGGAACCGAATGCATAAGCTCCTTCTAATGCTGAAGGAGCTATTTTATTTTTTTGACAAAATTCATTCCAAAATTTGCTAATACTATTCATCTTTTATGCTCTTAATTAAATCAGCCGCATTCTGCTTGGCTGCATCTGTAACATCTTGTCCAGCCATCATTTGGGCAATGGCAGTAATTGTTTCTTCCTTACTCAATGGTCCAATTTGAGTAAATGTTGAACCATCTTTTACTTGCTTAGCTACAAGATAACGTTGATCCCCAGCAGCTGCTACTTGAGGTGAGTGCGTAATCGCAATAACCTGTTTATTTTTACCAATAGAATGCATCTTCTTACCGATAGCAGCAGAAACACGACCAGACACACCGGTATCAATTTCGTCAAAAATCATAGTTCCTACTGGTTCAACTCGACTAAAGATTGCCTTCAAAGCCAAGATTAATCTTGACTGTTCACCACCAGATACAATCTTTACTAATGGCATTAAATCTTCACCTGGGTTAGGTGCGATCAAGAAGACAATTTCATCAGTGCCCTTCTTGGTATAAGTCTTCGTTTCATCAAAATTAATTGAAAAACGTGCTTTTTCCATATACAAATCAGCAAGTTCTTGCTTAATTTGTTCTTCTAGCGAATGAGCTACTTTTTCACGCGTTAAGTGCAACTTACGAGCCTTTTGCGTCAAGCGTTTTTCTACTTCCGCAACTTCAGCTTGAATCTTTTCTTCATCAAGTCCGCCAGTTTCAAATTGACTGAGTTCTTTTTGCACCTTGCTGTAAAAATCAAACACATCTTTCAGTGTAGGACCGTATTTTTTCTTCAAAGAATTCAAAGTATCCAGACGATTAGTTACATATTGGAAACGCTCTTCATCAAAGTCCATCTGATCCATCAAATTGGATAATTCGCTACGAGCATCATTTAAAGCATAGACACCGTCATCAACAGTTTTAGCAAAGTCCTTAAACTTAGAACCAAATTCCGTTAAATCAGTGGCCGCATTTTGTGCATCCCCCAACAGCGTAGCAATACCGTGCTCATCGTCATCGTAAAGCTGCATAAAATAATTAGCCGTATCAGCGATCTTTTGATAATTATTTAACTCGTTATATTCCTCTTCGAGCTTTTCATCTTCTTCAGGATCTTCTAGATCAGCAGATTCCAGTTCATTATTTTGAAATTGCAAAATATCTTGCTTTTGTGCTAATTCTTGCGCATCTTGACGCAAATGACGCAATTGATTTGTTAATTTTTGCCATTTTTCAAAATCAGCTTGATAGTCTGCTAAATCATCCTTAAAGGAAGCAGGCGCATAATTATCAACCAAATCAATTTGACGATCTTGATCCATCAAAATCTGCTGATCATGTTGGCCATGAATATCAACCAAATAATGACCAATATCACGCAAAACATTGATCGTTGTTAATTGACCATTGATTCGAACAACGTTTCTTCCTTTAACAGCAAGTTCACGACTAATTACCAATTGATCATCATCGTGAGGCAAACCATACTGATCGCATAGTTGAGCAATCTTTTCTTTTTGATCATCAAGTTCAAATAGACCTGTAATGACAGCCTTCTTTTCACCTGATCTGATCATTTCTTTTTGACCACGGCCACCCATCAGCAGTGAAACCGCATCAATAATAATGGATTTACCAGCACCAGTTTCACCGATAATGACCGTCATCTTTTCTTGAAAGCGAACCTTCAGACTTTTAATAATCGCAAAGTTTTTAATATCCAGTTCGACTAACATGTTATATCACTCCTAAAGTCCGTTTACAGCACGCTCTACTACTTCTACTGGGGTACCTTGCCATAAATTGTGACCACCATCTGCTTCATCTTTTTGCAAATGAATTAAGAATTCAATGTTGCCTTTGCCACCCTTAATAGGTGAATAATCAACGTCTAAAACATTGAAGCCGATATCTAACGCCTTTTGCATGGTGTGTTCAATGACCTGTTTATGAATCTCATGGTCATGCACAATACCGTGCTTACCCACGTTTTCAGGACCAGCTTCAAACTGTGGCTTAATCAGACAAACTGCATCACACTTATCTTTCAAAATGGCGTACATTGGTGGCATGATTAAATCAAGTGAAATAAATGATACGTCAGTCATCGCAAAATCAGGCAAGCTTGATCAAAATCTTCTGGCTTGGAGTAACGGAAGTTTTGTTTTTCCATTACAACAACTCTTGGATCATCACGAAGTTGCCAAGCGAGTTGATTGTAACCAACATCTAATGCATAAACCATCTTAGCGCCGTTTTGCAAAGCAACATCAGTAAAACCACCAGTTGAAGCACCAATATCTAGACAGATTTCATCTTTTAAATCAATATCAAAGACTTTCAAAGCTTTTTCTAGCTTATAGCCACCACGCGAAACGTACTTTTTACCATCATCTTTAACGTAAAATTTTTCGCCTTCTGGAAATTTAGTTCCGCTCTTATCAATTCTTTGATGATTATGATCAGAAACAAGACCCGCCATAATCGCTCTTTGTGCGGCAGAACGAGAATGGAAAATTCCTTGCTCTGCTAATAAAATATCCGCTCTTTGCTTTGTCATTTATAACACCTTTTGATATAGATCCAAAAATCCTGCCAAAACTTCACCATTTAAGCCGTGCAAATCATCTTTGGCTTGCTTAATCAAATCTTTCAATTCTTTACGACTCTTATCAATACCAAGAAGAGTCAAAGTATTGTTTTTGCCCTCTTCTTTATCTTTATGCGTTGCCTTTCCAGCTTCTTCACTAGTTTCAACCACATCAACCAAATCATCGTAAATTTGATAAGAACGGCCCAAGGCCTTGGCATAGTCGATTAATTTAACTTGCTCAATATCTGTAGCTTTAGCATAAACAGCAGCCAGTTCAACACTAGCCTTAATTAAGCAGCCAGTTTTAAGCCATTCCATCTTATTGATGAACTTGGCATCCCCAGCAACACTTTCATTATTAGTTGAATCTATATCCAAATATTGACCGCCTACCATGCCATTAGGGCCAACTGCTTGCGTAATAATCTTAACTAAATCAGCGGAGTTGCTGCCTTCGGCGATCCATTGAATTCCTAAAGGTAAAAGTGCATCCCCAGCCAAAATAGCTTCAGCTTCACCCCATTTTTTATGACTAGTAAGCTTGCCACGACGGTAATCATCATTGTCCATTGCAGGCAAATCGTCATGAATTAATGAGTAAGTATGGATTAGCTCAATTCCACAGGCAATTCGAATTTCTGGTTCTTCGATCTTCTTTCCTAAAGCGTTCAAAGTAGCTAAGAAAAGAAGTGGTCTAAGTCGCTTGCCACCAGCCATTACTGAATATGACATAATTTGACTAAGCTTCTTACTATCAACTTCGTCAGCCAAATGCTTAGCTAAATAATCATCAATAACAGGTGTCCAATCATCTTTAAAGTAAGTAAATGCTGTCATTTTTATTCCTCTGGTGCTGATGCGTTATTAGGATCCAATTTATGTTCGGTGCCATCACTATCAATCAATTTAGCGACAGTTTCTTCGGCACTAGTTAACTTTTTATCCAAGTCACGACTAATTTTTACGCCTTCTTGGAATTGCTTCAATGCATCTTCCAATGGAACATTGCCATTTTCAAGATTAGTTACGATTTGTTCCAAATTGTTTAATTGTTCTTCAAAATTATTTTTCTTAGTTGGCATTATTTTCTTCCTCTATTTTTGTAACAGTTGCTTCAACTTGACCATCTTTAAAGTGCAAATTCAATCTTTCATTTTTCTTTACTTGCTTGACTGAGCTAACAGTTTTGCCATTAGCGTCCGTGGTATAGACAAAGCCGCGCTCTAAGGTTTTAAGCGGACTATAGTCATCAAGCTGCTGCACAATTTTACTAAAACTATTGCGCTTATCTTTCAAATAATGATTCATGTTGTCAGCTAGACGCTTAGCCAAAAAGTGCTCTTGTTGCTGCATTTGCTGCATCTGCTTATCAGGGCTTGCACTAAACAATCTTTGTTTCAATAAAAGATAACTTTGTTTTGAGCGATCTACCTTATTTTTCATGCTATTATGCAAGCGATCCTTTAGACGATCTACTGTCTCAATCTGTTGATCATACAAACGAGTTGGCTCACGCATAATAACTGAGTTTTCTATTCTCTTTAAACGATCACGCTTTTCACGAATGATCGCCTGCATGCTTGAAAACAAACGACTGCGTAATTGTTGAATACCAGCTAGTTCATCAACCAAATTAGGCGTAGCATATTCAGCCGCAGCAGTTGGCGTAGCAGCTCTAGCATCGGCTACCAAGTCACACAAAGTGGTGTCCGTTTCGTGACCAACTGAAGAAATGACTGGCATTGGCATTGCATAAATCTGTCGTACCACTTCTTCTTCATTGAAAGGCCACAAATCTTCAAGAGAACCACCACCACGACCAATGATCATCACATCGTATTTGTCGCCTTGTTCTGCTATTTGACGCATCGCACGTACCAAAGAATCTGCCGCAGTATCACCCTGTACTTGTGCAGGATACAAATCGATCTCTGCATGAGGGAAACGACGGTTAGCAGTTACCATGATATCGTGAATAACCGCACCTGAAGCACTCGTTACAACTGCTATTCGGTCAGGAAAACGAGGTAATTTTCTCTTATGATCTTGATTGAACAAGCCTTCTTTAGCAAGTTTTGCTTGCAACTGCTTTAACTGTTCATAAAGAGCACCAAGTCCCGCTGGTTCCATGCCTTCAGCGTAAAACTGATATGAACCTTGAGGGCCATACACACTGACGTAACCAGTAACGTATACCTTCATTCCTTCTTCAGGTTTAAATTTAACCTTATCAAAGTATGAACGAAACATCACCACATTGATTTTAGATTTTTCATCTTTTAGTGAGAAATACTGGTGTGAATTACGCCGATATCTGAAGTTTGACAATTCCCCTTGCAAAAAGACCTTGTGCAAGTATGGATCGTTTTTAAATTTCTGCGTAATATAATAATTTAAATCAGTAACCGTTAAATACTTATTTTCGGCCATTTTGTCTCCTAGTTAAATTAACTACTGCTTCCATTAAGAATTGTACAGTAAGAGGACCTACACCACCAGGGACAGGAGTAATATAGCTAGCTTTTTCTTTTACTGCATCAAAATCAACATCACCAACTAGCTTGCCATTAACGCGATTTATTCCTACGTCAACAACAATGACACTGTCTTTTACCATATCAGCTTTAATTAAACATGGTTCTCCTGTCGCTGAAACAATGACATCGGCTCTTTTGGTAAGGCTGGCTAAATTTTGTGTCTTTGAATGGGCAATCGTTATAGTAGCATTTTTTTCTAGCATTAATGCGGCGAGGGGCTTACCTACAATATTGCTTCTGCCAATGATAACAACATTTTTACCATTAAGTGGAATTTCATAATGCTTTAAAAGAGCCATAATACCTTCTGCAGTTGCTGGTTCTACAAAGTGATCCTTTAGCCAAAGGCGACCAACATTAGCAGGAGTTAAACTATCAACGTCTTTATTGGGATCAATTCTTGCTAGCAATTCATCTGCACTAATTTGTTCAGGAGTTGGCATTTGAACCATAAGGCCATTTATTTCGGGATCAGTATTTAATTTATCAATTAAATCTAATACTTCTTGTTGCTTAGTGTCAGCTGGCATTTGATAAATATCTTGAATAATGCCTAATTTTTCAGCTTTGCGTTTTTTTGAACGAACATAGATCTTGCTAGCAGTATCGTCACCAATATTTATTACGCAAAAATGTGGCGTTATTCCTTCAGCTTTTAAATTCTTAACCTTTTCTTTAAGATTTTCCCCTAATAAATTGGCTAAAGCCTTACCATCAAGAATTTTTCCCATTAAATTTCTCCTTACTGTTAAAAAAATAGCCGGCAAAACTGCCGGCTATTCATCCATTAAACAAAGTTTGCTAACATACCATTAATAAATGGCTTTTCTTTTGGCTCAGCAAATTCGTCACATAAATTCAAAGCTTCATTTACTGCTGCTTTAGGATCGATTTCATCGCTATTCTTAATTTCAAAAAGAGCAACTTCCATAATAGCAACGACAATTTGACTTACGCGCTCAAGACGCCAGCCCTTTTTTAGGTGCTCAGACAAAGCAGATTGTAAATCTGCACGATTTTCAATCACACCTTCGATTAACTTCTTCGAATAGGCAGAAAGCTGTTTTAAATTAAGCGTTGCAACGACTTTTGCTTCAACTTCTTCAGCATTTAAATCTGGCTCTTGATTAGCCAAATAAATGGCTTGCATAGCAACTTTGCGACTTTCGTGTTGGTTCATTATTTCTCTACTTCATCCTCCGGAAACAGCTCTGAGGTAGTTTGCTCAGTATCTTTTTCATCTTCTGGGAAAACTAAACCTACAACATGTACATTAATTGACTTTAGTTCAAGGTCAGTCATTTGCAGTAATTGTGCCTTTAGTTGTTTTTGAATTTCCATTCCAACCTTAGGAACATTTACGCCGCTTTCAAGATATACATAAACATCGGCAACTAACTTGTTATCATCATCAACTTTAACATTAACGCCCTTACCGTGATCTTCACGACCAAGAACCCAGTTAAGGCCTGATCTTAAACTGCCGCGCATACCTGCAACGCCATCAACTTTTTCAGCAGCAATACCCAAAATAACTTCTAAAACGCTAGGATCAATTTTAATTTGTTCGCTGTTTTCTTCGCCACTTAAGAGAATTTTTGAACTATCTGCCATTTCGCTACCTCAAAAAACTACTTATTTGCACGTGATACGTATGTACCGTCAGAAGTGTTAATAGTTAAAATATCGCCTTCGTTAATGAAGAATGGTACGTTAACTACCAATCCAGTTTCCATAGTAGCTGGTTTACCACCACCTGATGAAGTATCACCCTTGATGTTAGGTTCAGTCTTAGCAACCTTCAAATCAACAGTGTTAGGCAATTGAATACCTAAAGTTTCACCATCGTGCATAATTACACTAACAACCATGTTTTCAAGTAAGTACTTAGATTCATCACCAATTTGTTCGTTTGGAATTGCCAATTGGTCATAAGTTGAAGTATCCATAAATACGTAACTTGTACCATCGTTGTATAAGTATTGCATTGACTTGGTTTGAATATCTGCAGTTTCAACCTTAGCAGTTGAACGGAAAGTATATTCTTGGACAGCACCAGTTCTCAAGCTCTTAAGCTTTGAACGTACAAAGGCACTACCCTTACCTGGTTTTACGTGTTGGAATTCAACAATGCGCCATAAATCGTTGTTGTATTGAATAGTAAGGCCATTCTTGAATTCGTTTACTGAAATCATTGTCATTTTAAGTCCCTCATTTCTACATTAATATCTTACCAATCTTAAACGGTTTTGGCTATAACTTCAACCTATTAAAATTACAACTATAAAGAAATTAATTCATCCTTAGGCAAAGTTGATAGCGTTTCAGGTGTCTGATCGTGGACTAAAATATCATCTTCGATTCTAACTCCGCCTTTATCAGGCAAGTAAATACCTGGTTCAACGGTATGAACCATATTGTTGACTAATTTAGTTGTTCTAAATGGCAAAGCTGGTTGGCAAAGTTCATGAATTTCAAGGCCGATTCCGTGACCAATACCATGGCCAAAGTACTCACCATAGCCTTGTTCAGTAATGTAATCACGAGCCGCCTTATCAACGTCATGACCAGTATTGCCAATAACGGCAGCTTCAATACCACGACGTTGTGCTTCATGAACAATGTCATAAATCTTATGCATCTCAGGATCTACTTCACCTAATGCAACTGTTCGCGTAATATCGGCAGCATAACCATGGTAAAAACTACCAAAGTCAATGACGATCATGTCGCCTTCTTCGATTTCTTTATCGCTGGCAACACCATGAGCCCAAGCTGAACGAACACCAGAAGCTATAATTGTATCAAAATCTGGGCCATCTCCGCCATTAATTTTGAATAAATAATCAAGTTTTGCCCCAACTGCACGTTCTTTAACCCCTGGTTTAATCATTGGCAAAATTGCCTTAAAGCTTTCCATTGAAATGTCAATTGCCTTGCGCAATGCTGCAATTTCTAATTCATCCTTAACATTGCGGACGCGTTCAACCAATTCTTCAACCATTTCAAAATCAATATCAGGATTAAGTTCTTTTAATTTAGCATATTCACTAGCTGAAACAAATTCGCCTTCAACTAAAACCTTTTTTACATTGAGCTTTTTAAGGGACTTAGTGAGTTCTTCATAGTCACTAGCGTGTTTCATAATGACATCCATTTCACCCGGAGCTTGGGCTTTAATTTGTCCTGCAAAGCGTGAATCTGATAAAAGGGTACGTTCACCATCAGCAGTTAAAATAAGTTGGGCTTCTTCACCTGTAAAGTTAGTTAGATAACGATAATTTGCTTGATTAAAAATAATCAACGCATCTGCATCGTGCTCTTTAATTAAGTCTGCGACATGGTTAATTCGGTTATTAATCAATGACAATAATTCTTGCTTTTCTTCCATAATCAGAACCTTCTTTGCTTAAAATAATTTTAATCTATTATACTAAAATTTAAGTTTTATTACTTGAAAAAGAGCACCAAAAAAGACGAATGGCAAATTACCATTCGTCTTTCTTAATTATATCCTGAATTACTTAGCTTCTTCAGCTGGGTATACAGAAACTTGCTTCTTGAACTTGCCAAGACGTTCAAACTTAACAACGCCGTTAACAAGTGCAAATAAAGTGTCGTCTCCACCTTGACCTACGTTCTTGCCTGGGTGAATCTTAGTACCACGTTGACGGTAAATAATTGAACCTGCGTGGATTGATTGACCGTCACCAGCCTTAGCGCCTAAACGACGACCAGCTGAGTTACGACCGTTGGCAGTAGAACCGCCACCCTTGTGGTGGGCAAATAATTTCATACCTAAAATATTCATAATCATTTCACCTCTGAAAATTAAGCTTCAATCTTTTCAACTGTAACCTTAGTGTAAGGTTGACGGTGACCATACTTGCTGTGTGAGTGCTTCTTAGGCTTGTACTTGAAAGTTACAACTTTCTTTTCCTTACCTTGCTTTTCAACTTTAGCAGTTACCTTAGCACCATCTACTAATGGAGTACCAACCTTAACGTCGTCACCATTAGCTACAAGGATAACTTCGTCAAAAGTTACTTCGCTACCTTCTTTAGCATCAAGCTTTTCTACAAATACGCTGTCGCCTTCTGCAACTTTGTATTGCTTACCACCGGTCTTAATAATTGCGTACATTTGTACACCTCCGAAAAAATACTTAGACTCGCCGAACTGGGGTGCTTCTTACTCAAGAAGACTTCTAACCTCAAGCCGTGCGGTTGCAGATGTGGAGGTACCCACAAATACAACTCTTATATAATACAACGGTTTTTAGTGGATATCAATAATTTGAATAAATTAAATTCCCCAGCGACCGCCATGAACTTTTGCCACATTCTCAGTAATGATAAAAGCATCCTTATCAATCTTATGAATTTTAGAAATCAATGGACCATATTCACGCGGATCCACAATAGTTAATAGTTGCTTTCTTTCCTCATTACTGTAGCCGCCAGTAACATTGTAAATAGTTAAACCTTGATACTCATCTTTTAACATATCTTGAATCTGACCTAGATATTTATTCGACATAACACGTATTTGATATTTTTTATCAGGACCTGTCTCTGTATAATGCATCGTAATAGTCGCAACTACTTGCGATACGATTGCTAAAAGAAAAGCATCCATACCATCGACAAAAATGTTGGCAACAATCACAATCGTATCAATGATTGTAAGAGTGATTGTTGGACTTAAGTAAAAATACTTCTTTAAAATCATCGGTGGAATTGTTGTACCACCGCTTGAAGCATCGATTCGGTAAAGAAGTGAAATACCGAAACCCATTAAAGCTCCACCCAGCATCACTGCCATTAATTTGTCATCAGTGATTTTGAAGCTAGGAGTAATTTCCATTAAAATTGGCAAAAGCAAGCTACCAGCTAAAATATTTTTGGTAACTTTTTTACCTAAAAAGATTGCGGCTAAAATCAGCATCGCTGTATTTATTACAAAAACAGATATTGAACGGTCAATACCCCATACCGCTTCAATTAAAATTGAAATACCGGTTGAGCCACCACCTGCAATATTAAATGGTCCATAAAAGAAGTTAATCGCTATAGCCATAATTTCAAGTGCTGCTAAAAATACTAGAACCTTTGTCCAGGAACGTTGTTTAATGTTTCGCATCTATAAGCGTCCTTTCTTTTAGTTAGTAGTTATTAGCTTCATTCTACCTGAATGGATTTATGGTCTCAACCGACTAAAACAATATTAATACTTACTTAACTTCTTTATATTCAATTGCTTGCGTACCTTCATATGCTGGCAAGCCATTTTCTGCACGATATAGTGCACGTTCAAATGAGCGGTAGCCTTTGGATGAAGAAACAGCAAATTTTACGCCATATTTTGAAGCAAATTCTTGAATATTCCAAGTTGCGTCATGAGCAGCATACGCGGTCATCAAGACTACGATATCCAAATCTTTGATTTGTCGCTCCATGATCTTCTTTTTACCTTCAAAGGCATCGATTGGAATAGGAATACCGTTATATCTAGTAACGATTCCTTCAAGAATGCCTTCATTTTGATTATCACCAATCGCAATACCAACTCTTTGATAGTGCAAATTCATATCCAACTTAGTAAATTCTTCTGAGTTATCCTTCTTAGACTTATCTTTCTTCTTGTAAGATAAATCAGGCTTTTTAGGTGGATCTACTTGATAAATCCAGCGAATTTGTACCGCATCACTCGGATTCTTCTTAAGTCTGATATCCCCCGTATACCAAGCAAGATCTACAATTGAGCCATCTTCTAGATGAATGTTTTCACCTTGGTAATAACTAGAATCAACTGGAATAGTTACAGCTTTGCCGCGAATACGCAGCTTTTCACCCCTAATATTACGAGTAATAGCTAATTGGCCTGCACGACCTTGGACTACTGCATAACGAAATTCTTCAATCGGATCATAATCACGTGTCCGCAACTTGCGATAACCTACAACACGAAGAACTTCTACTTCATAGTTTGGATTATCTTTTTCTTCTAAGGCTTCAACAATGTCTCCACTCTTTAAATTCAATGAATGAATTTGTGATTCCTTGATTCGGAAAACAATTTGACCATTATCATTAATCAAATTACAGCCTGAAAGAGTCCGAATAACTGTGTAGCGTTTGCCCTTACGATAATCACGTTTAGGTTCTTCCTTAGGTTTTAATGCATCCTCAAAGATCTTCTTATTAACGGCATCCGTCGTAGTTTTAGACTTTTGAATTGCCTGATCAAGCTTGCCAAGCACATTGCCGTAACGTTTACCTACACCTGGTACAAAAGTAATCTTGTGCAATGCTTCAAGTGACTTCTTCTTAGCTGATTCATCACCTGGAGTCTCAATTAATTCAGTAAGCCCCATCAATAATTGTTTAAATTGCTTTAAGTCCGCATTTCTTTGCGCAATTGATTGGGTATTAGCCATCTTCTTTTTAGGTTTTGGCGCCTCTTTTTTAGGTGCAGCTTTTTCAGCTGTGCCACCTTCTGCCATGGCAAGAATTGCTTTAATTGCATTTAGACTATTTTCTAAGCTTTTATCATCTGCATCGGTTTTATTTAAAATTATTTTGATATTATTTCGATAATCGTACATAGTTTCACCACTTTTTAAAAATTTTCATCTTGTCTATTATATTGCTTACTTTTAATAATAAAAATAAAACGTCAAGTTTTCAGTTTTATTTTAAGCTTAATTTAACTATAATTTAATCGAAAAGTGTTAAAAAATATAAGGAGGTTATTTTATGACTAAAACTCGCCCTGAAGACTTGGACTGGAATCAGCTTGGCTTCAAATATCATGACTTACCCTATCGCTGGATAGACGAATTTAAAAATGGCTAATGGCAAGGCGGTCATTTAACCCAAGATTCTACCATTACTTTTAATGAAGCAGCCGAAGAATTGCACTATGGTCAGGAAATTTTTGAAGGTTTAAAGGCTTACCGTCGAAAAGATGGTGGCATTAATTTATTTAGACCTGACCAAAATGCCAAAAGAATGGCTAATTCCGCAAAACGTCTATTGATGGAGCCTTATCCAGAAGATGAATTTATTAAGGCCGTTAAAGAAGTCGTTTTAGCCAACCAAGATTTTGTTCCTCCTTATGGTTCAAGTGGTACGCTTTACCTTCGTTCATTTATGATCGAAACCCAGCCAATTGTCGGCGTTTCACCTTCTGAAACTTATCAATTTAGAATTTATGCTACACCAGTAGGTGCTTATATTAAGGGCCTTAAGCCAATGCCATATGAAGTCAGCGATTACGACCGTGCTGCTCCAGTTGGTACTGGTCAAGCAAAAACTGCTGGTAACTACGCCAGCAGCTTATTACCATCTTTGATTACAAAGAAGAATGGTTTCGCCGATGCCCTTTACCTTGATCCTAAAGAACATAAATACCCTGTTGGTTCACTTACTTATAAAGGTAAAAAGCATGTCTTCGGAAATGGAAAAGATGCAGGACCAATTACACAAAAGTTGTATGTTACTTTAACAGGCATTCAATTTGGCGATCTAGAAGACAAATATGGTTGGATTGTTAAAGTAAGCTAACAAAAAAACAAGCAAATTAAAAGAGATCTTCCACAGAAGATCTCTTTTTTGTTTAGGCTCTCCATTCGCCGCCTTGACCGTATGAATGCTTGCCCAATTCATTGATGATAACGTGGATGTGTTCCTTAGGAGCACCAGTATTCTTGTGAACTGCTTCAGTAACATCCTTCATCAAATTAGTAAGTTGTTCGTCTGAACGACCTTTAATTAATTCAATATGTACAAATGGCATGATATTCAACTCCCTATCTTTATGAATTTTCTTCAATTATAGCAGAAAACTAACCAAAAACTTCGGCCGCAGCCAGAATTTCAAGCTTTGATTCATCTACTTTATCCCTGCCATACGCATCAAAGAAGCGATTACGATACTTATCAGTTTTCAAATTAAAATTAAGCGTCCAAGCACCCCAAAAAAGATCGATGTGTCGATCACCGACACCGCCAGCGCCAACATCAATAAAACCTGAGAGTTTCCAATCTTTTAGAATAATGTTTGGCAAGCAATAATCGCCGTGAAGTAAGACTTTATCTTGTAAAGCATCCTTTCCCGCAACTAAAGCAGCATGAGCTTCTTTAGCTGAACTATAGCCAAAACTAGGGAAGGAATTATCATAATGTCCTGTACGGTAATTCTTTTCAGCTCTTGCAAAATATTCTGCTGTTCTATCCATTACTGGACAGTCAGTATAATCCGTTTCATGCAACTTTCTTAACTCGCAGGCGATTGTGTCACATAAACGCTCAGGATTTCTAAGGTACTCTGGATATACGCAATCTTCTCCATTAACAGCCGCAGTTAAAAGCCAATCACGATCACTAGAAACATAATCTAGTACTTCTGCACCCAAGCCTTTTGAATAAAAATATTCAGTCATCTCAGCTTCTTTTTCAAGCTTTCCTAGTTTAGAGCTCTTCAAATAAAAGCCATTTTCTTTATCAATGAAATACACTCTTGCACTTGGTGATGAAGAACTATCATAAATTTTTGCATCTGAAATAAAGCGTTGAATATTTGATGGAATTTCTTCTGGGATTTGGTTGATTAGTGTTTTCTTCATTTTATTTTTCCTTAAAAGGCTCCACCGCCGCTTCCGCCACCAAAGCCGCCGGATGAGCCGCCTGAAAAGCCACCACTTCCACCAGAGATTGATGAAGAGCCAGCAGAAACGCCGCTGGTGAAACTATGCTCGAAACTTCTTTCAAAACTATCGCTACCAATGCTATAAAAAGGCCCATAAGCAATAAATGGTGTGCTTGCAAGTTCGGCATCGCTAAATTCAATCTTCAGCTCTTTCAAAACCTTCTTGGATAAGCCAAAGGCTACGGCATAGGGCATGATATCTTCCCATAAAATTAGGTCACCAACATCCCTCATCTTAAAGTTGCCGATATCGTCCAACATTTTTTCAAAGCCGCGTACTTTGTCGGTTTCTAAGGCACCTTTTTCACTATAAATGCTCATTCGCTTGCTACTTACAAAGAAAGCAACAAATTCAAGAACAAGTAAAATAGCACCTGCCAAAATAAAGCTACCAGCCGAAATCACATCGTCGAATCTGAATAAGGCAATGCCCCACAGAACAATACTTATAACGATTCCAACAACCATGAAGGTGCGACGACTGCTTTTTTGATTTTCAACTTTAGCATCAATATAGCCAGCATCTTCAACTAATGCAAACTGACGATCACGCCATTTTTCATACTTCTTGCCCAATTTGCGTGAAGTATATTTTCTTAAATCTTTGGTAGTAAAGGACTCACCATCACCCACTTTTTTAAATAAAAAGTTAAGCAAATCATCCTGCAATATACTATCGTCAACCAAAGAAATACGGTAATTTGTCTTTTTGCGCATCCCTGCTTGATAATCTTCAATTTTGATCTTGTGCTTACCAGCAAGCCGCATCAAATAAGCAGTAAATGCCTTGGTATCAGGCTCATCAGCTTTATCCAAAATCTGAGCTGCCACTGGACCAACATCTGGAATTTCATAATTATGGGCCAAATCACGCCATTTACGTGGCCAGTAACCCACTTTTTTACTAAAGAAGCCAGTAACAATCACACCTAAACTACTGATAGCTGCTAATGCAAGCAACCCCCAATTAATATAATTATTTCTTTGTCTTCTTCTGTTTGCTTCAACTGCTAAATCAGCTTCTTGCTTTTCAATAGCCTTCTTTTTGTTTTGATTAACAAAATTCATATTGGCAGAGGTCACAGATGTAGGAAAAATTGAGTGCACTTCTACTCCGCTATCACCAGGCAGATTATCGACGGTCATAATAATCTTCCCTTGGTTAGGCAAAACCTGCGTCTGACCGCTTAAAGGTCCATGTGCCCATGCTTTAAGATCTTTTACTTTGCCTGGGAACATTACTGTAGCTTTGGCATGGTCAATATCAGTATCCCAACCATTACCGATAATCTTGAAATTAAGCTCTGCCGTATCTTTATAATTGGTAATAGCGTTCAAAATTCTGTAGGAATATTCAACTTTAACATTGTCATCCTCATCAATGCGATGAAAAACCTTAAAGCGATATGACTTACCATTTCTTGTTAATTGATAAGTATTATTTTTACCACTATTAGATTGCACAACATTCTGTCCATCAACCTTGACTTTAACCCTAGTCAAATTCTGTTTTTTAGCTAAATTTTGTTTGTAAAAAAACCCATGAGCATCGCTATCAAAGTCATAATCGATTCTGCGGTGCATCGTTAAAGAACCATCACGATTGACTTTCGCTGTGACGTCCATATTTGTGATGTCATAGTCAACGTCTGCTTTAGCCTCTTGTGTAAAAACAGCAAAGTAACTTATTAGACCGAGAAAAGCTAGTAAACTTAAAACCTTCTTTTTCATATCTATCCTCAGTTTTTCTCCAAAAAGCTAGCAATCAAACGATTGGCACGCGTCATATATTTGCCCTTAAAGTCATGGCCAGCATGCTTAAAAATGTATAATTTCGAATGCTTGAATTTCTTATTAGCCTTTTCTGAATACGTTTCAGGCACAATAATGTCGTCTGTACCATGCATGATCAGTACCGGGCCATTATATTTAGTGGCTGATTTTAACAAGTCATAGTTAAATAGCTTGGTAAAATAATTCTTGCCAACTGTAAAACCAAATAAATTCAATGTATCAGGCACACGATTGATTGACTTAAAGGCAACCTGAGCGTAATCAGTGATTGAAAATGCTGGATAAAGCAAGATCAATGACTTAACTTCTTTTGGATATTTGGAAGCAAGCATGGCAGAAACAGCCCCTCCTTGGCTTTCACCTAATAGTGAAACATTGTTGCGATCAACATCGCTTCTATTTCTTACTGCATTCAAAACCGTCTTCAAGTTTTGTTCTTCAGTAAAAATCGACATATTCAATTGATCAACACCGGTACTGCGACCATTTTTAGCGCCACCAGGATAATCAAACGCATAAGCCACATATCCTTGACTAGCCAAATTTTGCGCATATTTAGCCATATCACGATAATTTCCAGCCAAGCCATGCGATAATACTACTGCTTTCTTCTTATCTGGCAAATTCTGTGGCAAATACAAACGGCCATAAATATTTACGCCATCTTGATTAATATTCCAATCTTGCTCTGTTACTTGATATTTCTTTTGAACCTTATTTTCTTTTGTCTTATTATGCTTAACCTTCACTGTTTTGACTGATGAATATGGCTTGGTTGCAGGCTTATTCATCGTGCATCCCGTCAAAGCAAATGCCAGACTAAGCAAAATTACTGTTGCTAATTTTTTCAAAATTTAATTCACCTTATTAATAAAAAATACCTAAGCGTTTCTTAGGTACTTTAATTATACAAAAAAAGCGCGAGCATATTCACTCGCGCTAAATAGATATTTAGCTTTTTTTAGAAATTAGCAGTCTTAACGTACAAGCCTTTACCAATACGATAGTATGACTTGCCATTGATGTTGAAGCGTGAACCGTAAGTCTTAACAGGAGTACCCTTTCTCAAAACTCTCCAGTTTGCACGTTTACCTGCATGATTGTAAATGTAAGCATTGCGTCTCATTACACGTGAGTTACCTAAAACGTTGCTTGCCATTACGTAACGGTCATCGCCAACCTTAAGAGCAGTCTTACCATTATCCAAAGTTACAGTTGAACCATAGTATTGAATGCCGTAGTAAGCTGCGTAGTAGCCGCTTTGACGTTCGCCCTTCTTGTTGTAAATATAAGCTTTCTTCATTACATAACCAGAAGTTGCTGGTTCAGTCGGAGTTGAATCAATCTTCTTGTCATCAGTAGTAGATGAAGAATTTGAATTATTAGTAGTGCTTGAACTATTACCGTTTGAAGGAGCTTGTGAAATAGCACCGTTGTTAGAAGTTACATTACCGTTGATTGATAATGGAAGAACCGCAACGTTACCATCGACACTTAGTCCGCGCCAGTTATCAGTAAATTGCCAAATTGATACACCGTCCATTGATGGGAAGTAATTAAAGTTAGGGTTATCAATTCTACCTGAAATAGCATATGAAGCTACCCATAATGAGTTAGGGTACTTAGCAATTACGCTGCTGGTATCAATGTTGTTTTGCAAAACAGATGAACTTGCGTAAAGAAGTGGTTGGTAACCCGCTGCCTTAATTGTGTCCATGAATGCAATGATTGCGTTAGCAGTTGGCGTCTTACCACCATAAATATTGTTGCCTTGACCAGTTTCGTAGTCACAAGCAATGTAAGAACCCTTTGGCAAACCAAATGCTTGCGCTGCCTTAATAGCATAGTTTGCTTCTGCTACAGCAGCACTTGAGTTAGAACTGAAAGTAGCAAAGTGATATGCCATTGGCATCATGTTATTAGAAATAGCTGTAGAAATTTGGCTTGAAGCTTGGGATTACGGTAAGAAGTACCTTCACTTACCTTAACGATAGCAAATTGTGCACCTGCTTGAGCATGACTTGATAAGTCAGCATTTTGGTAACTGGCAACGTCCACACCAAGTGAACGTGCGGCAACAGATGTAGTTGATGCTTGAGCAGTAATTTGTGGTCGATTAATTTGAGTTACTGCTACTCCTGCAGTTCCTAATACGGTTGCACATGCCAATTTAATAATTAATTTTTTGGTTGTAGTCAATCTTCTTTTCCTCCACTATGTGAAAAAATCCAAATTCACACTTGTTGATCTTCTTAATAATACGAAATCAAATTTAGAATAAGCTCGTTTGAGATTTTAGTCAATAGATTCGCTTTAGATGTAAGGTTAGCTTAATTTTTGTCACGAATTTGTATTATACAACATCAAACTATTACAACCAGGTTTGCTCATAAATATTTTCTCTAAAGCCACAAGTCAAATGATCATCATCGACAACAAGTGGACGCTTAATCAACTTACCATCTTTAGACATCATGTCTGCAGCTTCTTCAATCGTCATATCAGGAATCTTATCCTTCAATTTTTGCTGGCGGTAATGTTGACCGGATGTATTGAAAAAGTATCTCAAACCGCGATCTTGGTACTTAGTCATCCACTTAATCAAGTCTTCTTTTTTAGGTGGCTCTTCAACTAAATCTTGGAATTCATATTTTACACCATGATCGTCTAACCATTTTTGAGCTTTCTTTGAAGTAGAACAACGTTTATAGCCATAAAATTTAATCATATTAATCCTTCTTCATATGTTCTCTAAAGAATTCAATTTCTTCATCATTAGCAATATCAGCAATTTCGTCTTTTTGATTTACGAAAAAGACGTGGTGGCGAGGATGATCTTTATCACCGTATGATTTACAAATTGCATGTACGCCGCGACCTAATAAGAAGCCAAATAAAGTAAATTGCATATCATGCAAGAAATCTTCATTCGAAGTAATTAAAAATGTTGGCAAGAAATTAGAATCAATGTACTTTTCAACGTCAAGTTGCTCGAGGTGCTTATTTACTGACTCTGGAGTAAAGTAAAGACTTTCGAGACCTTCAAGGCTTTCTGGCGTTAAAACGAATGAAGCAGCACAGTTAAGCCCGACTGCTCTAAATTTTAAGTTAAGTGGCTTATATGGGAACAATTTAGCATAATCTGGATTAGTTAAAATCGTTACATATTGTTCAGCCATTTGACCACCGGCACTGTCGCCAACAATAAAGACATTATTTCTATCTAAATGATATTCTTCTGCATGGTCATCGACCCAGTGCATGTAGCGGTCGACATCGTCCAACTCATCAGGAAATTCAGCATTTTCTGGAGCAAGACGATAATTAGGGTTAATAAAGGCAAAACCACGTTTAGCTAAGCCCATACCATAATATTGATAGGTTTCTTTAGTACCATAAACCCAGCCACCACCGTGGATATTAATAATTACAGGGAAAGGCTTGTTAGCTTTTTTAGGTAGATAAACATCTAATGTATGCCACTTATCCGGACCGTAAGACAAATCATCAATTCGTTCAACTTTGGGAATATCATGGGGCAAGTCTTTATCACGTTCATCGTCGCTCTTCTTGCATCCCGCTCGATATTCTGCGACAAATTTTTCAAGTCTCTGTGAAAGTTCCATATTGCTTCTCTTTTCTATTATTATTGATCACAAATCCATTATACTTGCTTTGAAAACAAAAAAATAAATTTTTTCAAAAAATTCCTTGCATTTTAAATAGGTATTCCCTATAATAGTTTATGTTCTGTTGAGGACATGCAAAACATACAAATGGTCTGGTAGCTCAGCTGGATAGAGCAACAGTCTTCTAAACTGTGGGTCGTGGGTTCGAATCTCACCCGGATCACCAAAGTAGCAACGCTTGTGGGCGTTGCTTTTTTGTTGTAAAAAATAGGCCAAAGAAAAATGCCGATAATCTTTGCTTTACGCATTGATTGTTGGCATTTTTTTATCTAGTTAAACAGATTTCATGATCAAAGATCTTCTGCATCTCATCATTAAAATTATGTGCGATAAACACAATCGTGGCATCGGTTTTAACTAATCGTTTCAAAATTCTCATTGTTGCAGCTTGGTCAATTGCACTTGTTCCTTCATCAATCAAGATTAGCTTACTATCATGAACCTTACTACGAGCTAAAACTATTTTTTGCCTTTGACCACCTGAAACGTTTAATTTATTCAAATCAATTTCTGTTTCAATTCCATCTGGAAACTTCGATATGTCACTAGCTAGCTGCACATCGTTAATTGCTCCAGAAACAAATTGTTCTAGTTTATCATAAAACATCGTAATATTCTCGGCAATCGTCGCTGGGAACAGCACTGGAGATTGTGGCAAATAACCAATTTCGGCTAAATCTGGCTTAACTACTTTCCCACTCTCATCAAAGTATTCAATTTCACCACGAGTGGCTTTTTCTTCGCCTAAAATCAACTTAAATAAAGTACTCTTGCCAGAACCAGAGTCACCAGTAAGTAAGACCTTTTCACCAGCATTAACTTGAATATCAGGGAAAGCTACTTCTTCACCGTTCTTAAATTTGATAGCTAAACCTTTAGTTGAAAACGCCACTGGCTGTTTCAAATCAACCGATTTTTCATCAATGATCTTTTTCCTGGCCTGTAAAATTTGCTTACGCAAATCCTTAGTTGCTTCATTCGACCGCCATAATCAGCTATTCCTTGAAGCGAAGCAAACATCGCTGAACTAAAGTTACCAATACTTGCAATTAAACCAAAAGCAGCCCAATTATTAACCACCAAAAATCCAGTTAACAGGAAAATCAATGCATCCCCAACTGAATAAGCTAATTGATTCAAATAATCCAGCTTCTGATCTACCTTCTGTTTTTCAACATTAGCATTTTCCAATTTACCTGAACTCTTAGCAATCACGTCAAACAACTTTTGTCCTGCTAAATATCGGCGAAGCTCTGACAGACCAATGAGCCAATCACCTAACGTCTTTAAATACTTTTTATTTGCATCAGATACTAGACTAGTGACCTTCTGTAATTGCTTGTCCATCAGTTTAGGCAAATAAATCTGCACTGCCGCAAAAATTAAACACGCAAGAAGTAAGCTCCATTGAAATGTAAACAGTGTAAGGGCTACGCTAAACACGCTAACAAGCATCCCTGCCACATAACGAAATGAATTCAAATAATCGTTATGCAGCAACGTTAAATCATTAGTCATTCTGTTCTGCACGCTACCCGCATGATGACTCTTACCATCTTCAAAATAATGATCCGTCAATTCTTGCCTAATCAAATGAAGATACCTTTGCACGTGCTTTTGCCAGATAATTCCCGCAACATTATAAAAAAGATAGACGAAAACGTAACAGATAATCTGCAAAACGGTCCAAAAGATGAACATCTGTAAGTTGCGATTACGTACTGCATTAAATTGCAGCGTTAAAAAGTAAGCTACCCCAATTTCACCTGCTGCACCGGTCATTTGAAGTAAAAGTGCAATGCTAAAACTCCACGGATTTAATTTGAACAATTCTTTCCAGCTCATTATTTACCCTCCAAGTGAATTTCACGATCAAACAACACCCTTTGCTCTTCACTCAAGTTGTGCGCAATCATCAAAAGTGTTTCTTTGCCCTGCGTTAAATTACGTAAAATCTTCGTCGCACCCTTTTGATCAATCGCACTAGTTGCTTCATCTAAATATAAAATTGACTTTTCATGAACCATTGCCCGCATTAAGACGACTTTTTGTTGCTGTCCGCCTGAAAGCAAATTATGCTTTACTTCAATTTCAGTAGCTAATCCATCCTTTAGTTTTTCTTCATCACGAACAAAAGCATTTGCTTCAACTGCAGAATTAACACGATCGTTCAACTTTGAATTAAACATTGTAATATTCTCCAAAATCGATGCGTCAAACATCGTTAAATCCTGTGCTAGATAGCCTATTTGATTAAAATCTGGATGAATAAGCTCATCATTTTTATTCTTATAAATTACCTCACCACTGCTTAGCTTAATTTGTCCTAACAACACTTTCAATAAAGTAGACTTACCAGTACCGCTATCGCCTACAAGTAAGACTTTTTCACCGCATTTGATGACGAAATTAGGATAATTAATCCGTTCACCATGCTCATATTGAACAGACAAACCTCTTACTTCAATTGAAGCAACTTTATCAATCGAATCATATTTCTTTTCTGCTTCAACTTTTTGCAATTCGGCCAGTTGATCTCTCAAAGTCTTAGTTGATTTAAGCTGAATATACTTAGTCACACAGCTGTTTACACTGTAAAAAATCCCATTGGCAAAATAGCCAGCAGTTAGAATTGCACCTAAGCTTACTTGATGATTAAAAAACAAAATTCCCGCAATGACTGGTACACCAACACGCCCCATAACATCAAAAATGGCTGCAACCATCCCTACATAAATCATTGACTTATCACGTTGATATTCGCTTTGTTCAAGCTGATGACTTGATTCACCAATTTTCTTTTTCAAAATTGATTTATTTTTATATCTTCGAAGTTCTTCCAAACCATTGAACCAATTTTCAATTAGATTCAGAAATTGCGCATTCTTAGTAGAAACTCTTTTAGTTGCTTTGTTGGTATATTTTTCCAGCAACTTTGGCACTGCAATTGCGAAAAACGAAATCACCAGACTATATGCCACCAATATCCAATGGAAGGTAAACAAAGTCCCAATCGTTAAAATGACATAGATCAAATCACAAGCAAAATAAAAATAAACATCATAGTAGTTTGTCTGGATCATTTGTAAATCGTTGCCCAAATGATTTTCCATATCTGCCACTTTATCTGGTTTCTGATAATAATGTTTAGAAATATTTTGCCGCACCTGATGAAATAAATTCTGCGTTTGCTTAGTATTTTGAACATTAGCAATATTGAAACTTGAATTGCAAATTTGACCAAAGACAAATTGCACAGCAATTAATTCAATAAATAAAGCAAATTTTCTTTGTGAAATTGCATTAAGTTCTGGACTAGTCAAGTACGTATAAAAAGTAGTCGTAGCTTGTGTGAGCGTGATTAAAAACAGTACTAAAAATGCACGCTGATAGTTTGTTTTAAGATAATCTTTTAGACCCATTATTTTTCCTCGTTATTACTTTTACAACAAATTGACGAACTGTTTTACATCCCTAATCTGATTTGCCGCAAAGAAAAAGCACTGTCATTCGCATTCGAATTAACAGTGCAACAAATAAAGGTCGATTTTATAAAAAATCGCCTTAGATTCGCCTACTGCTAATGCTGATTGCAAAAAATGGGTACACTAAATAAAGTGTCACTAGTTCATTTTCTAATTAACAAATCAAGTATTAGAGATTCAATAAGCGAATCATAAAGCAATTTTCCTCTTTTTCTATAAGTTAATTAAACTATAGCATGTATTTTTAATTTTACAAGATAATTTTTATTTTTCTTCATCCAAGTACTTTTGCAATACTCTAAACACACCATTTTCGGTGTTGGCTGGAGCAATAAACTTAGCATGTTTCTTGACATTATCCATACCGTTAGCCATTGCATATGAATACTTAGCAAAATCAAGCATTGGGATATCATTACCGCCATCACCAAAGGCAATTAAGTCATCGCCGGTCATGCCCATTTTTGCAAGCAAACGTTCAAGACCACTGCCCTTACTTACACCTTTTACATTAACGTCGATGGCAAAAGTAGCAGAAGCAAAGGCAGAAATCTTGTTATCGTGATTCTTATTAAACGCTTCTTCAACATCAGCCGCGTGCTTACTGTCCATACCAAAAGTAATTTGGTAAATATCGCCGTCTGGCATGTCATTCCAGTTATCAACTAAATCACTGTTACCGGCAAAATATGCTAAGAAGTCACGTTCATCCTTGGCAACTTCGCTATGTAAGTAAGCAATATTTTTTTCAAAGACCATGGTAGCCATCTTGCCATACTCAGCTTGCACATCATCGATCAATTCTAAGACATCTTGTCTGTCTATTGGGTAGCTTGCGGCATCCTTACCCTTAATGATCAAGCGGGAACCGTTTAAAGTTACAAAGTCCATTCTATCAGCAAAGCCCTTGAAGTCTTGCTTTAATCTAACGTAAGGTCTACCTGAAGCAACGATAAAGTGTACTCCACGCTTTTCAAATTCAGTTAAAAGTTGGTCGAATTGTTCATGATCAAATTGCTTACGATCATCCAAAAAGGTACCATCCATGTCAACTGCGACTGCTTTAAATGGTAATGTCATTCTCTTCACCTCAAAAAATTTTTTCAACAGGTTTTATCTTATCATCTAAAGCCGCTCTCATGGCAAATATTTTATCTAATTTTCAACTGCATTTTCCTGCTCCGACGCCAAATTAGCACATTAATCGCAATCAAAACCACCGTGGCAATGACAAAGATCACATTATCATTCCAAAATTCCATCCAACCATACTTAGTAAGCGAACTTGGCGTCACTAATTCAAGCACGAAGGCGTAAATATAAGACACACCAAAAATGCCAGCAATCACACAATTAATTCCTGCTAAAAAGTACACCAAATATGCGCCAATTTTTGCTCGATCTTTAATTAAATGAATGCCAATGAGCATCAACACAAACGAAATGCATAATGGCAAAACATAAAATAGCCAAAAGCCCATATCTATCCCTCCATTTTTTTGAGATTATTATGTCCAACATTTTTAAAACTTTGGTAAAACCGTAATTAAGATTTTCCAAAAGGTGTCATCTTTTCTATACATTTTTTATTCAACTATAATAGGATTAAAGGGAAAAGAAGGCGATTGGCTTGTACTAATAAAAGATAGCATTATTAATATAGATGTAGATTGAAGGCATTATTATGAAACCAGAAAATTTAAAAAAGCTCCTGCACCAAAACAGGCATAAGCTGTCGAAGAATCACGTTAAAGAAGATCAATTAAATATTCGCTATATCAAAATAAACGATCTCAAGACAACTAATAAGGCTTCGGCATTTAATATAGAAAGAAATAAAGTTATCGATGAGCAGTTAAATAAATATATGCATCCCAACTCCGTTCACATTCGCTTAAAGCCCTACTTTGACTCTGGCACTTGGATCAAATGGATCGGTGTCTTGGGGGATGTAACTTTACCAAATAAAACCAATCTCAACGGTTCACTATTAATTGACAAGATTTCTTGTTACTCAGATAAAGTCGAAATCCTCGATTACCATGCTTGGCTCAATATCGAAAACATTAAATACATTGAACATCATAACCAGCAGCTAGCAATCGGCGACTATATCGAAGGTATCAGTCAAGTTAAGCAATATGGTCAAGGCAAATATGGCTTGGCTGCTACCTATATTAAAAAAGCTGGCATGTTTATCGGCACCAACAAAGCCGAAACATTGGTCAGCACATATGATAGACAAGATTCTTGGGTAGTCGAATTAAACAATAATAATTTAACTAAGAAAAATTATACTGAGAACTTTTTAAACAAAGACTTAAACGAATTCGCCTCAACTGGTGCGCACGTTGATGCCAAATTCCAACCAAGTCGCTACGAAAAATTCCAACAACGCTTGCAGAAATTGCAACAAGGTGAATCAGACGATGTTCTGCCACTAATTGATAAAAGCAAGAAGAAATACACTGCCACGGTGGTTCGCAGTCATGCGGTAAAGATTCCAAATATCGCACACAAGATGCCTCAGCTGGAAGTTAAAGACGTCAAAGTTGCAGACAGTGGTCGTTTAGTTTTCGCTAGATATTCACTTCCTTATGTGGGCGATATTAAGAAGCTGGGTGAATTGCAGACTAATGATCAAATCAGCTTCTTTAGCGAAGCTGCACCAAGTAGCAGTAATTCCTTCAATATGGTAACCAACTTTGAATTGTTAACGGAACATGATTTTATTCCACTTCCCTCTAACCCTAATGCCTTTTTAGGCTACATTATGTGGCGCCACCCAGAAGAAGGCGAATCAACTTACATCGCCAACTATCAAAACTGGGCTTTGGCTAACCAAATCCATACTGAAGAAATTAATCACGAGATCGATTCGATCCGCCCTACTTCTAATTTAACTGAACTGGAATTAGCCAATAATTTGTATATTGATCAAAAGTTGGTTGGAAATGCAAGAAAGCAAGGCTTGATTAAACCAGTTAGCAGCAATGGATTAACCAGACGATACGATAGTGATGCTTGGAATCTGCTTAGACAAGTTATCGGTGCTCAAGATAGTACGACAATTGAGCACTTAAAGCAGATTTATCCAATTTATACCACGAATGATATCGTGAAAAAGACTGGCGTGGATCGTAGCGAAGTCGACACTCGGATCCGTCAAGAAGAATTTTTCCCATTAAACGGACTGCATTGTTCGATCAATATTTATGGTCCAAAGGTGTTTGATCTGTTTAAAGCACGTAAAACCGTCCAAGATCTTTTACCAAATAAGACTGGTGTGGTAACTAAGCGTGAAATTCCAGTTAACAAGTCGCTGCATGAAGTAATTGAAAAAGCTGAGGCTGAAGATAAAGAAAAGCAAGTTCAAAAACAAGAAACTACGCCAAAGACTGAACCTGAAGTAACAGAGCCAAAAAAGCCAGTGATCAAGTTCATTAAGAGAGCCGAGCCTAAGACTCAACCAACGGAACCTCAACCTAAAGTTGAAGAACCTATTCCAGCAACTGCAAATTCAACCATCATCATTTCTACTTTTGCCGATGAAAAATTTGATTACACTACAGATGATGCCAAGAAGGCAATAGCCGATATCATGGCTGCCGCTGAAAAGACGATGGTTAATAAGATGTTGCCAGTTAAAGACCATACGACGGGGCAACCAGTCATTATCTCAGTCAAAGCCATTATGAAAATGGAATTGCAATAAAAAGAAAAAAGTCATGTGTCACAAAGAACACATGGCTTTTCGTTTGCTCTAAATTTTTAAAATTTGCTTTTTCTTAGCTTGGAATTCTTCTTCAGTCAAAATCCCTTGATCAAGCAAATCTTTTAGCTTCTTGATCTGCTCTACTTGCTCATCAAGATTATCATTATTTTGCGACCATTTCTTGATTGCTTCTGTCAAAAGTGCCGCTGTTGTTTTATTAAGTAAGCTAATGTTAACTTGTTCATTATTTACTATTAATGTTAATTCTTCAGATATGATCTGCTGCTGCAAAAGCACGCTCATAATCTCTGTTAACGGGATCACACGGCTATTTTCACTAGGATGTTTTTTGCTCAAAATAATCAAATTTTGATTAGTACATGTCAGCATTACATCTTCGCCCTGATCAGTAATTCCGAGTGCTGCATACTCGATTCTTTCATGATCACTCAGTAGATTACTAAGCGGTGCTAAATCCTTGCTGTTAAACCAAATGTCATAAACTTTAGCATTAATCAGTTGTTGTTTAAGTTCAGTGGGCAAATCTAGTTTTTTAATCTTAGCAATAACTTGTTGACTGCGCTGGTCGGCCAAAAACGCTTGATTCGCCCTTCTTTGTTTTTTACTAAATAAATCAAAAAGTCGCATAGATATTTTCCTTAGTACATAAATATTTACTTATATTATGAACTAAATTTACCTAAAAAACATCTATCTAACTCATTCGAAAACTTTCTTAAATTCATTCACTGCGCGATTTTGTCGCCGCTCATCTGGGATCACTGCATAAACGACCGTTGAAATACTAGTTGGCTGCTCAAACGTCCTTTGCCACATCTTGGCAACTTCGTCTGGCTTAAAGCCGAAAACGCCAGCACCCCATGCACCGAGGATCAACACATCGACTTGCTGATCTTCAGCTATTCTTTTAACAAAATTCATGCGGCTAAGCATTGCACTGTCGGCATCGCTGTAGAACTTCATCTGCTCTTCTGGCTCACGCAAAGTGCGACGACCAGCAGTCTTATTGGGTGCAGCACAAGTAATCACACCGCTTTGAGCATCCCCATCCCAAATAATATCTGGCGAATAAAGTCCGCGGTTTATATACAAGCCGCGATTTCTATGCTGTTTATTCCAAGCATAAAAAACAATCTGACTGGCAATAACTGGATAAAGGTCTGATTGCGTACAAATCGCCTCTTCTTGCGCCATTGCACCATTCAAGAAACCACCACCAGGATTAATATATGAAGCAAAATTCAACGCAGCAACTTTTTGCTGCGGATAATTCTTGCAGGCCTTAATCACGGCCTGATTAGTAGCAAGCGGCCAGACAATTTGCGTAGCTTTTTTAGTAAATTGATCAGCTTCTTTATCTACAAAAGCATCAACACTATAAACCTTGGTACCTTTAATTGAAGCTTGAATTTGTCGCTGATACTTTTGCTCAACCATCGCTTCGTGCTTGCGAGCCACGTTACGGTAATACTCACGTTTAGAGTTATAATCTGCCATCAGTTTTCCTTTCTAAAATATATCGTAATTTGAACATTTGTTTGATATAATTTTAATAAAAAACTAGCACAAATACAACTAAGAGGGATAAGAATGAGAGCTCTAAATATTATCGGTATCAGCATTTATCTGATTATTGCAGCCGTTCTGGCGGTCAGACGTATTCAGCTCACCCAGGCATTTCACCAAAATAAAATTAAGGAAGAAAATTACGATCGTCTAACTAAGCGAAACACGATTGAATTAATCGTAGTCGTTGTTCTAGCATTGCTTTACGTTTATACGCCATTTAAGATTTTTATTTTTTAACAAGAAAGCCACCGAAAAAGGTGGCTTTCTTGTTACATTTCATTCTTTTGACTATCTTCGATAAATTCCTTCATTACTTTATCGTCCTTGATCAAAATCTTAAGCAAACGATTGTTGCTAACATTAGGTATTGCCCCAGTTTCATACAATGCAACAGTCGAAGGACTCCAACCTAAGACCTTGGCAAATTTACGTTGGCTCAAGTTTCATTTTTTCAGGTGATACCACACCATAAATCTGACGAAATTTCTCTAGCGCTAGCTTTGCGGCCTGATCATCCAATTTTAAATCAGGAATTACTTCATGCGTTTGATCATCAAAACGTGCGGGCGCAGTGATCTCGATTTCATGCCCACGGATATCATAAGTGTTTGTGTAATTGGCAATGATATTTGCTCCTTAATGACTATTAACTATGTCTTTTGCTTCATAAAAAAAGTCGACACAATCGCCGACTCCATTCATTAAAAAATTACTTAAATTCAACGTACTTCGCATTAAGCAACAAATTTTTACGACCCAATTTAATTTCCACGTAACTACGCTTGCCCATCTTAAACAAACGATTTACATGATACTTAACACCTGGCTTAGCTTTGTGTGAATTCTTAACCAACTTCCCCTTTTTATTAATCGTGACAAATCTTATTGACTTCTTGCCACGCAAAACTGCAGTCCTCTTAGCTTCCGCAATTGAATATTGTGTTTCTGCCTTAACCAAATTTTGATCAGCTTTAATTTTATCTGCTTTTGCCTTATCTAATTTCTTCAAAGCCGTTTGTGCACCAGTGCTGGCCTTAACTTCAGTAGTCTTTACGCTAAAAATTCCGCTACTAACCGCCGTCGCGACCAATAATGCAGCCGTAGTCTTCTTGAAAGTCTCTTTCTTCATTAATTCCAATTCCTTTCATTATGTTTTCCTATTTTTATATTAGTACTCTTTCTTCAAATTAAAAATAAAAGTGTTCTGATATTTATATAAGAGAACTCTAAAATTAACTTGATCTCGTCTTTTTTGATTGCGCTGTCACCTTAAACAGGTAAACTATAATTAATAAGAAAAAAGGAGCGAAATAAATGAAATACAATCAATATGCCTACGTCAAAACTGGCTTCAACCAACAAGTCAAAGAATTAATCGACATCAACTTCCTGCCTAGAAACTACGAAGACTGGTCTTTCAGCGACCTGCTTGAAAAACTCGTTAAAAATGCAATCGCTGAAGCCAAGACTGATGCTGCTAAAACGGCCAAGTTGAACGAATTCGCTGTTTCAGATCATGAAACTTTAGCAGATTTCTTAAAAGAAAAGCCTGAATCCATCGGCACCGAACAATTCTACAACGTTGCTTTGCAATTGCTTGGCTACCACGTTCACTACGATTACCAATTCGATGATCCAACTGGCTTTATGCAAAAGAATGCTTTGCCATTTGTGCAAGATATCAGTGACACTCACAAATTGGTCTCAGCCTTCTACCGTTTACTCAATACTCGTAGTAAGAACGGTCAAATCTTGCTTGATGTAATGGCTGGTAAAGGTTACTTCACTCAATTCTGGGGCCAAAACGAATTCAAGTTCTTCAACGGTAAATCCATTCCTGTCTTTGACACCAATAAGGTAATCCGCGAAGTCGTTTACGTAGAAACTGACCTTGACACCGATCACGACGGCAAGAGCGACTTGATTCAAGTTACTGTTTTCCGTCCTGCCGAAACTAACAAAGGCTTGAAAGTACCAGCTCTTTACACTGCATCCCCATACTTCGGTGGAATTATCGCCAACGAAAAGCGCAACCACAACGTCGACGAAAACTTATCTGACGCAAGCACTTGGAATGACCCACAATATGAACACTCTCCAATCGTTAAGGCAGAAAAGCCAGACGGCTCAAGCCACCCAGCAACTGAGGAAGCCGTTCACAAGTCATCTTACCCATTAAATGAATACATGCTTGCACGTGGTTTTGCTAGTGTCTTTGCTGGTGCAATTGGTACCCGCGGCAGTGACGGTGTCAGAATCACTGGTGCGCCTGAAGAAACTGAATCAGCAGCTGCTGTCATCGAATGGCTTCACGGCGACCGCATTGCCTACACTGACCGCACTAGAACTGTGCAAACCAAAGCTGATTGGTGCAACGGCAACGTCGGTATGACCGGTCGTTCATACTTGGGTACTTTGCAAATTGCCATCGCAACTACTGGTGTTAAGGGCCTCAAGACTGTTGTTTCCGAAGCTGCTATTTCATCATGGTACGACTACTACCGTGAACACGGTTTAGTCATCGCTCCTGAAGCTTGCCAAGGCGAAGACCTCGATCTTTTGGCTGAAACTTGCCAATCTAACTTGTGGGATGCAGGTTCCTACCTTAAGATCAAGCCAGAATATGACAAGATGCAAAAAGAATTGCTTGAAAAAGAAGACCGGACAACTGGTCAATACTCTAACTTCTGGGAAGCAAGAAACTACCGTCACCATGCAGATGGCATTAAGTGCTCATGGATTTCAGTTCACGGTTTAAACGACTGGAACGTTAAGCCAAAGAACGTCTACAAGATTTGGCAACTCGTTTCTAAGATGCCAATGAAGCACCACCTCTTCTTGCACCAAGGTCCTCACTACAACATGAACAACTTTGTTTCCATTGACTTCACTGACTTGATGAACCTTTGGTTTGTTCATGAATTACTTGGTATCGAAAACAATGCTTATAACCAATGGCCAACTGTCATGATTCAAGACAACTTACAAGCTGACAAGTGGCATGAAGAAAGGGACTGGAACGACGAACTCGGTCAAGAAAAGATTTACTACCCAACTGATGAAGGCGATCTTTACGCAGATGGCAATGGTCAAGCTAAGAAGTCCTTCACTGACATGGGCGGTATCGAATTCAAGAAGGCCGGCATTTCCGAAAGTGACTGGCAATACAAGTTTATCTGTGGTGATGAAAAGTGGGCAAAACCAAGTTTACGTTTTGAAACTGATGAATTCATTCACCCAACTACCATTGTTGGTCGTCCTGAAGTTAAAGTCAGAGTTAAGGGATCACTTCCAAAGGGACAAATCTCTGTTGCTTTGGTTGAACTTGGCGAAAGACAACGTTTAAGTGCTACACCTAAGTTTTTGATGCGTGGTGGTCAAGAATTAGGTTACAGATTCGGCACTGACACTTTGCAAGAATTCGTTCCTGATAAAAAGACCAAGGCCAAATTGATTACAAAGGCTCACATGAACATGCAAAACTATAAGGACATGAAGAAACCTGAGGTAATTGAAGCTGACAAGTTCTACGATTTGGACTTCTTGCTTCAACCTACCTACTACACAATTCCAACAGGTAGCAAGTTAGCCTTGATCATTTATTCAACTGATGAAGGCATGACTAAGCGTCCACTTGAGGAAGAAACCTACACTGTTGATTTGGCTAATACTGAAATTAAGTTTTACGAAAAATAAAGTTTGAATAAAACGTCATCAAAAAAGGCTACTAAGCGAAAACTTAGTAGCCTTTTCTTTTACTCAAACAATTTCTTATATTCCCCATAACCAGCTTCATCTAACTTCTCATAAGGAACAAAACGTAACGCAGCAGAGTTAATGCAATAGCGTAATCCGCCACGATCGACTGGTCCATCAGTAAAAACATGTCCTAAATGTGACTGCGCTTCTGGACTTACCACTTCGGTGCGCTCCATGCCATGCGACTGATCACGATGATACTTCAGTTTCGCAATCGGCTGGTAAAACTAGGCCAGCCGCATCCCGCATCATACTTATCCTGGCTAGAAAATAGCGGCTCACCTGACACCACATCAACGTAGATGCCCTTTTCATAAAAATCGTCATACTTACCAGTAAAAGGATATTCCGTTGCCGCATTCTGCGTGACATCGTATTCTTCCTTAGTTAGTTTCTTTAAAGCTTCTTTTTTATTATTTTCGCCTAAAACCATATTCTCACATCCTAAAAAAAGTGACAGATCTCATCTGCCGCCTCAATCTAAACATGTTCTGTCGTCTTTGGAAAGAAACTATCGATCTGCTTTTCATAGATATCGAATTTATATTTTGTCACAAATTCATTTGCTGGATCGAAAATTCTAACCTGCAACATCTCATTCTTGCCATTCATATGCACTTCTTTATTGGGCACTTCAAAAAATGGCTTAAATGCTGCAATGATATTTTGATAAGAACTATAAGCGTGTACATTATGCTCTATAATTTCGCCATTACGAGAATATCTTCGTGCATCAATTACATATACTGTATTATCATTCATAAGTCGTCTCTGCTCCTTTGATAAACTCTTCCTACCTATATTTTAATCCAAAATAGTCTAGAACATATTTCTTTTGCTTAAAAAACAAAAACGTCGGATGAAATTCATCCGACGTTCCCCATTAAAATACTGAGGTTAAAACTGCACCAGCAACGATTAATACCAAACCGATTACAGTGTAGATGTAGCCCTTCTTGGTCTTTTGTTCGTGTAAAAATACGATACCACCAAGAGTTGAGATAACAACACAAAGTTGTGACATAACGAAGGCCAAGTTAACACCGTTCATTTGGACTGAAATGATGTATGAAAGTGCGGCAATCGCATAAATAATTCCAGCTGGAATAACTTGGTAACTTTGTTTTTCCTTCAAAACTTTAATTTGCTTACTGCCGATCAAGTAAATCAAAGTTGCAATCATCATTCCGATGGTTTCACCAAGGAAGATCATCACACCATCACCCTTCAAAGCCTTAGGAATTGAGCTTGAAGTGATATAACCAAGAGTGGTCAAAGCCAAGACGATCATAGTTGTAGTTTGGTTCTTCTTGTTACCTTCAGCGGTACCCTTGTCAGTCAAAGAAGTGCAAGCAACACCAATGATCAAGCTAAAATACCGATAAAACCGAAAAGCTTTGCTTGAGTACTTGCCCATTCACCGAAGATCAAAACCCCAACAAGTGGCACACCGATCAGTTGCAAACCAGTTGAGATTGGCATTGTTTCGGAAACGCCGACCTTAGAATAACTGTAGTATTGACCACATTGACCGATTACCCAAGCGGCACCTGCCATCATGGCAAGTAAGAATGTTGTCGTGTTAAAGGCAGGACGCTTGATTAAAGTAACAACCGCACCAAAGATAAATGCTCCGAGCACTGAACCTACGATTTGGTGGTAGATGTTACTCTTCTTAACACCAGCAACGAACATCGGCATAAGTCCCCAGCCGATTGCTGGCAAGAATAGAAATAGATATCTCATTAAATTTTTCTCCCCTATTTTCTGTAAAAAAGTTACAAAAAGCATTCTATCAATGAAATCGTTTTCGACGCAAACAAAAAATAAGGAAAATTTAAAATGCTTTCATGAGCTTAAGAAAAAGGATCAAACGATCCTGAAAAATGAATTGTTTAGTCCTCGTTCTTGAAGAATCTTTTATAAAGCTGAAATTGTAGATTATCATTAAAGTAGATTAGTATGGAAAAATTAATGCTTCTCCCAACCATAAAAAAATTTATCTGGAGCGAATTCATGGAGCCACTAAATATTTCCGTTAAAAAGATGGCACATGATATAGACGTGCCCGAGACAGAAATTCAGCACGTACTAGATGGTAAAAAAGAAGTTAGTGCTGAATTATCAATTAAATTAGGTAAATACTTCGGTGTCTCAGATGATATTTTCTTTAATATTCAGAATGATATTGATATGAGAAAGGCCAAACGTATGAATTAAAAAAGTTTCAATAAAATAAAGCCTTTTCCAAGAAAAAAGAATAATATTTCCCTCGCATAATACAAAAATGAGCTAGCTTAAAACTAGCTCATTTTTAATTACTAATATTTTCTACTTCAAAGCATCAGTCGCAAATGATCTATTCTCAAGTGCAGTAAGCAATGCATCTGCAGTATCAAGTGCAGTAAGAAGTGGCACATTTTGCTGAATAGCCATCTGTCTAATGATGAATCCATCAGAATTCTTTTCAATATCATGACCCATGGTGTTGATTACCAGGTCAATCTTGCTATCACGCAATTCGTTCAAGATGTTGTCATCAGCTGCTTCATCTTCATGAACCTTAGTTACCAGGTCAACGTGCAAGTCATGCTTCTTCAAGAAGTCTGCCGTACCCTTCGTCGCAAAGATGCGGTAACCAATTCTTGCGAATCTCTTAGCAATTGGTAAGATCTTTTCCTTATCTCTATCTTCAATAGTGAGCAAGACATTACCGTTTTCTGGTAATTGCATCTTAGCTCCAGCAAAGGCCTTGTACAATGCCTTAGCAAAGGTGTGATCACTGCCCATTACTTCACCAGTTGATTTCATTTCTGGTCCCAAGTATGAGTCAACATCAGCTAACTTACTAAAGCTGAAGACTGGTGCCTTAACTGAGATCATATCAGGTTCTGGTGCCAAGCCATCGCTGTAGCCTTGTTCAGCCAAGGTTTCACCCATAATTACACGCGTAGCAACTTGAGCCATTTCAATACCAGTAATCTTACTCAAGAATGGAACAGTTCTACTTGCACGTGGGTTTACTTCGATTACATAAACTTCGCCGTCGCGCACGATGAACTGAATGTTCATGATACCGACACAGTTCAGAGTCAAAGCCAATTTTCTAGTTACGTCGGTAATCTTTTCCTTAACTTCTTCAGTGAAGGTTTGTGGTGGGTAAACTGCCATTGAGTCACCTGAGTGAACACCAGCGTGTTCGATGTGTTCCATAATACCTGGTAAAAGCACATCCTTACCGTCACAGATCGCATCAACATCACATTCACGACCATCCAAGTAGTCATCGACCAAGATTGGGTGATCAGCCGCAATATCTACGTGGTCTTGCAAGTATTCTTCAAGTTCATCCTTGCTGTAGACAATTTCCATTGCCTTACCACCCAAGACATAACTTGGACGAACCAAAACTGGGTAGCCTAATTTTTCTGCAGCTTCGATAACGCCTTCGTGAGTAGTTGCAGTTAAGCCCTTTGGTTGGTTAAGCTTCAAGTCCTTGATAATTTCATCGAACAACTCACGGTCTTCTGCACGGTTAACGTCCTTAACCTTGGTACCCAAGATCTTAACGCCATGCTTTTCAAGACCGGCTGCCAAGTTGATTGAAGTTTGACCACCGAATTGAACGATTGCACCTACTGGCTTTTCCAAGTCACAGACGTTCAAAACATCTTCAAGAGTCAATGGTTCAAAGTAAAGCTTGTCAGAGACTGAGAAGTCAGTTGAAACAGTTTCAGGGTTTGAGTTAATAACAATAGCTTCATAACCCATCTTTTGTAAAGCCTTAACACAGTGAACAGTTGCGTAGTCAAATTCTACACCTTGACCGATTCTGATTGGGCCTGAACCAATTACGACAACTGATTTCTTACCTGACTTATGTGATTCATTTTCTGCATCATAAGTTGAGTAGAAGTATGGGGTCTTTGATTCAAATTCTGCGGCACAGGTATCAACCATCTTGTAGACTGGGATGATGCCATGTTCTTTTCTAAAGCTTCTTACATCATCTTCGCTTTCGCACCATAGGTGAGCAATAGTTGGATCACTGAAACCATATTTCTTAGCAAGGCGCAATGTGTCGACATCGTCCTTGTTTTCTTCAAGTGTCTTTTCCATTTCAACCATGTGCTTGACGATATCCAAGAAGTAGAAGTTGATCTTAGTTAATTCATGAACATCTTCTAAGCTGTATCCACGTCTGAATGCTTCAGCTAGATAGAATAAACGGTCGTCTTGCGCCTTAACTAACTTTTGTTCAAGCTTATCATCGCTAGCTTCATGAGCTTCTTCAGAGTAAAGATCTTTTTCATCGATTTCAAGAGATCTAACAGCCTTTTGCATCGCTTCTTCTGCAGTTCTACCGATGGCCATAACTTCACCGGTAGCCTTCATTTGAGTACCTAAAACTCTGTCAGCCTTAGGGAACTTATCGAATGGCCAGCGAGGGATCTTGCAGACAACGTAATCAAGAGCTGGTTCAAATTCAGCATAAGTAGTACCAGTTACAGGGTTCTTGATTTCGTCCAAAGTCATACCAACGGCAATCTTGGCAGCCATCTTAGCAATTGGATAACCAGTAGCCTTTGAAGCCAAGGCACTTGATCTAGAAACTCTTGGATTAACTTCGATAACGTCATAGTTAAAGCTGTTTGGATCAAGGGCAAGCTGTACGTTACATCCCCCTTCAATCTTAAGCGCACGAATCAAACGGAGTGAACAATCACGAAGCATTTGGTATTCCTTGTCTGACAAGGTTTGACTTGGTGAGAAGACAATTGAGTCACCGGTGTGAATACCAACTGGATCGAAGTTTTCCATACAGCAGACGATCATCGCATTGTCATCGTGGTCACGCATTACTTCAAATTCGATTTCCTTGTAACCAGCAATGGATTTTTCAATCAAACATTCAGTTACTGGTGAAAGTTCCAAACCGTTCTTTGCAATTTCAGCTAATTCTTCACGGTTGTGACAAATACCACCACCAGTACCACCCATTGTGAAGGCAGGACGTACAATGATTGGGTAGCCGATTTCGTCACCAAATGCCAAAGCATCTTCAACTGTATTAACAGTCTTTGATGGTGGCACAGGTTCGCCTAACTTCTTACATAATTCCTTGAACTTTTCACGGTCTTCAGCTTGTTCAATTGAATCAAGCTTAGTACCCAAAAGTTCAATGTGAAGTTCATCCAAGATACCAGTTTTTGCAAGAGCTAATGCCATATTCAAACCTACTTGACCACCCAAGGTTGGCAAAATAGCATCTGGGTATTCTTGACGGATGATTCTTGAAATTGATTCAACAGTCAAAGGTTCAATGTAGACTTTGTCAGCGATTGTCGTATCAGTCATGATAGTTGCTGGGTTGGAGTTAACCAAAACAACTTCGTAACCTTCTTCGCGAAGAGCCAAACAAGCCTGAGTACCAGAATAGTCAAATTCTGCGGCCTGACCAATAATAATTGGACCAGAACCAATCACCATAATCTTATGAATATCTTTTCTCTTAGGCATGACGCTCTTCTTCCTTTCTTTGGTCAATCATTGACATAAAGTCATCAAATAGTGAAACCTCATCGTGTGGTCCTGGAGTTGCATCTGGGTGGAACTGCACTGAAAATGCTGGATACTTTTTGTGGCGAAGACCTTCAACAGTACCGTCGTTTACTTCAACGTGAGTAATCATTAAGTTATCTTTATCAACTGAGTCAGCATCTACAGCATAGCCGTGGTTTTGTGAAGTAAAGCCGATGTTGCCCGTAGCAATTTCACGAACTGGGTGGTTGAAACCACGGTGACCGAACTTCATCTTGTAGGTCTTAGCACCGTTGGCTAAAGCAAAGACTTGGTGTCCCATACAAATACCCATCAATGGCACATATTTTTCTACTTCACGAACCATGTCTGTAGCACCATTGGCGGCCATTTCTTCTGGGTCACCAGGGCCGTTTGAAAGAAGAACACCATCTGGATGAAGGTTTAAGACTTCTTCAGCAGTTGCAGTATATGGCAAGACGATACAGTTACAGTCACGTTCGGCAAGTTCACGTAAAATACTGTGCTTGATACCAAAGTCGATCACTACGATGTTGCGCTTTGAACCTGGAACCGGATATGGACTCTTAGTTGATACGCGGCTGATTATGTCTTGAGTTACATTTTCAGTTTGTAAAATCTTGGCGATCTTTTCTGCATCTTCCTTAGAATTCGCAATCTTACCTCTTAAAGTGCCGTGAACACGGAGTTTTTTAACTAAAGCACGTGTATCGATGCCTTGAATACCTGGGATATCCAAGTGCTCTAAGAATTTAGGCAAAGTAGTTTGCATTCTCCAGTTATCTGGGTGACGTGCTACTTGGTGGCAAATCACACCCTTGATCTTTGGTTCAAGTGATTCATAGTCGGCTAAGGTAATACCGTAGTTACCAATCAATGGGTTAGTGAAAACCAAAATTTGGTCTGCATAACTTTGATCAGTAATTGCTTCTTGATAGCCGGTCATCCCTGTTGTGAATACAACTTCACCGGTTGTTTCACGATCGGCGCCAAAGCCTTCACCGGCATAAACACTGCCGTCTTCTAAAATTAAATAGCGTATTGACATTTACTCTGCTCCTTCCTGGTATACAACCTTACCATCAACCATTGTTATCACAGTTGAGCCATAAACCTTATGACCAGTAAATGGAGTGTTAACTCCCTTAGACTTGAAGTCTGCTTCCTTGATTTCTTTTTCATGTTTCAAATCAAAGATTGCGATATCAGCCGGCTTGCCTGGTTCAAGAACGCCGGCGTCTTTAAGACCAAAGGTCTTAGCTGGTTTATCGCTAAGCCATGACAATAATTGTTCGAGAGTAAAGACCTTTTCGTTCTTTACAAACTTAGTATATAGCGTACTAAAAGCGGTTTCACTACCTGTGATACCAAAAGCTGCACCTTTCATTCCGCCTTGCTTTTCTTCCTTAGCATGAGGCGCATGGTCAGTAGCAATCAGATCAATTGTGCCATCAAGAAGACCTACTAAAAGTGCTGCTTGATCTTCCTTAGTTCTTAGTGGTGGGTTCATCTTGAAGTAGCCGTTGTCTTTTGGAATATCGTCACCAGTTAAAAGAATGTGGTGAGGAGCAACTTCACAAGTAACATTGATTCCGCGAGCCTTTGCCATGCGGACAAGTTCAACGCTAGTCTTAGTTGAAACGTGGCAGATGTGGTAGTGAACGCCAATCTTTTGAGCCAAGAGCAAGTCACGAGCAATTTGCGTGGTTTCAGCAAGTTCAGTGACAGGTGGTAAGTTCAATCTTTCTGCAGTCTTACCTGCGTTAACGATACCGTGGTTAAAGAGTGAATCGTCTTGTGCGTGGGTCGCAACGATCAAGTTATTTTCCTTAGCTTTTTGCATAGCCAAGTACATGGTTTGAGCTGTTTGTACACCGTGGCCATCGTTACTCAAAGCAAAGGCACCAGCTTTTTTCAAGGCTGCATAGTCAGGAATGACATCGGTTGTCTCATCATTGGTGATTGGACCATATTGGAAAATGTGAACTACGCCTTTTTCCTTGTTTTCCTCAACCATTTTCTCCATTAATTCTGGAGTGTTAGGCACAGGAGTTACGTTAGGCATAGCACCTACTGTGGTAAAGCCGCCGCGAGCAGCTGCTGCACTACCTGTTCTAATATCTTCCTTATATGTTTGACCAGGATCACGGTAGTGAACGTGGACATCAACTAAACCTGGGCTGACCAACTTGCCTTTGGCATCAATTACTTTATCGCCTGTTAAATCAGTGCCGATTGCCTTAATTTTGTCATTTTCAATTAAAACGTCTGCTTTAACTAAGCGACCATTTTGATAAACGGTACCGTTCTTAATTACTGTTGTCATTATTCGAGACCTCCGAGCTTTCTTCCGCGTAATACTGCTTCAATCATGGCCATTCTCATAAATACACCATTTTGCATTTGACGGACAAACATGCACTTGTCGCTTTCTACCAAGTCACCGCTAAGTTCAACGTCGTGGTTGATTGGGCCTGGATGCATGATGATTGTGTCAGGCTTTAATTCGTTGTAGCGTTTATGGTTGATGCCGTATTTTTCATGGTAAGCTTTAGCATCAAATTTCTTTTCATTAGGATCACCTGCGTGACGTTCATGTTGTACTCTTAAAAGCATCATACATCCATGTCAGGGATTAATTTATCTAATTCTTCATACTTGCCGTATTTATCAAATTTTTTGTCGTACCAGTAGCTTGGACCTGAGAAGTAAACTTCTGCACCTAATCTAGTAAGAAGTTCCATGTTACTCTTAGCTACTCTTGAATTAGTGATGTCGCCGACGATGCTACCTTCAAGCTCTTAAAGTGGCCGAAGTGTTCGTGAATAGTCATCATGTCGAGCATACATTGACTTGGGTGTTGCCCGCTGCCGTCACCTGCGTTGATCACACCGATATTTAGGTGTTGGTGTTCTTTCAAGTTGATCAAATCGTTGTAGTATTCATTTTGTGAGTGGCGGATCACTTCAAGATCGACGCCCAAAGCGTTCATGATTAATGAAGTGTCGTATAAAGTTTCACCTTTGTTAACAGATGAGTGAGCTGGATCAAATGGGATAACTGTTAAGCCTAATTTTCTTTCAGCCATTTCAAAACTCGTATGCGTTCTGCTTGAGTCTTCGAAAAACATGTTGGTTACGTAAACCGGCTTAGTTAAGCGAGGTGTTGCGCCGCCCTTTTTGAAGTATTCAGCTCGTTTGATCAAAGCTTCAACTTCATCGACATGCAAATTTTCAACACTAACAAAATGTGGTAAACTAACAAGATTTAAATTTTCCATTTTCTATTCTTTCTATCAAAAAAAGCCTGAAGCATTTAATTGCTCCAGGCTTTTTCTTCGTACTTTTGTATACGAAAAACTAAGCAACCCTTCTGGCCCTCTCTGGAGTCAATTAAATGGTTGAATTATTTACTTTTTCTATTTTTTATTTTGGCAAAGCCTTCAATTCAACTGAATCTTTGCCGTCCTTTTCAACTACATTAACAGCGACTTGTTCGTCGGCAGAAGTTGGAATGTTTTTACCAACAAAGTCGGCACGGATTGGCAATTCACGGTGACCACGGTCAACCAAAACTGCCACTCTGATCGAACTTGGTCGACCAACGTGCATCAAAGCATCCATCGCAGCTCTAATCGTTCTACCAGTGTAAATAACATCGTCGATCAAGACAACGTGCTTGTCATCGATGTTAACATCAATTTGATCAGAGTTAACAACTGGATCTTGCTTTAAGGATGCATCATGACGATCATCACGGTAAAGGGTGATGTCAAGTTGACCAACTGGAACATCAACACCTTCAAGTTTTTGAATTCTGTCATGGATGCGGTTAGCCAAGTAAACGCCACGCGTCTTAATTCCAACTAATACTAGATCATCGGTACCCTTATTTTGTTCGATGATTTCGTAAGTAATACGCGTAAGCGCACGCTTCATTGCAAGTGCATCCCAAATTTCTTTTGCCAATTTAATAGCCTCCTAATTTTTGCCCATGAAAAAAGCTCCCATTCTTCTCTGAGACTAGGAGCTTTCTGTAAAGTCGAAACTTAATTTAAGCCTGCCTTGCTAGCCTCACGGGACTAATTTTAAAGGACATTCATTGCTTTAAAGTTACTGTAAATGACAGCATTTGTCAAGGGATTAATTGAGTCTAACTTGGCCAACTAAATCATTGATATCATCGACGCCTAATTCTTCAAGTTTTGCAGGTAAACCATCAGCGATATGCTTGGATGCGATGCTGTCGTGGAAGTGTGCAGTACCTACTGCTACGGCACTTGCACCGGCAAGCATGAATTTAACGACGTCTTCAGCTGAGTTAATTCCACCCATACCAATGATTGGTAAATCGACTGCTTGGTGAACCTGCGCAATCATGCGAAGAGCAATCGGTCTCACAGCTTCACCGGAAAGGCCGCCCATGTTGTGACCAAGGACTGGCTTTCTAGTTTTCACATCGATTTCCATGCCAAGCAAAGTGTTGATCATGGAAATACCATCGGCACCGCCCTTTTCGGCAGCTTTTGCGATAGTAACGACATCAGTTACGTTTGGCGTTAATTTGACGTAGATTGGAACGTTAACCACGTTTTTGATTTTTTTGGTTAATTCTTCAACTACGTCGGGATGCACACCAAAACTCATGCCGCCGCGATCAACGTTAGGGCAAGAAACGTTGATCTCTAGTGCGTTGACTAATTCTGAATCAGATAACTTCTTTGCAACTTCAACATAGTCATCAACGCTATCGCCACCAACACTAGCCATAATTGGCAAGTCTGGATATTGCTTTCTAAGCGGTGTTAATTTTTCACTAATTACTGCGTCAACACCAGGATTAGTTAAACCAACTGAGTTAAGTACCCCATCGTCTAAAACAGCGATCTGAGGTTGCGGATTACCTGTTGTTGCGTGTGGCGTGGTTGTCTTAATTACCATTGCACCTAAGTCATTCAAATCGAACTTCTTAGCTGCTGGCACATCTCCAAAACCAAAGGTACCACTTGCTGGCATCACTGGGTTCTTCAAATCTAATCCTGGTAACTTTACGCGTGTATTTGTCATAATTTTCCTCCAAAAATGAATGCTCACGGACATTCGCTTATTTTTTAGAACAGATTGTACACGCCTTTTTTGATTTTTAAAAGTCTAAAATTTTATTTGTATTTTATTTTCGATGGTGTTAAACTTCGTTTTGATCAAACTTTAAACGGTACAGAGAGACCGCAAGTTCAAAATATTGACTTAAATTATCTGGGGAAAGTCTATACCTGGTGTCTCTCTGCGCCACGTATAGACTTTTTTTGTGGAGGAAAAATGACTAGACCTGTTATCGTTGCCCTCGATTTGGACAATGAAGAAAAATTACACGAAATTTTGTCAAAACTAGGCAAACCGGAAAACGTCTTTATCAAAGTTGGCATGGAATTGTTCTATAATGCTGGCATTGATGTAGTTAAAAAATTAGCTGATCAAGGCTACAAGATCTTCTTAGACCTTAAGATGCATGATATTCCAAACACTGTTTATAACGGTGCAAAGGCTTTGGCAAAACTCGGCATCACCTTTACTACGGTTCACGCACTTGGCGGCAGCCAAATGATCAAGGCCGCTAAAGATGGTTTAATTGCAGGAACACCTGCTGGTCACAGCGTACCAGAACTTTTAGCCGTAACTGAATTGACTTCAATTTCAGACGAAGTTTTAGCTCACGAACAAAACTGTTCTTTACCAATGGATAAACAAGTACTCAGCCTTGCAAAGATGGCTAAAAATTCTGGTGCTGATGGTGTTATCTGCTCACCACTTGAAGTAAAAGAATTGCACGAAGCAATCGGTGATGACTTCCTGTACGTCACTCCTGGTATTCGTCCAAAGGGCAACGCCAAGGATGACCAATCAAGGGTCGCAACACCAGCCGATGCCAAGGCATGGGGTTCAAGCGCAATCGTCGTTGGCCGCCCTATCACTTTAGCCAGTGATCCAGAAGCCGCATATGAAGCAATCAAGAAGGAGTTTAACTAAAATGCATAAAGATCAAATTATTTTTCAACTTATCCAAGAAAAAATCATCACTATCTCACCTGACAAGCCATTTACTTATGCTAGTGGGATGCTTTCACCAATCTACACTGACTTGCGTTTGACTGTATCTTACCCAGAATTACGCGACATGATTGCCAGCGACTTAGCCAACTTGATTGCCAAGGAATTCCCTGAAGCAACCATTATCGGTGGTGTTGCAACTGCCGGCATCCCTCACGCAGCTTGGGTTGCTGACAAGTTACACCTTCCAATGATTTATGTTCGTCCAAAGCCAAAGGACCACGGTAAGGGTCGTCAAATTGAAGGTCGTTTCTCAAAGGATGATAAGATTGTTTTAATCGACGACTTGATCACTACTGGTGGTTCAGTTTTGAACGCTGTTAAGGCAACTGAAAAAGACGGTGGCAACGTAATCGGCGTATCTTCAATCTTCACCTACTACTTGCCAGACGCAAAAGAAAACTTTGCCAAGAGCGGCGTTAAATATGCTCCACTTCTTTCTTACCCAGAACTTCTTAAGAAGGAAAATGAATCAGGTCATATCTCTAGTGAACAATACGATGCATTGAAGACTTGGCACGAAGACCCATGGGCTTGGGGCAAGAAGTTTGAAAAGTAATAAATAATTAGATACTAAAATACCGACACTTATCTAAATGATAAGATGCCGGTGTTTTTTTAATTTAAATATTTCTGTAAGTTAGGATCAATCTTAGTATCTTTAGACTTTTTATTTCTTAACTCGATGCCCTGAATTCCATTTTTATAGGTCCATTCTTTTACTTCTTTCATGTCATTAGAAAGATAGTAATCGGAAATTTTTCTTAGAAAAGTTGGATATTTATCTTCGGGCACGGCAATCAGACCGGCACCATTTTCAATCATCAATTTATTTGCGGCCAAAATAGCTGATCGTTTATTTCCATCCCAAAATATTTGCTGTCTCATGTTATGAAACATTAAAGTTAATGCTTTATCTGTTGCAGAGCGATCGCTGTTAATTAAGTCATTTAGATATTTTTTTTCTTCATCTTCACTAATATTTTCTGGTGGAACAAAATCCCCTTTATAGGTAGCTACCAAACCACTACCCGTTCTTAATTCTCCAGGAAATACTGCATCGTCTCTAGCAACAATTAGATTTATATTTTTTTCGATTCGTAGAGAAAGTGGCTTGGTTTCGTTAATAATATATTGCCAGCCTCTTTTTAATTGAACGATTGTATTTATATCATCAACTGGTACTCCATCTACTCCTAATCCAGAAACTATTGTCTCTGTCTGAGGTAATGTAGTAGAAAGTCCTTCAAATCTAGTATTTGCGAAAACTAAACGTGCTAAATTTGATTTAGCATACCTTTTATTTTGCTCTGTTGTTAGATGATATTTATCTTTGAACTCCATTTAATCATCTCCTTACAAAACATAGTACCATAATCGACTTTGTGTTAAATTGCCAATATTTTGAAACAACGATGTACTAAAGACCTGGCACGAGGATCCATGGGCATGGGGCAAGAAATTTGAAAAGTAATAAATAATTAGATACTAAAATATCGACACTTACCTAATGATAAGATGTCGGTATTTTTTTAATTTAAGTTAAGCAAACGATTGGCATTTTCCTCTAAAACAGCACGTCTTTGGCCAAACATTATCCAGATCGTAAAAGCCAAAGGCACTGCTACCATTAATATTTCTGAAATATAGTCGGTAGCCCATCCACTAAATTACCACCCAGCTGAATTCCAACCCAACTGAAGATCAGCTAGATAATCCATTAAGAAGTGGAAAATCATTGGCAGCCAAAGTTTACCGCTGTAAAGATAGAGAACAGACCACAAGAAGCCGCTACCCATTACGCCAATAACTTGTGCAATTGTTGCAGACAAGGTTTCACCGTTCCAGCCAACGTTACCAGCATGGGACAAGCCAAAAAGAATACCAGACGCATAAACTGCGATTGGTACACGCCATTTAGGGAAACGATTAAAGGCGGCAATAAAGATCAGAACCATCAAATAGCGTTCTGTTTCTTCCAAAATCCCTGGCTCAATGGCGGACGTAAGATTTGGAATAGTTAGATATTTTGAATGAATATCAATTGAGTAGCTAAAGAAAGCTGTATAAATCTGTTTGTCATAATCACTAAAAGCATTGTAAAACAAGTCGATTGTTGCGAAAACTATGATAATAATGAAAACCGACATTTGAAAATTGCGACTTTTGACAAATTTTAAATTTGGATTGAAACGATAGCCCCAGGCATAGCCTAAAAAGCAGGCTAAAATTAATAAAGCCAACGCTGCAATTACGCCTTGCCAGGTAATGGAATGCATAATCCGCAAGTTTTTGCTTACCCATAATGATTGATCAGGTCCATATTGCTGATCAAGTAAATAAACAGCTAGTATTCGAAGATACCATTTCTTTAGATCACCGGCATAAAGAACTGCTAGTGGTAATAACAAAACCAGATAGGCAGCCCAGAGCAAAAGGACCCATAGTATCTCCAGTTGTTTGTAATTAAGTAATAAATAATTACCCGTTGCTAACCAGACATCAATGAAATAACCGCTAAACAGCCAGAGATTTATCCAGCGAGTAATCTCATGATTAAGCTTGCTAGGATTTTTACACTTAAATTGAACGTAAAAATTTAAACCAATGACTAAGCATAAGAATACTAACTGAAAAATATTACCTGCAGTGTGCCCTCGCTTAGGAATCATCTCTAAAATTGTTACGATTAGTGTAATGAGCATTTGCGCGTTAAAGATCTGTTGCCAGCGTTTGCGTGGCAGAATCACAGCATTCATATTTATCCCTCCAATTTATGATTTTTAATTATAGTGCAATCGGAGGTAAAGCGAACTTTATTTTTAATTTTTTATTGCCAAAAACAATCCCGTATGATTTAATTTTAATATACATATAGGGAGTAACCGACAAATAATTGTATTTACGGCGTCATATCACGAAAGCAATTTCCGCTGTAAATTTAAATGGTGAGACTATGCATAAACTTTTTTAAGTTTGGGCATGGTCTCTTTTTTTGTCTAGACACGCCCAATTCTGGAGGATTTTATGAAACAGTATTATTTACAAACCAAGGACGAGGTTTTAAAAGAATTTAAAACCAGTATCGCCGGTTTATCGACTAAGCAAGCTGAAGAAAACTTAGCCAAATACGGTAAGAATGCCTTAGTTGAAGGCAAAAAGAAAACCGCCTTTCAGGTTTTCTTAGAGCAGTTCAAAGATTTGATGGTTATCATCCTAATCACCGCTGCAGTCATTTCTGCTTTTACCGGTGATTTAGAAAGTACACTAGTAATCATCGCCGTATTGATCCTAAACGCTATTTTGGGGACGGTACAACACGTTAAAGCAGAGAAATCGCTTGAATCACTCAAGTCGCTATCTTCACCTAGTGCCAAAGTTCTGCGCAATGGTGAAAAAATCGAAATTGATTCCAAAGACGTTGTTCCTGGCGACATTATGCTCTTAGAAGCCGGTGACATGGTTACCGCTGATGGTCGTATTTTGGACAACTATTCTCTTCAAGTTAACGAAAGTTCTTTAACCGGTGAATCAACCAACATCGACAAAGCTGACGTTGACTTTGATCATGAAATTCCATTGGGTGACCGTCTCAACATGGTTTACTCAAGTTCTCTTGTTACCTATGGACGTGCTAATGTCTTAGTTACTGGTACAGGGATGAACACTGAAATCGGTAAGATCGCTTCCTTGATGAATGAAACTAAGGAACGTCGTACCCCACTTCAAGTCTCACTTGATAAGTTCTCATCCAAACTGTCCACGGTAATTTTGATCATTTGTGCTATCGTACTTGGCTTGCAAATCTGGCGCGGTCAACCGATTATGGATGCACTTCTTTTTGCAGTTGCCTTAGCTGTAGCCGCAATTCCTGAAGCCTTGAGTTCAATCGTAACCATCGTGCAAGCTATGGGTACACAAAAGATGGCCAAAGAAAATGCCATTATCAAGAACTTGGCTGCTGTTGAATCTTTAGGTTCCGTTTCCGTTATTTGTTCCGATAAAACCGGTACTCTAACCCAAAACAAGATGACCGTTGAAGACATCTACATTGGTGGCGAAGTTTTAAAGCCAGAACAATTAGACTTAGGCAATCAATTACATCGCTACCTTTTATACGACGCAGTATTAAACAACGACTCAAGTTTAAAGGATGGCAAGAGCATCGGTGACCCCACCGAGTCAGCCTTGCTTGAAATGTACCGCAAGGTGCCAGGCATTGATTTAGGTAACAATCAACTTGGCTTGTCTGAAAGCGATCTTCGTGGTCTTTTAACTCGTCAGCAAGAAGTGCCATTCGACTCTGACCGTAAGTTGATGAGTACCAAGCACTTGATCCACACCGTACCTACTATCTTCGTTAAAGGTGCCATCGACGTCTTGCTTGACCGCTGTGACAACATCCGTATCGGCGATGAAGTTCGCCCATTAACTGATGAAGATAGAAAGAAGATTTTAGCTCAAAACGAACACTTCTCAGAAAATGGTTTGCGTGTTTTAACCTTTGCTTACAAGGAAAAAGACGAAGATCTTACTCCTGAGACAGAACACGGCTTTACCTTCATTGGTTTGGTTTCCGAAATGGACCCACCTCGTGAAGAAAGTGTTGAAGCAGTTGCTCGTGCTAAAAAAGCCGGCATCCGTACCGTCATGATCACTGGTGACCACAAGGTTACTGCCGCTGCCATTGCCAAAAAGATCGGTATTTTCAATGACGGCGACATCGCCGTTACCGGTTTAGAGCTCGATAAGATGAGTGATGAAGAACTTGAACAAAAGATTGAAAAGATCTCTGTTTACGCTCGTGTATCGCCAGAAAATAAGATCCGCATTGTTAACGCATGGCAAAAGAAAGATAAGATCGTTTCAATGACTGGTGACGGTGTCAACGATGCTCCTGCATTAAAGAAGGCTGACATCGGTGTAGCCATGGGTATTACCGGTACCGAAGTATCAAAAGACGCAGCTAGCATGATCTTAGCTGATGACAACTTCGCTACTATTATCAAGCAGTTGCCAATGGCCGTACCGTTTTTGAAAATATCAAAAACGCAATCATGTACCTACTTTCTGGTAACTTGTCTGCGATCATCACTGTACTTTTTGCCTCAATTGGTGGTTTCTCAGTACCATTTATCGCAGTTCAACTTCTGTTTATCAACTTGGTAACCGACTCCCTTCCAGCTTTGGCAATCGGAATGGAACCAGGTGCACCAGATATTCTTGATAGAAAACCACGTGATCCTAAGGTTGGTATTCTTGATAAGAGCTTAGTAACTAAGGTAACTCTTCAAGGTATCATCATCTCGGTTGGTGTTATTGCTGCCTTTATGATTGGCCGTCAAACTAGTGCTACTGTCGCATGTACAATGGCATTCTCAACTTTGACATTTGCTCGTTTGCTTCACGGTTTCAACTGCCGCTCACAGCACAGCATTTTCAAGATTGGCTTTAAGAACAACTGGTACAGCTTAGCTGCCTTCGCAGTTGGTACATTATTGTTAGCATTGATTTTATTCGTGCCAGCCTTCACAGCTTGTTTGCCGTAACTCCATTGACTAGCACTCAACTTCTTTGGATTATCGGGTTAGCATTAATGCCTACTATCATCATTCAAATTGTTAAGGTAGTTCAAGAAAATAGATAATTTTTATTCAATATCCGCTGGGTCATTTGACCATACGATGCAGATCCTCAACTTCATTTACCCGAAGATGGCGGCACAACCAATGTGGCTTGTGTCCTCTGTTATCTTGATGATCGTTATCTGCCTTGTACTAGGTCACATCACTAAACCATATTTGAATCAATTAGTCGGTTCTGGTCTACCACAAATTGAAGCTGTTTTCTCAGGTGAAAACAAGATACCATGCTGGACAAGGGTTAGCCGAAAGCGTCTTTGAATCAGACAAAGATCAAATTAAGGAACTGCAAGAATGTGGTGTTGCGGCAGAACTTGCAGCTGTCTTTAGTGCACCAATTGCCGGCGCAATGTTCTTAGTTGAAGAAATCTCCTTCAGCTTTAAACCCAAAAAGGTGGTCTCAATTTTAGCCGCCAGCTTCTCAGCTGATTTCATGACTATTCTGTTCTTTGGTAACAAGCCATGTTTATACTTGCCAGTTCGCGGCTACTTCCCAATCAATGCCTACTGGACTTTGCCAATTATCGGTATTGTATTAGGACTTTTAGCTTGAAGCCCATCTTCAGTAAACTTATATTCCAGCTGGTCTTTGGAATTCTCACCTGCTCGGTGTTTCAAACGTTTTGATCACTGATTTGTTCAACCATAAGCTCAATACGCAATTACTTCTTGGATCAAGTAAATCCAGAGATCGCGTTGTCTGTAGCTGAACACAAATTGGGCCACGCCATTGGTTTGGAACACAACGACAGTCAACCATCAGTTATGAACTCTGCGGTAACTGATCAACGTGCTTGCACCATCCAACAATGTGATATCGATGCTGTTAAAGCTATTTATAATGAAAAATAAGTCATATTTTAAAAGCCTCATGATTGTTACTATTTGCAACAATCATGGGCTTTTTGTTTTCTACATATTTAGTTCAAAGGCTAAGCGATCTGGATCGTCGTTTTCGTGTACTTGGATAATGCCGCGATATTCAAAACCAAAGTCTATAGCTAATCTTTGCATTGGTTTATTCAAACGGTGAGTATCGACACGGAAATTTCTAACACCATTCGCATATTGCAAGCTGACGATGTTTGACATAAAGATCTTGCCTAACCCCTGGCCTTGATAATCTGCGCTCAAGCAAATACGGTGAATTGTCGCATAAAGATCATTATCATTTTGCCATGCACCATCGATCTCTTGATAAGTTGGTTCAATCCCGGCGATTACTGCCGCATACCCAGCTACCTTATCGCCTACCATCAACACATAGCCGTTTTTATTATTAATATCATTTAAAATTGATTCTTCATTTGGATAGCCATTTTGCCATTGCGTACTGCCTGATTTTTTCAAAAATGCCTTGGCATCCCCAATAATAGCCATAATCTCAACCAAGTCATCCTTAGTTGCCAATCTCGTGTATTTTTGCATTTTGATTCCTTCTCCATAAACAAAAACGAATCTGCAATCTCTGCAAATTCGTATTTTTCATGGATTATTTTTTCATATAAGGCTTGATGATGTCAAGAAGTTCTCTCAAAGCTACCCAATCTGACATCTCTTGCACTGAGAAAGGCTTGCCAGGTTCTGCAGGTGTACCATTGTCCAAGAACAAGTAAGCATATCCTTTAAAGATATCGATGTTTACGCCGAAACTATTTGCACTTGTGTTAGTTTGACGCAACATCAATGCTGGATAACCTAACTTATCCTTTAAGTGGTGATATACACTCCAATTTTCTGATTCTTTGACGCCCTGTTCAATCTTTTGAACAATTTCTTTATCTTCCATCGTTCTCTTCCTTTTCTTTTTACGCCAAAAATATATATTTACTATTATATTAATGATACCATTCTTATCAGCTAATAACCGACTTTAGGGGTTACTTTTTATTAAAATAAGCTAGTCATGTATTCGCTTACCGCACGCTGTTGCATTTCTTGCCAATTATTAAATTTCGTCTCTTTTTTGACAAAATCGTCGATTACTTTGTCATCAATCTTTTCGATCTCTTGGAAGTCCTTCAAGCCAAGTTCTCTTACAAACACATCAATCGTAGCAAAGCTGGTATTCTTTTGCATGAACATTGGACTGAACAAATCTTGATAAGATACTGCTTGCTGGTCGCCGCGTTCTTCAGCGACCTTCTCTAAATTTTGCTTCAATTTGTCTTTTTCGTTAGTCATAATTTATCCTTCTCTAAAAAAATCTTGGTATTTAACTACTTTAACATTATGTTCTCTAGCATACTTAATAAAATTATCTGAATATTCTTTGGTAAAGAAATATAAATACGTCCTCTTAATTTTAGGTAATAATGTAGCCCGCATCATTAATGTATCGATCATTTCATGATTAAGCTTATCGGCATTTCTCCACTTACATTCGCCAACGATAGCTTCTGTTTCATTGAAATTAATTGCCACAACATCAATTTCTTCTTGGCGATGACGAACCGGATTATTCCCCCACCAGCCAGAAATCTTCTTAGGATAAAATGGTAGATTATCTTGTTGCCATAGCCAGTCTTTAGAAGCTTGTTCAAATACTGGTCCTAAAAATCTTGGTAATTCATCCATAATGGCTGCTAAAATTCCATCAGTTTTCTCAAGTGCTATTTGATCTTGAGCTTCAGCAATAAACTTAAACCAAAACTTAAACAAATTATCCTTAAATGCATAAATAGATTTTCTAGAGTTATGTTCCAAAATTGGTTGTTTGCGTTCAATAATTTCAAGTTCAATTAAGTTATTAAGGTAAGAACTAATACTATTTGTGCCAGTTAAACCAATTGCTTGACTTATTTGAGAATTCTTATTTTTACCATGAGCTAACGCATTTAAAATAGAAAAATATGTAGCTGGTTTACGTAACTCTTCTTGTAATAAAACATTCGGTTCATCTTGAAGTGGTGCATTTTGCATCAAAAACATTCTTTGAATATTCTCAGGAACACTTAAATTTTGATCAACAAAACTCAAATACTGAGGAATACCATCCGTTATCCCATAGTAAGCCATCAAATCTTCATCATTAACTTTGGGCAACATTTTTTTAGTATCAAAGATATCAAATGGACGAATCTTAAATTGACCTGTCTTTCGACCATAAAGTGGACTTTGATAGCCCAAAACTTGGTGCTCCATAAAGGACATCGATGAGCCACACAAGATCAACATAATATTGTTATTTTCCTTATAAATATGGTCAATTACGTATTGCAATATTGAGCTAATTTCTGATGCAGCTTGCGCAAAATATGGATATTCATCCATTACAAAAATTAGTTTTTCTTGTTGGCGATTAGCTATATCTTGAATTTCTTCAAATGCTTCTTCCAAATCTTGAAAAGTTCTTCCTTTGTTTATTCTATTTGGCTGTTCAAAATTTAAAATTGCATTTGAAAGAAAACGTAAATTTGTTTCGACTGTTGCTTCAACTCCCTGAACATAAATTGCAGGTTTATCAACAATAAATTGTTTAATTAATGAAGTCTTTCCTACACGGCGGCGCCCATAGACAACTGCCATTTCAAAATTAGAGCTATTATACATTCGGTTTAAATTTTTTAATTCAATTTCTCGGCCAATAAATTTGTTCATTTTTGCTCCAGTAATTATAATTACAGTAATTACGATTACAGTAATTACGATTACTGTAATCATAATTATTATAATCTTATTTATTCTATTTCTCAAAAGATTGAAAATGATCTCAATCTTTACTTATCAATTCCCCATTATCCGTTATAATGAGAAACGAGAATTATACATTAGGGGATCTTACAATGGAGAATCGTTACAAGAGTGTCTTTGACATCATCGGACCGGTCATGGTCGGGCCGTCAAGCTCACACACTGCTGGTGCCGTAGCCATTGGCCGTGAAGGCAACCGACTATTCGGCGGCGTACCTAAAAAAGTTACTGTACATTATTATGGCTCTTTTGCGCAAACGCACCGCGGACATGGTACTGACTATGCCATCGCTGCAGGAATCTTGGGCTTTACTACAGACGATTTGCGTGTGCCGCGAGCACCTGAGATTGCGCGCCAACGCGGAATCGATATTCGCTTTGTTGAAGAAGAAGGCCAAAGCCCCATCGGCCACCCTAACACTGCGATTTTGGACATGTCAGATGGTGAAAAGAAGGCCCAATTATCAGGCTGCTCTATCGGTGGCGGTGCCATCGAAGTGCGCGACATCGTCTTACACGGCATCAACATCAAGCCAGCCGGTTCTCTACCAATAGTGATCTTAGTTGATTTTGAGAGAAAACTTAATCACGAGAGATCCTTATCTGACTTTTTGAAACTCAAGGCCCCTTTTAAGGAAAAAAGAATCTACAAGTCGCACGCTTGTTACATCTATGAGTACGATATCCAAAATTACTTCAAACCAGACTTAACTGGTGAATTACGGAAGAAATATCCTCACATCATTTGTTTATAGATAGGAAGAAATCATGTACAACCACATTAAAGAAATTGTCGCCGACTCTGAAAAAACAGGCAAACCTATCTCTGAATTGATCATCGAGCAAGAATGCCAAATGTCAGGCTTACCTCGTGAAAAAGTCTGGAACAAAATGAAATACAATCTGGAAACCATGCGCGATGCGGTGAAAAAAGGTCGCAGCGGCAATGGTGTGTTTTCCAGCACTGGCTTAACTGGCGGTGAGGCCGTGAAGATAAAGAAATATATTGAGAAAGGCCACACCCTTTCTGGCGACACGATCATGACTGCCGTACAGAATGCTGTTGCAACTAACGAAGTTAATGCGGCAATGGGTGTCATTTGTGCTACGCCAACAGCTGGTTCATCCGGCACCTTGCCTGGTGTCTTGTTTTTATTAGAAAAGCGACTCAACTTAACTGAGGAGCAAATGATTCGCTTCTTGTTCACTGCCGGTGGCTTTGGCATGGTGATCGCCAACAATGCCGAAATCGCTGGTGCTACTGGCGGCTGCCAAGCTGAAGTAGGCTCTGCCTCTGCCATGGGTGCGGCTGCGGCAGTTGAAGCAGCTGGCGGCACCGCCGAACAAAGTGCACAGGCTTTATCGATTGCAATGTCGAATCTGCTTGGCCTTGTTTGTGACCCTATTGCAGGACTGGTTGAAGTGCCTTGCGTGAAAAGAAATGCGATTGGTGCTGGGAACGCTTTGATTGCGGCAGATATGGCGCTGGCGGGATGCACTAGTGTAATTCCGGCTGACGAATGTATCGATGCCATGAAAAAAGTTGGCCACCAAATGCCAGCATCCCTACGCGAAACAGGAATCGGTGGCTTAGCTGGTACGCCAACCGGACAAGCAATCAAAGCAAAGATTTTTGGTGAGGATGCATAATGAGAGACGGCGAAACAATCAAAAACGACATCATTAACCACCTCGCTCAGGTGATCGACCCTGAATTAAACGTCGACGTGGTTAATTTAGGCTTAATCTATGGTATCGACTTGGACGAAGATGGCATCTGCTTAATCAACATGACTTTGACCACTCCAGCCTGTCCCTTGACCGGCTTTTTAATCGATGCAATCACTAAAGAAGTTAAAAAAGTTGAAGAAGTAAAAAACGTGGACGTAGAATTTGTCTGGTATCCGGTTTGGTCGCCGGACCGTATGAGCGACGCCGCAAAGAAGTATTTTGGTTATGAAAAGAAGGATTAATTAAGGGAGTAGTAATGGATATTTGGTATCAAATCGGGATTTTTGTAGGTTTCTTTTTCGTGGGTCTTGCACTTTACATCTTCAGGGGATGTCGCAAAAGCAGCTACCCTGCCAATTTCACTAACTTCATCTTTTCCATTTCGATCTCAACGGCTGGCGTTTTAATCATTATCGCCAGCCTTGCCGCAATTCAGCCGCATAACTGGTACACCAGTAGTCAATTTTGGAGAATGCTCATTATAGGCTAAACAAAAATGCCTAATACCAACTAGGTACTAAGCATTTTTTATATTCTTTTTATTTAATTAGTGAGTCGTAAATTGCAATAATGAATTTAATTTTACAATCGGCCTTAATAAAATCAAAGCAGAAGTAGAACAGGTCGAAGAAGTTAAAAATGTAGACGTCGAATTCGTCTGGTACCCTGTTTGATCACCAAATAAGATGAGCGACGCAGCTAAAAAATACTTTGGCATAGAATAAAGAGAAGTAATTCCAAGTTTGAATTACTTCTCTTTTAATTTTTGATTTACTTTAATAAAATGTCGCTAGGCACAATTCCTTTACCAAAGTATGGTTTAAGTTCAATTTGGTAATCTTTCTTGAAGAAACCTTCAGCAGTCAAACGATTGATTTGTTTATTAGTCCACTTCAATAAAGATTTGTTACCCTTCTTAACAGCAGGTGCAATAAATTGGTGAGGACCAATTGATCTAATTCCAACTACATATTGCGGATTCTTTTTAATCCAGGCATATAAGTAGGAGTTATCATCAGCTAATGCAGCTCCTCGCTTATTTTTCATTGCATTAAATTGCTGGGTTTCTGAATCAAAACGTAAAAGCTTTATTCCAGGACGCTTAGCAAAGTAATTTTCACCCGTTGATCCTTTCAAAAGAATCAATTGTTTCCCTCGCAATTGCTTTTCACTGGTAATCGGGTGACTCTTAGGTGAAACGACACCAGTTGATACTTTCATGTAAGGATGGGCAAAATCTACTATTTCTGCTCTTTCTGGAGTCTTGGTAAAGTTGGCTAAGACCATATCTACTTTATCAGAATTCAATGCGTCAACCCGGTTATTTCCGTTAAGTTGGGTAAATCGTGGTTTCACACCTAATTCTTTAGCTAATTCTCGTGCAAGTCGCAAATCAAAACCAACCCGTTTACCTTGAGAGTTAACCCAACCATATGGTGGTAAGTCACCATAAACACCAATTCGAATATAACCTCGACGCTTAATTTGGGTCACACTATTATTGTTACTCCAACCGCCACCACCAGCAGAACGAGCTAGATATGGTTTAGTTAAACCCATATAAGCTGAAGCTAACACTACGACAGCGGCAATTACACTAATAATAGTGTTGAATATCTTTCGTCCACTCATAGTTTCATCCCCCTAGAAGTCCATATCAGTGAGGAATTGCTGAGCTCTTTCAGATTGTGGTTCAATAAAGAACTGTTCACAAGGAGTTTTCTCAATAATCCTGCCTTTTTCCAAAAAGAGGACTTGATCAGCGACACGTTTAGCAAAGTTCATTTGGTGAGTAACTAAAATCATTGTCATATGATCATTTTCTGAAAGTTTTTTAACAATATCTTCAATACCACGAACCATTTCAGGGTCAAGAGATGCAGTAATTTCATCAAGTAGAATAACTTCAGGCTTCATAGCTAAAGTACGGACAATTGCCACTCTTTGTTGTTGACCACCAGATAATTCTCGAGGATACGTGTCAGCATATTGATCCATATTTACCCGTTTTAACAAATGATGTGCTTCTTGTTCTACTTCTGCTCGATCCCGTTTTTGGACCTTCGTAGGTGCCAAAAGAATATTTTGCATTACTGTTAGGTTTGGAAAAAGATCATATGATTGAAAAACCATGCCAATCTTTTGTCGAATAGCTTGCCATTCTTTTGGAGAGGACTGGACCTTTTTACCATGAAAGACAATCTCACCATTTTTATAATTTTCCAAACCATTCAGTGTTCTTAAGAGTGTTGATTTACCTGAACCTGAGGGACCCAGAATCGCCAAAACTTCACCCTTTTTCAAATTAAAGCTAATATCGTGAAGTGCTTGCCAGTCACCATAAAACTTGTTTAGATGTTCCACTTTTAAAATTTCTTCAGTCATTTTTCTCACCTATTTTTGCTTTGCCATTAAACTCTTTGCCCATACTGATAAAGGATAATCCAGGATAAAGTAAAAGAAGAAAATCAAACCATAAACCCAGAAAACACCTGTTGGGAATTTTTGATTATTTGCTTCAATAATTTGTTGTCCCACATTGATAACATCCATTACACTGATCAACATTAAAATAGAAGTTGTTTTAATTACTCTTGTTGCTAAGTTGATCGTAGCTGGTAACTCTAACTTGAATGCTTGAGGTAACAAAACATACAAGAAAAGCTGCGTCTTACTCAAACCCAATGCCAAGCCACTTTCCTTTTGAGCTAATGGCACGGATTGCAAAGCCCCACGAACAATATCGCTGAACTCTGCTGCTACCCAAAGCGAAAAAGCTAAGACTGCCATCCAGAACCCGGCCAATTAATATGCAAGCTACGAGGCAAAATATAATAAACCAAATAAAGTAGAACTACACTAGGTAAAATCCTAAAGATCTCCATGTAGACTCTTAAAATGCAACGAATTATTTTATTCGGCATTGTCCGAAGAACACCGAATATAGTTCCAATAAGCAATCCAATGATAATTGACAAAGCAGCAATCCAAATAGAGGTCCATAAACCAACTAATAGCCGATCAAAGTTGCTACCGCTGAATAAGACATTAATCCCCGAATGCGCCATAACGAACTTTCCTTTCTAGCCAGTTTAAAAGTAAAATTACTGGAATCATAATAATTGCATACCCGATAACCAACATTAATAAATATTCATTAGACCGGTAATACATTCCGATCAAATCCAATGCCGTATTAGTCAATTCAGGAATTGCAATCACTGTAAAAATAGATGTTTCCTTAATAAGAAAAATCACATTAGCTGCCAAAGCTGGCATACTTAAGGCAAATCCTTGCGGGAACACAATGTATCTTGCTAATTGAAAGCGATTCATTCCTAAAGCTTCACCAGAATTGATTTGACTATCCGTTACCCCTTGGAAGCCACCGGTGAACCCTTCAGCCATGTAGCCTCCCCCAAGGAAAATCAAACCGATAATTCCTGCAGTAATTGATGACATTCGCCAACCAATTACCGGGAATGCATAATACAAAAAGAAAAGTTGAATTAAAAGCGGTGTATTGCGTGCCAATTCGACATAAGCTGTTGCAATCTGACTTAAGATCGGGGTCTTAAAGTATTGCAGCAAACTTGCAATGACTCCAACAATGATTGAGCCAATAATCCCAACCAATGAGAGCCAAACAGTAAAAACGAAGGCATGCCCATATGCTGGCAATGCCTGCTGTATAATGGTCCAATCCATTTACATACCTCTCATTCATTAAAACATCTTACTTTAATGTGAATAATAATAGTCTTATTAATATAAGTCAAATTTAATTTTAATTTTTGTTTATTATTCAAAAAAATCATATAATATTTAACAGATTTAAAAAGACTGGGAAAAAGTTGATGTATGTTTTTTACCAAATCGGTATCTCAATAGGGATGATTGTAGTAGCATTTGCTATTCACATTTTACGTCAAGCTATTAATGGGAATTCTCTGTTCATTATGTTTAATTATCTTTTTGCCTTATCAATTTCCATTGGTGGAATTTTTATTATTGTCGCTAGTTTAGCAGCTATGCAACCGCAGAATTGGTACACTAGCAGCCCTCTTGGGAAGATTTTAATTGCAAGTTAAAAAATGATCCATTACCTTAATTGGTAGTGGATCATTTTACTTTTATTTTATTCGACTATTACCAGTCTCATAATTCAAGCGAACACCATCTTTAACGTTAAGAAATTAACTACTTACTAAAGCCTACTTTATACCAAACACTATTTGCAGCTGTTGGTTTTAACGAGTTGTTCACGATCTTATTATTAACAGCTTGAATCGCATAAGAGTTAGTCATTGGTACAATATAAGCTTCATCATTCATATATTGTTGCCATTTATGAAAAGCTGCTACCCGGTACTTGTGATTGAATGCCTTAGTAGAATCAATTTCATCAAGCAATTTATTGTTTTCCTTGGTAACGAATCTAGAGTCATTCATTGGGTTAGTTTCGCTGTACATCCCTCTTGGTGAAGGCTCTTATGACAATGACCAAGCTGCCATAAACATATCGACATTTTTATCATCGTGGTCCAGTTTGTCGTAGAAGGAATTGAACTCAATTAATCTGCCACCAGTTAAGCTGACATGCAAGCCGATTTTATGCCACTGTTGAATATAATTCTGAATAATCGGCTCTTGCACTGCAGAACCTGTCATTTCGGCCAAGTGAATATTCAAAGGCTTGCCATTAGGTTGAACCCTCCATTTGCCTTTCTTCTTGTAGCTAGCTTTATCCAATAATTGGTTGGCTTTCTTTAAATTGTATGGAAAGCCTTTTGCATTTTTATCGAAGTAATCACCAAATTGAGCAGTAATCAAAGTTGGCACTCTGAAAATCAATCCCTGCGTATATCTCTTTTCAACTTGATTAATATTCTTGGCATAGGCAATTGCCTGACGCAAAGATTTATTATTCATCTTGGCATTCTTATCCATGACATTCTTGCCATTCTCCCACTTCCCGACTTTGAAGCCTAAGTAACTATATGCAAGAGGGATATTAGCAATAAAGTTAGTATTCTTAGCGTTCTTGACTGCTTGCCAATCAGGGTTAACTACATCTGCAATATCAAACTTGTGACTCTTAATCGCTTTACTAGCTGTTTTAGTTGAAACAACTTGCGCCACAATCTTATTCAACTTTGGTTTACCTCTCCAATAATATTTATTGGGAACCCAAGTTACTGACTGACCTCTGACAACTTTGCTAACTTTATATGGTCCAAAGAATAATGGATCTTTTCTGATTTGATCTGATGAAACTAATTTACTGAAAGGTACATCCTTTAAATGATGATATGGAGCTGCCGTTTCAATAAAATAGTCATTACAAGATTGCAACATCCCTGGCTTCATTGCTAAGAAGTGAATGACAATAGTTCTACCATTTTCACCATCAGGATAAGTTATGCCTGAAATAGTTTTAGCTTTGCCATTATGATAGGCTTTCATTCCTACGATATTAGCTAAAGGATCCGAGTACCGTAGACTGTTAGTAGCCTTATTAGCGGTCATTTCATATGGATATTCCAATTCCTTAGCAACCATTTAACTCCTTTCTTAACAGTAATTGTTACTGTCTTGGCTTTCTTGTCTAATTTAAAAGTAGCTGGGCCTTTATTAGTAATCTTATATTGATTATCAGTATCGAACAAAGCCTCATTACCAAATTGCATTACGTCTGAATCCACTTGATCAACTGATAACTGACTATCAAAAATCCCTTTAAAAGGAGTATCAGTTTCAATAGCATAGGACAAAGTCCCGCCCTTTTTTTTGTGGGGGTTGTTCTGGGAACTTCTTGGCGCTCTTAGTTGCACTCTTATTATTTTGACCACAAGCAGCTACACTTAAAGCTGCACCAACATTTAAACTTGCGGAACTGACTAACTTCATGCTTTCATAATCTTTACTCTTTCTTTTTTAATAAAAAAAGACCCTCATCCCAATTAGGGACGTGAGTCTTCACTTAATAATCGTTTAATTAATTATTTAACAAAAATCGCCGCACACCATAATTTAGGATTACAAAATAGGCCATCATTTTGGTGGTGGCGTCGTAATTCTACTGTTAATGCGCTTTGTGATTCTAACATGATATGTAGCTCCTTTCTTAAATAAATTTAATGTTATAAAAATCTTGCTAATGAAGTTTGTCAACAGAAAATTTTATTTT